>NZ_CAJMZK010000007.1:0-331909 GCF_905220265.1 Paraburkholderia sp. J67
CCCGCAAGGAACCCCAAACGGTGTTTAAAACAAAAAAGGCCACTACGGTACAAAAATCGCACCATAACGGCCTTTCCCAACTAAAAATTCAAATTACACCACCAGCGAATCAACTATTCTGAAAAAACACCGACCGAAACCCACTAGCCTCACCAGGATTTTCATTAGGCCGCTTCATCCCGGCCAACCGGTGATACTCCTTAAAGATGGAATCGGCCTCAGCAAACGGCAACACCTTTTCGATATCATCGAACCGAGCCCCACCAGTGCGCTGCTCGACAATACGCCGCACGACTTCCGGCCCATCGCCACGATTCGCCATCACGATGCGATTAGCGACTGGACGCCGCTCGGCCTCATAGCGACGAAAAGCTTCAGCAGGATCATCAACAGTAGCAAGCTGCTCAGCGATAACACGCGCATCGACAAGCGCCTGACACGCCCCATTGCCGCCCCGCGGATACATGGCATGAGCCGCATCGCCCATCAGCGTGACGCGCCCAAACGACCACTGCTCAAGAGGATCATGATCGATCAGCGGGAACAGATAGACCTCTTTGGCCTTGCGCAGCATCTCCCCCACATCAATAAAATCGAGCTCGCAGGCATCGAACATATGCGCGATCTCGGCAATATCGCCCTTCTGGTTCCAGTCCTCGATACTCTGCGCGCGATCGTTCTGCTCGACGATCCAGTTGACAAGCGTCAGGCCGGTACCTTCGTAGTTATCGACGATCGGATAAACAATCAGGCTGCCCTGACTAGGCGCGCCGATATGCAAAATCGCACCACCCGTTTTGAACGGCTTCATCAAGGTAACGCCGCGCCAAAGCGTAATACCCGAATAATGCGGCTCCGATTGCTGCGGATAAAGCTGCGCACGCACCGCTGAATTAATGCCGTCCGAAGCGATCATGACATCCGCACGCACTTCGGCGGGCACCGGTTCCGTCGCGTTCGGATGCGCGGTAAAGCGAATCGTCACGCCATTTTCATCTTCCGTAAAACCCGCACATCGCGCGCCAAGCACCACGGCATCCTTACCCAGCCGCTCGACCACGGCCCGATACAGCATCATCTGCCAGATCCCGCGATGCACGAAGCGCTGGGCGTGCGGATAGCCCATCTGCGTCCCGCATCGCTCGCCGTAGATTTCCTGGCCGTACTGGTTGTAGTAAATCGACTCGACCGCGTCCACCGAGACGGCATTGAGTTCGTCGAGCAAGCCCAGTTCGGTCATCTCGCGCGTGCCGTACGGCTGGCTCACGACCCCCACGCCCAGCGGTCGCAGTTCCGCCGTCGCTTCGTACACGCGCGGTTTGAAGCCTTGCTGATGCAGCCGCAGAGCCAACGTCAGACCACCAATACCACCGCCAATGATTGCAATGTCCACCATGCACCTCTCTTAGTCTCACTGCGGGTCACTCATCGGGACCCGCTTTCGTTTCAATGTCGAACCAGCCAATCTTCAACCGTGCGCGGCCACCACGTTAGCATCGACCTGGTCGCGCGCCCAGACCGGCTGCGTGCCGCGCGCCAGTATCGGCAGACGCACCGAGCAGGCAATCACGCCAGCGAGGATCGTGATGACGATCGGCAGCGGTGTGGGCGCCGCTTCCGCCGCGAAGAAAATCGGGCCGCTCAGCAGCACGCCAAGCAGCGTAATCTGGGTCACGATGCCGCTCGTCGCACCGATGCTTTCCGGCGACGGCGACACGCTCGGCGTATAGGCCCACATGCCGGTCAGCACACCGCTCGCGAACAGCAGGAGCCAGGACAGCGCAATCGAGGCCGGTGCGCCAATGGGCGCGGCAAACATCACGAGCGCGGGCACGCCGGTCACGAGGATCGCGATAATGCCGGTCTTGACGGGCGGCGCGCCCCAGTCGAGCAGTTTGCCGAACAGCAGCGAGCCCAGCGCATTGACGATCATTGCGCCGATATTCCACAGGTTCACTGTCATCGGGTCAATGCCGTAACGCGTATGCAGATACGGTGCAAGCGAGGCGATGATGCCCACATGCAGGAACGCGTCGCCACCGATCGAGATCCCAAGTAGATACGGCCACGGCGAACGCAGCACGGCGAGCACGCCGGTGGTGCGCGACAGTTGGCGCGATTCCTTGCTGCGTGCCGGGATGCTCGCGAGCAGCACGAGCGCAAAGACAATCGTGATCACCGCGTGGCCGCCGAACGCGTAGCGCCAGCTTCCGGCCTTCGCTACCACGCCAGCCAGCATGAACGGAATGATCATGCTCACTGGCACGAAGGTCGACCAGATCGCAATCGCCATATTGCGGCGGCGCGCATCCACGACGCGAATCAGCAACGTGATCGCAGACACAGCCATCAGCACGTAGCCGATGCCGCATACGCCGCGTCCCACCAGCAGCGTGGACATCGTCGGCGCGGCGCAGACGATCACGTCGCCCACCACCATCGCGATTGCGCCGAGAAACAAGACCTGTTTGTCGCCAAAGCGGTCAACGAAATATCCCGCGACGAGCGCGCCCACGGCCACCATCACCGATGGCAACGACATCACGAGTCCAAGCAGCGACGGGTCGCGTGGATGGAACTCGCGTGCGATCGCGTCGAGTTCGGGAATCGCGCCGCCAACCGTCATCGCTGCCAGCACGCCGAGGCTATAGATGATGGCGATACGGAATATCGCCGACTGTCGAATTGCCATGTTTGTCTCCTTGTCGATCAACCATTCAGAACGCGTGGATCCAGCGCAGGTTCACGTGAACGCCTGAATACGTATTGCGTTCGACGACCGGCAGATAGAGGTTCGCGAACACGAAGTTGCTGCGGTCAATGGCCCATTCGGCACCGGGGCCGAGCGAGAGATTCGTCGTGCGGGCCGCGCTCTGGCTCTGGCCGTTCACGCGGTCGTCGGTGATCTGGCGGAAGTAGAAGCCGTTGATGCCCACCTCCACGTTCGGCAGCACCTTGTACGAAGCGGCGAAGTTGGCCCACACCGCCTGGCCGGCCTGGAAGTTCGCGATATCGGGCACCTGGAACGGATTGTTGATGCCGGGGTTATCGTTGCGCAGGTTGTACAGGTAGTGCAGGCGCACCGAGACTTCGGTCTTCGCTGTCGGCAGGAAGGTCGCCGACCAGTACGGATTGAGCGACCAGAAACCCGAACCCGGGTTGACCAGTTTGTTCGGATCGTAGGCGCCGGTTGGCGCGATCACGTCGAACTCGAATCGCTGCACGAACACGGGACGCCCGCCGCTGATAATCGGTGCGAACTGGAGGAACGGGCCGAACGTGATGTCGCCAAAACCGGAGCGCGCGGTGAGCGTCGGCGCGTACGGATTGATTTCATCCGAATGCGAATTCAGCGAGGTCACGGGCAACAGCGCCGTGAGACCCAGCGCGCCGCCCAGGAAATGCAGCGGTGAAGTGTAGATGAGTTGGGGCAGCCACACGAACGCGTGAAGTTCCGCATTCTTGAAAGCCGGACTCTGCGAGCCGGTGTTCGTGTAGAAGTGGTTATTGTTTTCGTATTGCAGCAACTGGATCGTGGTCCAACCCGGCTCGACGCTGCCGAAGGCGTCGTTGAACGTCGTCGCGCCCAGATCGATGCCGGCCGGTTGATATGTCGATGCCTGCGATGCAAATGGCAGCATCGCGCAGGCAAGGGCAACGGCTCGGCACAGCTTGCGCACACGCGACTTCGCGTGTTGATTCGTCTCCATGGTGTCTCCGTGATTGTTTTGTTTTTACTGCTTTAAATGCGGCTTTCCCCTGCTCCGCTGCATTTATCGTTCGCTCAAACCGTGCATGCGCTGCCGGTTTCCGTGCGTGTTGTGTTCCGACCAAGCAGCTCGGCATCGAGGTCATCGACCAGCGCGCCGAACGCCTCGGCCGTCTGCGCTACGCCATAGGCAAAGCCGTCTGGGCGAACCAGTGCGATCCGGCCGCCGTGCTCGGCAAGCCAGCGATGCACGAGGTCGATTTCTTCCACGGCGGCGATTGCTGCCGATGGAGCGTCTTGTGCAAAACACACCGTTTTCGCGCCTGCAAGGCGTGCCGAACCGGCAAGACGAAGCACCGCGTCTTGAGCCAGCGAGGCATCGACAGCCACCACGTAAAAGTCGCCCCGAACGAGATCGTCCAGCCGCGTGCGTGAGAGTCGTGTGCCGCTCACCCAAGGTTGCGGGAACAACTTTCCTGCGCCTGCCGTAGGCTTGCCTGCGGCGTCGAGCGCGAGCAATCCCGCCGCGAGGCCCGGAATGAAGGACTGGCGTATCGTCGGCGCGGTGCCCGCCGCGAGTTCGGCGCCAAGCTGGCGATCGCGTTCACGCGCGGCCGTCTCGTCCAGTTCGCCGATGATCAGGCCGAAAGACTTGGCGTGCTCGACCACGGTCTGCACATGCGGGCGGCGCTCCAGCCCATAGCTATCGAGCAGCGAATCGTCGGCGTGCCCCTTGATGACCTTGTCGAGCTTCCACGCGAGATTCCACGCGTCGCGAATGCCGGCGCACATGCCCTGCCCGAGAAACGGCGGCATCTGGTGCGCCGCGTCGCCGAGCAGGAACACACGACCCTCGCGCCACTTTTCAGCCACCACGGCGTGAAAGCGATAGATCGCCACACGCTGCACCTCGATGCCCGAGGTATCCACAAAGGTCGAGAGCACCGCCTTCACGTGCGCGGGATCGTTGAAAGACTCGGGCGTTTCGCCGGGCATCACCTTGATTTCCCAGCGCCGCAGACGATCCGGCCCGACGATGTAGGTGCCGGGACGCGATGGGCGGCAGTACTGCACGCAACGCTCGGGCAATTCGACATCGGTATGCAAATCGGCATCGACCACGACCCACCATTCGTCGAACGCCAGATCGAACAGCGGGGCGTCGATGCGGCTGCGCACGACGCTGCGCGCGCCGTCGCAGGCCAGCAGGTAACGCCCGCTCAGCGAGGTACGCGCACCGTCCGCCGACGTAACGTCAATCTCCACGCCCTCGGCATCCTGCTGAAGATCCGTCACGCTATGGCCGAGCAGCACGTCGATCTTGCCGAAGCGCGCGACACCCTCGCGCAGACGCGTCTCCAGCGTCGGCTGATGGAACATGAAGGTCGGCTCCCAGCCCAGCGGTCCCGGTGCCGGCATCGGGTAAAAGCGCTTGATCACCTCGCCCTCGACACCCACGAAGTCCGTACCAGGATGCGGGCAAGTGCCCTCGGAGAGCCGCTCCGCGAGGCCTGCGAACTGGAAGGCGCGCAGCGCTTCGTGATCGGCCGTGATGGCGCGTGGCTTGTCGTAGACGGCGGTTTCGCGCTCGACCACGGCCACGCGCAGGCCATAAGTGCCGAGCAGATTGGCCAGCGTCGCGCCAGTCGGGCCGTAGCCGGCGATGATCGCGTCGTATGTCTCCATGATTTTTCTTCGCTCTGTTGCGGTTGCTTACGATGGATTCAAACTGTTCGGAATCCTGCGGTTCATCTAGAGGCTCGCCGCGCGAAAACCGTCCCACACCGCGTCGTAGTCGGGCTGCCGGTTCGCCGCTTCCAGCGCACGGCGCGTGAGCCTGAAGACATGACAGCTTTCGAACATGAAGGCCAGCGTGTTATCGACCTTGTGCGGTTGCAGATCGGCCGCACTGGCCTTGTCGAAAGTCGCGGCATCGGGGCCGTGCGGCATCATGCAGTTGTGCAGGCTCACCCCGCCCGGCACAAAGCCTTCGGCCTTGGCGTCGTAGACGCCGCGCACGAGCCCCATCAATTCGCTCATCACGTTGCGATGAAACCAGGGCGGCCTGAATGTGTCCTCAGCGACAAGCCAGCGTGGCGGGAAGATCACGAAGTCGCAATTCGCGGTGCCATGCACCGTGGAAGGCGCGGTCAGCACCGTATAGATCGACGGATCGGGGTGATCGAACGAGATCGTGCCAATCGCCATGAAGCGCGCGAGGTCGTACTTGTACGGCGCGAGATTGCCGTGCCAGGCCACCACATTGAGCGGCGAATAGCGCTGCTGCACTTCCCAGAACTTGCCCAGAAACTTGCGCACCACACTCACATCACGCGGGCCGGACTCATAGGCCGCGACAGGCGTGAGGAAGTCGCGCGGGTTGGCAAGCCCGTTCGAGCCGATCGGCCCGAGTTCGGGCAGGCGAAACGGCGCGCCATAGTTCTCCGCGATATAACCACACGCATCTCGCTCATCGATCAGATCGACGCGGAAATGCACGCCGCGCGGAATCACCACGATCTCGCCCGGCGCGACATCGAGCACGCCTAGTTCGGTGCGAACCGTGAGCGCGCCAACCTGAGGCACGATCAACATTTCGCCATCCGTATTAAGCAGGTAGCGATGCGTCATCGAACGATTCGCGCGGTAGACGTGCGTCGCGATACCCGTCTGCGCGTCCGTGCTGCCGTTGCCGCCTATCGTCACGATGCCGTCGATAAAATCGGTGCCCGCAGCAGGCGCGGGCCACGGGTTCCAGCGAAAGCGGTTAGCGGGCGTATCGACTTCCGTGAAGGGCGCCGACTCCCAGTTCGTGAGCGCCAGTTGCCGATACGCGCCGTGCGCCGCCGAAGGCAGTTCGCGATAAGTCCAGGTGCGGCGATTTTCCGCGCGTGGCGCGGTAAAGGCCGCGCCCGACAGCAACTCCGCATACAGACCGTGCGGGGCACGCTGCGGCGAATTGCGGCCTTCGGGCAAGGTGCCCGGCACGGCCTCGGTGGCGAACTGGTTGCCGAAGCCGCTCATATAGGCCTGGCCCGGCGTCGATGTCAGCACACTGCTCATTGGCGTCTCACGTGATGGTGCAACCCGGCTCTTGACCGGGCTGGTGTATTACTTGGCGTACTTGCGAATTTCGTTGTCGATCGAACCGAAGATCGAGGCATCCTGCGCATCGAACATCTCGACGCGCACGCGGTCGCCAAAATGGAAGAACGGCGTGCGCGGCTTGCCGTGTTCGACCGTTTCAAGGGCCCGCTTTTCGGAAATGCAGCAGAAGCCGTTGCTGCGATCGTGGTTCGACACCGTGCCGGAGCCCAGCACCGTGCCCGCGCCCAGCGGACGCGTCTTCGCCGCGTGCGCAATCAGGCGCGGGAAGTCGAAATACATGTCGACGCCCGCGAGCGGCGCGCCGAGCTTTGCGTCGTTCACGTGGACCGTGAGCGGCAAGCTGATCTTGCTGCCGTCCCACGCGTCGCCCAGTTCGTCAGGCGTCACGGCGACCGGCGAAAACGCCGTCACGCCCTTGCCGTTCACGAAGCCAAAACCTTTGTTGAGTTCCGGCGGGATGATGTGGCGCAGCGAAATATCGTTGAGCAGCATCAGCAGCTTGATATGCGATTTCGCTTCTTCCGGCGTGGCTTCCATCGGCACGTCGTCGGTGATCACGGCGATCTCGGCTTCGAGGTCCGCGCCCCAATCCTCGCTTGCGATAAAGACCGGATCGTGCGGGCCCGTGAAGTAGTCCGAACTACCTTGGTACATCAGCGGATCTTCAAGAAACGACGGCGCCATCTCCACGCCGCGCGCCTTGCGCACCAGCTCGACGTGGCTCAGATACGCGCTACCGTCGAGCCATTGATACGCGCGCGGCAGCGGCGAAGCCACAGCGGTCTGATCGAACGCGAACGCGCCAGCCGCGGTGCCCGCGTTGAGCGCTGCGTATCGCGCCTGCAATTGCGGCTCGACCTCGGCCCAGCGTTCGATCGCCTGTTGCAAGGTCGCGGCGATATCGTCCGCAGCGACTGCGCGCGTCAGGTCGCGCGACACGAGGATCAGCGCGCCATCGCGCTTGCCATTCTTGAGTGATGCCAGCTTCATCTCTTGTTTCCACCTATCGGAAAGATTGATTACACTTCATGCAGGTGAAATTTACGCTTGCACCGGCAAGCTCAAACCTCGTTTTCCAATCAGTGAACATGACATCCAAAGCAAATACGGAGACATCGGACGCCGGCACCATCGAACGCACGATGGAAATGCTGCGCCTGCTCGCCACGGCAGGCCGCTTCGGCCTGGCCCTCACACAAATCTCGGATGCCGCCAAACTGCCGCATTCCACCGTGCATCGACTGCTGCGCCGGCTGATCGCCGAGCGCATGGTCGTGCAGCGCGAATCGAACAAGCGCTACCTGCTGGGACCGCTGAGCTTCGAACTCGGTCTTGCGGCCTCGCAGATCTACGACCTGCGCGAGCCCTGCCGCGCGATCCTCACGCGGCTGGCCGAAGAAATCGGCGATACGGTCTACCTCACCGTGCGCAGTGGCTACGAATCGGTCTGTGCGGATCGTTACGAAGGCCCCTCGCCGATCCGCGTGGTCACGCTCGAAGTAGGCAGCCGCCGCCCACTCGGACTCGGCGCGGGAGGCCTTGCGATCCTCTCGGCCATTGCCGACGAAGAGCGCGAGCACACCGTGGCGCACATCACGCAGCGCTATCCGACGCAAAAATCGCTGCAGGAGCGCGCCCTGCGCAGCGCGATCGCAACCTGCCGCAAACAAGGCTATGCGCTGATCAGCAGTCAGGTCACGCTCGGGACCACCGCGGTCGGCGTGCCGATCCTCGACACGCTCGACAATCCCGTCGCCGCCATCAGCGTGGCAGCGGTGGACAATCGCATGTCCGCTTCGCGCGTCGAACTGCTGTCGCGCCAGTTGCGCGCGACGGCGTCCAGCATTCGCGATGCGCTTCAGCATTTCCCCGGCCTGCATTGATTCATTACGTTGCACGCACAACAAACCATTTCCACCCAGCAGAAAAGCCGCCGTCATGTCGCTTGAAAACGCGGAGCATGGTCCGGGTGCCTTGTGCACCGCTCCCGCCACATTCCGAACGACATGACGACGATGATCATCGAACACCGTACCTACACGCTGCATCCGGGTAATACCGCCGCGTACTTCTCGCACTACACGTCCGAGGGCTTGTCAGTGCAGCTCGAATACCTGCCCAAGCCGCTTGGCTACTACACCAGCGAGCTCGGCACGCTCAACCAGGTGATCCATATGTGGGGCTACGAGGATCTCAACGACCGCATGCGCCGCCGCGCGCTGCTCAAGCGCGATCCGCGCTGGAGCGCCTATGTGCAGAAGATCCTGCCGCTGATCCAGCATCAGGAAAGCAAGATCCTCGTGCCCGCTGCGTTTTTCACGCCCACGCCCGCGATCTACCGCATCGCCGACGAACAGATCGCCTGACACACCACCAACAGCACGCGCCGCATTGAAGCGGCGCACGCTGCGTTAGCCATCAACCTTCAAGCGGGAAATAGCGCGCCAGCCAGCCTTTGAGAATCTGCGGCAGGCGGCCGTTGCCGTCGGCGAAGGGGAAGTGATCCACTTCGGTCAGCAGGATCAGTTCGGCGCCCTTGCCCGCATGCTGAAAGACGTCGATTGCCTGCGCGGTCGGCGTCACGCTGTCGTTGGCCGAATGCAGCATCAGCAGCGGACGCGGCGCGAGCTGCGCGATCACGTCCTTCGGCCGGAAGGTGCAGATGCTCGCCATCGTGTCCGCCGTGAAGTCCATGACGGAGCCTTCCGGCAAGTTCTTGCGCAGATGCTCGGGCACCGGCACGATGTCCCAGCGCTTGACCATCAACGACTCGCCGGTCTGCTCACGATGCCGCTGCCCTTCGGCCATCAGCGATTCAAAGCGAGCCCACGCCTGCGGGCTCGGATGCTGATCCTGCGACTTCTTCAGACCATCGCCCCAGCCGCCGATCGAGACGACACCCGACACGCGCGTATCGACGCCGCCCGTGAAGATGCTGATGGCCGCGCCAAAGCTCTGGCCGCTCAGCAGGATGCGATCGGCGCGCACTTCGGGGCGCGCCTGCAACCACGTGATGACGTTGCGCATATCCGCCACTTCCTCCTGGCAGATGACGCGTCCGGGTTGGCCGCCGCTTTCGCCACACCCCCGGAAATCGAAACGCAGCACCACGTAACCCAGACTCGCGTAAAGATTCGCCTCGATGACATGCGTTTCGCCGTCCTTGTTGCCGCCAAAGCCGTGTGACACGACGATTGCAGGGCGCGCTCCTTTGGCATCTTCCGGGACGTGAAGCACTCCGGACAACTGAATACCGTCCGAGGGAATGGAAACCTTCGTCTGCATCTGAAAACTCCTGAAAACTGCGGGATAAATAAGGTTCATTCGCTCAAAGCAAGGCCGTGACGACCTTTTCGTGCGTGACGTCGTCGAGCGCGTTGAGGCCGTTCTCGCGCCCATATCCGCTTGCCTTGACGCCGCCCCACGGCAGACCCGGTTCGATCAGGCCAAAGCCGTTGAGCCACACCGCGCCCGCCTGCAATCGACGCGCGACGAGATGGGCCGCGCTCAAGTCGCGCGTGAAGATGCCGGCGGAGAGGCCATAGTCGCTGTCGTTGGCGATGGCGACGGCCTCATTGGCGTCGTCGAACGGCATCACGCAGGCCACAGGGCCGAAGATTTCCTCGCGCGCGATCCGCATCGTGTTGTTGCCGATAAAGACGGTTGGCTCAAGGAAGAAGCCAGGGCGCTCGATCCGCTTGCCGCCCGTGACGCGTTGTGCGCCTTCGTCGATGCCCGCACGGCAGAAGCCGAGAATGCGGTCGACCGCGCGCTGGCTGATCACGGGGCCGAGCGTGGTGGCCGGGTCGAGCGCATCGCCGATCACCTGGGCGCGCGCGATGGCGCCGAGCCGTTCGGCCACTTCGGCGACGCGGGTGCGGTGCACGAGAATGCGCGTGCCCGCCGCGCAGATTTGCCCCTGGTTGGCGAGAAAGCCCATCGCGAGCGTATCGACGGCAGCGTCCAGATCGGCGTCCGGCAACACGATCTGCGCGGCCTTGCCGCCCAGTTCGAGCGTCAGCGGTTTAAGCGTCTTTGCGGCTTCGGTCGCAAGAATGCGCCCGACCGCGCCGCTACCCGTGTAGCTCAGCTTCGCGACAAGCGGATGGCGTGCGAGCGCCATGCCCGCCACCGGCCCGGCGCCCGGCACGACGTTGAACACGCCGGGCGGGAAGCCCGCTTCATCGAATAACCGTGCGACGTAGAGCGTCGACAGCGGCGCTTCCTCCGCGGGCTTGAGCACCACCGTGTTGCCCGCCGCGAGCGCAGCCGCAGCTTTCCAGCCGATGTACATGGTCGGCGCGTTATAAGCCGCAATCGCGCCGATCACGCCAAGCGGATCGCGCACGGTGTAGGCCAGCACCGGACGGCCGAACATGTCGGGTACCGGAATGCTGCGGCCGTCGAGCTTGTCGGCGTAGCCCGCGAAATAGCGCAGCGTCGCGATCAGGTTGGCGACATCGGCATGACGCGCCATGCCGAACACCTTGCCGTTGTCGATGCTCTCGAGGCGCGCGATCGCGTCGGCGTCACGCTCGACCAGATCAGCCAGGCGATGCAACAGGCGCGCGCGGGTCGGGCCGTCCGTGGCGCCCCACGCGCCGTGAAACGCGGCATGCGCCGCGCGCACCGCCCTGTCCACATCGCTTTCGGTGGCTGCCGCAACATGGGCGATCAAGCGTTCATCGGAAGGATTGATGACGGGCAGCGTCGCGCCATCGCTCGCGGACACGAAGTGGCCGTCGATATACAGCCGGGTCTCGAATGCGTGGTCCGAGTCGGTCATGTGCTGTCTCCTCTGAAGAATGGCGTGGGCTTAGCGGCCCAGCTCGGGGGTCTCGAAGTTCTTCGCGAAGTCGAGCGGCTCGGCATCGCCCCAGATGCTGCGCGTGCCGAGTTGCACCCAGTCCTGCGCGTCCCAGTTCGCTTCGGGCGTGATGTAGTCCATATCGGCGAAGTACTCGTGCATGCTGTTCCAGGGATCGCGGATATACGCGAACGTGTTCGAGCCGACGAAATGACGGCCCGGCCCCCAGCCCGGGATATAGCCCTTGTTGACCATCTGGCGCGCAGCCGCACCGACTTCATCGCTCGTGCCCACGTCGAAACCGACGTGATGCAGGCCATAAGTGGTCGACTTGCCGAACGCGACGATGTGGTGATCGCTACCCGCCGACGAATGCAGAAAGCTCAGGAACGAAGCCACACGATCCGAAAGACGCATGTCGAACATCTCGTTGTAGAACGCGACCTTGCGATTGGGATCGGTGGAAAACAGCACCACGTGCCCCATGCGGCGCGGCTTGATGGGATGCTCGTCCATCAGTTCGGTGCGACCCTTGCGCGCCTGGCGGTTCTCCAGCGTGTTGAAGGTGACGCGCGGCGCGGTGTCCCATGGCGCTTCGTCGGCGGCCTTGATGTTGGTGAGCATGCCGTCGAAGTCGCGGAACCAGACGCCGTCGGCGGGCACGTTGGCGGGTGCATCGACGAGTTCGACATCAGCGGCTTCCAGACGCTTGCGGATCGCGGCAAACGATGCCTCGTCGGTGCCGAAGCTCACATAGGAGAGACGCTTGCGCGGGCCTTGCGTGAGGATCACCTGATCCTGCTCGCGGCCGTAGCAACGGCAGACCAGCGTGCCGTCGCGATAGAAGGTATCGAGACCGAAGTCGTCATAGAACGCGCGCGCGACTTCGAGGTCGGGCACGGTCATGGAGAAATGCTGGATATTGCGGATCGTCATTGCGCGTCGTCCTCTTCCTGTCTTCCTGATAGGTCCTCAAGCGTGTTCGCCTGGTGGAAGTGGAGGTTACGGAGCGACGCAAAGAGCGTCCAATCAAAAGAATGCGCGCGAGCGGCCGATCCATAACGTATGGCATCGCAGACGCGCCGAGTCCCGTTTTATGGGCCGCCGAATAACATTTCGCGCCCTATTCGACAATCAGGGAAATGGCCTGGCTCGAACCCCGATTTCCTCTCAGTGGAAACCCGGATATTTTCTCCGTTATGGAGAGTTGCCGTGTAGAAACTGATTGCGCGCGCAACGATGGTGCGCGCAAATTACGCTTTTTGAAGGGGGATTCAAATGATGTTGATCATCGGGCGGCGGGGAAACCGGCCTGTCGGCTGCTAGAATTCCCGAAAAATACCGGAGACTTCGCAGCGTGCTCATCGACCCCAGACATCTGATCCAGCTTCATATGATTGTCGAACTGGGCTCGTTCCATTCGGCTGCAGAACGCCTCGGTCTCACGCAGCCGGGCCTTAGCCGCAATATCCGCCTGCTGGAACAACGTATCGGCGTTCGGCTGCTCAATCGCGGCAAGCACGGCGCGATTCCCACCGACGAAGGCAAAACGCTCGCCGCTTACGGCCGCATGCTGTTCGACCTGAGCCAGCAAGCCGCCGAAATGAGCACGGCGGTGCATCGCGGCGAAGTCGGCGAGTTGAGGCTGGGCGTGTCGTTCTCGCTCGCCAATGGCGTGATGTCGGAGCCGATCAGCCGCTTTCTGGCGCAACGCCAGAAGACCTCCGTGCGTGTGCTGCCCGGGCCCACGCCGCGCCTGCTTGAAGAACTCGACGGCGGCCAGCTCGATCTCGTGGTGGGCGGCACGCAGATGCTCCCCGAGGATCACGGCCTGCGCTTCGAGCCGCTGGTCGATAACGAACTCGTCATCATCGGGCGCAACGGTCATCCGCTGCAAGGCGTGGAGAACGTGAGCGTCGCGCAGTTACAGCAGTATCGCTGGGTTGCTTGCCTCGAACAGGATCCGCTGCGCCGTGATGTCGAGGCGGGCATGGCGCGGTTCGGGCTGACGCGCGACGCCGTGGCGCTTGAAACGGCGTCGCTGAGTCTCGTGGTCGATGTGCTCGGGCGTACCGATTTTCTGACGATGATCCCGTCGCCGCTGGCGGCTACGCTCACTGCCACTGGCCGCTATACGCTGATCAAACCCGATGGGAACTACAAGTTGCGGCCTATCGGCGTGGCTTATCGTATCAATGCTTATGTGCCGCCGATTGCGACGGCATTTATTCAGTTTTTGCGGGCGTGGGCGAAGGAGAATCATCTCGCGCCGGTGGATCAATCCGTTGGGTGAAAAGGGCATAAAGTCCAACGGACACTATTGAGCAGCGCTCGCCCGGCTCCCGGTTTTTTCGGGTAGCCTTGATGGGCGAATCCAGCGACTGCCGCGTTTCCACTCAATGCCGGCCAATTGATCGTTCAACCCACTGCCAGGAGTCCATCTCATGCTTGAGATCAGCGGTATTGTTCGCGGGTTTATTGAAGAGGTTCTGAACCAGGGGCGCATTGATGCCGCCGGGCAATTCTTCTGGGAAGACATGGTCGAACAGGTCCCATTCCCCGGCCAAGGTCCCGGTCTCGAAGGCCTCAAGGAGGTCGTGCGGGGCATGCGGGCCGCGTTCCCGGATATGCACTGGCGGATTGAGGAGCAATTTTCTGACGCAGATCGGGTGCTGACCCGGTTCGAATGGACTGGCACGCACCGTGGAGAGTTTCTCGGCGTGCCCGCCACCGGGCATCCGGTACGCGTCTGGGGAATGGTCATCGACCGTGTTCAAGACGGCAGGATCAAGGAGAGCCGCATCATCATGGACACACTCGGGTTGATGATGCAACTCGGTGTGGGCCTCGCGCCGGGGCAATAAGGTTGGCGGAGCCCGACGTTGCTACGCAGCGGTCTACTTACGCAGCATTGTTGTCCAGCAGCATCGGGATTTGGCTAGGCTGTACAGTGGGCTGATGATGCAACGACACGGTGCGTCCGGTGTCTGTGCGTAGTCGTCGATCGAACGTCCGCGTGAATGCGTGGCCGTGGTCCGAAGTTGAGCGGGAGCTGTGCATGCAATTGGCATAGGCGGCTTCAACCTCGCCAGAATTTGATCGGCGGCGCACGGCCCGGAGCTGCCGTTTCTCGGTCAAAGCAAATAACGACCGCCTTGAATCATGATACCGCCGTCGGCAGCGTCGGCGGGAGCACTGCCACGTGTCAGCTAGTTGAAGGTTGATATATAAACAAGGGCGCGACGTGTGGCTTGAGGAGTATGATGTTTAAGTGCGAAAATGGCTGTCGGCATTAGCAATTGACATACCGCCCTTGATACCCGCATAAAAACTGTTAGATCCGTTAGAAGAGAATCCAAAGCATGAGCTTTCTTACTAGAGTTGATGAAAAATTAATAAAAAACAAACCTGATTTAATCGGACACGATGAGATATACGATTCATGCAAAAAGGTAATAAATTTGGTTCACGGATCCAATAAACCAATGCTGGATTTTTGTGATGAATTAGACATTAGAAGTATTAATATTTTTTACGGCAAAACTGGAACAGGAAAGACGACATTATCGTATTCCCTGGCCAAATATGCATTAGAAGAGCTTGAAGTCGAAACATATGAACTTAATTTCCAAGACATAATTACGTCGGAACTTGGAAAAACACTAGAAAATTTTCATTTTGCATACGAAGAAATAAATCAACTATGCACAAATGGAGAGGGGATTATCCTGTTTCTAGATGAATTTGATCGGATCTTAGTTGATAGACAGCAAAGAAATGAAGTATCAGAGATGAAAAGAGCCTTTATATCTTTAATGGATTTTTTTCAATCAATATCGATCGAGCATAAAATAACAATACTTGCGACAACAAACTGCTTTGACCTGTTAGATCCAGCGCTTAAGCGCAGATTTTCTTTTCAATATGAAATAAAATGCGACGCGACAGAATTAGAAGCATATGCCAAACATCTATCAGATAAAATTCCTAAATCACTAAATTACATCATGCCAGATGATTACTTAAAAGAAACAATAACAATAGCTGAATTAAAGCAAAAAATTAGAAGTGATGTCGTGAAACTATTGTAAAGAGGAAAAATCATGAGCATGAATTTGAGTGTTGCCAAATTTGAAACGCGAGAAGGAAAATTAAATTCAGACTACTCGAACCTCAGTAAAGAAGTGATAGTCACAGATTTTCTGGATTCGCTGATATCGGAAAAATTCGTTTCATCCTTTCAAGCATTCGAAGATGATGAAGGGCTGGAATACAGAGAAATATCTACAACACATATCATCGAATTATCCGAAAAAGTAGATCACATAGAAGATAAATTGCTTTCTGATTTAGAGAACGCATCAGGAAAATCAAAACGCGAAGAATTAATATCAAATATTCGAGACATTACGCTGCTCAATATGTTGATAAAAATATTTCTCATTAATGATGGGATGACCGACTCCCGCAATATAAAACTCTTGATTTCTTAGGGGGCTGACATGGGAAAAGGTAGCATATTGGAAGGAAAGTCCCTCGAGATTGGCGGATTAATGCAACAAGATACTAGCGGAGATATTGAGCATCTACGCAAAAAAACAACCAACCAACAGGATGATGGCGTGGATTACGAGCGCATAATAAAATCAAATATTGATTATTTCGAATATTTGCGCAAACTAAAGGAGAACAAGAGAAATGATTAAAAAAAAGAGTTGTATACGGTCAAGACAAGAATTATACAGGCAAGTTGCCGACCAATGAGCTGGAAAAGGCTATCAATAAACTTAAGAAGAGATACCAAGATCATTCGGATGATTCAACAGTAGTAATTGGCTTCGAGATTAATGGCGGCGAAGGGCTTACGACGACAGGAGAGAAAAAGATGGAAGAGTTCAGAAAATGGTCCAAAGAAAAAGGAATGGACGCTGCGTACAATTCCAATGAAGATTTGGAGACATTAAAGCAGACTCTAAGAAATCGTGTCGATAATAACAATATAAACTAATATATTCATAGAACTAAAAAGCACCACCTACAACCGGCATCAAACTTGTCACTTGAATTACTCGCACATTGATGCGCCAGATTTCTCCACAGCTGACGCAGGCGGCAGAGTGCGCCTCTTTTAGTTTTAGTCAGTGGTTGTGTGCGTTTGTACCTCGTTCGCGTGATTCTGATTGAGCCAGAGAAACTGGTGGAACTGACAGGGCCTTCGAGGTGCACGCCGCGTGGTCTTGAGCAGCGCTAGAAGTGAGGAACATATTAGTCGGTGGTGAAATCGACGCATAACCGTTCAGTCGAGCGGATCTGCGCGGAAAGCCGCGCTGGTCGCTCACTTCTCCATAAATAGCTGCTCCGCGATAAATGCCGGCTGTTTAGCTACCTGGAAGTTGAGGCTTTGGTATGTCCACGACTGGCCGACTACAGCCTCTCCACGCTGCCCCCCCCACAAAAAAGCCGCTCCCGAACGCCCCGGGAGCGGCTTGAACATACCTCTGCACCCGCGATCACCCAGCGGCCACGACCTCATTCTCGATAAACCCCAACGCCTCAATCTCCGCACGCACGACATCGCCCGCTTTCAGCAGTTTCCCAAGCGCCATACCCACCCCTTCGGGCGTGCCAGTCGCAAGAATATCGCCAGGCTCCAACGTCATCACCGTACTCAAATATTCGATCTGCGCATAAATATCGTAGATCATGTCGCCGGTCGACTTTTGCTGACGCGTCTCGCCATTCACCTTGAGCACCATTTCCAGCGCCAACGGATCATCGACTTCATCGTCAGTCGTAATCCAGGGCCCAATCGGACCATGCGTGTCAAAAGACTTGCCGAGCGTGAAAGTCGGCGAGCGATTCTGCCAGTCGCGCGCCGACACATCGTTCGTAACGAAATAACCCGCAATCACCGAACGCGCGTCGCTCGCCTTCACATTGCGGCAGCGCTTGCCGATCACGACACCCATTTCGATCTCGTAGTCCAGCTTCTCCACCACACGCGGATACTCGATCGGATCGTACGGCCCCGTGATGCACGACACCTGCTTGTTGAACCAGAGCTGACTGCTGGGAATCGGAACACCAGCGGCACGCGCCTCTTCCGCATGCGCCTTGTAATTGAGGCCGATGGCGAGATACTTCTGCGGATCGTCGATAGGCGCGGCAAGGCGAACCTTATCGAGCCGGTACGCGGGGCCGCGCGCCGCCTCCAGCACCTCGCGCAAAGCGGGCAGGTCCGTCAGTAGCTGGCGCATGGACGCGCCTACGCCCGCCACGCCAGACAGATCGATCACGTCGTCGCCGACGAGCTTGCCGATGCGGGTCGTCCCGCCTTCGGTGAAACGAAGCAATTTCATGCTGGATTTCCTGTAATGTCTGCGCGAAGCTCAGTTCGTGCGGTCAACCGTCAACTGAAAGCTGATAAAGCGCCAGCCCTGCGCCGTATTGCGTAATACCTGCGTCACGAAGCTCTGCATGACGGTCTCGCCCGAGCCATCCGTTGCGTGCATAACGCTACGCATCGGGCCGGTCATCACGGCGATGGCACCTTCGATGCGTATCGTGAGCGGCCCACGCTCGATTGCGGCAAAGCCTCGCTTGAGTTCGATATGACGTAGCAGCGCGGCCTTGTCGTGAACGAGGCCCGTGCTATGAACGTGCACGAGGTCTTCATCGAACATCGCATCGAGCGCATCAAGATCGACGGCAATCAAGGCCGCCTGCCGTCGCGTTTCGAGTGCGAGAATGGCTTCCTGCCCGTTCATGCGTGGTTCTCCAGCATCAGATGAGACCTTCGTACGAGCCGCCATCGAGTTGCAGGTTTTGTCCGGAGATATAACTCGCCAGTTCGCTGCACAGGAATGCGCAAGCCGCGCCGAATTCTTCCGGACGTCCGAGACGTTTCGCGTTGATCGTCTGCGCAATCTGGCGTCGCGCTTCGTCGCGGTCGATGCCCTGCTCGGCCATCAGGCGCTTCGCCATGAACTCCTGGCGCGGCGTATCGATACGCTCGGGCAGCAGGTTGTTGACCGTGACGTTGTCCACCACGACTTCCGTGCTGATCGCCTTGCTGATGGCGGTGAGCGCCGTGCGCGCCGACGTCGACAAGCCCATGATGTAGTGCGGCGATTTCACCATTGCCGAGGTGATATTGATGATGCGGCCGAAGCGCCGCGCGCGCATGCCCGGAATGTACGCGCGCATCAATTGCACGGCGGGAATCATATTCGCACCCAGCGCGCCGAGCAGCGCGGTCTCGTCCCATTCGTCGAGCGTGCCCGGTGGCGGCCCGGCGTTGTTGTTGACGAGGATGTCCACCTCCGGCTGGAACGCGAGAATCTTTTCGCGCCCCTCGGGTGTGCAGAGGTCGGCAGCGATGAATGACACCTGCGCGCCCGGCACGAGTTGCGTAAGCGCCTGCGCGGCGGATTCGAGCTTGTCCTGATTGCGGCCGTTCAGCGTCACGTGCACGCCCTCATTCGCCAGCGCACACGCACACGCGAAGCCCAGTCCCTGCGACGATGCCGACACGAACGCGCGCCGGCCCTTGATACCCAGATCCATACGTTTTTCCTCTCAATGCTTGTCGATTACTGATGACGATGCGCGGTGCACTCCACACCCGGGCATTGCCCCGGATGCATCTGTTCGTAGTGCTGGCGCAGCAGGTCTCGCCCATAGTCGTTGCCGTTCGGTGTGCGCACAACCGTATGGATGTGGCATCGGGCCGGTTCTTCGTTGGTCAGCCACACGCCGCTGTGATGGTCGAACTCGATCATCGCCACTGGGCTCTGGATGCGGTAATAGAACGCGTCGTCGTCGCCGTGGCCGCCAATCCAGCTCCACCAGGTTTCGTCGAGCGAAGCCGCGATGCTGCGCATGCGCGCACGCCGCGGGCCATCCGGCAAATAGACGATGAATTGTTCGACCAACTCCAGTAGGCGCTCGCGCTGGCGTTTCGAAAACTCGCTCGCGCGCACGCCTTCGTAAGGCACGATGCGGTTGTCCTGAAACGCGCCGCCCATGTGCCGCTGGTCGGCGATGTTCCAGCGTCCGGACGGCATCGCCGGGTCGTGCATGCGGCGATAGACGGTGGCGCGCTCACGCTGCGGCGACGTGAGCGAGCGCATCAGTTCGAGACCGATGTGTTCCTCATCGGTGAAGAGCGCGAGGCCCGCGTGCGGCCCGCGATCGATCACATTCGGCTCCGCACCCATGAAGGTCGGCGAGATGACCATCTGCCCGCCCAGCACGAAGCAGTTCAGACAGAGATGATGGCCGTACAGGCTCCAGCCCCACGGTTGCATTGGCGATGGCGTGCCGAACAGCAGGAAGTTATAGCTCCACTCGTTCATGATCTGCGGCAGACCACACAGCTCGCCGAGAAAACCGTTCGTCAGCATGCAGCCTTCGGCCTTGCGGTAGCCTTCGGGGCTCAGGCTGGCCGCCACCAGCGCCATGACCGCGCGGCGTTGCGAGATCGGCAGTTCTTCCAGACGAAGTCCGCGCGGATTGACAAGGAACTCGGGATTGCTCCAGATGCGCCATTCGCTCGCGCCCACGTCGTAGCGCAATTGTTCGCGCGCCGCTTCACTGAGTTCGCTCAGCAGACGGTTGGCCGCTTCGGTCATCGCATGCGTGGGCGCACCTTCGTCTTCCAGGCGGTACAGACCTGGCATGACGTTCCCATCGCTCGTGAGGCCCTTGAACGGCTGCGCGTAGGCCGCACGCCAACCGGCGACGATCTCCGCTACCTGCGGATGAAAGCCCTGAATATCGCTCGCATATTGATAGGCATCCTTATGACGGCAACTGACAAGGCGGGGCGAGTCGATCGGGAACAGCAGATCGTGATAGTCGTGGCTGACTGGCATGGGCGTCTCCTCCCTCGATTATTGGTGTAGGGCCAGCGCCTCGGCGAGGAAGCGGCACATCGCCGCCCACGACCGCCGTTCGGCCTGCGCGTTGTACGCGATCACTTCGGGACGCCCTGCCCGGTCGGCGTGCGGATTCGTGAAGCCATGCCGCGTGAGGCCGTAGCTATCGACTTCCCAGTCGATCTTCGCGGCGTTCAGGTGTTGCTGCAAGGCGAGCAGTTTCGGCGCGGCTGCCATAGGATCGTCGAAGCCGGTCAGCACGAGCGCCTTCGTGCCCGCACGCGCCGCCTGCCAGTCGTCGCCCAGCAGGTCCAGCCCGCCGTGCAGGCTCACCACACCGGCCACGCCGGCACCGGTACGCAGATATTCGAGCACCGAGGCTCCGCCGAAGCAGTAACCCGTGAACACAATGCGCGAGCCGTCAACACCGGGTTGCGCAACGAGCGTCTCATGCGCAGCGCGCAGGCGCCCCATCCAGGTCGCGCGATCGCCGACGAAGCGCCCGATGGTCGGGCCGATCTGGCTTTCGTCGCGCAGTTGCAGGCCGTCGCCCCAGACATCGGCGGCGAGCACGGCATAACCGAGTGCGGCCACGCGATCTGCGATGCCTTTGATGAATTCGCTGACGCCAAAGGCGTCGTGGACAATCACGATGCCCGGTTGATTGCCTCCGATCGCTTCGTCCCGGCTCAGATAGCCAACGAGCCGTGCGTCCTCGTACGTGTATTCGACCACTTGACCTGTAATGCGCGACACAACGTGTCTCCTGTGGATGCATTTCGCCGATAACCGTCTAACCGCCTTACCGTTTGTCAGGCAGGCGGGTTTTTCGAGGATTATCCGCAGGCGACGCCGCACGCAGCCGCGATTTCCAGCAGGTGGACATGGGCTTGAAACCGGGGCGGGCAGACTGCTCGAGATCGCGCCAGCGTGCGTATTTCGCCACGCACGAAGTGGAATTTTGTCTTCCGCGAAGCCAAATAATGCTTGTGCAAGAGGTCGCGAAAGCGCTTTCCGTGCGCTTGACGCTTAAGCGGACGTCGCATCGAAATACCTGATGCATAACGCTTTATTCGCGAGATCGGCAAGCCAGCAGTGACACGCGTGGCCCTTTCCCGTCTACGTGAAATGCAAAGCAGCGCGTGAGCAATGAGCTTTCCCCAATCGATCCGTTAGCGCAGCGCCCGCCTCTCCCTAGCATCGGCCTGACCTTGTGCATCGCAAGGTTCGACACACGCTTTCAGGGGTTTGGCTTGAAAACAAAAATTCTGCTCGGCGCATTGACCGCCGCACTGCTCTCATCGCCCGCTTTCGCACAGAACTCGGTGACGCTCTACGGCATGATCGACGCCGGTCTCATGTACACCAACAACGTGAGCAAAAGCGGCGCACACGGCGCGCTCTTCCAGGCCACCAGCGGCAATATCAACGGCAGCCGTTTCGGCATTCGCGGACGCGAATCGCTCGGCGATGGTCTCAATGCCGTATTCGTGCTCGAAAATGGCTTCAATGTACAAAATGGCAAGCTCGGCCAGGACGGTCGCCTCTTTGGCCGCGAGGCATGGGTCGGGCTCACTAGCGAGCGTTATGGCTTCGCCGCCGTGGGTCGACAGTACGATTCGGTCGTTGATTACGTAGCGCCGTTGTCGGCCGAAGCGGGCACGTTCGGCAAGACGAGCTTTGCGCATCCGTTCGACAACGACAATCTCGCGGACTCGCTGCGCTTCAGCAACGCCGTGAAATACGCCAGCCCGAGCTTCTCGGGCCTGCAATTCGGCGGGCTGTATGCATTCTCGAACAGCACCGACTTCAATGCAAACCGTGCGTGGAGTGCGGGCGCGAGTTACGCGCGCGGGCCTTTGAGTCTAAGCGCGGGTTATTTGCAGATCGATCACGCGGCAGGCGCGACGGGCAGCGGCGCGGTCGACACCGCCGAGTCGGCGGCGAATGGCGTGGGTGGCTTCACGCTCGCGGCCGAGGTGCAGCGCGTCGCGGCGGGCGCGATCCGCTACGCCGTGGGCGCAGGGTCGGTGGCTTTCGTCTATTCGCACAGCGAGTTCGAAGGCAGCACGTCGTTCGGCTCGGCGGGCGGCAACGTGAGTTTCGATAACTACGAACTCAATGGCGAGTATCCGCTCGCACGCCATCTCAAGCTCGGTCTCGCTTACGTTTATACCGACGGTCATGTTTCGGATACCAAAACGTATTCAACCGATCCGAAGTGGCAACAGGTGGACACCCAACTCGTCTATTCATTCTCGCGTCGTACCGATGTCTATCTCGAAGGCATTTACCAGCACGTCTCGGGTCATCACTACGTCGCGTTTATCGACACGGCGGGCGGCGCTTCCTCTACCGCAACCCAGGTGGTCGCCACCATCGGCCTGCGCACGCGCTTCTAATGCCGCCTTCGTGGATGCGCCGTTTCCGCCGTTATATTCCACCACGGCATATGAATAGCGCATCAACGATTTTGTGGCAGGGCGCGCGCTCAGTAGAATCTGTCGACTCCTCGATCGAGTTCATTCCTGACGTTCTCTTATACGCGAGTTTCTACCATGAAAGCCATTCGCTCAGTACTGCTCGCCGCCCTGCTGTCGGCCGTTGCCGCCGCGCCCGCATTCGCCGCCGACGAACTCGCCCAGATCAAGTCCGCCGGGGTGTTCCGCGTCGGCACGGAGGGCACTTACGCGCCCTTTACCTACCACGATGAAACCGGCAAGCTGACCGGCTTCGATGTCGATATCGCTTCTGCCATCGCACAACGGCTGGGCGTGAAGCCGCAATTCGTCGAAGGCAAGTGGGATGGCCTGATCGCTGGCCTCGATGTGAACCGCTACGACGCGGTCATCAACGAAGTCTCCATCACCGATGCACGCAAGGCCAAATACGACTTCTCCACGCCGTATATCTCCACGCACGCCGTGCTGATCGTGCGCTCGGACAATACGACGATTCACTCTTTCGACGACCTGAAAGGCAAGAAGTCGGCCAATACGCTGACCAGCAACTTCGGCAAGCTCGCCGCGTCACATGGCGCCGATGTCGTGCCGGTGCAAGGCTTCAACGAGTCGATCGACCTGCTCACCTCGGGCCGCGTCGACGCCACCATCAACGACTCGCTGTCCTTCCTCGATTTCCAGAAGCACAAGCCCGACGCGAAGCTCAAGGTCGCCGCCAGCGACACCAGCACTGCCGACGATCAATCGGGCGTGCTGATCCGCAAGGGCGATCCCGCGCTGCGCGAGGCCATCGACAAGGCGCTCGCCGACATCAAGGCCGATGGCACCTACGCACGAATTTCGCAGAAGTATTTCGGCAAAGACGTTTCCCAATAAGATTTCAACGAGGCGGATCAAACGATGCCGGCATGGCTGCATTTGATGGGGCAATCGCTTTGGCCCCTGCTCTACGCGGGATTCGTCTTCACCGTCCCGCTCACGCTGGCATCGTTCGCGCTGGGCATCGCGCTGGCGTTCGGCGCGGCGCTTGTGCGTCTGTTCGGGCCGCGCTGGGCCGTGGCGATCGTGCGCTTCTATATCTGGCTGTTTCGCGGTTCGCCGCTGCTTGTGCAGTTGTTCGTCATTTTCTATGGACTGCCGAACGTTGGTATCGTGCTCGACCCGCTCACGGCGGCCATCATCGGCTTCTCTCTCAATGTAGGCGCGTATAACGCCGAGGTGATCCGTGGCGTGATCGAGTCGATTCCGCGCGGGCAGTGGGAAGCCGCCTACTCGATGAATATGACGCGCGCACAGGCGCTGCGCCGCGTGATCCTGCCGCAGGCGATTCGCGTGGCGCTGCCTGCGTTGTCGAATTCGTTCATTTCGCTCGTGAAGGACACCTCGCTCGCGGCGGTGCTCACGGTGCCAGAGATTTTTCAGGCCGCGCAGCGCATTGCCGCGGTCACTTACGAGCCGCTGATTCTTTACTCCGAGGCCGCGTTGATCTATCTGGCTTTCAGTTCCGTGCTCTCGCACGCGCAAGGACGGCTTGAGGCGCGTTATGGCCGCCACGCACTGTTTTCGGTGGGGCGCTAATGATCCGGCTCGACCAACTCGGCAAATCGTTCGGTGAACATCGCGTGCTGGACGCAATCGACCTCACGCTCGCGGCGGGCAGCGTCACGGCGCTGATCGGCCCCTCGGGCAGCGGTAAAAGCACACTGCTTCGCTGCATCAATCTGCTCGAAATGCCGGACGACGGCGCGCTCAGCGTTGGCGACGCGCGCATCGACTTCACGAACAGCCGTCGCGCGGCGCACACCGAGGTCGCCGCCGTGCGCCGCCACACGGGCATGGTGTTCCAGAACTTCCAGCTTTTCCCCCATCTCACCGTGATCGAGAACGTGATGGAAGGGCTTATCACCGTCCTCAAGTGGGATCGTTTGCGTGCGCGCGAACGCGCATTGGCGCTGCTGGAAAAAGTGGGCATCGCCCGCAAGGCCGACGTGTGGCCGTCGACGCTTTCCGGCGGTCAGCAGCAGCGCGTAGCTATTGCGCGGGCGCTCGCGCCTTCGCCTCAAGTGCTGCTGTGCGACGAGCCGACCTCGGCACTCGATCCCGAACTGTCTGCGGAAGTGGTCGACGTGCTGCGGCAACTGGCGCAGGAAGGCACGACGATGCTGATGGCGACGCACGATCTGCGCCTCGCGGCGTCGATCGCGCATGACGCAGTATTTCTCAAGGATGGCGCGATCGTCGAAGCCGGGCCATCGAGCGAGTTGTTCTCGCGCCCGCGCGATGCGCGCACGGCACGCTTCGTTTCCACGCTCACGCAGACTGTCGCGCTGCGCTAGCGGTCAGGCATCGACATCCTCTGAATCATCCGCAGCCTGCCGATGCAGCGGATCCTTTTCGAAGATCACGCCTTGCGGCTCGCCGCAATCGGCAATCGGCGCGAACGCCAATGCATGCGCCTCCTCCTCGTTCGCGCCGAAACCCAGCAATAGCGTGAACATCACCTGCTCGGTGTAATCCGCGGGCGCCTCGCCGGACAGCAAGGTTTCGATCCCATACATGATCGCGCCCAGCGCGATATCGCGCGCCACGCTCACGTGCGCGACCCGCAATTTCCCGGCGTCGATCGCCATTTGCAGATCGCGCGTGAGGTATTCGTCGAGCAGACGGCCGCGCGAGCCGCGCCGCGTCCCCACGCGCGTGATGAAGGCGCCCCACAGCGGATAGCGCGCCGCCATCGTCATATACAGGCGCGAGCCCACCACGAGGCGGCGCACCGGATCCGCCTCGGCCAGCACGAGCGGGTCGATCACGCCCAGCACCTGGTCGCTGCTCTCGCCCGCCACGGCCACCAGCAACTCGCCCGTGGTGCGAAAGTAGTTGTAGAACGTGCCGCGCGCGACCCCGGCCGCCGCGATGAAGTCGTCGATGATCGGCAGATCGGGGCCCTTCTCCGCGAAAACGCCCAGCGCCGCCTCGATCAGACGGTTGCGCGTTTTCTCCCGGCGCGCCGCGCCTACGCGGCTTTGATAGTTCTCTTCTGTGGCGTCCATTTCCCGGCTGTCTGTCTGCATGTTCGGCGCGTGTTGGCGCGTATTAGCGCTTGAGTGTCCTCCGGCATTTTAGGGTTTGTCCTGAATCGAATCTAGTTGACGATTTTGTCAAAACGCCTAGTATACGAAATGACAAATTCGTCAACTCAACGGGGACCGAACCCCAGCAATGTCCGGAGACACACAATGCGACTGGTAAGTTTTGAGCGGAATGGCAAGGCGGCACTCGGTGTCCGCGAGGGCGAGCACATCACGATCATCGGCGACGAGACGCTGGAATCGGTCCTCGCGCGTGGCGTGAATCTGGTCGACTACGCGCGCCAGCATGCAAGCGACGAGCGCGTCGCCATCGCCGACGTCAAACTGCTGCCACCGCTTTCGCACCCGCCCAAGATCCTGTGCGTCGGCCTGAATTTTTCCGATCACACCGCCGAGAGCAAGTACGCGCAGCCCGATTACCCGACGCTGTTCTTGCGCGTGGCGACCAGCCTGATCGCCCACGATCAGCCGATGATCCGTCCGCGCGTGACGGACTCCGCTGGCCTCGACTACGAGGGTGAAATCGCCGTGGTGATCGGCAAGGGCGGCCGTCACATCACGAAGGAAGCGGCCCTCTCACACGTCGCGGGCTACTCGCTGTTCAACGACGGTTCGGTGCGCGAGTACCAGTTCAAGACGCCGCAGTGGACCGTGGGCAAGAACTTCGACGGCACGGGCGCATTCGGCCCCGACCTCGTCACCGCCGACGAACTGCCGCCGGGCGTGAAGGGCCTGCGCCTCGAAACGCGCCTCAATGGCGAGGTGGTGCAGTCGGCTAGCACCGACGAAATGGTGTTCGACGTCGCGAGCCTCATCGGCATCATCAGCGAAGCCATCACGCTCGAAGCGGGCGATGTGATCGTGTCGGGCACGCCTTCGGGCATCGGCTGGGCACGCGAGCCGAAGCTGCTGATGAAAGCCGGCGACGTGTGCGAGGTCACGGTCGAAAAGATCGGCACGCTGCGCAACGTGATCGCCGACGAAGCCGCGCCTCGCTGAATTTATCTTCGGCATCCTGAACAAGGCAACAGAGACAGCCCGCCACCCGAGCGGGCTGCCTGAAGGAGACAACCATGCCTGAAAACCACTCACCCGGTGCGCACAGCGCTCGCGCGAGCATCCATTCCATCGACCATTTCGCGCTGAACGTGCCTTCGCTCGACGAGGCCGAACGCTTCTACCGCAGCTTCGGGCTGCGCGTCGAGCGCGCGGGCGGCCCTGCGCCGGAACTCGCGCTTTATGCCGCGGACGGGCATCGTTGGGCGCGCATCCTGGCCTGCGATCACAAGTCGCTCGCGTATCTCGCCTTCAATTGCTACGCCGACGATCTCGAACCGCTACGCGCACAGGTCACCGCCACCGGCTGCACGGTGCTGCACGACCGTGGCAACGACGGCTTCTGGTTCCATGATCCGGACGGCAATCTGGTGCAGGTGAAGGTCGGCCCGAAGACCAGTCCGTCGGCCAAGACGCCCTCTCATCTCGACGGCAGCCCCGCCGACACGCGCGGTTCGCACACGCGCTCGCAGGCGCAGACGGTGCATCCGCGCCGCCTCTCGCACGTGCTGCTCTTTACGCCCGACGTGCTGCGCGCGCTGGACTTCTATCACACTGCACTGGGCCTGCGCCTCTCGGACAAGTCGCAGGACATCATCGCCTTCACGCATGCGCCGCATGGCAGCGATCATCATCTCGTGGCGTTCGCGAAGAGCGCCGCGCGCGGCTGGCATCACGCGGCATGGGACGTCGACAACGTCAACCTGGTGGGCGAAGGCGCCTCGCAGATGGCGGCGGCCGGCTATACGAAAGGCTGGGGCACGGGCCGTCATGTGCTCGGCTCCAACTACTTCCACTACGTCGAAGATCCGTGGGGCTCGTTCTGCGAGTATTCAGCGGATATCGACTTCGTTTCGGCCGGCTCGCAGTGGCCCGCTGGCGACTACGATCCCGCCGACTCGCTCTATCTCTGGGGACCGGCGGTTCCCGAGAACTTCATCCGCAATACCGAAGTGACCGCCTGACGGCACACCCCGGCAGCGCAATTTCATCAGACACAGATTCATGGCTGCCGGCCGCGCCGGTGGCCAGGGCATCACTCGCTCGTTTGAACTCGCTTAAGCTCGATTGAAGGTGGACAGCATGGCTTCCCAGAACATTCTCGATGTCGTCATTGTGGGTTACGGCCCCGTCGGACAAACGCTTTCCATTCTGCTCGGCCAGCGTGGCTATCAGGTCGCGGTCTACGACCGCTGGCCGTCGCTTTATCCCTTGCCGCGCGCGGTTTTTCACGATCACGAGATCCGCCGCATGTTTCATGCTATGGGAATCGGTCAGGATGTCGAATCGATTTCGCAGCCTTCTGCCACCTACCAATGGTTCAATGCCGACTGGAAAACACTGGTCGAAATCGACTGGTCGTCGGAGTCGATCAGCGACGGACCGGTCGGCTATCTGTTCAATCAGCCTTCGCTCGAGGCGCTGCTGGACAGCAAGGCGAAGTCGCTGCCGTCGGTCGCGGTCCATCAGGGCTGGGAGGCGATCGAACTGCATGAACGCGCCGACCACTGCGAACTCACGCTCGAACGCGTCACCATGCAGGACGGCAAGGTCACGCGCAGCGGCGAGACGCAGACCGTCAGGGCGAAATACGTGATCGGCGCGGACGGTGCGAATAGCTTCGTGCGCAAGTCGCTCGGCATCGCGTTCGAAGATCTGGGCTTCCAGGAGGACTGGCTCGTCATCGACCTGAAGCCGCACGACGGCGTGACGCTCGACGTGCCGGACATCGGCCAGTGGTGCAATCCGCAACGCCCCACCACGATGGTGCCCGGCGGCCCCGGCTACCGGCGCTGGGAATTCATGCGTCTGCCGCACGAGACGCGCGAAGCCATGCAGCAGCCCGAAAAGGTCTGGGAACTGCTCTCGCCGTGGGTCGGCCCCGATCAAGCGACGCTCGTGCGTTACGCGCTCTACACGTTCCGCTCGCTGATCGCCGATCAATGGCGCAAAGGCCGCGTGCTGATCGCCGGCGACGCCGCGCACCAGATGCCGCCGTTTATGGGCCAGGGCATGTGTTCGGGCTTGCGCGACGCATGGAACCTCGCGTGGCGCTTCGATCTCGTGCTGCGCGATATCGCGCCGGCCACGCTGCTGGACGGCTACACGCCCGAGCGCCGCCCTCAGGTGCGCGCCGTGATCGATGCGTCGATCGAGATGGGGCAAGTCGTTTGCACCTCCGATCCGGTAAAAGCCGCGGAGCGTGACGCCGCGTATCTTTCCGGCAATGTGCCGCCGCTGCCGCCCTTCCCTGGGCTCACCGACGGCCTGATCGTCCACGCGCAGAATAGCGCCGAAGGCGGCATCGCCGGGCGGTTGAGCGTGCACGGCCAGGTGCGAACAAACGGCAAGACCATGCGTTTCGACGATGCGGTGCCAGGCGGGTTTCAGGTCATTGGTCTCGATGTCGATCCGCGAGATTACCTTGACGATGCGTCGCGGGCCGCACTCGACCGGCTTGGCGCGTCGACAGTCGGCGTCACGCGCGATGCGGCGAAGATGGTGCCGAACCGCGTGCTTCACGACGTCAGCGGGAAGTATCGGCGTTTCTTCGATGAGCACGACGCGGCGATCGTGATCGTCCGTCCGGACTACTATGTATTTGGCGCGGCGAGCACGCTGGAGGAAGCAAACGGTTTGGTAGCGGCGCTGCTTGCGGGCCTCGGTCTGGATGTTATGGACAAAACTCGCGATACGTGCGCAAGCGTTGCGGCATAGAGACTGAAACGGGGGGCGAATGCGCCCTCACGCCACCAGCGCCCCCCGCCGATCCCGCACTACCGCCAGCGCGAGCGCGGCCAGCCCGCACCCGGCGATCAGCATGAGCAGCGCGCTCTTGCCGCCGTGCACCAGCACCCAGCCGCCGAGCATGGGAAAGCCGAACGCCCCCACGAAATAGGCGGCGACGAACCAAGTCAGCGCTGCGCGCCGGTGCTCGTCGATCGAATCATTGACGGCCTGCAGTTGCACGATCGGATACGCCAGCCCATAGCCCGTGCCAAGCAGTACCGCGGACAGCGCCTGAAAGCCCGGGTGCCACGGCACCGCAAACATGGCGGCGCTGCCGAGCACCATCATCGCCAGCAGCACCTGAGTCGCGATCTGCGGACGCAGCCTGACGACGAGACGCGACAGCAGCCAGCGCGTGGCCACAACCGTCACCGTGTAGAGGCTGAAGAACGTGCTCGCCTGCGCCTGTGTGCCATGCACGAGCGACATCTGGAACGTCATCAGACCCGAGAACACGCAGCCGCCCAGCGCGATGATGACGACCGGGTAGATCGCGCGCGTGCGCGCCACCGCGCCGATATTGCGCAGCCAGCGGTCCCGCTGCGGCTGCACGTGCGCGAGGCGGCCGAAGGCTTCGAGCAGAACGGCGGCAATCACGCATAGCGCGCCGATGCCATAAAACACGCCTTCGAGCGGCACGCGCCACCAGCGGATCGCGAAGGCGGCCAGCGCCGGACAGCCGCCGATGCCCGTCATCTGCACGGTCGCGAAGCGCAGGAACCAGAGACCGCGGTTGGCGTCGCTGGTGCGCTCGGCCAGCGCGATCGGCGCGGCGAGGCAGAAGGCCCCCCATCCGAGGCCAACGAGGAAGCCAGGCAGCGCATCGACGGCGCCAGGGCGCCCCGCGAACGCAAAACTCGCGACGCCCGCGCCCACCGACAACGCCGCCAGCGCAGCCATGCGAGCCGCGCCAATGTGCCGGACGGCCCAGCCCGTCAGCAGCACGCCCGTCAAGGTGCCCAGCGCCGCACCGGCTAGCGCCACGCCGGTCTGAAAATCCGTTCCGCCAAGTAGGCGCACGTGCATCGAAAAGAGAAACGTCGCGCCATAGCCCGCCGAAGCGAGCAGCACACCGATGAGCAGGAAGACGGCGTTGAATGGACGCACGGGGAACGGTCGGGTCGAGGACGAAAACCAGCAGCTTAGCAGGCGCTGCTGCACGCCTCCTCCAGGCTTACCCACGGCGCCATCATTTGTCACCAAATAGTTAATTTTCAGGATTTACGGATCGTTGATCCGGCGCGATGAAACACCTGGAATACGCGGTTTATTACTGCTTTTGCAATGCTCTATTGCGTCATTTCAGTCCCGCTCAAAGCCCCCACGTAAACCCCTATCGGTAACTACCTGGTTAATTCAATACACTGCGGGCTTCAGCACGAAAGACGGGGCAGAACGCCCCGGCAAAGCAATACCAACGATGGATACCCGCCTCCTCCACCCCAAGGCGCCCACAGCCGAAACCACGCGTTACACGGCCGGCAGCCTGATCGCGGTCGTCGGCATCCTGCTCGTCGCCGCCAACCTGCGTGCGGCGGTGGCCGCGCTCTCCCCCATCTACGATCTCATCTGCAAGAGCTATCTGGTCTCGCCGCAGGCCCAGGGCGTGCTCGGCTCGCTGCCGGCGCTGGCGTTTTCGGTGTTCGGGTGCTGTGCGCCCGCGATCAACCGGCGCGTGGGCCTCGAGCGCGGCATCGCCTTGTCGATGCTGCTGGTCTGCGTCGGCGATCTGGGGCGCGCGTGGCTCTCCAGTTCGGTCTGGAGCCTGGGCGCGTTTTCGCTGATGGCGCTCGGCGGGATGGGCATGGCCAATGTCCTGTTGCCCGCCACGATCAAGCGCTATCTGCCGAACCGTGTCGGCGCGATGACGGCAGCCTACTGCATCATGTCGGCGATCGGCGCGGCGGCGCCTTCGCTGCTTGCGGTGCCCGTGGCGCATCTGCTCGGCTGGCGTGTCTCGGTCGGCGCGTGGTCGCTGCTGGCCGTAGCCGCCGCACTGCCCTGGCTCGTGCTGCATCGGCCGCAGACTGCCGTGCAGAGCCAGCGCGATGGCGGTCTGACGCGGCTCGCGCTGCGCTGGCCGCAGACCTGGGCGCTCGTCGTCGTGTTCGCGGGTGGTGCGTGGGTCATGTATGCCCTGCTCGCGTGGCTGCCGACCCTGCTCGTGCAAACCGCCCACGTGCCGCCAGCCCACGCGGGCGCGATGCTCGCCTTGTATAGCCTCGTGGGCCTCGCGCACAATCTCGTGGTGCCGAACCTGCTTGCCACGACGAAGCGTCCCGAGCGCGTCGTGCTCTTCGCCGCGGCCTGCACCGTGACAGGCACGCTGGGCCTCGCGTATTGCCCGCAACTGGCGCTGCTCTGGGTGATTCCGGCTGGACTCGGCGCGATGGCCATTACTATCGGGCTTACGCTCATCAATCTGCGCAGCCGCACCGAAAGCGGCACCACGGCGCTAAGCGGCGTCATGCAGGCGACGGGCTATCTGATCGCCTGCGCGGGACCGTGGGTCACCGGCAAGCTGCTGGCAATCAGCGGCGGATGGCTCGTGCCTTGCTGGCTCATGGCCGGCACGGGCGTGCTGATCGGCGTGGCGGGCTTTGCGGCCACGCGACAGGGTTATCTGGAGGATCGGCAGGCGCGTTGAGTGTCACGCCGAGTCAATGCTGTCGCGCGTTTCGAGCGAGGCGGCGTGCCTGGCTCGAAACGCGTCAACGCCTTCAGTGCAGGGAAATCGATCCCGACTGAATACGGTTTGCGGCATGGCTCAGGAAACTGTGCCACGAGCCGCCGTGCGTGGACTGCATGACCAGGACAGCACATGCCGCCAGAACGACAATGGCGGCCATCACAGCGAGAGGCCACCTGCGCTGGCGCTGGACCGAGCGATTATCGGGTTCAGCCACGGGACGGATGTTGTCCGCCGCGACAGGTGCAGCGCTCATCCCACGCAGTTCGTCCATCAGTTCGCCCAACCGCCGCACCCTGATGTCCGCTGCACGCTTGTCGGCACACGCCTGGGTGGTTTGCGCCTCCAGACGGGCGATCGTCTGGTCGAGACGGGCGAGGTCTTCAGCGGCCTGGCGATGCATGGCTTCCAGGTCATGCGTGCTTCAGCGGGAACACGCGCTTGCCAGGGCACGGTCTGGGCGTTGCCCGGGCCATCGCCCGGCGGTAAAAACGTTGGCTGATTCATGATATTGCCCCAAGGCAGAAACGGTTCGGGGGCACACGCTACAGAAATCTCTTTTTTCCAACTGCCAGCGATTGTCAAAACTTGAGCGCGCACAAAGCGCCGGTCGGGCGGGAGGAACGGTGAAGTCACCCGCGTGACGCAAGACGTCATTGCATCTCATTTGCCATATACGGAAAAATCTCGCTCCCAAAGTCGTGTCGTTGACCCCGCAAAAAACTGCGCCGTATAGTCCTCCAGAAGCCGTGACCCGTCACGCGAACCCGAACGGAGAACTTCCACGTGCAGCACTACGAAAACTTCATCGATAACGACTTCATTGCGTCCGCCACGCAGGCGCGTATCGAGGTCTTCAATCCCGCAACCGGCCAGGTCATCGCCCACGTCGACACGGTCAGTCCCGAAGATGCCAGTCGTGCCACGCGTCAGGCCACGACGGCGCAGAAACGCTGGCGCCAGCTACCCGCGGTCGAGCGCGCGAAAGTCCTGCAACGGCTCGCCGATGCCCTCGTCGAACGCGCCGACAAGATCGGCGCCGCGCTCGCGCTCGAGTCGGGCAAGAGTCCCGCACATGCCCGTGCGGAGGTGATGTACGCCGCCGAAGTCACCCGCTATCACGCCGAATGGGCGCGCCGCATTACCGGCGAGATCATCCCCAGCGACAATGCCAACGAAAACCTCCTGCTCTATCGCGAGCCCATCGGCGTCGTCGTCTGCCTGATCCCGTTCAACTCGCCGGTCTATACGCTGATGCGCAAGCTCGCACCCGCGCTCATTACGGGCAACACGGTCATCGTGCGGCCCAGCAGTTACACGCCGTGTTCAGCGCTGGAGATCGCCCAGGCCGTCATGCAGGCGAACGTTCCGGCCGGTGTCATCAACATCATGGCGATGAACCATCTCGTGGCCGAGCAGATCTGCACCGATTCTTCGGTGGGCATGATCACGCTGACGGGCAGTGTCGGCGCGGGCCGCAAGGTGCTGGAGTATTCGCAGGTCAATATCGCCAAGGTGTCGCTCGAGCTTGGCGGCAAGACGCCAGCGATCATCGAGCCGGACGCCCATCTCGAACAGGCGGCCGCCGACATCGTTCGCTCCGCCACCGCGAACTGCGGGCAACTCTGCACGTCGGTCGAACGCGTCTACGTGCACGAGGAGGTCGCGTCGAAATTCATCGGGCTGCTACGCAACCGCATGCGAGAGCGCCAATGGGGCGACCGCAGCAAGCATCACGACTGGATGGGTCCGCTGATTCACGACAACGCACGCCTGCATATTCACCAGATGGTCGAACGCGCCATCGACGATGGCGCCGTCCTCGAATGCGGCGGCGCGATCCCGCAAGGCAAGGGATTTTTCTATCCGCCGACCCTGCTCACCGGCTGCCGGCAGGAGATGGAGATCATTCAGGAGGAGGTGTTCGGGCCGGTGCTCGGCGTCGTGACTTATCAGACGCTCGACGAGGCGCTGGAGATGGCGAACGATCACCCGTTCGGACTGGCGTCGATGATCTACAGCGAGAACTATCGCACGATCATGCGCGTCGCCAACGAAATCGAGGCGGGCGAATGCTACGTGAACCGTATTCCTGACGATCCGTATCAGGGTCATCACGCCGGCTGGAAACGCTCCGGCATCGGCGGCGACGATGGCCAGCACGGCATGCTCGCCTTCACGCAAACGCGACTCGTCGTCGCCTCCTGGTAGCACACAACAGAACATGCATTTCAGGGGTTGAAGGCCGCATAGGCGCACCACAGGTCTTCGTGGTTCCGCCTGCCGTCATGCCGGGATCAGTCCGCGATAACAATATTAAGGATTACACATCAACTAAAGAATGCCCGGCGTGTAATTGAAAGAATGCGCCGGATATCGAGCAAAAGACTGGAGACATCATGACCGTAAGCATCGAATCCCCGAAGCCCGATCTAACCGGGCATTCCACTGCGGCGTTCCCGCTATTTCGCTACGTCCAGCTCGGCCTGCTGACCCTGGCGGCTGGCGCACTCTACCCCTTGCTCTACCTGCGCCAGAATTTCGAAGTGACGCTGCTACAGGCGTTCCACATAACTGCGGACCAGCTCGGCGAGCTTTACTCTCTGCTGGGAATGGTCTACGTGGTGACCTACATTCCGAGCGGCTGGCTGGCCGACCGCGTGAGCTCGCGGTGGCTCGTGGTCTTTTCGTTGTGCGTGGTGGGTGGGCTCGGGCTGTGGTTCGCCACGTTCCCGGAACCCGCCATGCTGAAATGGATTTTTCTCGGCTGGGGCGTGGCCGGTGGCCTGACGTTCTGGTCGGCGATCCTGCGTGCGGTCAAACTGCTCGGCACAGACCGCGAGCAAGGGCGCTTCTTCGGCATTCTCGACGGTGGCCGGGGGCTGACGGAAGCGGTGCTCGCGTCGATCGCCATCGCGATCTTTGCGCACTATGCGAACGCCGCGGCGCAGGTCTCGCTGCGGCCGGTGATCCACCTGTACGCATGGACGTGTCTTGGGATCGCGGTGCTTTCGGCGCTGGTCCTGCCGAATGACCGCAAGCGTGCGCCGGGATCGGGAGACATCGGCCACGCCGCTTCACCGGGGCTGCGCGACTTCATCACGCTGATCCGCATTCCGGAAATCTGGCTCATCAGCCTGATCGTGCTGGCCGGCTACCAGTTGCTGTGGGCAACGTTCTCGTTCTCCAGCTACATCCAGGAACACTTCTCCGCCTCGGCGGTGCTTGCGGGGGAGCTCACGGTGATCAAGCTGTGGATGCGCCCGATTGGCGCGATCGGCGGCGGGTTTCTCGGCGACCGTTTCTCCAACGTGAAAGTGCTGGGTTTCGGCATGCTCGCCGCGGCGATTGCGTGGATGCTGTTCGTCCTCGTGCCCGGCTCGGTGCCCATGTGGCTGCTCGCCCTCTGCATCGTCCTGCTGGGTCTCATGACGTACTCGGTGCACGGCCTGTACTGGGCCATCATCGACCGCTGCCATGTTCCGCCACGCATGACGGGCCTCGCAATCGGAATCATCTCGATGATCGGCCTCTCGCCCGACGTCTTCCTGCCGATGATCAGCTCGGCCATTTCGCACCGGTTTCCAGGCGTCCTCGGTACGCAGCTCTACTTCGTCTATATCGGCGCCTGCTGTCTGGTGGGCAGCGGCCTCGTCTACGTCTTCAGCCGGCGTACGGCGTACTACCGCTTTCCAGGCCGATAACCTCATTCACATCCCTTTCCAGAAGAACGACCCATGAAAATCACCTCGCTTGAAACCTATGTTGTTGCTGTTCCGCCGCCCTATATCGGCGGGCGTTACTGGATCTTCGTGAAGCTGAAGACGGCATGCGGCATCGAAGGCGTCGGCGAAGTCTATGCGGCGAGTTTCCATCCTCGCGTGATGGAAGCGGCCATCGGCGACGTGTACCAGCGCTACCTCGAGAATCACGACCCGCACCACGTCGAGCGCTTCTTCCGCGAAGCCTATTCAAGCGGCTTCACGCAACGACCGGACCTCAGCATGATGGGTGTCGTGAGCGGTCTGGAAATGGCGTGCTGGGACATCATCGGCAAGGCCGCGAACCGGCCCGTCTACGACCTGATCGGCGGCAAGGTCAACGAGCGTCTGCGCTCCTATACCTACCTCTATCCCCGGACGGCCGACGGCGAATACAGTCACGATTACGAGGATGTCGAGCTGTCGGTCCAATGCGCCGTGGAGTACGTGAAGCAGGGCTTCACGGCGATCAAGTTCGATCCGGCCGGGCCTTATACCGCCTACTGCGGCCATCAACTCAGTCTCGATCTGCTGGAATTGTCGGCCACCTTCTGCCGCCGTCTGCGCGAGGCAGTGGGCACGCAATGCGACCTGATCTTCGGCACGCACGGGCAGATGACGCCGTCCGCCGCCGTGCGGCTCGCACGCTATATCGAGCCCTACGATCCGCTGTGGTTCGAGGAGCCGGTGCCGCCGGGCCAGTCCGAGGCAATGGCCCGTGTTGCACAAAAGACCTGCATTCCCGTCGCCACCGGCGAACGCCTGACGACCAAATACGAATTCTTCGACATCCTACGCAATAGCGCGGCCTCGATCCTGCAAATGAACCTGGGGCGCGTGGGCGGCATTCTCGAAGCCAAAAAGATCGCCAGTCTCGCGGAGGTTCATTACGCGCAGATCGCCCCGCATCTCTACAACGGCCCGATTGGCGCGGCGGCCAGTATCCAGCTTGGTGTGGCGTCGCCGAACTTCCTGATCCAGGAAAGCATCATGCGCTGGGAGGGTTTTCATGCGCAGATCCTGAAACAGCCGATCCGCTGGGAAGACGGCTACATCATCCCGCCGACCGAACCGGGTCTGGGGGTGGAACTGGACATGGAGGTCGTGAAGGCCCACATGCCCTATTCCAGCGAGCGCCTGCATCTGACGGTTTCGACCCAGCCGTTCGACGTCAAGACGGGGCCTTCCGAGAGCTGGAAGGCGCGTTACGCCGTCGACAAGGACTAGCGGCAATGGATACCACGACCTTCGACTACATCATCGTCGGCGCGGGATCGGCAGGATGTATCCTCGCCGACCGGCTAAGCGAGTGCGGGCGATTTCGCGTTCTGCTGCTGGAAGCGGGCGAGCGGGACCGCTCGATGTGGTTCCGTATGCCGCTGGGTTTCGCAAAGCTTTTCTACCATCCGAAGTACAACTGGCGTTACCACACCACCGAGCAGACGGAACTGGCAGGACAGCGCGTCTATACGCCCCGCGGCAAGGTGCTCGGCGGCTCCGGCGCGATCAACGCCATGATCTACGTGCGCGGGCAGCCCAGCGATTTCGACGACTGGGCCCGGCAGAGCAATCCCGGCTGGTCGTGGCAAGACGTACTGCCGTGGTTCCGCAAGCTGGAGTCGCATTATCTCGGCGATACGCCATGGCACGGCGCAAGCGGCAAGATCCACATCACGCGCGACGCTGTGCATCCGATCTGCGAGCACTTCTTCCAGGCCGGCGAGGAACTGGGATTCCCGCGCAACGACGATTTCAACGGCGCGCGGCTTGAAGGCGTTGGCGTCTACGACATCAATACACACCACGGCAAACGCGACTCATCGGCTGTGGCCTATCTGCATCCGGCCATGAAACGCGCGAACCTGGTCGTCGAAACCGGTGCACGGGTCGAGCGCGTGCTATTCCATGCCAGCAAGGAGGCAAGCGGAGTAAGCGTGGTCCTGCGCGGGCACCGGTGCGAATTCCGCGCGCGGCGCGAAGTGATCCTCTCGGCTGGCGCCATCGACACGCCGAAGCTGCTGCAATGCTCCGGTGTCGGCGACACGGCCCTGCTCCAGCGCCACCAGATTCCGGTTGTCCATCACGCGCCAGCGGTGGGCCGCCACTTGCAGGACCACCTGTGCGCCTCGTTCTATTACCGCGCGAATCGTCCAACGGCCAACGACGAAATCAGGACGTGGCCGCAGCAGGCCGGCGCCATGCTCGACTGGCTGTTGCGTCGCCGTGGCATGCTGGCCACGACCGTGAAGGCCGGCGGGTTCCTGCGTACCGATGCGGCCCAGCCGCGTCCGAACGTACAGATCTACTTCAATCCGCTCTCCTACGTACTGCCGGAATCGGGCGGCATGCCGAAGATCGAACCGTATTCCGGGTACACGATCTTCTACTCGCCCTGTCGCCCAAGCAGCCGCGGCACCGTGCAGATCACCAGCGCCGACCCGCGCGTCACGCCACGCATCGACCCGAACTACCTGTCCACGGAACACGACCGCAACGAGGCCGTCGCGGGCGCGCGGCTGGTGCGACGTCTTTCCGCTACGGTAGGACTGTCCACCGTCACCGATGCGCAAATCAGGCCAGCGGCAGCGTCCAGTGATGACGACATGCTGCGGTTCTTTCGCGAAGAGGCGGGGTCGATCTATCACCTGTGCGGCTCATGCGCGATGGGCGACGACCCGGCAAGCTCGGTCGTGGACAGCGCGTTGCGGGTTCATGGCACGGCCAGGCTGAGAATCGTAGATGCATCCGTGTTTCCCAACATCACATCGGGCAACATCAACGCGCCCACGATGATGCTAGCGGAGAAAGCGTCAGAAGCGATCCTGCAATCCGTGGATCTCCCCGATAATCAGGATAACAAATCAATTAAAGTAACTTCGATATCGTGAACTGAAGATCGACGCCGATGAACCTGCTCGACTGCCCTTTGTCCGGGAAATCCAAAGCGCCTGCCGTGGATGGCGCATTCGACATCATGCAGACGCTCGTGCAGTCGACCTTGCCCCTCTCATTGTCCGAGATAGCCGTACGCGTGAACATGCCGGTGACGAGCTGCCACAGGATCATCAACGCGTTGCTGCGCCGAGGGCTGCTCGTGCAGGATCTACAGCGCAGGAAGTCGTATTGCCTGGGGGCGGCCCTGTTTCAAATGGCCTCAGCGGCGTACTTCCAGCAGCCGATCGTGCCACTTTTCCACTCGATAGCCGACGTACTAAAAAATGAACTGCACCAGGCGGTCAACCTCAACGTCCTCGCGGGTTCGCATACGCTGGTGGTCGCGCATGTCCCGTGGCCGTTCGCGCCGAGCCACGGCGTCTATGTCGGATTGTCGAATGCCCTGCATCGCACGGCGGCCGGCAAGGCGATGATGAGCATGCATCCCCCGGCCATCCAGACGCGGTACTGGGAAACCCATATCGAGCACCACGGGCCCACCGCTGAACACCCGCTCTACCCGCTGGAGACGTGGCGGCAGGAACTCGCCGAGATCCGTCGGGTGGGCTATGCGCTGTCGCAAACGGAAACGCTTGCCGGCGTCTTCACGCTCGCGGCTCCCGTGCTGAACCGGCATGGCGAGCCGCTCGCGGCTCTCGCGGTCTGTTTCGATACCCAGCGAGACATCCGCTCGATTGCCACGCCGCTGATCCAGGCGACATGGCAGTTGTCGGCACGACTTGGGTAGGCGGTGGCAACGTCCTGGCGATCCGAGAAGGAAAACCAACCGTTGCAACGAACAGGCAGCACAAACAGGAAGCGCTGACCCAATCGGCGCACCGAGTAGCGCGTTTCTGCATGCCCATCAAAACCATTGCCGAACACTCGATTATCCGCAACAACGAACTTCTGCCGTGGGCCATCGCACCACCCTGCCAGCAGAGGCAGAAACCGGCCCATACGCTAAAGCCGTCACCCTGAAAAATGAATCGGAAAACCGATCGCAGTGCACCACCGGCTCTCCGACGTACGATCTGTTCATACGCGATCACATCTCGCCCGACATGATGGGCACTCGCGTGCTCAACGCGATACACGCGAGCGTCGGTACGCAGATGCCGGTGCTTTATGTGACGACATCCGGTGATGACGAAATCGTCCAGCTCCGGCCGCCGTACGACATCCGGCTTATCGAACTTCGCCCGCAAGGCGGCCAAGCTATGCGTCGTAATGCCCAAACGCCGGGCCACATCTGCCACCGAATAGTCGCGCGTGGTTAGTTGCCTGACCACTTCAATATTGAATTCATCCGTATACCACTTTCCGCTCATACGGCTCCTCGACTGCCGTAAATTATGGCTCGAAGATGCCCGGGAAAGGCTGGCCGCTACAACTTAAGCGGGAGACTGTATCTCGATATCCAGATCACTGGTCGAAGAAACATGCGCGAGGCATAACATCGGCATGAGACGTTGTTTCGCACTGAAACGCATAGTACGATGTGGTCAGTCAATTCCGTGCAATGTCTTACATCTTGTCAGTACACGAATTCTCGCGTGGTGAACGTCGGCGCGTATCCGACACACGTCTCCATCGCTTTACACGATAGGGGCAATCTCGATACTTCGCCGAGTCGGATTGCAAATACAAAATAGGACTGCTACGTATGCATTTCCTTGACAATTTGGCAATACACGTCATCTCTCACCCGGAGAAGATCGCGCTTCGCGTTGATGAAGATCAGATTTCTTACGGCGACCTATCGCGTCTGGCGACGCGGGTGCGTCGAGCACTACGCGAGGCTGGGATTACAGCCGGTGATCGCGTAGCGTTCTACGCGCGCCCTGACATACCCGTTTTGGCAGCAATCGTGGGCGTACTGCAGGAATGCTGCGTGATGGTTACTGTCCATCACTCGTTCAGCCTGGACAAGCTGCGAGTCCAGATCGAGGATTCTGGCGCGAGATACGTCATCACAGATCAGGTATCGGGTGCAAATAGCGTGCTTGGCCGCACCAATATTGCAGGAATCCTCGATCTCAACACCGTGAAAGCCTGGCTATCGGAGGAAGGATTCTCGAACGAATCGTCGCACGCACCCATTGACGCCGACTTTGACGGGAACAGCATCGGAGCAATCTTCTTCACAACAGGATCAGTTAGCAAACCGAAAGGTGCTGTTGTAACGCACAGGAACATGATTGCCGCGTTTCGTGCAGTGAGCGCCTATCTCGGAATCTGCGAAAACGACGTTGTGCTAAATTTCTCCACCTTCGCCACAGACTTCGGATTTTACAGTGTGCTAATTCCCATCCTTCTTGGTGGGACGGCTGTTATTTCTACAAGATCTGGCTCAAATCCGCGGGAGATTCCCTCGATGATCGAGCGGTGCAACGTCACGGCGATCCATATCTTCCCTCCCACCCTCGTCGATCTGCTATCTGTTCCAGATCTCAACACATTTCCTACCACCGGAATCAGGTACATGCTGAGTAGTGGCCAGCAGCTCCCCGTGCGAGACATTGCGCGGCTCCGTGCTATCTGGCCTGAAGTGAAGGTATTTTCCAGCTATGGCATGACCGAGTGCAAACGCGTGACCTATCTGCCGCCGGAGCAGATTGATATCCGGCCGGCCTCCGTCGGGAAAGCAATTCCCGGCGTTCGCACTTATCTGATCGACGACGATGAGAACCTGATTCGAAACGCCGGAATGACCGGTGAGCTTGCCGTTTCCGGCGAGTTAGTCATGGCCGGTTACTGGAATATGCCAGAAGAGAATGAGCGGCGTTTTCGCTTTGACGTCTTTGGAGAATCCCGTGTTTTTCTGACAGGTGATCTCTTCAGGATGGACGAAGAGGGATACCTCTATTACGTCGCAAGAAAAGATGACGTTTTCTCCCGCAACATGTTCAAGGTCAATCCAAGGGAAGTCGAGGAGCATCTCCGGCTCCTGCCGGACATCGTCGACGTCGCCGTCGTGCCCGTTCCCGACGCAAGGCAAGGCGTGGTACCTCGGGCCTGTGTGGTTTTGAATCCGGGGTCGTCACTCACAGCAGACGGTGTCATTGAACATTGCGTCGCCGGGCTCGACTGGCAAATGATACCCGCACAAGTTGTGTTTATGGCTGCATTGCCACGTACCGAGTCCGGAAAAATCGCAACACGTTGTCTTTCTGCTGATATTCCACTGATGCAGTAACTTCAAGACATAGAGGATGCTTCATGAGTCATCCAGATTCAGATAACCGCGAATACCTGCGTGAGTCGTCCATGGCCGCGCTTGCTTCTGAATTCCATGCACTGGCGACGGGGCAAACTCAGGTCCCACGTCAGAAGGTGACGTCGCGCATTCGGGACAGGCTCGTTGTCTCGGGTCTCGCCAATTACCATGATCACATGATCGAATCCTGCGGACCGCTATTCTCTCATTTCCTTGCGAGCGTCCCGAATATCCTGGAGGAAATGTGCAGGGTCGGCATCGCACTCTCACAGCTCTCGAAAAAGCGCGCTCTGTCCACTGGTCGGTCATGCACGTTCTTTGAAGTCGATGCTTTCGATGGCACGAATGGCCGCACGCTGGCGGCTATCTCCGGTGGCCATATCATGACAGTGACGTGTTCGCCCAATCCTGCCAACGAGACCGCCTTCCACCGGTATGCCGATCCGAAGGCATCACAATTCGTCTCGGGCTCGTTCCTTTCCGTCGATCGCAATGTGCTGAGCGACCTGGGTGCCACAGTCTTCCACAATGGTTTCGACTATATCTACGAAACTGCCGCGTTCCAGTTTTATGGCGTCGAGCGAGACCGGCAGATCGATCATGTCATGCCACTGTTACGCCCGGACGGACTTTTCTTCTTTCTGGAGAAATGCCTGAACGACGACATTCAGGAATATCAGCGCCGCGAGGACGTTAAGGATTGCTTTCACAAAACAGATTACTTTTCGAAAGAGGAAATCGCCTGGAAGAAAACACAGATGCTCACCAGGATGAAGCAGGGAGAGGTCACACTGACTGATCTGATTCGACACATCCGCGTGCGATTTAGATATGTGTACGTGCTCTGGAACGGGACGAATTTTTACGAACTCGTCGCCTCCAACAGCGCGGAAACCATGCGAGAGTTTCTTGACTTGCTTGGCCCGCTCGTTGTCGAAGACAGGTTTTGCATGGAGAGCGGGTTGCCATTTTCCGCTGGCGAGTCATGCTGACCGGGATGGCTCGCCACTCGCATCGGCTCCTGCTCGGGGCGGCTGTCGATGACGTCCTGGAGAGAGTGCACCTACTCAGTAACAGGTGGTGTGCCAGATCGGCGGCGGCCGAACGTGCCTGCCAGATCCCCTCAGCGTCGATGGATGAACTGTTCGACGCCGGTCTGCTACGTCTTGTCACCGCGAAGCGCTTCGGGGGTTATGGCCTCCCGTGGCCGGTGCTTCCGGAGGCCGCACGGATTGCCGCTCGGGCGTGTGCGTCAACAGCATGGATGATTGCGCTTGTCGGTGGCCATGGCGTGCTGGCCGGTCGCTTTCCGGTTGCCGCCCGACAGCAACTGTTCTGTCCGCGTGAGAGACAGCTCTTCGCCACCGCGACGAAATCAACCAACGGTACGCTGGTACGCGTCGGCCCAGAATTCGTTCTGGATGGTACCTGGCAACTTTGTTCTGGTGTTGAGTACGCCAGTTGGATCCTGGTGACGGGCAATCACTTCCGTCCAGGGCATGAAGAGCCAGAAAGATTGATGGTTGCCGTTCGCCCCCAGAAAGCTGCGATCAGCGGGAACTGGCAGCCGGCCGGAATGGGCGCGACAGGATCCAGGGACATCGCTTTTTCCAGGCTGAAGGTACCAGAGGAATTCGTAATTTCCCAACGCATGTGCCTGCAACGCAATGCCGTTACGGCGGAGACGTATGTCGACCGTGTCGATTACTTACCGTATGCCGTCAGCGCGATTGTTGGCCCCATCATGGGTTGCGCAGAAGGCGCTGTTGCAACCTGCCTTGAGTTGCTCTCCGCCAGGCGAACCCATCCAGGCCTTGCAGGCACCGATGTCGTTGCCGCAACAGTTGGAGAAAGCCTGGCCGAATTGTCGGCGGCGAGATCCCTCTACGAGAATGTGCTCATGAGCCTGCATACGGCTGGATGCGAAGATAGAGATCTGAACGCATCTGAGCAGGCGGCACTACGGCTCGATCGGTCATTTCTTGCCAGGCTTTGCCTGAAAGCCGTGGCGCGAATTATGGGCTGTACCGGAGCGGCCATCATTTCCCATGACCACCCGGTTCAACGTCATTGGCGCAACCTTCAGGTCATGGCGTCTCATATCGACGTTGGTTGGCACAGGGCAATAACGGATTCCGGTACGTCAGCACTCAAATATTAGACATGTTGAACGAGAATCCTCGACGCGAGCAAAATTTATTTAGCAATCCATTTTATTTTTCAAAATGTCATTGAGAACCGTGGCAGTATCCGCACCCGACTGGATAGCAGGCAGGAAGAATTCGGCGGCCCTCAACAGTTCGGACCCGGCGAGCCTGTTTAATGCGTGCCGACACGCGAGCATGCTGGCTCGGGATGGAGTTGGCGAATGGGGGAAGAGCAACTGGGCGGTACCACGTCCCCAACTGAGGGAAAAATTCTTGTTGATGTATTCCCTCGATGACATAGGAAAATTCGTAGAACTGCTCGAACGTGAGAGACCGAACCTCCTGTTGCTGGGGGCAATGACGCTCAGCTTTCCCGGAGCGCTGGAGTGTGCCCGGATAGCGAGAGAGAAGTTTGGTGATGAAATCTTCATTGTGCTTGGGGGGCGCCATGCTTCCGAAACAATCTGGCTCGATGATCCCTCACAGCGCTTCGAATCGCGGGTGGTACACCATCTCGCGTCGCCAGTCGCGCTGATGAAGCGCGGTCTCGTGCCCTGTGTATTCGACCTCGTGGTTTCTGGCGACGGCGAACTCGTGATTTCCACCATAGGAGAATTGTTGGTCCACGTGCTGCCTGGCGAGGCTATGGCAGCGATACTGAGTGGGCTTCGCACCCAGGCGATTCCAGGAGACTGGATAGCGGTCGCCTGTCGCAACGGTGAGCAAACGGTAGTAAGCCGGGGAATTCCACTCAACTACAACGAGCTGCCATCGATCGCGTCCATCTATGGCGTTTCCGCTGCCTTCGATGTTTTCGAAGGCAGGATGACGGCGCATGTATTCAGCGATACCGGACAGGGATGCGTTTATGACTGTACATTTTGCAGCGAACGACGCTCAACAACCGGAGGTCTGCGGGATATCAGCCGAGCCCCTGAAAGACTCTATCGTCAGATGTCGGACGCCGTAAAGGTGATTCAGGATGAGTGGCCCGGCCGCGGCGCAAGCGCATTTGTCGAGGATTCGATACTTCTCGGTGGCTCTCCGAAGCAGATTGAACAATTCTGCGAGCTGCTGGAGAACGATCCCGTTGATATCGACTTCGGCGTGCAATTCACCATCGATCAGATACTCCGGCGGCAGCCACTCATCGAGCGCCTTTCCCGGGTTGGCATGCGCTATGTCTTCATTGGTCTCGAAACCGCGGATCCGACAGAAATCGGCGGTATGAGCAAGGATATCGGGAGTGCGCTGGCGCCGTGGCAACAACGTTTCCGAAGTGCGCTGACATTTCTCGCCGCAAATGGTATCAAGTGCGGCTGTGCGATCCTTTTCGGACTCGGTGAAAGCCATTCAAGTCGAATTTCACTACTCGATGGGATTCTCGATACCAGAATAATGCTGGGAGGACCTGTTACCGTGAGCGCGAACTGGGCGGTGTGCCATCCCCTGCGCGCGATCAATCCGAAGATCGAATACGAGTACATTGATTGGGGAACGCCCGACGGCCCCTACCTGGAACTGTTTCATAACTTTGGAGAGGCATCGCTGCGCTACCCCCTGCCCGACGTTCGGAAACCAACACTAGATGAACTCGCCGACGTAGTGAACAGATTGCGGAAATTTCATTCGCTTGCCGAACTAGCGGAGCAATCATGAGCGACAAAAGCCGATCTGGAGCAACGCTGCTCGCCCAGGCTGGAATCTTTCCGGTTGGTTCGGTCATGGTGCCCGTCACGCCAGCAGTCAACGCAACAACCGTAATCTCGCGGAGATTCGGAGATGACGCTGGTATCGACGAAGGGGCTCTGACCGCGAACAATGATAGCGTGCTCGACGGATTCAATTACGGAAGTCTGCGTACGCCAACCAGCAATAACCTCGTGCGCGCTCTGTGTAGCCTCGAAGGCGCCGCATTTGCGTCGCTGACTCCTTCAGGTCAGAGCGCGATTACAGTCACACTGCTATCCTTGCTCAGGCCGGGCGACCATCTGCTTGCAGTCGACACAGCCACATATTCGACACGCTGGTTTCTTGAGCGGCGTTTGTCGGAGCTGGGCGTGGAAGTGGAATATTATCCACCTGATACCAGCGATATCTCTGCCTATTTCAGACCACGTACGCGCGTTGTTTTCCTGGAATCGCCCGGAGCGTTTACCTTCGAGGTTCAAGATGTTCCTTCAATAGCGCGCGCCTGCCGGCGGGCGGGCATCGTGAGCGTACTGGACAACACCTGGGCAGCACTGACTTTCTTCCGTCCGCTTAGATCCGAAATCGATGTGTCTGTTGTATCACTGTCAAAGAATGCGGGCGGACCAGTTGGAGTTTCGCTCGGCGCGGTTTTCACCAACGACACAGCGCTCTATCGGAAGATCGCCAACGAGATCGCGCTGCATGGCTTGGCGGTATCTGCAGACGCATGCTCGGCGACGCTGACTTCTCTGACGACGATGGACCTCCGTCTAGAGCGCCAGCAGCAGACCACATCGATCCTGCTGGAAAAGCTCGGATCTCATTCGCTGGTGAGAACAGTGTTTCATCCTTCGCGTCAAATGCATCCAGGCCACTCGCTATGGAAGCGTGACTTCTCTGGAAGTAACAGTCTGATTTCTGTCTCGCTGTCTGACGTCACAAAGCCAAAGATTCAAGGATTTCTGGACGCCCTGGAAGTTTTCAGGATTGGATACGGGTGGGGAGGCACGATCAGTCTGGTATCCATATTCATGGCTAACGAGCACCGAAGTGTATCGCGTTGCGACACAGATGGGCTGTGCCTGAGAATCTACATCGGTACAGAATCCTGTGCGGATCTCACAACCGATATTGAACGTGCGCTTGAGCAACTGGCTCCTTAGACGAAATGCCCGATTCAGAGACATCCATGAAAAAAGTAAGCGAAGGTATGGGAGTAGTCGCCAGCAGGCGACTCGATGTGGTCGTCACCCGGATACAGCTAATGGATCGGCCTGCCAGGATGAAAATCAGTCTGTCCGTTGGGCTGCAGAATTTTTTTTCCGATATTACCTGGCATTCAATCGACAGTTGGAGCGAAGTCATATCACCATTGGGGAAGAGCCGGTTTCGCGAGTTGATCGGGGCAATTGTTGCATGGGATGCCATGCGATTTATGGCACTGGGCGGTGAATGTCTGACTATCGCTGACTGTGAAATTTTATCGGTGAGCGATAGCGTCAGGGATATCTGGCGACATTGCTTCATGCGCCAGTTCGCTGAGTGGCGATACCGGAACCATGTTGTTTATCCTGATCCTCTCGGTCCGAATTTGCTTGGCGCAAGGTTTTATTCAAATGAATCCGACTTCGAAAGTCCTCAAGAATACTCGCATAACGCTCCGGAACCACGCTGCCTGCTAACAAACGGTGGTGGCAAGGATACGCTGGCGAGTATGATGATACTATCCGGCCTTCACATGGATTTCGATCTGTACGAGGGCTATATGCCGCTAGGTGGAAATGCCGAGTTGCAGGCGGATCTGCTCGGGCAACTCTCTACACCGGACGACGGCGCGCAACGCAAAAGGTGTCGTGTTACAGTCAGCGACAATTTCTTCGATTGTCCGGATAGTCAGTTTATAAACAACGGGGTGATATGTCAGCACTACAAGGGGGACTTCATGGTGGGACATACCGCCAACTATGTTGGATACTTCCCGCTTATCATTGCTCACCGATATAATCGGATTCTTTTTAACATCGAAAAATCAGCAGATTCACCACAGGTGCACTGGAACGGTGAGCCGATCAATCATCAGTGGTGCAAGAGCGATGAATATCGACGAGTAAGCACAGATCTGTTTCGTAGATTAACCTCACTTGATTATTTTCTTGGTTTTGATAGCCCGCTGTCTGGACTGTATGATCTCGCCATCTATCGGATCATCGCACATCGCCCCGACCTTCTTCTACGCACTCACTCGTGCAATTACAAAAAGCCGTGGTGTCGTCGGTGTACGAAATGCCTGTTCTGCTATCTGATGATGTCAGCACTCTTTGGTGAAGATCATGCAATGTCGGTAGTCGGTGCATCGGCATCGCTTTTTCCAGACAGCACGCTCAGATCCACGTGGCTTGAGTTGTTGTCAGATGACAAGATTGCATGGGAATGCGTTCCCGGGCCCGAGGAGTGCCAGCTCGCAGCGTCCTTATGCTTGCGTGCTGGCATCAGATATCCCATTCTGGAGCAGTATGCACTGGCGGATGAAGACGTGGAGCGTGCCTGGCGCCGCTACGGTGAATTCGATGAAACTGTGACGCCTGGCTTCGCGAAGGAAGCCATACGCAGCATGCTGGCTGATATATCGATCGGTGTCTTCTGAGTCAAGAGATGAACGCAAAAAATTCCCTGCTCTTCATTTCACTGCTACTCACACGTCTCGCGGACCAGATTCTGCTTTTTATCGTCCCATTGATCGTATTCAGGATGTCTGGAAGTGTCGCCTGGTCGGGCGTGTCATTCTTTGTGGAGTCCCTGCCGCGATATGCGGCATTTCCAGTGTGCGGGGTCCTTTGTGACCGGATCCCGCCGGTCCGACTGATACATGTGAGCCAGATTCTTCGCGCCTTGCTGTGTATTGCAGGGGCCGGTGGATTCTTGTTGTTCGGCGGGATCGGATGGGTAATCGGCATGTCTGCCGGAGCAGGCATATTGACGACACAGGGATTTATGGCACGTGAGGCTATGCTCCCTCAATATTTTCACCAGGATGAGTATCGAAAGATACTTTCCTATACCCAGATCGCTGACCAGCTTGGCACGGTGATTGGCCCCCTTGCTGCGGGTGCCCTGCTGATTGTCTGGAGCTGGCAAATCATAGTCGCCGCCGCGGCGGCAATATTCGTGCTTTCCGACATCATGTTTTCGCAGTGGAGGAAGCGGTGTGGAGATAAAGAAGTTCTCGCTAATCGTGCCGACGGCGTATTCAAACCCTATCTCGTGGCGACCCAGCACATCGTCAGGATTCCAGGCCTTCTTGAATTGATCGTTCTGGCGTCAGGCGTAAATCTCGTCGTTGGCGTCACGCTTGCGACCTCGGCTGCGATGTTCTCCGGCGTCTATGCACAATCTACGTCGGCCTATGCGTGGCTTCAGATGGGCGGCGCGGTTGCGACCGTTGTGGTACTCACGTTTGTCGCCCACGTGCGGCTGCGTGCGTGGGTATCGGGATTTGTTTCTTATTTCCTGATCGTACTCGGCGGTCTGCTGATGGCGTGGATAACGCATCCATTAATCTATGTCGCTGGGTTCGTACTGGTTACCGGCTTCGACAAGATGTTTAGCGTCTTCATCCGGAGTACCCGGCAGCGTCTGATACCCCCGAAGGATTTCGGAAAAACGGTAGGCCTGATCGCGTTGCTCAACAACATAACTCAACCGCTTGCTGGCCTGTTCGTTGGCTTGTTTGCCGGCAGATTGGGGGCGGCGATGATTATTTTTATTCTAACGTGCTGCATGGCGGGAATCGGAGTCTGTCTCGCTGCGCTTCAACTTAAACGACCGGCGTGGATCGCCAATGCTGAGTGAAGTGCGAGCCCGGCTTACCTTCTCACGCTCCCGGGTCGGCTGGTGCGAATTTTCTGCCCGAATGCTCAATCCCTTTTGCTGCCGATCCTCAACGTTCAGCCCGAGTTTGTTGTTCGCCGCCGCATCGCTTCGCAGCTCGTCAGTCACGATCACACTGTTGCGTCGGCTCCGCACTAGAACTTCGAGAACTGCGACGTGCTGATCGACAGCAAGCAGCGGCAGACGGACGCCCGCTAGTCTCAGATCAGGAAGCAGGCTTCGGTACGCTTTGAGAACGAGTAGTCGGTCGCGACAGCCACTGTTGGTTTGGCCTGGGCCGCGGGCGAATCGCGTTTATTGGTGGCTCAATGGCGCACTACAGGATTGCGCAATGCGCCCGCCGGGCGGGCGCATTGCTTTGCGACGGTTTTGGCAAGGCAAGCCGCCCGTACGGCTGCGTGTCCGACGTTCGCGTCAAGCGTGTGGGCCTCGCGGGAAACCCGGCCAAGACGATCCAGTCGCTGCCGCGAGCGCGAAACGTCGCCCCCTCAGCGCACCGAGTACCCACGCCCCTGCATGCAAGCGGCCCACGCCTGGTTATAGGTCGCCAGTGCCTGCTGCTGCGACGCCTGTATCTGCGCGTTCTCGTTGGCCGCGGCACGCCGCTGCTGCCGGTGCGCCACGCCGCCAGCCATCGTGCCAGCCGCCGCGCCCACGGCAGCGCCGTGACCGGCGTCGCCGCCAATCGCGCCGGCCGCCGCTCCCATAGCGGCCCCTGCGGCCGCTCCTCGGACCCGCTGTCCGTTCTGCGCCTGGACCTGAGGCGGCGGTGAGGCGGCCACTGCAGGATCGATTCCGGTGTGCTGTTTGGCCCACGAATAGCATGCGCCCTCATCGGCCTGCTGATGCTGCGGTGTTTGTCCCTTCTCCGGATACACCACCGGCTGCTGGGCAAATACCGGCGACGCTGCCCAGGGCGCCACGGCAACTACCGTCACCACAAGGCCGCCGACTATGCGATTCACTCTCATGGCAATCTCCATGTTCGGTATGAGGAGTTTGATTCGAGCACACCCGTTGATCGCCTGCGCTGGAATCGTTCCAGGTTTTGATGCGGCAATTCCAGACGTATCCGCACGTGCGAATTCATGCGGTCGAAAACTCTAGAATGCGAGCGTAGCCGTCGCCTGTATGCTCGTGGTGCTCTTGAGGCGATTGGTGCTGGCGATGGTCGGCACCCAGCGAAGGCTCGCCGAAAACGGATGCTTGCCGTTGATTTTCGTGTCGTAGGTCACGATGGGACCGAGGGAGAAATCTCGCCCGACAAATCCGTCGAGCTTGTCCGCAGTCGGCCCGGTATCTTTGCCGAGTTGCTGCACAGTACCCATCACCAGCCCCACACCCACACCGTTCGCAAACTTCTTTAAGCCCATCACGTCGAGTGTCAGCAAGGGCGCGTTCTGATAATCGGTCGCGTTATTACGGGTATAAAACTGCAAACCCAGCACGGCGTCGAACTCCAGGCCGTACTTGGGCACGATTTTCGTGTAGGCGACCTGCGGCACGAACGTCCAGTTATTCAGACTGGCGTTCGCGAGATCATGGGAGTTGTATTGCCCCGTGGGCGCCCAGAAGTTGAAGCTGAGCGCAATATGGTCGGTCTGACTGAAGTGATAACCGGCGACGATCGGCGTGAAGTACAGGTCGAACAGATTCGAGACCCGATCGGATGTCGACCTGGACGCCGGCCCCACCGAAAACGTGCCGGTGACCTCTTCCCACACATACGGCACGGTGATGGCCGATGCAAAGTCCCATCCGCCAATACCGCCCCACACGTGTTCGATCGTGGCAAGCGTGAGAGCGAGTTGGCCCTCCAGACCCAGCGATGTCTTGCCCGCGACCGGCACGCCACGGCTCGCGCTGATGGTGCCATCGATATAAATCTGCTGGAGGCTCACGATCGTCATCGGTTCGGGCGGCACGATGCCGATTCCCGACAGCACGCTCATACCCGCAACGGGCCGCCCGAGTGCGCCTTCAGTGGCCTCGGCCCCCATCGGCCCGCATACGGCTGCGGCGGCCAGGCTGCTAAAGGTGAAAAGCTTGAGCTTCTTTTGAACCCTCTTCAAACGCGTCATTTTAATAACGTCCTTATCGCAGCCAGACATCGGGGTATCATCCGCACTTGCCTTGATGCAGGGCAAGTATATGGGACAATTTAGCGAATGAAACGTTAAATTTTATGAGCTGAGTTGCATGCAACATTCATTCGGCATGGCGGCCGAATGAATTGCCGATGATCAGGGATTTTTTAATGATCGACTCCCGCACCTATGCCATCGGCAAGATCACAAACAGCGCACCCATTGAGGAAAGTGAATTAAATGCTGCGTGAAGTAAATATTGTCACGCCACGCGCAGGCCGGTCGCGTCAGTTCGCCTGCACCGCCTCCGGAAAGTGCCACTGTCCGTCGAGCACCGCGGCACGAGGCCGATAAAGCCGAACCATATAATTCCAGCCTTCGGTCGTTGGCAGGCAGTTCGGAATCTTGCCGTCACAACCGCCAAACTGGACGTTGACCGATCCGTCGGGCTCATGCTTTGCCGTAATGTTATTAATCGTATAAGCGTTGAGATCGTTTTTCTGGAAAAATCCCTTGGCGTTATAAACACTGATTGACCAGAATCCATCCACCGGAACGTCTTTCGCCCGCAAGCGGTAAAGGGTCTTCCCGTCGTTCTTCTGCGGCACAACGTTCAGGTAGATCGCAGCATGATCCGGATTGCCGCCCCACGCGGTAGCGGCTCCTATCAGATGGCGCACGGGATCCACCTCTGCCTTTGCACCGAACATACCCTTCGAATCCGGTAGCGTGGCGCCGAGCACCAGCAACGCTTCACGCACCTTCTTCTGGCTTTCAGGATCCCAGTCCGGGATGTCGAATTGCCCGATGCTGGCCTGCTTCACGCCTATAGCATCCTGAAGACGGTGCGCCACAGCAAGGTCGGCAGGGTCGTCGGGATTGACCAGCGTTCGCACGGCCAACGTCACATAACGGCTTCCAATCTGCGCGCGGGTGAACGTATAGACTCCTGCGCGGTAGATGACCTCGGGCGTGTACTCATCTTCGGTGATGACCTGAAGGGCCCTGTAGCGATGGCCCGCATCCGGCAACGTGATGGTGAGCGGCCCTGCATCCAGGTCGAAGACACCGACCGAATAGAGCGTGTCGCGATTCGGTCGAACGATGGGTTGATTGTCGATCGGCGCGACATCGCGATTGTGGGAAAACTTGCCTACCCCACTGATTTTGGCGAGATTCGCGAACGACAGGTCGCTTTCGGCGCGAACAAAATTCTTGACGGTCACGGGCACACGCCCTGGCGCACTGGATTGCGCGAATGCAGGAATAGCGCTCATCAGGAATGCCGCGATTGAAGCATGATGCAAGGTGAGTTTTTTCATATATTTTTTCTGCTTTCAAAGGATAGATCACCAATGGAAAAGCATTACTAGCGACTAAATGAAAATCATTCTCTTACCGCGCCGGAGATCGAAGCCATAGCAAACAGAAACGGAGGCGGTATTGAAGCATCAGAGTGTCCCATTCCCAATTAGGCGATCGCATAAATCAACGTCTTCATTCCCAATCCATATCATCAGAACCTTATCACCGATGTGCGTCATGAGTTTCTTATTCGTCATTGAAAGGACGTTTATAAAATTTATAAGCAGACTTTCCGAAGACGATGCGAACACATGCATGAGCACGTTGCACGCACGCAGATCTTCGCTCAACAAACACGCATCGCTTTAGTAGGATTCCCGAATATATTCGCGAGCAGCAGAATGACCGACTCACGACCGCGTCTTGCCGATCGCCAAAGTACCGCATAGCCTGGCATGCCCCCGCCCTCATCTTGCGACCCGCTTTCATACGCCGCCCGCCTCACGCCAGCCCAGTCCAGTCCAGAGCAGCGGTCTCCTTGAACCCGCAAGCAAGGCCTGCGTTAAAAACTTACAATCCCTATACCGCGACGCCATTCCGGGCTGCGCGACATAGTCAGGACTTCACCCGCTCCTTCATGCCGCCCCTGCTGCCGCCTTTGCTCGATCAAACGCTGCGCCGCGTCGACCGGCGCTATCGTCTGCCGCCGCTCGCCGCTGCCGCATCCTTGACGGACGCAGACGGCCCGGCCACGAAGCTCGCCGTCGTGATCGAAGCCGCCCGCCGGGACATCGCCCAGGGACAGGTTCCAGACACGGCGCTCAAGCGCATTTTCATCGACGCACTCGCCCAGATGATTCGCCACGCGATGCGCGACGAGGCGGGCGACGCCGCGCTCCAGGCCACGGTGCTACGCCATCGCGTCGTGCAAGTTCGCGAGTACGCTTCGCTCGCTGCTGACGCGAACCAGGATCGGCGCGCCATCCATGCCGCCGTCAATGCCTTCGCGCATCCGGCCAAACTGCAACGGCTCGCGCATGACGCACCGCGCGCGGCGCTCGCGCAATTGCAGGCGGCTGCGTCGGCGCATGCGTGGCGGGATGTCGAAGCGGCATTGGCCAACCTGCTCGCGACGCCTGCCATCGCCGCATCCCCAACCCTCGCGCGCGACATCGAACAACTGGCCGGCAATGCGGCGCTCGGGCGCCTGTTGCGCCTGGAAGCGCTGGCGCAAGACGAGCGCGTGCGCAGGTACCAGTCCTTGCTGAACCGCAACGGCCCGCGCCCCGGGAGCGCACAGGCCATCGCCCAGGGCACGCGCTCGCAGCAACGCGGCGCGGCGGTCGAGACGCTGGCGATGCAGGCGCTCGATGCACTCGCCGCACGCCTCAACGACGCCGACACGGCCGGTCTACAGTATCGCGTCGTCACGTCGATGCGCGTGCCGGCAGCGATACCCGGCAGCCACGACCGCGCCAAGACCGAATGGGATGCGGTTCTGCTCGAACGCGCAAGGACGGACGACGACGATGAACGCTGCGCCTGGGACATCCGCCTGCTGGTGGAAGCCAAAGCGTCCGTCGATGCCGCGACGACCGACCTCCCCCGGCTGCTGCGCGGCCTGCGCCTGCTCGCCCACGCCCACACCCACACGGTCTATGGGTTCGAAACGCAACAAGGCGCCGTGAAGCTCAACGGTGCGTCGTTGCATGCCTTGACGGCGGACGAAGCCGGGGTGGCGAAAGAAGTGCTGTATTGCTGCGATGGGCCTGCCGACACGCCGCAGCGCCTGCTAGGCGCGGCAAGCCGGATGCAACTGCTGTCGGCGCCGGCGAGCGTCGGTTTCGCGAGCAAGCTGGCAGAGGGCCACCCTGCGAGCACGCACGAACTCGAACCTGTCTGGCAAGCACTACAGGAGTCGCCGCACTGGCATTCCGTGCTGAATCAATACCCGATGCTGAACCAGGTGCGCGACCTCATGGTGCACACGGACGACCTCATGACGGCGATACGCTCGCTACCCGCGAGCGTCGGGCGCTAATACGCAAAAACTGGCGGCTTGAATCAAACACCCAACGCATTCATCAGAATAAAACGCATTCGGGCACGAAAACGTTTGCGCGTGCTTGAGCGGCTTAAAAGTCCCCGCCCGCCCGGGTATTTATTTTCAAAGAAGCGACCGACACCATTCACGTAAAAATTACGTCTAGTGACCAATTGACCACACCGGCGTGTCTTTTTATCGAAGCCCCAGTTTCAGATACGCAAAAAACATACGTCGCTGGTAAGATGGGCGCGAATATCGGATGGCAGCTTGCTGCTCTGGAATATCGGCTCGAACCTAGACCATTCGGGTTGCCAGATCGAATAGCACGCGCCATCGGCCATCGGGGAAAGGCCATCCGCCTGCATGCATGAACCGAAGACGCACAGCTAAATAAGCGTGCGCCCGTTCGCAGCATGCTATCGACCGCCAGTCTTTCGGCGCGGGCATCGTCTTGCAGACGATACGCCCTGCCCGGCACGCTTGCGCCTGTTTCGCGAGAGACGTTCTCCCCATGCACCACCCGAGCCCCGGACGCGTTCGCGCCGCCGGGCCTGATGAACGCTGTCGAGTCGTTAGCTCCACGAACCAGCCGAACCCGCCATGTCCACCCAGTCTAGCCACCATCATCGCCTTTTCATGGCGCTGGCCGGCGGTATCAGCGCGGCCCTCAACGCGGGCGCCCTGGTCGCCCTGCTGCCGCCTGTCAGCTCGGGCGGCGAACTGCTCTATCCGCGCGTCCTTGCGGGCCTGCTGGCGATCGCGGCTTGCATTCTGTTCGCGCGTTTTCACTTGCTGGCGAGCGCACGCGATCTCTGGTGGATGCTCGGGCGCGGCGCGCTGCGTTGGGCGCGTCTGTTCGTCGGCCTCGCGCTGCTGAGCCCGCTCGCGCAGTTGAGTGCCACGAGCACCCTCGTGCTGCTCGCTGAATGGGCGGCGCTTGCACTGCCCCTGCAACTCGCCGGACTCGCCGTACTGCGCGGCGTCGCGCACAGCATCAACAATGCGCCCGGCAATCAGCGCGACGCCGTGTTTTTCGGCATGGGAAACGAGGCGCGCAAACTGAATCTGCGACTGCGCCGCTCGCCGATCCTCGGCATCCGCGTGATCGGCTACTACAACGATGCGCCTGTCGTGCCGCGTGCCGGTGAAACGCTGCCGCCGTATCTCGGCCGCTTTGTGGACGCCACCGCCCGCATTCAGGCCAATGATTTCGAAACAGTGTTTATCGCCATCGGTCAACCCGATGGCGAAAACATCAACAACGATATCCTCCAGCATCTCTACGATTCGACGGCGGCCATCTACTTCGTGCCCGAATCGCGCATCGTCGAGGATCTTTCGACGCGCAGCACAGACCTTGCCGGCGTGCCATTGCTCGCCTTGCACGACATGCCGATCCTCGGCCTTTCGCGCGTGCTCAAACGTAGCGTGGACATCATCGGCGCGACCATCATGTTGCTGCTGCTTTCACCAATCATGCTCATCATCGCGATCATGGTCCGCCTCGATTCGCCAGGGCCGATCCTGTTCCGCCAGCTGCGCTACGGCGAGCGCGGCGAGCCGATCGTTGTGCACAAATTCCGCTCGATGCGTGTGGCCACGCGCGATGAAGAAGCGGCCAGCAAAGGCACCGTGCGCCAGGCGGTCGCTGGCGACGACCGCATCACGTCGATCGGCAAGACGCTGCGCCGGACCTCGCTGGACGAACTGCCGCAATTCCTGGACGTGCTGAGCGGTTCGATGAGCCTCGTCGGCCCGCGCCCTCACGCCGCCGAGCACAACGAACTCTATCGGCGCCTGATTCCCGGCTATATGCTGCGCCATAGCGTGAAGCCCGGCATCACCGGCTGGGCGCAAATCAATGGCTTGCGCGGCGTGACCGACACGCCGGACAAGATGCAGCGCCGTGTCGAATACGATCGCTACTACATCACGAACTGGTCGCTGTGGCTCGATCTGCGCATTCTGGTGCGCACGATTCCCGAAATCATTTCCGGGCGCAACGCGATCTAGGTCGGGAAATAAAAAACGCCGGCGCCCTCTTCGGGCGCCGGCGTTTTTTCTTTAGCCGATCAAACCGTACCGCGCGACGCACGGCCGAGGCGCCACTGGCGCCAGCAGATGCGAATGAAGTGGCGATCGTCGACCAGATAGCGACGCCACAGGCGCGCCGGATCTTGCAATATGCGGTAGCACCACTCCACGCCCGAGCGCTGCATCCAGCGCGGCGCGCGCTTTTGCAGGCCCACGGCAAATTCGATCGCCGCGCCTGCGCACAGCATCAAACCGCCCGGCAGTGACGCGGCATGACGGAACGCCCAGCGCTCCTGCTTGGGCATGCCGATGCACACGAACACGATATCGGGCGCTGCCGCGCGCACGCGTTCGGCAATCGCGTCGCCTTCCGGACCAGTCGGATCGAAAGACATCGACGGTGCGATCACTTCGGCGTCGAGCCCTGGAAAATAGTTGGCTAGTCCGTCGATCAGCAGGTGCTCCCGGCCCGGCTGACCACCCACGATCACCACCTTCCAGCCGCCCACGCGTGCTCGCTCGCACAAGCCGGGCAGCAGGTCGGCGCCGGTCACGCGGCCCGGCAAGGGCATGCCGAACATACGGCTCATCCACACGACGGGCATGCCGTCTGCGAACAGAAAATCCGCCGTGCGATAAAGGGCTTTGAGGTCGGGCTGCCGGTCGAGGCGCACGAGATGATCGACGTTCGGCGTGACCGCCACGCGCGCACGGCCATCGCGTTGCCGCGCGGCTTCGCTGAGCGCATCGAGCGCCGTGTCGAACGACACGGCGGCGATGTCCAGTCCGAACAGCGCAATCCTGGGCAACCCGTTAGCCCGCGCGGCCGCTTCTGGCGCGGCCGTCTGATAGAGCACAGTGCTCATTATTTTTTGAAACCCCGACTTCCCGCCCGGTACGCGCCACGCGTGCGCTCGCAAAACGAGCGCGGTCCAACGGCGCGATGCGTCCGACGTGATGTTTTTTGGTCTCCTGGCGTGTGCCAAGACGTATGGTTTTATGTGCGGCTAACTACAGACAGAATGTTACCAGCGCACCTCAAAAGCCGGGTGATATCGTCGTGTTTTTTCAGCGACAAATTAAAAAGAAATTATCCCGCGCGTGTTCGTTTCGATATAGGCAACGCTTCGAATGAAATCATTTCGTCACAAGGAAACGTTGCCCCTGCCAACACAGGAACGGCGGAAATATGTCGTAATCAATGGGCTAATCGACCTCATTCGCCGCGACCCGATGCACTCGCCACGGAGTGTCTCTATCGAGTTAATAACAAGCGAACAATTGGCGCGATTTAAAATACGGCGCCACGTAAAACAATCGGCAATATCACCCGAATGCGCGCGAAAATCCACGCAAATGGACCGCGCTAACGTTTGCGCGCGTGACAATCCGTGAATCGCCTCTTCACTCATTGCGCGCCACGCCCTTATCGTTGCTGGCGTCGGGCCTCTGACCGGATCGGGTTACAGCAAGGCCGACTTATCGCATACGGCGCGCGTACGGCGCTTTGTCGGCATCCTGATCAGCTACGAGCAAACCGTGAGTTGAGCTTGCGCCACAACGCAGGCAGCGGCGCAACACCCAGCAGGCGATGCGCGGACCACGCGGCGATCGCGCCATTGACCGCCACGGCGAGCGACGCGGCGGCGGCCGCACCAACGCTGCCGCCCAGCGGCGCGAGCACGGCGAGACCGATCAGCAGCACGGCCACCGAATAGAAGTTGATCCGGTACAGCACGGACGTGTGCGCCGTCATGCCGAGCAATTCCGGCATCGCGGTGAAGCAGGCGGCGGCCAGTTGACCGAGCGCGAGCACGCGCAGCGCCGCTGCGCCCGCGCCATAGCCCGCGCCGAACAGCGCCAGCAGGTGGCCCGGAAACAGCAGCATGCAGGCCGTGAGCGGCAACGCGAGACACAGCACGATGCCGACCGCCTGCGCCGCGCTGCGCTGCAATCCCTCCAGATCGTGGCGCGCGTAGAGACTCGCGAAACGCGGCGCGGCCATGCCCGTTACGCCGCTGATCAACAGATTGACGACCAGCGCAAGCCGCCAGGCCAGCGCGAACAAACCGGTCTCGCGCGACGTCGCGACGATGCCGAGCACGATGGCGGGCGCCGACGTAATCAGCAGCTTGGTGAATTCCAGGCCGAATAGGGACAAGCCAGCCTTGAACAGACGCGACGTCTCGCCTGCCGATGCCGCGCCGGCCGGTACTGCGCCCAGCGCCCGCTTGAGCAGGATCGCGCCCACCAGCGCGGCCAGCGTGAAACTGGCGGCAATCAATATCAGTGCGTGCACAACGGTCATGCCGCCCGCGAGTTCGAGCGGAATCGCCACAACGCAAAAGATCGACGGCCAAAGCCACGAATAGATCATCTGGCTGTAGCCCACACGCTGTAGCCCGGCGAGCGCGCCCGCCAGCGCCGCACCGACGTTTTGCGGCACGAATACAAGCGCGCCCAGCACGAGCGGCCACGCGAGGTCGGGCTTCTTCAGCACATGCTGCGCGAGCGGCACCGCGCAGGCCGCGAGCAAGATCGAAACCGTCGCGGACGCCACGACGACCCGCATCAACGCGCGGCGAATCGTGGGGCGCACGGCGTCGCTACGCCCCGAGGCCACGTCCACGGCGATCTGCCGCGTGAGCGCCTGATCGATGCCCAGACGCCCGAAGCCTGCCAGCGCCACCATCGTGCTGAAAACGATATAGAAGTTGCCGGCCTGGACCACGCCCAGCGCCACCGCGACCAGCAGATGGAAACCGTAGCGGCTCGGCAGATCGAGCAGGCGCACGCTGAGGCTGATCAACGAACCACGGATGATCGAAGCGCCGCTCGAAGCGGGCGCGGTCTGGGTTTCGCTCACGTGCGGGCTGTCCGGTTACAGAGATCGAAAGAGAAGAACATGAAACCGATCACGACGCCGCGCCGCGCAGCACGAACAGCGTCACGCTTTGCGCCGGCAGGCTCGCGCGCAAGGTGCCGTTCGTGTAGTGCACGTCCTGCGCGCGTGCGAGCTGGTTATTCGCCAGTTGCCACGTCTCGGCTACGCCAGTCGCCGCGAAATTCGCGAGCGTCACGGCTGCATCGGCAGGACGGTCCAGTTGCTTGTTGACGACAACGAGCGTGAGCGCATGATCGCTGTCGCGCAGCGCCGCGAATGCCGCCACCGCATCCGCGTCGGGCACGCTGGCCTTGACGCTGGTCGCGCCGAACGCGCCGCCCGCGCCGTCGTAGTTGCGATAGAGCTTGATCGCCTTGTACACCGGCATCGACGCATCGATCGTGCCCCAGCGCGTGGCGATATCGAGCCCTTCGCGCCCGAAAATACCGAGCAGATCCGCCTGCGCCGTCGCGCCGCTCATCAGCTTTTCACCGCCCCAGTTATATTCGGTCAGCGCGATGGGCGTGCCCGGGTAGTAGTACGTATCGACCCAATGGCGCATCAGCGGAATCAAGGCCACCACGCTGTTGATCCACGTGGGGTCCGTGTAGTGCGGGTCCCAAAGGTCACGCGTGGAACGGTTGCGCTTGAGCGCTATCTCGGGCGTGTCGGCCGCGCCGCTGTCCGCATACTCGCCGCCCTGCGGGTAGAAGTGCAGACTGAACACGTCGACGGGATGCCCCGCCGCCTTCCATTGCGCGAGCAGCCAGGGCACGTAGTCCATGCCCTGAGTCTGGGTCTCGCGGTCAGGCGTTTGCGTTGTATCGTGCACGATCTGCTGGTCGAAGCCGCTGTGGAAATAACCGGCCCAACCCCACTCTTCGGGTGCGACGACCTGCGCGTGCGGGTCCGCCGTTTTCACGGCGCGCGAATACACGATCACCTTGTCGGCGATTTCGCGGGCATGCGCGCCCACGGGATGCAGATCCCGGTGCGTGTCGTGCCACAAACTTGATTCGTTATCCATAGCGTAATAACGCACGCCACCCGCGTTCGCGCCGCCGAACTGCGCAACCAGCGCGGCCACGCGCGCCTGTTCGTTCTGCGGATCGTCGGGCACGCTCGCATCGTTCGGGTCGTTGCCCGCGATCGGCGCGCCGCCCTGGGCGATACCGTTCCCCGCGTCGGGCATGCCGTCGACATCATGGTTCGGCTGTGCCCCGTATTTGGCGATCGAAAAGCTCGCCAGCTTCTGCCGCTGCGGCCCGAGCTTCGCCACCCGGCCCAGCATCGGAATGGTCACGATGGGCTGCGCGTTCGCCGCCTGGCTCAGCGTCACGAAGCGCTCGCCGAACTGTTCATTGATATCGGCAGGATTGACCGCGGCGCTTTCGAAATACCAGTCCTTGCCCGCGTTGCGCGCGTCGAGCCGCCAGTTATAAGCCGATGCACTGTTGCCGCCCGAGCGGTTGATCGGTACGCGCAAATCGCGCAGCGTCGCGGTGTTGCCGAAGTTGATGCCATAAATCAGCGGGCTGATTGGATGGCGATTCGCGGCCGCATCGACAGCGATCGCCACCGGCGTCGACGTGCCGGACGTCGCTTCGGTGCACGACGCCGCGCACATCAGCGACAACGCCGCCCCGAACGGCGCGATGAAAGTTTTAGGGCGTCGCGTGCGCAGCATGATGGCTCCGTGAATCAACAGGATCGGCATGATCGTCCAGACCGCCCGCGCGCCAGACATAGACGAAGATCGCGAGAATCACCGCGGTCTCGCCCGGCGTGAGCGTCGGCGGGTAGAAGAACGAAATCACCAGAATATAGATGAGGTAGTCGTACAGCGCGCCGAGAAAATCGTCGTCCACCTTCGCGCGCAGGCGCCGGTAGAGGAACAGTCCGCGCAGCTGGTAAAACAGGAGGATCGTCGCGCCGATCAGGCCGTATTCGAACACGATGCCCAGCCAGGTGATATCGGCAAGAAAGAAAAAGTGATGAAAGAAGTCGAACAGGCTGTCGTGGCTCGTCGGGCTGATGGTGCCCACACCGAATATCCAGCGCATCGGATCGCTGCCGAGAAAGCGCGAGGCGAGCAGAATCGACGTGCGCCGCGTATCGAAGCCGCTCTCGGCACTCGTGTCGAACGTGCTGGCCAGATACCCCATCGAGAATATCGCCGTTAGCGCGAACGGCGCGCACAGCAACAGGGCGATGCGCACGATCGGCCGCGACCACCACAGCGTATTGATGATCAGCACGCCCATGATGCCGATGATCATCGCGCGTGTCTTGACGATCAGCAGCGTCACGGCGAACGCGACAAGCGCGCCGCACAGGTAGCCCGCATGGCGCTCGAAGAATGCACGCCGATAGCAGAAAAACAGCAGGATGATCGGGAAATACATCGACATGCGGATGCGGTGCCCACGACCATCGTCGGTGAAAAACTGCGACTGGCCGATCACATAGTGACCGCTGTACCAGCTCGCGGGGACCACGGCCCACATCACGATCAGCGCCACGATCACGATCGCGCCCGCGACGATAAAGCTGCGCTTGAGCTCGTGCAGGGTCGGCTCGAGCGCAAGCAGGACGGCCAGGAAAGAGAAAAAATACAGCAAGGGCAGCAATTTCACCTGCGCGGTCAGGCTGGTGAAAAAGCTCTCGTGGAAATAAAACATCGCCGCGACGCTCGGCAACAGCGTGAGCCATCCGAAGCTGATGAGAATCTGTCGCGTGCCTGGAAAGCGCGGCTGCGATGCGAGCCGCAGCGCGGCCGGCAGGGACAGCACCGGAAACGCCTTGGACAAGGCCCACAGCGGCACGAGCGCACTGATGTAGTGAAAAGTCTGGCCGAACAGCGGCAGCAGCGCGAGCAGCCATAACATGACGCGCACTCTTGCCGGTTCGGCTGAAAAGACAGGGGCGAGCCCGGCCGTCGAAGAGGCTGTTTCCATCTCGTACAAGGTGATCTGCCTGGAAGGGGTTCCTGTGCCGGGACCGGACTGCCACGCCCCTTTAGGGCCAGGTGGGATTGTTCGAGATGGAGAAGTCGAGGCTGCGGCTGAACGGCAGTACTTTTTCGATGTACTGATCGACCCATTGATCGACTTCGGCGATCGACGACTTCGGCACGAAGATCGTATCCGAGGCCTGCAACACCACGTCCTGGCTTGGATCGGCCATGTGAGTGAGCGCGTCGAAATTGACCGTGTGCAGCATCGGGCGGCCGTCCGGACTGCGCCGGATCAGCACGACCTCGTTGGTGCGCGCCGTATCGAGCAGACCCTGCGCGGCGAACACGGCCTGCATCACGCTCATGCCGGGACGCAACGCGACCTCGCCGGGATGCGCGACCTGGCCTCCCACATAAACATGGGCATACGACTGCGTGATGGCCACCGATGCATGCGCATTGCCCGCAACGCCATTGGTCGCGAGCGCACGGTCGATGTCCTGCGCGAGCTGCGTGACCGACAGCCCCGCCGCGGGCAGCGTGCCCGCGAACGGCATCGTCAGCGTGCCGTCCGGCGCAACCGGCCCGTGAAAATTGAGCTCGCTATTGAAAGGCAATGTAATCGAGAGTTCGTCGCCGGCCAGGATGCGATAGACCGAAGGGGCCGTATCGACCCATGTGGCAAAGTTTGCCGGTCGCTGATATTGCGGCTCCACCCAGGTGCGGGTGCAGGCGGTCAGCGTCATCAGCACCAGGACGAAAGCCGGGCGAATTGTCTTCATCGAGCGAGTGGTTGGTGGCGCTAACTGCCTGTTCCGTGGGCGCAAACGATAAGCGCCGAAAAGTGTCATCAGGGAACGACAGGGGCCGCGCTAAATTTATAGAAATGCAGACTGCGTCATGTTTTCTTACGTATTATATGCGCCTTCGGTATCTAACTTGTGGGCCGGGAACCACAACCTTATGGTTATTACAACTAGGACCAGGCCTGAGCGCAGAGCAGTTGTTGTTGACTTGACTATCCGGGATTATCTCAACACCTTTTTTTATTACCGCAAGATTGCAGCAGCGGTATTTTTTGCCATTGTCGCAATGGGTGTGGTGGTGTCGCTTGCGGTGCCCATGCCCTTTCGCGCCCAGGCCACCCTGCTCGTCCTGCTTGCCGGTTACTACGATCAGTCCAACAATGCCAACGGTTCCTCCGGCCTGCAACCCGTCGCCGGCCAGCTCGACAGTGTGGAAGCGCAGATCCTCAGCAGCCCTGAACTCCATCGCGACGTCATCATTTCGAAATTGGGTCCGAGCGCGAGCGAGCGCGAAATCAACGCCCAGTTGCAGGATTTCGAGCACCGCCTGCATATCGAGCAGAACGATCTCGCCAACACGATCCAGCTGTCCTACTACGATGCCGATCCGAAAGTCGCGGCCGATGCGCTCGCGCGCCTGCTCGACAAGTATTTCCGCCGCCGCGCGACGATTTTCACGTCGGGGCGTGTCGATTTCCTGACCGGCCAGCTCGACGACGTCAAGGCGCAACTCGACCGCGCCAATGCCGATCTACTCGCGTTCCAGAAGCAGCACGGCATCGTCGACATCGACGACCAGATTTCGCGCGCCGTGTTGCTCGAAAGCCAGCTCGTGCAGAACAAACTGGCGAACGACACCCGGCTCGCCCAGGACCGTGGCGAACTGAAGTCGATGCAGGCATCCTCGAAGGGCGTGCACGCGACCATTCCGATCTACACCGACGACTCCGAGGCCGCGCACGCGCTCGACACGATGCAGGTTTCGCTGATGCAGCTGGAGACGCGCCGCGCCGATTTCGCCTCGCGCTACCTGCCTGGCTCGGCCTTCGTGCAGCAACTCGACCAGCAGGTCGCCGACATGCGCGCGAATATCGCGCGCCAGAAGCGGGAAATGACCACGGCGACCCGGGTTGGCCACAACGACTATTACGACGTGGTGCAGGGCAAGCTCTCCACGCTCAATGCGAGCATTGCAGGCGAAACCGCGTTGCAAGGCGCGCTCGACGGGCAGATCAAGGACGCACGCACGCGGCTGAAAAACCTCAGCGATATCTCGAGCCAGTTGCGCCAGTTGCAGGCCAGCCGCGACCTGCTCAGCGACAACTACAAGGAGCGCGCACGCCAGGTCGAGCAGGCAAAGATCCAGCAAGGCCAGGTCAGCGAAGTCAACAGCACGAACGTGCGCGTGATCCAGGCGCCGTACCCGCCTTCGGTGCGCAGCGTGCCGGGCCGCCTGATCATCGCGGCAGCGCTCGCGGCGGGCCTCGTGATTTCCGCGCTCGTCGTGCTGGTGCTTGCGACCCTGCGCGAAACTTTCCTGAGCCCGGAGCAGGTCGAACGCTCGCTGCTGCTGCCGGTGCTGGCTGCCCCGTTGATGCTGGGCGGCGCGCGCCGGCCCGGCGCACAGAGCATCGCCAGCGCCGACGCGAACGCCGCCAGCCGCCCCGCGCATCTGGCCTACGGCCGCATGATCGCCGCCATCAACGCGAGCACGGATGCCCGTTCGAAGGTGGTCATGGCGCTGTCCTTCGGCGATCACGACGGCTTGCAGCCCGTGATTCGCGGGCTCGCCGTCGAACTGGAGCACCGCTCGGCCCGACCCATTCTCGTGCTCGATCTGGCATCGGCGCCCGATGCGGCGCCGCTCTACGGCCAGCCCGACGGACAAGGCCTGCTGCCCTGGCCGGGCCATAGCGCCGCGCGCGAACGCACCAACGCGCCCACCGACGTATCGGGCAGCCACGGCCTCGTCTATGAGCATGTCGATGGGCACAATATCGTAGTCGCGCGCACGCACAACGGCATGTTCCCCTCGTCGTGGCAACAGACCCGCCAGCTCTTTGCCGCGCTGCGCGAAGCGCACGACTACATCGTGCTGCATGCGCCGCCCGCGAGCCAGTCGTTCGCCGGCATCGAAAACGCCGCGCTGGCCGACGCGACCTTTCTCGCCGTGCGCGCCGAGACGACCCGCAAGCCCGTGGCGTTGAGCCTGAAAACGCAGGTGCAGGATGCGGGTGGCCGCCTGGTCGGGTTCGCCCTGACGCATCGTCGCGGCTACATTCCCGACTTCGTCTACCGCTTCTTCTAATAACTCAAAGTGCCGGCGAACGGCCATAACAACATGACCCAAATCAGCGCGATCCTGCCGCTCAAGACCCGGGGACGGCACTACGCCGACAACATCGGCCGTTGCGACATCCTGTTTTCGTCGCTGCGCCACTTCACGACACCCGAGACCTTTCACCGCTTCGTGCTGGTGGTGCCGCACGACGAAATCGACGAGGTCAGGGGCTACGCAAAGGCGTGGGCCGATTTCCCGGTCGAAGTGATCGACGAGTCGCTGCACATGGGCATTTTCGCGGAGTTCTCGCAGCGCCATCAGATCCGCAACTGGCACCGCCAGCAGATCCTCAAGCTGTACGCGCCCGCCTTGATCGAGACCGAGTATTTCCTCGTGTTCGACCCCGACTGTTTCGCCACGCATCCCTTCACCGCCGACACGCTGATCCGCGACGGCCGGGCGCTCACGCATTTTCAGCCGCGCGACAAGGGGCAGCGCTTCTGGGAGGCTTCGGCCAGGCTGCTCGACGTCGATCCGGGGCTCGACCGTCAAGGGCTCTGGTGGACGCCGACGATTCTCTCGCGCACGCTCTGCCTGAATCTGCATCGCCGCCTGGAAACCCAGTACGGCACCGACTGGCGCCGCGTGCTGCTCGCCAACTACGCGCTCGACTGGACCGAGTACACGCTGTACTGGCTCAACGCCGACCGCGAAGGTCTGCTCGATCAGTACCACGTGGGCGCACAGCCGGGCGAGCGCACGCTGCACGCGAGCAACAGCGTGTGGTACGCGGACGAGATGAAGGAATGGAGCGGCGCCGAGCACTTCGCAAAGGATAGCGACGGCCTCTTTGCCGTGATCCAGAGCAATACGCGCATTCCGCTCGAACAGGTGGTGGAGAAGCTTTCGCCGTATTTCCCGATCAGCGTGCAGGCCTACGAGCGGCACTTCGATGCGACGCTCAAGGGCGCGGAGCTTTATTCCGCCGTCGCGCGGCGCGGGCTCAAGCTGCTCAACAAGTTGCGTGGCGTGGTGACGGCTTGAGGGCTCGGCGGAGTCCATCGTTGAGCCTTTAGCCAGGCGGCTTCGACATCGGCACGCAAGCGAGGTCGAAGCTGAAGCCGCGTTGATTTATGAATTGCCCCTCAATTTTTCCTCCGTCCTTCCGATAAAACGACCGTGCGCTAAAAACGCCTTCAAGGCGAAATAGCCGAGCCCATATTTTTTTCGATTAATCAATTTTAATCGAAAAGGCGAAGTCTTTTTATTGGCGCAAACGTTAGCGCGCGCATTAATCGATTAAAACGGCCATCCATTGCGCGGGAAATCGACACATCGAAATTCGAAAGGAGCAGGAAAGTATTCATGAGGTTTAAAGTACGACGCCGTTTTTCAATCACCTTGACGACCACGCTTGCCACGCTCGTGGCGCTAACCGCGTGCGGCGCCGGGTCGAACGCAACGACCCTCGCGGCCACCGAACCCGGCACGCCCACCATGCCGACCTATGCCGTCGATGCGGCCCAGCAGACCGTCATCAACTGGAGCGCAAGCGCGGACGCCACCTCGTACACGCTGTTGCGCAACGGCGCAGTGCTCGCGAGCGGCCTGACGACCACGCACTACGTGGATGCAGCCAACTCCGGCCATGCCGGCAACTATGCCGTGGAAGCCTGCAATGCGGCCGGCTGCTCGCAGCCTGGCGCCGCCCTGTCCGTGCCGGAAAGCGGCAGTACGGCACCGGGCAAGGTGACGAGCGTAATCCTCAATGTCAGCGCGCTGACCCTCGACGCAGGCAGCACGTATGCGCTCACCGCGACGGTGAGTCCGTCCAACGCCTCCAACCCCGGCGTGACATGGAGCAGCGCCGCGCCCGCCATCGCCTCGGTCGATGCGAGCGGTCAGGTCACGGCCATCGCAGAAGGCTCGGCTGTCGTCACCGCCACCACGGCCGACGGCGGCTTCGTTGCCCGCGCAACAATCACGGTGCAGCCGGCGGCCATCGCCGTGACCGGCGTGACGCTCGCCCCCACCACGCTGACGCTCGCGCCCGCGCAATCCGCGGCCTTGACGGCGAGCGTGCAGCCCGCCAATGCCACGAGCACCACCCTGACGTGGGCCAGCAGCGACAGCCAGGTGGCAAGCGTGACGAACGGCGGCACCGTGACCTGCGGGGCAACCGGCAGCGCCACGATCACGGCCGCGACGAGCGACGGCCATCAGGCAAGCGCAAGCGTCACGTGCGCCAGCCCCTTCGCCGTGTTCGAATTCCTCAAACTGAAGTCGTACCAGAACGCGAGCGGCGTCAATGCGATCTCGGACGCCTGGTTTCGCAGCCTAGGCATCTCACCGCTCAACCTGATCTATTCCGGCAACCTCGTCACCTGCCCGCTCTCCAGTTGCACCGATCAATACACGGTCGACGCCACCAAGATCGCAACGGCCGCCGCGAGCGCGGACAGCACCGGCGCCACGCCCGTGTCGCTCGACCTCGAAGTGTGGGACACAAAGCGTTTCTATCCCACCACCGCAACCGGCAATGGCCAGAGCATCGTGCAGAACCTGAGCGACGCGCTGACCGCCTTCAAGGCCGACAATCCCGGCGCGCGCGTGGGCCTCTACGCCGAGGTGCCGCAAAACACCTTTGGCTGGAGCGCCACCACCACGCAAACCTACGACACGCTCAATGCGAAATATGCGGCAGTGGCGGCGCTCGTCGACTACTACAGCCCTTCGCTCTACAACTATGGCTACGACGGCACCGCAACCGGCGACGCGAACTGGAACAACGCGGCGATCTACGCGATCGATCAATCGCACGCCTTCGACACGCTCAACGGCACGACGAAGAACGTGCTGCCGTATATCACACCGGTCTGGACCGACAGCAGCGGCGCGAGCCAGTTGCTCACCTACGACCAGATGCTGTATCGCCTGAAAGCGCTCAGAGCAGCAGGCGCGGACGGCTGCGTGCTCTGGATATCGAGCGGACAGAAAGACCCCGCCACCGGTCAGTTGCTCGTGATCGATACGACAGCGGGATGGTTCAAGGCGGTGCTCGATTTCATGAGCGGTAGTGCGTGAGCGGGTCGCATCGACGCGTTCGAAACGCATTACGGATCGAGAAACGAGGCGTGGCGGGTTCGCCGCCAGAAACCGGCGTTGATCGCTAGACTGTCCACACTCGCGCAGCACGCTGCGCCCGAACACTTCACCCATCACTCACTCACGCACGCACGATGAACACCACCCGCCCCGTTGCGCTCATCACCGGTTCGACGTCTGGAATCGGCGCGGCCATCGCCCGACGACTCGCGCGCGATGGCTATGCCGTCGTCCTGCATTCGCGCAGCTCGGCGCAGGCCGGCCAGGCGCTCGCCGAAGAACTGGGTTGCGCCGCCTACGTGCAGGCCGATCTCGCCGACGACGCGCAGCGCGTCAGGTTGATCCGCGAGGCCATCGCGGTATGGGGCCGGCTCGACGTGCTGGTCAACAATGCCGGCATCAGTCGCGTGATTGCTCATGACGATCTGGCAGCAGCCACGCCGGCCGTGTGGACCGAGCTTCACGAGGTGAATGTGATTGCGCCGTTCCGGCTCGTGACCGAGGCACAGGCGGCGCTACGCGAAGCCGCCGCTCGCGGCAAACCAGGTTGCGTGATCAACGTGAGTTCGCATGCGGGCGTGAGGCCCAAGGGCGCGTCGATCCCTTATGCAGCGACCAAGGCGGCGCTCAATCACGTGACGCGCCTGCTCGCGCTCTCGCTGGCGCCCGAAATTCGCGTGAATGCGGTGGCGCCTGGGCTCGTGGATACGCCACTTACGGCGGACTGGACCGGCGCGCAGCAACTCTGGAAGGAACGCTCGCCGATGCGCCGGGCCGCCACGCCCGACGATATCGCCCAGGCCGTGGCCATGCTCGTCGCCTCCGACTATCTGACCGGCGAAATCCTGCTCTCCGATGGCGGCCTGAACCTCACTTAGCAGCTTTGCGCGAATCCATACTTTTTTCGTATCAAATACAAAAATTACCGGGTTCAATTAAAATAAATCATGCGCGAGATCGAGCCTTCTGGCCAGCCGGTCCGCCCGTAACCCGTCATTCGAACACATGGCCAGCAAGACACTCCTACGCCTCATGGAAGGCGTCCCGCGCGGACAACCGCTCGACCCGCACATGCTGCGCGATTGCGGCGTAAGCGCGCAACAGACCACCTACTTCGTCAGCGCCGGCTGGCTGCAACGTCTTTCCAAAGGCGCCTATCTGCTCGCGGGCGATCAGCCCACGCGCGCCGGCATCCTCGCGTATCTGGGCCGGCACGCTACCGGCCTGCATATCGGCGGCAAGACCGCGCTGGAGTGGCAAGGCGGCCGGCTGAGCATCGACGCGCACACGCGCTTCGTGCTCTGGGCCGAGCGCCCCTACGTCATGCCCGACTGGCTCGACGCGCAGTTGCCCCACACGCTGCAAACCACGCGCCTCTTCGACGACGCGCTGCCCGACAAGCACGCCGTCGCGCCGCTACCGAATCTCGATCCGTCGATTCTCGTTTCGCGGCCTGAGCGCGCCTTGCTCGAACTCGCGAGCGATATCGGCAAGCGGGGCGGCAAAGGGCAATCGCTCGACGAGGCCGTCGCCATCGCCGCCACGCTGCACGATCTGCGGCCCAAGGTGCTCGACCGGCTGCTCTCACACTGCACGCGCGTGAAGGTCGTCAAGCTCGTGCGCGACCTGGGCGCGGCGAGCGGCCACGCATGGGGCCGGGATCTGCAACAGCATGTCGACCGGCTCGGACCCGGCAAACGCTGGACGAGCAGCCGCAAGGGTGTGTCTGCGCTGAACCTCAAGGCATGATCGCGGGCTCGAACCGCGCGACCGGATCAACCGTTGCCGCCATGAAAGAGCGAGAGCTTGTTCGTGACTGAGGTCACGCCCTGAACGGAACGCGTGACGTCCTCGGCCTGGCGGATCTGGTCGCCGTTGCGCACCGTGCCGCTCAAGGTCACCGCGCCATCGCGCGCCCGCACGAACACACCCGATACATCGAAACCCGAAGTCTTGCCGAGCGCGCGCCGCACCGCGCGCGCCAATGTGCGGTCGGCCTTGGTCGCATGCCCCGAATGCGCCGGGGCAGACGCCATGTTGGGCGTCATGGCGTCCATCGGCATGCTCGCGGACATGGCGTCGTTCTGGGCGTAAGCGGCCGCCGCGAACAGACTGAGGGTCAGGGCCGAAACGACACGTGATGCTGTTTTCATGACGGTCTCCAAGGGAATCACGGACATCCGAAACATCAGTTCAAAGCGTCAGTACAAAGCGCGCGCAAGTCGCGCACGGATTGCAATACGTACCGTACGCCTAAACGGATGCGCCCTCCCTGCGAGCGGCCACTCCGGCTTGTGCAGCGCAAAATCAAAACTTCGGACGTCATGCGCCGACGGGCGTAGTATTCCTTGCGATACAACGTAGCCGCCTTTCCCCTGTCGGTCCACCGACGTCCATCAGCGACGATTTGCGAGGAGCATCCGCATGAACCACGCAGAGTTGCAGTACCTCACCACGGACTACCCATACCGCAAGCAGTACGAAAATTTCATCGGTGGACAATGGGTCAAGCCCGTCGGCAACGAGTACTTCGACAATATTTCACCGATCACGGGCGAGCCCTTTACGTCGATTCCGCGCTCACGCGAAGCCGATGTCGAACTCGCGCTCGATGCAGCGCACAAGGCGAAGGATGCCTGGGGCCGCACCTCTCCCGCTGACCGCGCGAATATCCTGGGCAAGATCGCCGAGCGGATGGAGGCCAACCTGATGCGTCTGGCCGTGGCCGAGACCATCGACAACGGCAAGCCGCTGCGCGAAAGCTGCGCGGCCGACATTCCGCTCGCAATCGATCATTTCCGCTATTTCGCCAGCGCGATCCGCGCACAGGAAGGCGCGATTTCGCAGATCGACAACGACACCGTGGCCTACCATTTCCACGAGCCGCTAGGCGTGGTCGGCCAGATCATTCCGTGGAATTTCCCCATCCTGATGGCGACGTGGAAGCTCGCGCCCGCACTCGCAGCAGGCAACTGCGTGGTGCTCAAACCCGCCGAGCAAACGCCCGCCTCCATCCTCGTCTTGATGGAGTTGATTCAGGATCTGCTGCCAGCGGGCGTGGTCAATGTCGTGAACGGATTCGGGCTGGAAGCGGGCAAGCCGCTCGCCTCGAACAAGCGCATCGCCAAGGTGGCGTTCACTGGCGAGACCACCACGGGCCGGCTCATCATGCAGTACGCGAGCCAGAATCTCATTCCCGTCACGCTGGAGTTGGGCGGCAAGAGCCCGAATATCTTCTTCGCCGACGTGATGGATCACGACGACAGCTTTATCGACAAGGCGCTGGAAGGCTTCACGATGTTCGCGCTCAATCAGGGCGAAGTCTGCACTTGCCCGTCGCGTGCGTTGATCGACGAAAAGATCTACGACCGCTTCATGGAGCGTGCGCTCAAGCGCGTCGAAGCCATCGTGCAGGGCCACCCGCTCGACACGAAGACGATGATCGGCGCGCAGGCCTCGCAGGAGCAACTCGAGAAGATCCTGTCGTATCTCGATCTGGGCAAGCAGGAAGGCGCGCAGTGTCTCACCGGCGGCACGCGCAATGCGCTCGATGGCGATCTGAAGAACGGTTATTACGTACAGCCAACCGTTTTCAAAGGCCATAACAAGATGCGCATTTTCCAGGAAGAGATCTTTGGACCGGTTGTGTCGGTGACGACTTTCAAGGACGAGGAAGAAGCGCTGCAAATCGCGAACGATACGCTCTATGGCCTGGGCGCGGGTATCTGGACGCGTGACGGCACACGCGCGTATCGCTTCGGCCGCGCGATCCAGGCGGGACGCGTCTGGACCAACTGCTATCACGCTTATCCGGCGCATGCGGCGTTCGGCGGCTACAAGCAGTCGGGCATCGGGCGCGAGACGCACAAGATGATGCTCGACCACTACCAGCAAACCAAGAATCTGCTGGTGAGCTATAGCGACAAACCGCTCGGCTTCTTCTGATCGGTTTTTACTGGTTCGCGGCCAGACGCGCGCCCTGCCTCACGGCGGGGCGCAGCTGTTTTATGCCTCGCAGAATGCTGCACCGGTTTGCCTGTGTGCCTAAGTACCCCAGACCAGCCAGGATAACGGGCTGCATCACAGCCTTATTCGCTCCTCTTCTCCCGATGCATACGCCCAGTACCGGTGAATCACCCGATGCCGGAATCGAAACGCGCGGGCGCTCACGGTGAGCGCAGCGCCAGCGGCAACAGCGTCACGCGCGTGACGCATCCTGGCCTCGCGCGCGCGACTCGAAGAACGCCGTTGCGTGATCGATGAAGGCACGCACCTTGGCGGGCATCAATGTCCGTGTGACATAGGCAAGGCGGATTTCGATGGCATGATCAGCCAGTTCGTATCCTTCCAGCAATCGCACCAGTCGACCGGCCGCCAGATCGTCGTGTAGCAGCGCTTCGGGTAGCACGCCCAGACCAAAGCCCTGTCGAACCATCTCGCGGTTAAAGACAGGGTTATTCGATGCGATATCGAATTTCAGCGAAACCGAACGTTCTTCCTCGCCGACCTTGAATGCAAGCGTTGGCTTTCTGATGGACGGGGAGACCGCAACGAAAACGTGCTCGGCAAGATCTGCCGGTTCGGCTGGCGCGCGGTGCTTCTCAAGATAGCCCGGCGATGCAACGATAATCTGCGGAACGCGCTCAAGAAGCCTGGTGACCGTGGTGTCGCTCGTCAGCATGTAGGGCACGACGATTCCCAGATCATAACCATCCGCAACCAGATCCACGGGCCGCTCGATTAGGGTCACGTCAAGACTGACCTTGGGATTCTGGCGCTTGAAACTCGCCAGTAGCGGCACGAGACGATCGACAGTGGCAGTCGTATGCGCCACCAGACGCAGAACGCCGGTCGCCTCCCTGGCCTCGTTAAATGTCTCGGCTTCGAGCGACTCGAGATCGTCGAGAATCCCGACGCAACGCTCGTAGAATCGCTCGGCCGTCTCGGTCAGCGAAATCTGCCGGGTTGTCCGATGGAACAGGCGGCTTCCCATGCGCTGTTCGAGTGATGCAATCGCCCGGGAAACGACGGGCGTCGTCACGCCCAGAGTGTCGGCAGCCCGTGTGAAGCTACGTGCCTCGACCACCGTGCGAAAGACGCGCAACGTCTCGACGTAATCCATAGCCATCCACCCCGCTAGAAAGCATGACGTAACCTATGACGAATAGTCGAAACGATTGATCTAAATGCAATATACACAACGGCGTGTGGATCAGGACGAACAGGAAGACCGTTCGACCCGTTTTTCGTAGTCGCCTGCTTTGCGCCACCGCGCAGCATTTGCCGCGGTACGACTGTCCGTGTCCTCTGAACTCACGGCCCAACTGAAGGCGCCCATCCATCCGGTGACCGTCCATCCAAGCAGAAGATTGAGCACGAATATTCGCGCCGCCTCCTGCTTCATTTTTCGCTGGGCAATCATGGCCGGCATGAAATAGGCGGTTGCGACAAAGGCAAACAGCAAACCTGCAAGGATCGAATGCACGGGACACCTGACTATTGAATCATCTGACGCTCGATTCTATGCCGGTGTCGCTGGCGGGTGCAGCCCTGCGGACGCAGAACACTGTTGACCAGATTATCAACATGCATGCCACCCCATATTTGTCGACAGCACGCAAAGGGTAAGCCTCCTGCACCTCGCAGCGGCGCAGGAGGGCTTAAGTGCGACTAGAAGCGATGCCGTACACCCACGGCTGCGGCCACCTGATAGCGGGAATTGGCGCCTGTTGAGCCGCCAACGTTATTGATTGCCGCCGTCAACGCTCCGTTCAGCGCTTTCTGATAGACCACAACCGCATACATCTCCGTAAGCTTGCTCAACGAGTAGATCAGTCCCGTGTTGAATTGCAGCCAATGAGGATGAGGGCCGTCGCTGATATTCGCCATGGACTGCGCACCCTCGACATTGCCGACGCTATAAATGGCGGCCACCCCGGCTTGCAGCGTGGGGGTGAAACGATATCTCCCATTCACTTCGTAATTCGCGATCGAGAAACTCGTGTGATTCGTGTATCGCAACTTCGTGAAGGTATAAGCTCCGCCGATCGTGAACTTTTCCATCTCGTAGGAGGCACCCGCCCCGGTAATATCCTGCGAACTGACCGGCTGTGTATAAAAGATCGACGTGGTGTTCGAATAATCCCCTGCTACTGCGCCCGATGTATTGCTACCGCCTGTCGCCCCCGCCGACGGATTGCTCAGATGGAAGTGCGCGACGCCCAGCGAAAGCGCGTTGCGCGTGTAACTACCGCCAACACTCCACGCACTATTATTCGCAAAGCCGTCCCCGTTCGAACCGGACGCCTGGTTACTGAACGCATACAGCCCCCCGAACGTGAACCCCGCGAGATTCGCACTTTCGAATTTGACCGTATTATTCAGACGAAATGTGGTGTAGAGATTGTCGACATCGCCGATGTGCGCGCCGTATTGCGTCCCCCACTGTCGGGACGAGACAAACGGCCCGACGAAATCGACCAGCGGTTCATACTGACGCCCGAGTGAAAACACGCCGACCGCATCGTTCTGCAAACCGACATAGGCTTGTCGGCCGAACAACCGCGATCCCTGCAACAGGGTCCCGTTGGCCACGCTAAATCCGTTTTCCAGAACGAAAACGGCTGAATTCCCGCCGCCCAGATCCTCGACACCACGCAGTCCCCAGCGAGAGGGCACCCCAACACCGGTTGTTTCCTGGAATTTGCTCGCGCCGACACCGCCTGGATGAGCCGCGACGTTGTTCACGTAACTCAGGCCTGCGTCCACGATGCCATAGAGCGTCACGCTGCTCTGTGCATGCGCGACGCCAGGCAAGGCACTGGATATCGCCAACGACATCACCCGAATCCGCCTGTTCATGCTCCGTTTCATGAGTCTCCATTCCTTAGCACTATTGATTATTTATGACAAAAAAATCACGGGCGACCGACGAGGTTTCACCCCACCTCGTCGGCTACCCTTGCCTTACTCGCGTGCTTGCGAAAGGCCCGGCAACAGTCGACGGGCCACCACGGGAATCCCTACGACGAGCAGGACAGCGGAAAATGCCTGGACGATCCCGGCCGCTAAAAAGCCACTCGCGTAGCTTCCCGACACGTCGCGCACATAGCCGGTCAACCACGGCGTAAGAAAACCCGCGAAGTTGGCGATCGAGCTGATAAGCGGAACGGCGAGCGCCATCTCCGCAGCTTTCAGGAAACGTGCAGGGATTTGCCAGAACAACGACACACCCGCTCCAGTCCCGGCGATCGCGAGCACCAGCGTACAGAATGTCGTCGTCCGGTCGCTGTGCCACGCGAACACCAGTACGATCAGACTCACGACGCTCACCAGCGACGCAACCGCACAATGCCAGCGAATGTCCCGATAGCGGCCCGCGAATGTCGAGAACGCAATGTTCCCCGCCGCGCCCAGCAGGCAGATCGCTGCAATGGCATTGCCAACCGAACGGTAGCCTCCGAACCCTGCTTCACGCAGGATCGTGGGCATAAAGAATCCCAAGGCGGAATTGGCGGTCAGTATGCAAAAGTAGATGCCCGCGAGGACCCAGATCATGGGGTTGGCGAGGAGTTTGTGTGACGCCTTGCCGGTTTGCGGAGCGCCGTTCTGGCGATCCTCGGCGATGCTCCTCAGGATCTGCTCTCGTTCGCTAGCGCTCAGCCAGCGCGCAGTAGAGGGGCCGTCGGGCAGCAGAAAGAACGCCACGCAGCCCAGCAAGACGGTGGGAATCGCCTGAAGAACGAACATCCATCGCCAGCCCGCCAGTCCGACGAACCCGTTCATGTGTTCAAGCACGAATCCGCCGCTCATCCCCACTGCGATCGTCGAACAAATCGCTGCCGAATGGAAAATGCTGAAATTGCGCGTACGACGCTTTGTGGGGAACCACTCGTTAAAGTAAAGAATGACGCCAGGATAGAACCCTGCCTCGAATGCCCCAAGCAGGAAGCGCAAGGCGTAGAACGTCGCGGGAGATTTTACGAACATCATGGCGACACTCGTAAGCCCCCAACCCACGGCGATGGCCGATATCGTGGTCCTTGCGCCCAGGCGCTGCTGAAGCGCGGTGCAAGGCACACCCATCACCACGTATCCCAGGAAAAACAGCCCTGCGCCGAGTCCATACACTGTTTCGCTAAAGTGCAGATCCGAAAGCATTTGCAATTTGGCGAACGCCACGTTGGCACGATCCACCCAGGCGAGCAGCCACAGGCAAAAAAGAAGCGGGATGATACGCCACTCCGACGCAAGAAAGGCTTTGTTTAGATCGCGCTCCGACTCACCAGCCGGCTTGATTGCATCCGTATCGAACAACACGCTCATCGCTTCGTCTCCAGGCACAAACGTCCCGATCTTTCGCCGGGATCATTTGAAGAATTGACCGTCCGGGTTGTGCCCGGACGGTCAGGCTCATTCCCATTTTGCGGGAAGGACTTCACTACGGTTTTCACCGAAGCCGATACTGGCGAACCCCGCTCGCTCGCACCAACCTCTGATGACGACACGGTCGCCGTCTTCGAGAAACGAACGCCGCTCGCCATCGGCCAACTCCACCGGCGCCTGCCCGGCTCGCGACAATTCGATCAGCGCCCCCGCTTCGCTCGCACCCGGCCCGGAAATCGTCCCGCTGCCGAGCAGGTCGCCCGCGCGCAGATTGCAGCCACCGACTGTGTGGTGCGCGACCATCTGCGCGATGCTCCAGTACTGGTGGCGGAAGCTCGTTCGCGAGAGTCGGCTAGCGCCCTTTCCATTGCGCCGGGCACTTGCCGTCTCGATGGATACTTCCAGTTGAATATCGAACGCCGCCTGATTACCGACCGCCGTCAACGCGAGATACTCCAGTGGCTGAGGCTCGCCCGCCGGACGCGTCCACGCCATGCTGAACGGTGCGAGCGCATCCATCGTCACAATCCACGGCGAGATCGTCGTGGCGAAGTTCTTCGCGAGAAAGGGTCCAAGCGGCGTCGACTCCCACGCCTGGATATCGCGCGCCGACCAGTCGTTGAGCAGGCACAGGCCGAAAACATGCTCTGCGGCGGCCTCAACTGGAATACGTGTGCCCTGTTCATTGCCGACACCGATGAAGATGCCCAGTTCGAGTTCGTAGTCGAGTTTCGCGCATGCGCCGAACTCCGGCTCTTGCCTGCCCGGGGCCAGACGCTGCCCGACGGGTCGCCGGACAGACTGCCCCGACAAGCCGATACTCGAAACGCGTCCGTGATAAGCGACGGGCATCCACTGAAAATTCGGCGAAAGCGTCCCGTCCGGCCGCATCAGCTTGACGATATTGCGCGCGTGATCGACCGACGTATAAAAATCGGTGTAGTCGCCGATCTGCGCAGGCAATGCGTATTCGGCTTCACGCTGGGGCACGAGGCAACGCATGAGTTCATCGCGCGAAGGCCCCCCGCGCACGGCCAGGTCGTCAGCCTTGAACAGCGCGAAAAGCGCATGACGTAGCGCACGCCATGCAAGCGGCCCCATAGCGAAAAAATCATTGAGCTGCGGGTTTGCGCAGGCGAAAGCGGCTTGCTCGGCCATCCCCGACAAACCGCCTACGGCGGTCAGTGCCTTCAGGTCGATGACGCAATCGCCCAGCGCAACGCCGCCACGAAACGCTTCGGTCGAACCGGCGCGCCGGAACACGCCAAACGGCAGATTTTGCAGAGGGAATGCACAGCCCCCCTGATTAGCCGATTCGACCCAGCTCCTCGCCGCGGGGTCATGCGTATGATCAAGGCGCATCGAAATCCCCACGCAGGCTGCGGCGGCTCAGGAGAATGCGACGTTCGCGCAGCGTCTGGATCAGCGCAGGATCGACATTGCGCTCGGTCAGCAACTCCACGTTGTGCTCGCCCTGAAAGGCGGGAATGCCGGGCGCCGGGAGCGTCGCGCCGCTGAAACGCCACGGCACACCGGGCATGCGCATCGTCCCGCCATTGCGGTCGTCGATTTCCACAATGGCGCCCCAATCCTCGGCCCATTCGGATTCGGCCAGTTCATTCGTCGTCCGAACTATGCCGATTGCAAGCCCCTGCTCGCTGACCTGCGCCTGCAACTCTTCCAGATCCGTGAAGGTGAGAATCCACGCACGCACCTCCGCCAGCAGTGCGTCGAGATTCTGCCTGCGCAGGTTGGCCGTCGCGAAGCGTGGGTCGAGCAACAGGTCGGTGCGACGCATCATCGAACAGAAACGCACGAACATCGGCGAATAGATCGGGCTGGCCGCGATCGTCACATGACGCCCATCGGGCATGCGGAATATATGCGACTCGGTCGCGCTCAAGGCAGGCGGCTCGCCTTGCGTATCGACCCCCGACAATTGCGCGCCCGCACGTTCGTTGACGGCAAGCATCGTGGCCGCCATCGACACGTCCACGTGCTGTCCTTCGCCCGTACGATGCCGATGTTGCAGCGCCGACAACACGGCGATCACCCCATGCAGCCCGGTGTAGACGTCGGCATGACTGCACGCGTCGTTCTTCAGCTCGTCCGGGCCGAACTCATAGTGATCGCGCAGAATGTCGGTGAGGCCCGTCTCCGCCTGGACAGTCGGCGCGAAGGCCGGCCGGTTGCGCCACGGCCCCGTCTGGCCATAGCCGCTCATGGAGACGTACACGACTGCGGGATTGAACTCGCGAACCTGCTCGTAACCCAGCCCGAAACGGGCCAGCGTGCCGGGGCGAAAGTTCTCGACAATGATGTCGGCGTCACGGCACAGGTCCGTCACGATCGCCCGCGCCTCGGGCCAGTTCAGATCGAGACTCAGATTGCGTTTGCCCGCATTCTGCTGGGCGTAGTAGACCGACATCGTGCCGATGTGCGGTACGCCGCCACGCCCCGTGTCCCCGCTCGGCGGTTCGATCTTGATGACCTCCGCGCCAAGATCGCGCAGCGTTTTCGTGCACAGCGGGCCCGCCAGAACACGCGTGAAATCGATAACCTTCAGTCCATCGAGAGGAGCGCCCATGATTAATTCCCCTCGAAAATAGCCGAACCCGGGCCTGACTTCGCGAACGATTCGAGGCCGCGCTTTTGATCGGCGCTCGCCCACATCATGTTGCTGATTTCGGTCTGTCTTGCGTCCGCGCCCGCAATACCGTGTCGCGCCGACAGGTTGGCGAGCGTCTTGATACCCTTGAGGGCGACGGTCGGGCCCGCCGCGAGCTGGCGCGCCCACGACATCGCCACTGCCGGCAATTCGGATTCGGCCGTGACGAGATTGATGACGCCCCACCGTTCGAGCGCCACGGGGTCATGACGGCGGCCGAACATGGCGATCTCCTTCGCACGCGCGGGACCCGCGCGCTGAACGAGACGCTGCACGCCGCCGAGCAGCGGCAACAGACCGAGGCTCGACTCCGCTGCGGCGAAGAAAGCCGTGTCGGCCGCAATAATCATGTCGCAGGTCAGCGCCAATTCAAGGCCGCCACCGAGCGAACCGCCATGCACCGCCGCCACCGTAGGCAGCGGAACGTTCTCGAGCGAGTCGAGCAAGGCATCGAGGCCCGCCTGATCGCGACGGCGACCGCCCCCCGCAAAACCGGCCACATCGGCGCCCGCGCAAAAGTGACGCATCGCGCTACGCAGCAGGATTGCGCGGCAGCCCTGCTCCACGGCCTGGCTATAAGCCGCGAGGAGGTCCTTCAGAAACGTATCCTCGATCAGGTTGTGGGGCGGCTTCGACATCGTGACGACGCCAACCGCGCCATCCTTTTCAAACACGACAGTGCTCATCTCTCGTCCTGCATCGTGACCCGTCAATACGGCGGGCGTGGGGGTTAAAACGAACGGACCTTAGGTAGGACAGCGAAACGACTCGCGGATCTGCCTGGCCGAAATCAGCTTCTTGCTTCCTCGCTCGATATCGACCCGGCGGTTCAGCGTGAGTTGATGATAACAGTGTTAACTTAGATGCAAATCAGGGTATTCCCGGGAGAAGAAAAGCGCATTCCCTCCGTGATCAATCCCCATTTGTACGCATCCCAGGGCAATCGTTGCGCGTGCCAAAGCCGCCCGCCTATAATGATTCGCCTCTGGACCGCCCATTCCCGCACTGTGAGTTCGAAACCGTCCGCTGCCGCCGCTACGCCTTATCACCACGGAAATCTGCGCAATGCGTTAATCGCCGAAGGTCGGCGTGCGCTCGAAGAAGTGGGTGCCCACGAATTGAGCTTGAGATACCTGGCGCGCGCCGTTGGGGTCTCCGAAGCCGCGCCTTCACGCCACTTCGCAGGCAAGGACGGTCTTCTCGCGGCCATTGCGGCTGATGGCTTTCGCGACCTCGCGACGATGCGCCGGGAAATACTGTTGGCCGATAGCCCCGCCATGACCAAGGCGTATCAGATGATGCACGCCTACGTCGATTTCGCGCGAACGCACAAAGGGCTCTTCGATTTGATGATCGGGCCGCGCCTTGTCGCGAGAGATTTGTATCCCGAGTTGACGGACGAAGGCTCGAAATCTTTTGATCTCTTCGCCACCGTGATCGAATCCGCGGCGCAGGAAAGCGCCTGGCCCAAGCGATCGCTTCCGCTTGCGACGCACGCGGCATGGAGCGTCGAGCATGGTCTCGCTACGCTGATTCTTTCCGACCGCGTGCCGCGTTCGAGCGGTGCGGTTCCGCTCGACCAGATGGTGCATTTCACGATCTCCCTCTTTCTGAGCGCCATTGCGGCCGGTCCAACCCATCTCGAAGGCATCATGAAAACGCTGCCGGCGTCGTCACGACGCGCTTGACGCGTTCGAACGCCCGCCCGCAGTTGCGGTGGTCTTTGCCAGTTCGTCGAAAAACTCGCCGGCATGATCGATGAATGCGCGCACCTTGGCGGGCATCAAGGTTCGGGTGTTATAGGCGAGCCGGATTTCGACTGCCCCTTCCCGGATTTCAAACGCCTCCAGCAACCTGACCAGTTTCCCCGAACTGATTTCCTCTTCAACAAGCGCAATGGGCAGTGCGCCGATGCCAAATCCCATGAGAACCATTTCCCGATTAAAGACGGGATTATTCGAAGAGACATCGTAGCGGATCGGTATCGTCAGATCCTGGTGTTCTTCGCCACGAAACGTGAGCACCGGCTTTCGCAACGACGGTGGCATAACGACAAACGTGTGCGCCGCAAGATCCTCTGGCGTGACCGGTCGCGCGTGGCTCGCGAGGTACGCTTCTGTCGCGAAGATGCCCAATGGCATGCGCTCCAGCAATCGGGTGACGGCTTGATCGGAACTCAGCATGAAGGGCAAAACGACGCCCAGGTCAAAACCGTCGGCCACGAGGTCAACGGGGCGTTCAGTCAGTGTGATGTCGAGACTGACTTTGGGATACCGCTGCTTGAAACTGGCGATGAGTGGCACCAGCCGCTTGTTGGTCGCCGTGGTGTGCGCAACGAGCCGTAGAACGCCGGAGGGCGTATGCGTCTGCCCCGTCATTTCGTCTTCGACAACCGAGAGATCGTCGAGAATCTGGCAGCACCGGTCATAAACGCGCGTGGCCGATTCCGTCAAGGACACCTGACGTGTGGTGCGATTGAACAGTCGAACGCCAAGACGTTGCTCGAGCGAAGCAACGGCGCGCGAAATAACCGGCGGCGTGGTGCCCAGCCTGTCTGCTGCTCGTCGAAACCCTTTGGCTTCGACTACCGTCCGAAATATCCGGAGGCTTTCGATATAGTCCATACAGTACTCCCACCATTTCACGGCATCAAAAAACCGGCGAAATGGTTAATACATAGCTTTTCGCCAACAGCAGGCGCGACCATCCCCGGCAAGTGTCGGTTACGACAATTGCCACGGGTTTCGGAGGTCATCCGCGACGAAAAAAACGGGGGGACTTGCCCTTGTTCAGCGAAGTATTCATGCCGCCTGGGCACGGCTCACTTCTGTTGCGAGTATATACGCGTTAATTTCCAATTCTGTTGACCGTAACGGCAACAGATTGTTGAGCAATCGATCAGGCGATTACCCGCGCCGCGCGAACGCGAATCGCAACGCCACCGCCACGGGCGTGGCGAGCGCACACCACGCGAACACCCGCCCGGCGTCGGAGCCCAACAAGGCGGCGGCCAGGCCGCCCGCCGTCAACGCGGCGAGCGTGAGTGGAATCGCCCACACGCGGCGCAACCCGCCCGTTCGATGACGTGCAGCCGTGGTCATACGCCTCCTCCATCCACGACGCGCGCCACAAGGCCGGGTGCACGCGCCTCCTTCACGCGCCGCGCGCGTGCAAACCACAGATACAGCCCGCTGCCGAGCACGACAAGGGTGATGAGATCGAGCATGGCCCAGAGAAGCTTGAGCGGCATGCCGCCGTAGTCGCCGAAATGCAATGGCCGCGAAACTTCGAGCGCACGCAGATACCACGGCATGTTCACGACCGCCGTGAGCGCGCCCGTGCGGGCATCGACGAGAATCGGGCTGAACAGCCGCGAGGTCAGCGTGGCACTCCCCTTCGCCCACAGCAGGTAATGCCACGGACTGCCGTTGGCGCGCGTCGGGAACGTGAGGCCCGTCACGGTCATGCCGGGCGCCGCGCGCGACGCCGTGTCGAACGCGGCCTGCACCGAGCCGAGCTCATGCAGCGCGGGCGGCGCGGCGTCCTGATAACGGCTGAGCATCTGATGCACATCGCCGCGTTGCCAGAGCGCGAAGAGCGGCGTCGACAATTCGTTGAGCACGCCGGTTGCTCCCACCACGAACACCCAGACGAACGTCGTGATGCCGAACAGGTTATGCAGATCGAGCCAGCGCACGCGTCGCGCGCGAGCGGCGCGCACCGTGCCGAACGCGAGATGCTTCATATACGGCCCATAGAGCACGACGCCCGAGACCGTCGCGATTACGAACAGCAGGCCCATAAAGCCGAGAAACAGTTCACCGGGTAGACCCGCGAACAGATCGCGGTGCAGCCGCAACATGACGTTCAGGAAGGTCCACTGCTGACTGCCGGGAGAGACGTCGCGTTCGAGCAACGCGCCCGTGCGCGCGTCGAAGCGCACCGAATGGCGGGTCGACGGCCGGTTTTCAAAGGCGTCCCACGACGGCGCCATCCAGACCGCCACCTGCGGTTCGTCGTCGTCGCGAAAGACCGAGGTGACGATCTCGCCGGGATAGCGCGCACGGCTTTGCGCGACGATGCGATCGAGATTCGCCGGAGGCGTCCCGGCTGGCACGCTCGCATAGACATGCGGATCGAGCCAGCCTTCGATCTCATCGGCAAAGAGCAGCGGCAGCCCGGTGAGGCAGATCACGAAGAGAAACAGCGTGCAGATCAGACTCGACCAGCGATGCACGCTCGACCAGCGGCGCAGTGTAACGGGAGACACGTATTTCGCCCAAAATCAGGGTTCTGGATGAAATGCGCAAACCACGCTACCTGCAACGCCTGCCATGCCCGCGCATTCCTGTTGGCGGGCATTGTATGCCGGGCGATCGGCCAGTTTGATGACAACGCAACTTATTGCGCGGGAGCAGCCGGTGCCGATGGCATCGATTGCAGCGTGGTGGCCGAAAGCACAGGATCGGCGGCAATGGCGCTTTCGGTGAAGCGGAATCGCTGCCACGTCCCGCGAGCGAACTCGCGCGTGGCGTCGCTGTAGTGCGGCGAGGCCGGATCGTCGGAGAGCGAATGCGCGAGCATCGTATCGGCGTCCACGCCGTCCTTGCCGAAGCTCACGACCTGCACATAGCTGTCGCCGTGCCCGCTGCCGTCCATCGCGTAGCCACCCGCGTTGAGCGGATGCTGCGCGCAAACCACCGTGAAATAGCCCGCGTCGTTGCAGCCGCCATAGAGCGGCACGCGCACGGCGCCGCGCTGCGTATAGAGCAGTTGGCCACGCGTGGAGTCGGCGGCGAAGCCGAAGGCGCGCAGCGCGCGCACGGACTCGCCGAGCGCGTGGCGCAGCGCCGCCAGGGTGGCTGCGTCGTCGGTCTTGAGGCCGCTCGGTGTGGTAAGCGGCGCGGCGGGATCGAACGGCGTGCGATAGAGCTTTTCGGGCGGCAGTGCGCTGGCGCGCCGCCAGAACTCGTCCCACAGATTCGCGCCGCGCGCGTCGCTGCGCGCGGTGCCATCCCACGCCGCGAGCACCTTGCAGGCCTGCGCGACATCGGCATCGTCGCTACCGTTACGGGTCGCCGCAACGTCGGGCGCGTCAGCCTTGCACAGTGCATCGAGCACCGGACGTCGCAACAGTTCCTCCGACATCGAGCGGCTCGTCAGCACGCCCTGCTCCACGGCCTCGCGTGTGACGCCGCCCGGCGCGGCCTGCAATTGCGCGGCAAGTGCATGACCCAGGCGCGTGCGCAACGTCTGCGGGATGCCCGTGATGCCGGTTACGCGCGCGAAGCCCGTGAGCGGCACGGCCGGATTCGTGAGCCAGTAGCTGTCGTTGAAGTTGCCCACGTAATCGTCGCGCAGCAGCGAAGGCATGTGCGCCACGCCCAGCGTACGCGCCTGAGGCGTACCCGCTTCGCTCTGCCATTCGCAGGCGCTCTTCGAACCGTCGAGGAACGGCACCCCCGGCGCCTTCGCGTCGAAAGCGCGGCCCAGCGGCGGCGTGCAAGCCTGCGCGAGCGCGTCGCTCACGCCCGGCGTCGCGCCGATGTCGGCGAACCACACGCGCGCATCGTTGCGCCCGATCGCGAAGGTATTGACCCACGGCGCGGCCGCGTAACGCTTCTGGATCGCGATGAAATCGTCGAGCGACTTCGCGCCGTCCCAGGCAAGGAAGTTTTCGAACACGCGCGTGTTGTCGGCATTCACGTCGCGCAGCGCGAAGGCGTGTTGCGCATTCCAGGCGAGCGCGGGCGACATCGACGCGAGGTCGATCAGCGGCCCGAAGCGCGAGCGGTACAGTGTGCGCGTGACGCTCGCGAGCGTGCCGTCGCGTTGGCGTGCCTGTACGGTGATCGGTACGGCCTGCATGGCTTCGTCGCGGCCATCGTAGAGATAGTGCGTGGGCGCGCCAGGCACGAGCGTGAGCTGGAAGATGCCGAAGCGGCGCGCCTGCGAGACCGTATGCGTCCAGGCGATGTTGTCGTTGAAGCCGATCATCACGACCGGCACGCCAAGAAACGTTGCACCCGCAACGTTGAGCTGGCCGGGAATGGTGAGCTGCGTTTCGTAGAAGCGGTCAGGACCCTGCCAGAACCAGTGCGGATTGCCGAACAGCAGGCTCGCGCCGTCGCGCGTTTTGGCCGCGCCGAACGCCAGGGCGTTGCTGCCGATGCCTGCCCGCTGGGCGATCTCGAAGCGCGCCGGCGCGATGTTCATGGCAACGGGGGTTGCGCCACGATCGGCATGGGGTGCGCTTGCCGCCTCTGGTTGCGCGGGCGCAGCCTGCGCCGAAGGCGGCTGCGCATGAGCAATGGCTTCGACGAAATGCCCCTCGCCGCCCGCGAGTGTGGCGGCGATCAGGCGCCGATACACATCGTCGGCGTTGATCGGACGGACCCACTCGGCGCTTGCGCAAGCGGCATGCGCGCCCGCGAACCGCCCCGCTCGAAGATCGTCGAGATAGCGGTCGTAGCCCGCCGCGAAACCTGCCACGAGCGCGCGCACGCGCGGCGTCTGGGCGGTGCGAAAACGCGCGACGGCGTCGTCATTGGCCACGAGGCGAAAAAAGAAGTCAGCGTCGAGATTGCGCGGCTGGCCAAACGACGCGGCGGACGGCGGCCGCGCATCGGGTCCGAAATGCGGGCCGGCCTGCGCGGAGCGCTCGCCGCGATACGTCACGAAGGCATCCGCGAGCGTGCAGAGATTGTCCTGCGCCTGCACGTAGCCCGCGCCGTAGCCGAGACCACCCCAGTCGTTCGCGCGGATATGCGGGATGCCATCGGCGGTGCGGCGAATCTCTGCGCGATACGGTTCGCTTTGTGTCGATTGCGCACTGTCGATCTGCGTAGCCTGATCGGCATGTTCCGCACCCAGACGCGCACACGCGCCGAGCAAAGCGGCGCACAACGCACCGGCGACAAGACTGCTTGCTGCGGGGATTCGTTTCATCGGGAGAACCTGGGAATGCGAGTCGGCAATCGAATCCAGCGGCGGCGGCCGGATTCGATTGCGGTTTCATGACAGACCTGAAATCAGGCTTCGAGCGAACATCAAGGATAGTATCAGGCGCGCTCAATGCGCGAAGCTGATCGGCAAGCCGCCGTCCGGATGCGCGACGGTGCCCATTGGAATGCCGTAGATCGCGCTGAGCGTCTCGGCGCGCATCAAGGCGGCGGACGGCCCGTGCGCGAGCAGGCTGCCGCCCTTGAGCGCGATGAGTTCGTCGCAGAAGCGGCCCGCCATGTTGATGTCGTGCAGCACCACCACCACGCCGATGCCGCGCTCCTCGCTCAGGCGCCGCACGAGCGCCAGCACCTCGATCTGATGAGCGATGTCGAGCGCGGAGATCGGCTCGTCGAGCAGCAGGCAATCGCTATCCTGCGCAACCAGCATCGCGAGCCACACACGCTGACGCTCGCCGCCCGAGAGGCTGTCGACGGCGCGATCGGCGAAACGCAGCACGTCGGTCTGCTCCATCGCTTCGAGCACTTTTTGCGCGTCGTTGCGCGAGAAACGGCCAAGCGCGCCGTGCCACGGATAGCGCCCGAGCGCCACGAGTTCGCGCACCGTCATGCCGTCGGCGGCGGGCAACTGCTGCGGCAGATAGGCGACCTTGCGCGCGAACGCGCGGCTCTCCCATTGCGCGAGCGGCTGCCCGGCGAAATCGATCACGCCGGACGCGGGCTGCTGCTGACGCGCGAGCAACTTCACGAGCGTGGATTTACCCGAGCCGTTATGGCCGATCAGGCCGTACACGCGGTGCTTCGCCAGGGTCAGCGACAAGGGCTTGAGCAGCGTGCGGCCACCCGCTTCGAACGAGACGTTATCGAGCGTGAATAGCGCTTGCGCGGGCGCGGCGCTGAGTGGCGCTTCCTGAAGCGTATCGTCGGACGGCAGTTTCATAGACAAACTCATTGGCAAAAAACTCGACAGCAATTCAACCTTATCCACGCGCGGCAAGCAGCACGTGCGAAGTCGCGCCCTCGCCGCTTCCACCGACATATCGCGCGCTGAGATCCGCCCCCGCGCCCGCCTCCACAAGCTGACCGTATTCGAGCTTGATATAGCGGTCGGCGAGATGGAAATAGCGGTCGTCGTGGGTGATGACCAGCACGGTCTTGCCCTTGGCTTTCAGCTCGGGCAACAGCTTGCGATAGAACACGTCCTTGAAGAGCGGGTCTTGATCGGCGGCCCATTCGTCGAATAGATAGAACGGCCGGTCTTCCAGATACGCCACCAGCAACGCGAGACGCTTTCTTTGCCCCTGCGAGAGTTCGAGCGTGGAAAACGCGCCGTCCTTGATGCTGACCTTGTGATCGAGTTGCAGATGCACGAGGAGTTCCTGCGCCGTCTGGTCGAGCCCGTCGAAACGCATACCCAGCAGGCTGTCGAACAGGAAGAAGTCGCTGAACACCACCGAAAACAACTGCCGATAGCTATCGCGCCCGGCCTCGTCCACGCTCGCGCCGTTGAGCAGGATGCGCCCGCTTTCGGGCGGATATAGGCCCACGATCATCTTCGCCAGCGTAGTCTTGCCGCTGCCGTTGCCGCCGATCAGATAGACGAGTTCGCCCGGTTTGAACGCGAGGTTGACCGGTCCGAGCGTAAATACATCGTTTTCCTTCTCGCGGAAATAACGATGCGTAACGCCATCGAGCACGATGCTGTCGAACGCATTTTTCACAGGCGTATCGACACGGCCCGCGTCATGCGCGATTTCGAGCGGCAATTCCGCGTTCACCTGTTCGATACGCTCCAGCGCCACGCGCGCGGTGCTGATATTCGGAATCGCCGAAAGCAGCGACTCGATCGGCATGATCATGTAGAGGAACACCATCGCGTAGCCCGACATCACATGCGTGTTCACGGGAAAGAGCCGCGCGACCACGAACAGCGTGATGCCGATGAAGGCAAACAGGATGAAGCTGCCCCAGCTCGCGGCCGCCGCATACAGAACGTAGCCGCGCGTACGCTGCACGCGCACGGCTTCCACGTTGGTGGAAAGCGTGTCGTCGATAAAGGCGGCGCGGCGCGGGCGATGCAGCTTCAGCTCCTTGGCGCCGTCGAACAGCGCGCGGAAGTGGCGCACCAGATCGTCCTCGCGCTTGCGCGACGCGCGCAGGTGAAACAGCGCGCGGCCATTGGCCACCCGAAAGCCCGCCGCGCCGATGCCGATCGTGAGGATCGCCACCAGCAGGATCTGCCACGACAAAACGCTCAGGTAGGCCAGGCAACCGATGATGACCGCGCTTTGCATCGCGAGCGCGGGCATGCGCACGAACAGCATCACGATGGCGTCCAGATCCTGGGTGAGCACGGCCAGCGAGCGTGCCGCGCCTTGCTGCTCCAGATGCCGGAACGAGGCGTCGCCCAGACGCCGGATGGTCTGCATGCGCAGGTCCGCCTTGGCGCGCTGGCCGAGGTCCATGAACAGCGTCTGCGAGAGCGTGCGGGTGACGAGCACGATCACGCCGAGCGCGACGAACTCCCATCCCAGGTGCACGAGCTGCGTCGTGGTGGCCGCCAGCGCCTGGTTGATGAGCGCGACGAGACCCGCGTTGCCAAAGCCGCTGACAAGGCTGGTGACGAGCGCGACGAACAGGGTCCAGCGTGAATTGCGCGCAAGCTTCAAGAGCAAAGACATGAGACTCCCAGGTACGGTGCGTCAGGAACCGGGCCGGTCTTGCGCCGGACGCCGGAACATCGTGAGGATCAGATACAGCCCGCCGAGCAGCGTGGCCATCACGCCAGCCGGCATTTCCTGCGGGAACAACACCCAGCGGCCGAGCCAGTCCGAGCCGATCATCAAGGTCGCGCCGAACGCGGCGCTGATGAACAACAAGGGCATGGCGCGGCGGATGCCGAGCAAACGCGCCATATGCGGCGCCATCAGGCCGATGAAGGACAGCGGCCCGATCACGAGCGTCGCCACGGCGCTCAACAACGCGCTCAGCATCAGCAGTCCGAAACGTGCCCCGGCGATACGCACGCCGAGGCCCACCGAGACCGCATCGCCAAGCGGCAGGATTTCCAGCCAGCGGCGGCACAACGGCACGGCTGCGAGCGCCAGCAGCGCACAGACGGCCACCAGCGCGGCCATCAGCGGCCCGACGTTATAGGTCGAGCCCGCCAGCAGGTTGTAGAGAATGATGACGCGCGGGTCGCCGCTCGACACCGCGATCACGGAAACCGCCTGGAATGCCGCGCTTAGCGTCATGCCCGCGAGGATCAGCGTGTCGGGCGAGAACGACGAGGCTCGCGAAATCAGCACCAGCGCGCACAAGGTGACCATCGAACCGGCCGCGCACCAGACGAGAAAGGTCGGCAGCCCCGGATGCGCGGTGAGAAAGAGCGCACCCGTCAAGCCGAGCGCGCCGCCCGCCGAGATGCCGAGCAAGTCGGGGCTCGCCATCGGATTGCCGGTCATGCGCTGCACGATGCCGCCCGAGAGCGCGAGCAGCACGCCCACGCCCGCTGCCGCCACCACGTGCGGCAGGCGCAGGAACAGCAGCGCGGCGGCTTCGTGGGCGTCGCTCAGATGCCAGCCCGCGAGGCCGCGCCCAAGTGTGAGCGACAGCACGACGACCAGCGCCAGGCCCAGCGCGCTCGCCAGCGCGACCACGCGCAGGCCGCGCGGCGAAATCGGCGCGCTGGGCTGGGTGGTTGCGGGCGCAACATCGCGGCGGCCGCGCAGACGGCGCAGCATCACCAGCAGCAGCGGCGCGCCGATCAGCGTCGTGATCGCGCCGGTGGGCATCGCCATGCCGAAGCGCGCCGCGCAGAGTTGTGCGAGTTGATCGGCGAGCCACAAGAGCGCCGCGCCAATCAGCGGCGACCAGATCACGCGTTCGCGCAGGCGGCGCGCGCCCGCGAGCCGCGCGAGCGCGGGCGCCGAAAGCCCGACGAAGCCGATCACGCCCACCGCGCTCACCACAAAGGCGGCGATCAGCAGCGTGAGGCCGAGCGTGATGACGCGCGTGGTGCGCAGCGACACGCCCAGGCTCGACGCCACCGTATCGCCGAGATCGAATACCGCCATCGGCCGCAGCAACAGCAGCAACAGCAGCGCGCACGGCACGAAGCGCACCGCCAGCGCGAGCGCGACGTGCCAGTCGTGCTGCGCGAACGAGCCGCCGCCCCACACCAGCAGGCCGCTCAACAGGTCGTAGTGCGAGATCGCCAACGCGAGACAGAACGCGCCGCCGCACAGATTGACGATCATGCCCGCGAGGATCAGCGCGAGCGGCGACATCCCGCGCCGCGCCGCCAGCGCGAATACGGCGGCCAGCGCCAGCGCGCCGCCCGTGAGCGCAACCGCGTCGCGCCCGCTCGCGAGCAGGAACGGCGCGTAGACGGTGGCCAGCGCAAGCGCCAGCCACGCGCCGGAGAAGATGCCGAGCGTCATCGGCTCCGCCAGCGGGTTGCGCAACACCTGCTGCGTCGCCACGCCCGCGAGACCGAGCGCGGCCCCGCACAGCAGTGTGACGGCCACACGCGGGAAGTCGCCGTAGTGCACCAGCAATTGCGTCACATCGCTGGCCGAGGGCGATACGAGCGCCTGCCACCAGAATGCGGGCGCAAGGCGCGTATCGAGGCGCAGCGCGAACAGCAGCGCCGCCAGTGCAAACAGCGCGCAAACCGCCATGAGCGGGGTGCGGTGCATCGGCGCAAAGGGCGTGGTCATGACATTTTTCATGCGGCCTCCGCGACGCGCCGCGCGCCCAGCGCATCCACGAGCGCATGCGCGAAAAACGCCGCGCTCAGGATGCCGCCTTCGGGCGGCACGGCAGCCATGCCGGTCATGCGCCCCGCGCCCGCAAACGGCATCGCTTGCCAGACGCGGCTCGTCTGCATCATCGTCGCGGTCATGGCGGGCAGCGGCTCCACGTAGACGAGCGTCGCGCGCGGATCGGCGTCGAGCGCATCGAAGCCGATCATCGCCGAGGCCGCCGCGCCATCGGCCCGGCCCCACGCGTTGCGCAGGCCGAGTTGCGCAAGCAGCTCGCCAAACAGGCTATGCGTGCCGAACACGCGCAGATGCGATTCGTCGATGAAGCGCGTGAGATACACCGGTGCGCTGCGTGCCTGCGACGCTGCGGGCAGCGCATCGAGCCGCGCGCGCGCCGCGTCGATAGCGCGACGCGACTGCGCGAGCGCAGCCTCGCCTTGCGCCTCGCGATCGAACAGGCGCGCAAGGCGCATCGTCTCGTCGCACGCGGCCGTATAAGGCGTGGGACTCGCGCGGAACATGCCGAGCGTGACGGTGGGTGCGATGCGTTCGAGCGCACCGCGCATCGACGCATGCGCGGGCGTGATGACGATCAGATCGGGCTTGAGCGCGAGCATCAGCTCCATGTTGGGCTGAAACATCAGACCGAGATCGACCACCGAAGCGGGCACCGGGCACGCCGTGAAATTGCGCCGGAAGCCCGGCGTATTCGCCATGCCCACGGGCACCACGCCGAGCGCCAGCGTCAACTCGGCGAGGCCCCAGTCGAGCACGATCACGCGGCGCGGCGCGGCCGCCCAGGCGCGCGCGCCAGTGCCCAGAAAAGCGCCGCCAGCCAGCGCGGCGAGGATTGCCCTACGGTTCATTGCATCAGATCGGAAAGAAGGGATTGCAGGGTATCGGCAATGGGCGTTTCGTGCTGCGAGCCTTGCGCACGCGCCTCGTCCACGGCGCGTGCGTAAGCATCGAGCGTGGGCGCGGCGAACAGTGCCGCCAGCGCGACCTCCACGCCGAACTCGCGCGCCACGCGCCGTTGCAGCTTCAGGCTCAGGATCGAATCGCCGCCGAGTTCGAAGAAGTGCGCATGCCGGCCGACGCGTTCGATGCCCAGCACCTTGCTCCAGAGGCGCGCGAGCGCCGCTTCGGTCGCGCCTTGCGGCGCGGCGTAATCCTCGCTTGCCTGCGCTTGCGGCACAGGCAGCGCGCGGCGGTCGATCTTGCCGTTGGGCGTGAGCGGCAACGCGTCGAGCACCACGATCGCGGCGGGCACCATGTAATCGGGCAGCGTGCGCGCGAGCGCATGCTTGAGCGCCTGCGGATCGAGTTCGTCCACTCGTGCCTGCGTCTGTGGCGTCACGTACGCCAGCAGCCGCGTGCCACCCTCCACCAGCGCCACAGCTTCGCGCACGCCGGGCTGCGCGAGCAGCGCCGCCTCCACTTCGCCCAGCTCCACGCGAAAGCCGCGCAGCTTCACCTGCTGATCGAGGCGGCCGAGGTATTCGAGCGCACCGTCGTCGCGCCAGCGCACGAGGTCGCCGGTACGATAGAGACGCCCGCCCGCCGCGTCGAACGGGTCGGGCACGAAGCGTTCGGCCGTGAGCGCGGGCCGTTGCAGATAGCCGCGCGCGAGGGCCGCGCCGCCCAGATACAGTTCGCCCGCCACGCCGCGCGGCGCGAGATTCATCGCCGCATCGAATACGTACGCGACGCGCTCGCCGATCTGGCGGCCGATCGGCGCGTAAGTCCCCTCGAAGGCCGGATCGACATCCCACGCCGTGGGTGCGATCACGGTTTCAGTCGGCCCGTAGGCGTTGATGAGGCGACAGCCCGGCAACGCGCGGCACGCGGCCTGCATCGCCTGCGCGCTCCACGCTTCGCCGCCCACGATGCACAGGCGCAGCGCGAGCGGCGCATCCGAGGCATCGGCGGTATCGAGCGCGCATTCCGCCACGAGATTGTTCAGATACGAAGGCGTGAGAAACACCACCGAAACGCGCTCGCGACGCATCGCCTCGATCAGTTGCGCGGTGGTCCAGCGCGCGGGCTCGGCGATCACGAGCGCGCCGCCCGCGCACAGCGGCACGATCCAGCGTTCGTGCGCGATGTCGAAGTTGATCGACGCGAAGTGCAGCTCGCGGTCGGCGGCGGTCATGGCGTAGCGCGCGCCGATGGCCGCACAGTGCATCGCCAGCGCGCCATGCGCCACGCCCACGCCCTTCGGACGCCCCGTCGAGCCCGAGGTGTAGATCACGTAGGCGAGATTGCCCGCCTGCACCGTACATTGCGGCTCGTGCGGCGGTTCATCGGCGAGATCGGGCGCGTCGAGATTCACCACCGGCAGCGACGCGGCAGCGAGCATGGCGTTGGCGTTCGTGTCAGTTGGTTGCGCGAGCAACAAGCCGATACCGCTGTCCTCGATCATGTACGCGAGGCGCTCGGCCGGGTACGCGGGATCGAGCGGCACGTAGGCGCCGCCCGCCTTCATCACCGCCAGCATCGCGACGATCATCTGCGCGCCACGACTCACCGCGAGCCCCACGCGCACTTCCGGCCCGACGCCCGCGTGCATGAGGCGGTGCGCGAGGCGATTGGCGCGCGTGTTCAGTTCGGCGTACGTCATGCGTGTGTCGCCCGCGACGATGGCCAGCGCGTCGGGCGTGTGCGCGGCGCGCGCGGCGATTTGCCGATGCACGGGCGTGTCGATCGAATCGGCCGGTGACGTATCGGCGCAGCCAAGCTCGATCAACGCATCACGCTCAACTTCATCGAGCGGATCGAACGCGCCGAGCGCTTGTTGCGCCGCACCCGGCGTGAGCGCGGCTTCACGCAGCAAGCGCGCCATCTGTTGCGCGAGGCGCTCGGCATCGGCGTCGCTGAACGCGTCGCGCGCATAACGCAGGCCCAGCCGCAGCGTCTCGCCTTGCGTAACGCCCAGCGTCAGCGCATAGCTCGTTTCGTCGCGCGCGCTCACCTTGTCGATGGCGAGGCCGCCCGGTTGCGCGTCCTTAAGCACCGCGTCGACGGGATAGTTCTCGAACACCACGAGCGTATCGAACAACCCTTGCCCGCTCGCGCCCGCCCAGCGCTGGATCTCGTGCAGGGGCGTATGCGCGTGCTCCTGCGCGGCCATGCCCTGCGCCTGAAGCTCGCGCAGCCAGTCGCCCAGTTGCCGATGCGCGCGCGGCTCGGCCACCACCGGCAGCGTGTTGATGAAGAGGCCGAGCAGATGCGCCGCGCCCGGCAAGTCGGCGGGTCGGCCCGCGAGCGTCGCACCGAACACCACTGCCGGCTGGTGCGTATAGCGCTGCAACAGCAGCGCCCAGGCCGCCTGCAACAGCGTGTTGACGGTCACGCGCTCCTCGCGCACGAAGGCGACAAGGCGCGCCGTGGTGGCCGCGTCGAGTTCCAGCGTGTGCAGCGCGTAGTGGGACGCCGCATCGGGCACCTGGGTGTTGCGCTTTGGCATGGCCTCGGCCAGATGCGTCGGACCGTCGAGGCGCGCGATCTGCGCCTGCCAGTGCGCGGCGCTCGCCGCCTTATCCTGGCCCTGCAACCAGCCAATGTAGTCGCGATAGCGGCCGCTGTGCACGGGCAGCGCCTGGCCGCTGTAATGGCGCAGCACTTCGCCCAGCAGTTGCGAGACGCTCCAGCCGTCCATCAGCAGATGATGGTGCGTCCAGACGAAGTGATAGCGCCGCTCGCCCGTGCGAATCAACGCAAGCCGGTGCAACGGCGCGCGCGAGAGATCGAAGCCGCGTTCGAGTTGCTCTGCGGCGAAAGTGTCCAGCGCGATGTCGAGGCCATCCTGATCGGCCCGATTGCGCCAGTCGTGCTCTTCGATCGGCAGCTCCACCGCGCGCGCAATCCATTGCAGCCAGCCCTCGCCTTGCGCGACAAAGCCGGTACGTAAGATGTCGTGGCGCTGCGTGAGCGCATGCCAGGCAGCGCGAAAACGTCCGGCATCGAGGCCGTCGAGATCGACGCGCAACTGGTTCAGATAGACGCTGCCACCGCGCGCATAGAGTGCGTGGAACAGCATGCCGGCCTGCATGGGCGAGAGCGGATACAGATCGGCGACATCCGCCAGCGCGAGCGGCAGCGCATCGAGTTCATCCTGGCCGAGCGCGGCGAGCGGGAAATCGGAGGGTGTCGCGCCTGCGCGAGCGTGGGTGCATTGCGCGATCAGTTCGCGCAATGCGGCGCCGAAAGCGACCGCGAGTCGTTCGACCGTGGCGTCGCGATAGCGCGCGCCGCTGTAGCCGATCGTGAGCGTAAGCGCGCCATCCAGCACCTTGCCGCTGACCGCGAGCGCGTAGGCTAGCGGCGCGCCGGCGGATTGCGAGGTGGCTTGCGCGATGCTTTGTGCGTTCGATTGAGAACCCGCAAGCTCGCGCGCGGGCTGCCACGCCTCGGCCTCGTCGAAATGCTGGTCGAACTGGCCCAGATAGTTGAAAACCACTTGCGACGGTTCAAGCGACCGAAGCGCCGCCTCATTGCCGAGATAGCGCAGCACGCCGTAGCCGATGCCGCGCGCGGGCACGGCACGCAGCGTTTCCTTCACGCGACGCAAGGCGGCGCCGGGATCGCCCTGCACGTCGAGCACAACCGGATAAAGGCTCGTGAACCAGCCAACCGTACCGCTCAGATCGACATCGTCGAACAGGTCCTCGCGGCCGTGGCCTTCGAGGTCGATGCGAATGCGCCGGTCGTGATCGCCCATCCAGCCGCTCAACGCGCGGCCGAGCGCCGTCAACAACAGATCGTTGACCTGCGTGCGCCACGCAGCGGCGGCGTCGTGCAGGAGCGTATGCGTCTGCGCGCGATCGAGCGTAAGCGCGACGTGCCGCTGTTGCGCGACGGTGTTCGCGCCCTCGGGAAAATCGCAAGGCAGCGCCGCGCTCACGCGCGCGACCTCCTGCCAGTAGCGCAATTCGTCTTGCAGCGCAGGCGTGCGCGCGTGCGCCGCGAGGCGGCCGGCCCATAGATCAGTCGACGCCATGACCGGGGGCAGATTCGGCACAGCGCCGTTTTGCAGCGCGGCATAGGCATCGCGCCATTGGCCGATCAGCAAACGCCACGACACGCCATCCACGGCCAGGTGATGGATCGCGAGCATCAAGCGCCAGCTTCCGTCCGGCATCGCGATGGCGAGCGCGCGCAAGAGCGGTCCATTGGCGAGATCGAGACTGCGTTGCGCGTCGTCGCACAGCGCCTGGATCTCGTCGGCACTAGCGGCGTGGCGGACCCAAAGCAGGCTTTCGGGCGCAGGCGCTTCGCCATGACGCGCGTGCCAGACACCCGCCGCATCCGCTTCGTAATGCATGCGCAACGCCGCGTGATGCACGACCAGCGCATGCAACGCGCGCGCCAGCAAATTCGTGTCGAGCGGCGCGCGGCTCGTCAGTAGCACGGCCTGATTCCAGTGATGGCGCTGCGCGATCGGCTGATCGAAGAACCACGCCTGCATCGGCAGCAGCGCGCCAGGCGTGCCCACGGGCGCTTCAAGCATGGCCTGGGCGGCCGCATTCGCATCGAGCGCCTGCGCCACGGCCGCCAGTTGCGCCACCGACTGGCGCTCGAACAACTGGCGCGGCGTGAGCTTCCAGCCCGCCTGGCGCGCACGCTCGACAATCTGCAGGCTCAGGATCGAATCGCCGCCCAGTTCGAAGAAGTTGTCGTGCCGCCCCACGCGCGCGACGCCCAACACCTGCTGCCAGATCGTCGCGAGCGCGTCTTCGGTCACGCCTTGCGGCGCTTCCCAGGCGCGTTCGTCCTGGCCCGGCTGCGGCAGCGCGCGCCGGTCGATCTTGCCGTTTGGCGAGAGCGGGAAGCACGCGAGTTCGACCCAGGCCGCGGGCACCATGTAGTCGGGCAACTCGGCGGCGAGCCCAGCCGCCAGCGTCTCGCGCTCGACGCGCTGCCCCGCCCGCGCGCTCACGTAGGCCACCAGACGCTTGCCGTTAGGCCCGTCTTGCGCCGTGACCACAGCCGTCTCCACGCCGGGCTGGCGTTGCAGCACCGCCTCGATCTCGCCGAGTTCGATACGAAAGCCGCGAATCTTCACCTGATGATCGAGGCGGCCCAGATAATCGAGCGCGCCGTCCGCGCGCCAGCGCGCGAGGTCGCCCGTGCGATACAGGCGCGCGCCCGGCTCGAACGGATCGGGCACGAAGCGCTCGGCCGTGAGCGCGGGCCGGTTGAGATAGCCGCGCGCGAGGCCCGCGCCGCCCAGATAGAGTTCGCCCGCCACGCCCGCGGGCAGCGGATTGAGCGCCGCGTCGAGCACATGCGTGCTGACGTTGGCGATCGGCCGCCCGATCGGCACCACGGCGTCGCCCGCGCGACAGGTCCAGTGCGTGACGTCGATGGCCGCTTCGGTCGGGCCGTAGAGGTTATGCACCTGCACGTGCGGCAGACGCGCGAGCGTCTGGTCCTGCAACGTCGCGGGCAGCGCCTCGCCGCTACAGACGATCTGGCGCAGGCTCGCGCATGCCGACGCCGCGCAGGCATCGAGCGCGGCCACGAAGGCTTGCAGCATCGGCGGCACAAAATGCAGCGTGGTCACGCGATGTGTGTCGATCAAGGCGGTGAGCCGCGCCGGATCGCGATGATCGCCGGGCCGCGCAAGCGCGAGACGCGCGCCCGTCATCAGCGGCCAGAAGAACTCCCACACGGAGACATCGAAGCTGAACGGCGTCTTTTGCAGCACCGTGTCGCGCGCGTCGAGCCGGTACGCGGCCTGCATCCACGCGAGGCGGTTATAGAGCGCGCCATGCCGGTTCGCCGCGCCTTTCGGGCGTCCCGTCGAGCCCGACGTGTAGATCACATAGGCGAGGTTTTCAGCGTCGAGCGTAACGTCGGGGCAAGCGCCGGATTCGTTGCTGAGATCGAGCGTGTCGAGTTCGATCACGCGACATGATTCGTTATCCGTATCTTTCTCGATCAGCGCTGCGAAGCGCTCGCGCAAGGCATGCTGCGTGAGCAACAGGCCGATGCCGCTGTCCTCGATCATGTACGCGAGGCGCTCGGCCGGATAGTCGGGGTCGAGCGGCACATACGCGCCGCCCGCCTTGAGGATCGCGAAGAGCCCCACCACCATCTCCACCGAACGCTCGACGCCGATCCCCACCTTCACGTCCGGGCCCACGCCGAGTCGCCGCAACCGCTGCGCGAGACGGTTCGCGCGCGCGTCGAGTTCGGCATAGCTCAGCGTGAGGTCGCCGAACAGCAAGGCGGGGGCGTCGGGATACGCAGCGGCTTCGCGTTCGAACAGGCGATGCACGGGCACGCTCGTGCCGTAATCGGCGTGCGCGGTACTCCAGGCGGCAAGCTGTGCACGCTCATCGACGCTCAGGTACGGGAGTTCGGCCACGGCGCATTCTGGATCGGCGCACAAGGCCGCCAGCAGCGCCTCGTAGTGCGCGCACAGACGCGCGATGGTCTCCGGGCGATAGCGCGAGGCGTCGTAGCGCACGGTCACGTTGACGGCGTCGGCGGCCACGCGCACGTCAAAGCTCAGATCGAAGCGCGCGAGCGGGCTTTCCGCATCGACGATTTCGACGTCGAGGCCATCGAGCGACAAGCGCCCGGCCGCCGCCGCGCCCTGCACGTTGAACAGCGTCTGGAACAGCGGATGCCGATCGGCCTCGCGCCGCACGCCCAGCGCATCGACGAGCATCGGCAAGGTCACGTCGGCGTGATCGAGCGCGGCGCGCGCGTCGCCCCGCACGCTCTCGATGAGCATGTGGACCGTCATCGCGGGATCAATACGCGCGCGGTGCACGCGCGTGTCGATGAAAAGGCCGATCAGGTCCTCGCATTCGGCCAGCGTGCGCCCGCTCGTCGGCACGCCGATGCAGAAGTCGCGGCTGCCTGCATGACGCCACAACAGCAGTTGATACGCGGCCATCAGCACGACAAAAGGCGTGCAGCGCGCCGCCTTGCAACGCGTGCGCAACGCGTCTAGCGTCGTGCCGCGCAGCGCAAACGTATGCGTGAGCGCGCGGCGTTCGGCCGCGCTCGTGCGTGCGAAATCGCCTGGCAGTTCGAAACTGTCGTCGGGCGTGCCGATGTACTGCTTCCACCACGCGAGGTCGGCCTGCGCTTTGTCGCTCGCGAGCTGCGTGCGCTGCCAGGCGGCGAAATCGGCGTATTGCCATTCAGGCGACGTGATCGGCGTGGCGCCGTTTGCGCCAGGGCCTACGTCACGCCAGGCCTGCGCGAACTCGCGCGCGAAAATCGCGTTCGAGCCGCCATCGGAAATCAGGTGATGCACCACCACGGAGAGCACGTGCCAGTCCGGCGCGAGCCGCACGAGGCGAAAACGCGCCGCGCCTTCGTGTGCGAGATCGAACGGGCGTTGCGCTTGCCCTTCGAGCACGCGCGCGAGTTCGGCATGGCGCGCCTCGTCGTCCAGTTCAGACAGATCGAGCACGTCGAGCGGCGCGTCGGCACGCAGATCGGCGATCTGATAAGGCGTGCCTTCGCGCTCTTCGAAACGCGTGCGCAACACCGCCTGACGCTGGCGCACGCGCGCAAGCGCGCGACCAGGCGTAGCGATGTCTAGCGCCCCGCGCAGATGAAACGCGCGGGCCAGATGCCACGCACCCGAATCGGGCGCGAGGCGTTGCATGAACCACATGCCTTCTTGCACAGGAGACAGCCGCTGCCACGCGGACGAGACTTCATCCGCACTCATCGAACGATCCACTTGAACATGCATTGCAGCACTGCCTCCTGTTGAATTACCACTGATATTTCGCGCCCGCCATCAACAGGCGACCCTGGCCGTAGTAGCAGTAGTTCGCGCTGGTGCACGAGGCGAAGTACTTGCGATCGAGCAGGTTCGACACGTTGAGCGAAGTAGTCCAGCCCTGCAGGCTCGAGAAGCGACGACCCAGGTCGTAGCGCAGCGAGATATCGACTAGCGTCGCCGACGACGTCATGAACGTGTTGGCCGTATCGCCATACGAGCCGCCGATATAGCGCACGCCGCCGCCGAACTGCAGGCCCGCGAGCGGACCGCCCGTGAGCGAATAGTCGGCCCACAGCGACGCCGTATTACGCGGAATGCCCACCGGCACCTTGTTCAGACTCGTCGTGTTGCTCTTGGTGTTGAGCAGGTTCGTGTAGGTGTAGTTGGCGATCAGTTGCAGGTTGTTGCTCAGGCTCGCGTGGCCTTCCACCTCGAAGCCCTGCGAGCGCACCTGGCCCGTGAGCACGCTGTAGCTGGTATGCACCGGGTCGGTGGTCGCGACGTTGTTCTCGGTGAGATGGAACGCCGACACCGTGATAAAGCTGTTATAGCCCTTCGGTTGCAGCTTCACGCCCACTTCGTACTGCTCGGAGGTCATCGGCGCAAAGGACTGACCGCTATAGGTCGTGCCCACCTGCGGCTGGAACGAGCGCGAATAGCTGAAGTACGGCGCCACGCCGTTGTCGAACTGATAAACAGCGCCCGCGCGCCAAGTGAAGGCGCGGTTGAACTGCTCGGTGGTCGCACCGGTCTTGTACGAGGTCACGTCCTCGTTGGCCCAGTCTTCGCGCACGCCGAACAGGAACGACCACTTGTCGATGTCGATCTGGTCCTGCGCGTACACGCCAAGCTGCTTGATCGAGGTGGCGTTCGAGGTCGAGAACATGGTGGTCGGATACGGGATCGTCTGGCCGTAGACCGGATTGCTTTCCGAAAGACCCGGCGCCGAGCCACCATAGAAGTAATGGTCGAACTGCAGGTTCTGGTAATCGAGGCCGAACGTGACGTTGTGCTTGAGCGGACCCGTGTCGAACTTCGCGTTCAACTGGTTATCCACGGTATGCGAATTCACCGTGCCGCGGTTCAGATAAGCGTCGCGCGAAAGCGTGTCGGTGCCCGACTTGAAGCCGTCGTTCGCAACGTACTGGATCGTCTGGCTGTTATGCAGGAAGCGGTAGCTCTGCTTGAACGACCACGTATCGTTGAAGCGATGCTCGAATTGATAGCCGATCGACTCCTGGGTCTTGCGGAAGCTGTCGAAGTCCGGATCGCCCGGATTCTCGCTGCGGTTCTTCCAGGTGTACGGCACCGAGTTGTAGATGCCCGCTTCCGGGTCCGCCTGATAGTTGGCGAAAATCGTGAGCGTCGTGTCCTTGCTCGGGCGGAACTCGATGGTCGGCGCGATCGAGAAACGCTGCTGGTTCACGTAGTCGGTCTGCGTGCCGGTGTTGTAGCCGTCGGCCGTCACGCGGTAAAGGACGGTGCCGGCCTTGTCCACGGGGCCGCTGAAATCGAAGTAGCCCTGCACGCGGCCATAGCTGCCGGTTTGCATGCCGACTTCATGGTACGGCGTGTCGGTCGGCATCTTGCTCACGAGGTTGACCGTGCCGCCGGGCGAGCCCTGGCCGTACAGCACCGAGGCCGGGCCGTGCAGCAGTTCGATGCGCTCGAACATGTACGGGTCGAAGCTCGTGACGTTGTAGCCGAAGCCGCCGTTCGGGCCGGGCGTACGCAGGCCATTCCAGTACTCGTCGACGAGGAAGCCGCGCGCGTAGAGGTATTCGAGCGAATCGGTATTGGTGCCGCGCTGCTCGGGGTTGATGCCCGAGGTGTAGCGCAGCGCCTGGGCCACGCTTTGCGCGTCCTGCACGTCCATCTGGTCGCGCGTGACGACCGAGATCGCTTGCGGCACCTTGATGATCGGCGTGTCGGTCTTGGTGCCGGCCTCGCTGCGTTTGGCCACATAGCCCACCACCGGACCCGTGCCGGTTTCCTGGTCGCGCGCGCTTTGCACCTTCACGGCCGGCAGCTGCTGACCTGGCTGCGTGGCCTGTGTCGCGGCCGCATCCGACGCCGCCACAGGCGCCGCTGTCTGCGCACTCGCGATCTTCGCGATCGCCAGCGCCACCACCGCCGTGATCGTGCGCACCTTCATGCGCCGCGCCCTGCCCGCCTGGTTATCCATGTTGCCCGACGACTCCCCGCCCCATCCCCGATTCATCCCGTCTACCCTGTTTAAGATTTAACACACGCCGCAGTACAAATAAGAATCATTACTATTGTCATTCGCAAGGCGGCACACGGACGATAGAATACGGGCTGACCTTCGCCGTCGTCCTGTCAATTAGCTGCGCGAAGCCGTCGAAATTTGACGGTTTGGCGATACTTTTTCCCACGGCTCACAAAATGGCTGAAATCTGGCAACGCTTTACCGGTATGCAACGGCGCTATCTCAAGCGTCCAGTCATAGCCAAACGATATGATTTTGAGACCGGCGATAGCGAAAGCTGGCATTCGCACTCGCAGCCACAGTTCGTCTACACCACGCGCGGCGTGCTGCGCGTCATCACGCCCGACGGCGCGTGGACGCTAGGGCCCTATCGAGGGCTCTGGATCGCGCCGCTCGTCGCGCATGAGTTACAGGCGGTCAGCCCGGCGGTCATGTATACGGTCTACTTCGAAGTCGATGTCGCGCCGCGTGACGAGCCTAGCTGTCATGTGCTGATGATTTCGTCGCTGCTCAATGAGTTGGTGGGGGCGCTCGTGGTCGATCAGCAGAATGGGCATCCCGAACGGCGCTCGGCGTTGATCGATCCGCTGTTGTTGCAGGAGATGCGGGAGGCGCAGCTTGCCTCCGAAGGGCTGCTGCCTTTGCCCAAGGACCGTCGCTTGCAGCAGATCTGCGGGCAGTTGATGGACGCGCCCGCGGATAACACCCCGCTCAATGACTGGGGTATGCGGGTCGGGGCGAGTGAGAGTACGCTCGAACGCGCTTTCAAGGAGGAGACCGGGCTCACCTTCGGGCAGTGGCGGCAGCGCCTGCGGCTCGTGGAGTCGATTTCGCGACTCGCCAAGGGGATGCCGGTTTCTACTATCGCTACTGAGTTGGGGTATCGGAACTCCAGTGCGTTCATCACCATGTTTCGGCGAGCGATGGGGGAAACGCCGCAGCGGTTTTTGCGCAATCGGGGTGGGGGTGCGGAAACTGGTTCGGTAGCGCAGGTGGTTTAAGGCGCAGCCGGCGTACACCGTAACGCCGCCATCTTGGCCCGTGCGGGTGTGGACCGCAATCGCGCTGCGCTGCGGCTTCGCGTATAAGCGTTAACGGAAAAACCGCCGAAGGGGGCCTTTTCTTAGTTCAGGCGCGGAGAAATGATGCGCCTCCATGCAAACACACCTATAGGACCGACGATCAAACTCGCGAACACGCACGCACAAACAAAGTACATCAGCACCGCAATAACCCCCATGTCTTCAGGGGCAGGCATATCGTCATGCAGGAATAGTCTGAAGCCAGACCGAATCGCCATATCAACGCAGTATGGCATGTCAAATGGCAAAGTGAGGAAAATGGCGGTCAGATAGTAGGCGCTGACAAGAATCAGCGCCATACAAAGAATAGACCAGGTAATTAACGCAGGGCGTCTCATCGAACTTCCACCGTGCCATATGCGCGTAACGTAGAGTCTGGAACAAACAACGTAGGCTTTTGTTTGCGAATGTATCGTTGCAAATTATCGAAGGCAAACGGGCTAACGATAGTAATACAACCTTCGCTGAGACGAGCCGGTCCTTCCGGGTGGAGCCTGAAGTTTCCCCTCTTGACGCCGTTGATCATCGTCGTATCGCCGCCATGCGCGTTCCATAGCATGAACCAACTAGAATGATCGGTTGTTCCGTAGCCATGTGCATCCCACCAATCATAAGCCCAGCCAAACCTGCCACCCGATTGCCGATCAACGACGTAATACGTCCCAGCAGGCAAAGGTCCGATCTCGGGCATCGCCGTATCGGCAGGATTGTCACGGCCTTGTTTCTGTCCGGAGTATGCTTCCACTGCTCCGAATCCGGAGCAGGTTAGCGTTGATGTTTTTTTATTGTTTAAGATAAATTCGCATCTTAGGGGCATGGTTTTTCCCTATTTAAACAGGCATTAACTGGATATCTTTATACCTTCATTGAGCAATGTTCTCTTTGATATCGAATGAGGCAGAAACAGTGCCTTTACTCGTTCCCATTTCGCTCTGCACCGTGTATTCCATCTTCACTCGTGAAAATGAAAATGTCACATGCTCCGAATACATACCTTCAGCACCGCCAGGCTCAACGGTGGTAATCACGACATCACCCATGACGATTTTGAGAAATTCGAGTGGAACGCCACCAGCTTTCCGCGCCGTCAGAATCACTTCTGGGATATGCCGGCCGGTCAGGCAATAGCGCATAAAATTTGGGCTTGCCCGATCGATTTGATGGAATACTTCCAGATCGTTAATCGTCGCTTTACCCGCACCACCGCCCGATCCAGACATCATGGAAGATGGCTGGGTCATCTTCCAACGCCAACTAGCAATGTCAATTTCACCTCTGTGGCTAGCATCTTGCGACTCGCCAGATATGCCCACGATCTTAAGAAAAATGTCCGACATCTCCATACCTCTTCGAAGTAGAAAATCGACCGACTCGACATTACAATCGGCCAGGCGCAGCGCAAGCACGCCGCTAACTTTCTAGTGAACTGCGGTTTGGACTTCGTCGGTATCAGATTTACCTGAATTTTCGAGTTCAATCGAAAGCGGATAGCTAGACAATTTTTCAGCGGCGGCGCGCAATGCGCACGCTCTCCGGAGCCACAGCCATTCGCCGTTCGTCGCATAGCGTTTCGGCTGCGTGGCTACGATCACCATCGAGGCTTTCCAGCCTCGACTAACTGCTTCATGCGACGTGAAACGCACGGCTAGCAGATCGAGCCTGTGCAAGCGCAACACCTGCGCGCACAACGCGCTTGCACTTCCCGCCTTACCTCAATCCCCCCGCCGTCGCGCAATCATTGCACTCAGCGCCGCCACGTTCGCATGATCGAACACATCCCCCGGCGTCAACTCCACACCCAGCTTGCGGCGCACGCGCGCAACCAGTTTGATGACTAGCAGCGAGTCGCCACCCAATTCAAAGAAGTCCTGATCATCACCAATCTCTCCCGCATCTATCTCCAGCAGCGCTGCGAAAAGCTCGCGCAATTCGGCGTCGATCGGTTGGGCAACTAGTGTCGTGTTCGTTTCCATACTGTCAAATCCTGAATCAATAAATTTAGGCGCGTCACGCGCCAACCGGTTCGCTCAAGCCCGCCACAACGTCCGCCCGCTCCACAATTTCGCTCATCGCCACAACAATCTTGCGCGGCCCGCTGAACGGGTCGCGCGCGTGCGCCACCAGCATGTTGTCCAGCATGATCGCGTCGCCCTTTTGCCACGCGAACCGCACCGCGCAGCGTTCGTACGCTTCGCCGATAGCGGCCATCGCCTCAGCGCCGATCTCGCTGCCATCGCCAAAGTACGCCTGGCGCGGCATGCGCTTCGCCCCCGCAAACTCAAGCAAATCGAGCCGCAGATCCTCATCCAGGCAGCTCACGTGATGCAGTTGCACCTGGTTGAAGAACGCGCGCTCGCCCGTACGCGGATGCGCGATCACCGCCGGGCACACGGTGCGCGTCTGCAATTCATCGTTGGCGAGCCATTCGTATTGCACGGCCACCGCCTCGCAGCGCGCCTCCACTTCCCGTCGCTCGTCGGTACGGAAGAACTCGCGCCACGGTACATCGAGGCCATGCGTGAAGGTGCGCACGTACATGATCTGCTTGCGCTCGAAGGTCTCCACGAGCGCTTCGGGCAGTACACGCAGCATCGCACGGCAATCGACGATGGGCGTGGCGCCCCCCACCGGCGAAGGCTGCTCGCAGAAGAAAAACTGGCGGCGCGGCCAGCGTGGCTGGTGCGCGCTCTCGTTGTGGAACAGGATCATCTGCTTCTCGGGATAAGGGGTCGAGCGATAGGTGTTGCGCCCGCCCTCCTTCTTCGGCAGATCGCCATATTCGCCGTACAGGCCCGGCGATATGGTCTCCGCGAACGCTTCGAAGGCCGCTGGATCAGCCAGCCCGAAGTCGCGGAACAGCACCGCACCGTGGCGCAGCAGCGCCGCATCGAGCGCCTCGCGGTGGGTCCGTACCCACGCGCGCGGGCCGTCGCTGTCTTCGAATGGCGCGCGCGGCGTGAGCACGAGCGGCATCGCGTGAGCGGCGTCGAGCAAGGACGCCTCGATGGCGGCGTCAGGGAAAAGCACTGTGTTCATGTTCTCAACACTCTCGTTCATGGCTTAGGGCGCCGCGTGCGCGGCGCGCTCAGATTGGGACGCTGCAAGCGGCGTAAGCGACGCAAGCGGTGCATGCGGTTCGGCGCTTGCCGCGTCGAGCAGCGTGCGCCATGCGTCGAACGCGCGCTCGATGGTGGCGGCGTCGAACAGCGCGCTCGCATAGACCCACTCGACTTCGTAGCCGCCGTCCACGGCTTCGACGAACAGCGCCATGTCGAACTTCGATTGCGTCGTGCGCGCGCGCAGCAACTCGATCGCAAGGCCCGGCACGCGCGTGCTCTCGCGCGGCAGGTCGCGCAGCACGAACAATGTCTGCACGAGCGGATTAGCGTCGCGGCGGCGCTTGAGCGCAAGCGCGTCGACGATACGGTCGAACGGCAGCGCGCGGTGGTCGAGTGCTTCCCACGCCGCCTGCTTCGCCACGTCGAGCCACGCGGCAAAGCTCGCGGCGCGCTTACCCTCGGCAGCGAGGCGCGAGCGCAACGGCACGACGTTGACGAAGAAGCCAATCAGCGCTTCAAGTTCGCTGCGCTCGCGGCCATCGACGTCGGTGCCGATCACCAGATCGTCCGCTCCCGTGTAGCGATGCAGGAAAAGCTGGAAGCTCGCGAGCAGCACCGCGAACGGCGTCATGCCGTGCGCGCGGGCAAGCGTACGCACGCGCGCGCCGATCGCCGCGTCGAGCAGGAAGTAGCGCGCCGCGCCCGCGTGCGAGGCCTGGGCTGGCCGCGGGCGGTCGGTGGGCAGCGCGAGCAGCGGCGGCGCATCGGCGAGATAGCCGCGCCAGAATTGCTGTGCCTCGCGCAAGGTCTCGGGCGTGAAGCGAGCGCGGTGCCAGCGCGCGTAATCGGCGTATTGCACGGGCAGCGACGCGAGCGCGGGCGGCGCGCCGTCACGGTGCGCGCGATAGCCCTCGCACAACTCGTCGAGCAGGATATGCACCGACGCGCCATCGGCCACGATGTGATGCAGCGACACGATCAGCACGTGATGCTGGGCGTCGAAGCGCAGTAGCGTCGCGCGAATGAGCGGCGCGCGCGCAAGATCGAAGGGCAGGCGCGCGGCGGCGTCGAGCGCCTGCGCGACGGCTTGCGCGCGCGCCTCGGCGGGGGCGGCGGACCCGGCGTCGCCCGCCGCATCGTCCGCACCCGCTAGCGGCTCGATCATGGGCATCGGCACATCGAGATGGGCGGCGATCGTGAGCACGGGATCACCGTCCTCGTCGCTGCCGAATGCCGAGCGCAGCACTTCGTGACGCGCCACCACGGCCGCGAGGCTGCGATGCAGCAAGTCGGCATCGAGCGGCCCGCGCAAATCGAGGCCCGCAGCCATGTTGTATGAGGCGAGCGTCTTGCCCGCGAGCTGATCGACGACCCAGATACGCTGCTGCATCAGCGAGAGCGGCAGGCCGGTGCGATCGGCGCTCGCTTCAAGGGGCGCGTCGTTTGAAGCGTTCGATACGCACGATGCTTCGCACAACGCGTCGATGCGCGCGGCCAATGCGGACAGTGTCGGCGACGCGAAAATCTCGCGCAGTGGCAAATCGACCAACCACGTCGACCGCACGCGCGACGCCAGCCGCATCGCCGCCAGCGAATGGCCGCCAAGCGCGAAGAAGTTGTCGTCGCGCGAAATCGCCGCGTTCGGCACTTCGAGCAGCACCGCCCAGCAGCTTGCGAGCGCGCTTTCCGTCTCCCCATCGGGCATCGCACGCGCCGCTTCGCGGCGCGGCGCGGCGATGCGCGCCCGTTCCGCGAGCGCCTGGCGGTCGAGCTTGCCATTGCGGTTCAGCGGCAGCGCGTCGATCACGCGCAGCACCGAGGGCACCATGTAATCGGGCAGCGCCGTCGCCAACGCGCGCTTGAGCACGGCCGCGTCGAGCGCCACGCCCGGTTGCGGCGTGGCGAAGCCCGCCAGGCGCGCGCCCGCCACCACAATCACGGCGGCGTCGCGCACGCCGTCGAGCGCCTTCAGGCGCGCCGCGATCTCGCCCGGCTCCACGCGATAGCCGCGAATCTTCACCTGATCGTCGATACGGCCCAGGTATTCGAGGCTGCCGTCGGCAAGACGCCGTGCGCGGTCGCCGCTGCGATAGAGCCGCGCGCCCGCCGCGAACGGATGCGGCACGAAGCGCTCCGCCGTGAGCGCGGGCCGATTCAGATAGCCGCGCGCCACGCCCGCGCCGCCCAGGTACAGTTCGCCAGTCTCGCCCTCGCCCACCGGGTTCATATGGGCGTCGAGCAGCCAGGTCTCGGCGTTGTCGAGCGGGCGGCCCAGCGGCAGGGTCGCCGCGTCGCGATTCGCCTCGCTCGCGTCCTGCGTGAGTATCCCCACCGTGGTTTCGGTCGGGCCGTAGTGATTGAGCACGCGGCAGCCGGGCCGCAGCGCCGCGATGGTGTCGCGCAACGCCCACGACGTGGCCTCGCCGCCGAGCACGAGCGTATGCGCGGGCAGCGCGTCGGCGGCGTGCTCCGCTTGCAGCAGGGCGTGCAGATGACCCGGCACGATCTTGAGCACGTCGATGCGTGCGCTCGCCAGCGTGTGTGCGAAGCGGTCGGCGTCGAGCGTGGTGTCGCGGTCGATCAGATGCAGCGCGCCGCCCGAGGCGAGCGCGCCGAACAGCACCGTATGGCCCAGGTCCGCGCCCACCGTCGAGACCATCGCGAAGCGCGCGCGCGGCGGCGCGTCGATGCGCGCGAGCACCGCGTCGGTGTAATTCGCGAGCGCGCCATGCGTAATCACGACGCCCTTGGGCGTGCCGCTCGAACCCGAGGTGTAGATCACGTACGCGGCGCTTTGCGGATCGACATCGGGAAGCGCAATGGGGGCATGGCGTTGCGCTTCAAGCTGAGCTTCGTCGATGCGAGCGTGCAGCAAGTTCTCCCCATCGAACACGGGCATCGCACCTTCGCTCAGCACGACACGCGCGCCGCAATCGCTCAGTGTTTGAGCGAGGCGTTGCGGCGGATTGGCCGCGTCGAGTGCAACATACGCGCCGCCCGCCTTGAGCACGCCGAGCATCGCCACCACGAAGCGCGCCGAGCGATGGGCGACGATCGCCACCGGCTCGCCCGCCCGCAGTCCGCGCGCCAGCAGCCATTGCGCGATATATTGCGCGCGCGTATCCAGTTCGGCGTAACTCATGCGCAGCGCGCCATCCACGACAGCATGCGCGTCGGGCTGTTGCGCCGCGTGACGCGCGACGCGCCGGTGAATCGGCTCGCCCACCGCCGCACGCCGGGCCACGCTCGCCGCTGTCACGCGCGCGCGCTGGTCGGCGTCGAGCAAATCGAGGCTGGCTAGCGTGGCCGTTTCGCTGTCGGCGTTTGCATCGCCGAGCGTGGCGGCGAACGCTTCCACCGCGCGCAGATACTGCGCGGCCATGCGCTCGACGCTGGCCGACTCGAAGCGTGCCCGCGCGTAGGTGAAGTAGCCGCGCATCGCGCCGTCGCGCGTTTCGCGCAGGTCGAGCGCGAGCGGCACCTTTACGTGCGCTTCGGCGATCTCGAAGCGCGAGGCCTGCGCGCCGGGCCAACGCGCAAGCGCCGGGTAGTCGTCGCTCAGGTAATTGAAGCTCGTTTCGAACAGCGGCCCGCGCTGCACGTCGCGCGTTGGCCGCAGTTGATCGACCAGCACATCGAACGGCAGCGCCTGATTCGCCTGCCCGTCCAGCGTGCGGCGGCGCAGTTGCGCGAACAGGCCCGCGAGCGTCGTCGCGCCGTCGCAGTCGCTGTGCAGGACGATCGTGTTGACGAAGAAGCCGATCACGTCGTGCGTTTCGGGCCGCGTGCGGTTCGCGACCGGTACGCCGGTGCGGATCGCGCCTTGCCCCGTCGCGCGATAGAGCCACGCGTGATACGCGGCCAGCAGCACGACGAAGGGCGTCGCGCGATGGCGGCTCGCACAAGCGCGCACGGCTTGCGCGAGCCGCGCGGGCAGCGTGAAGGCGACGCGTCCGGCGGCGCGCGCATCGATATCGGCATCTGCCTGAGCGTCGCCGGCGGCCGCGCGATCGAAGGGCAGCGCGAGCGGCGGCACCTCGGCGGCGAGGGTCGTGCGCCAATACGCGAGTTGGCGCCCCGCCGCCTCACTCGCCAGCCAGCGGCGCTGCCACGCGGCGTAGTCGGCGTAAGCGATGCGCGGCGCGGGGCGTGGCGTCGGCGTGCCGTCGAGCGCGGCGCGATAGCCGTCCACCAGGTCTTCGACGAGCAACTGCATCGACCAGCCATCGGTCGCGATGTGGTGCAGCACGAGCATCAGCAAATGCCGCTCCTCGCCCGCGCGCGCCAGGCCAACGCGCAGCAACGGGCCGCGCAGCAAATCGAAGGGCTCGGCGGCGAAGCGCTGGGCGCAGTGATGGAGCGCGGCTTCATCGCTGTCGTCCGAGGCTGCGCCAAGGTCGAGTGTCTGCCACCCGAGCGCCCCGGCATCCGCCACACACGGCGCGTAAATCTGCGCTTCATCGTCGGCTTCGACAAAATGCGTGCGCAGCGCCGCATGGCGTTCATGCAATCGCGCGAGGCTGTGCCGCAAGGCATCGAGATCGAGCGCGCCGTCCAGACGGATGCCCGCCGCGACGTGATACGCACGGCTCTCAGGGTCGAGCCGCCACGCAAACAACTGACGCTGCTGCGCGTGCGAGACCACGGCCTCTGCGGCAGGTTCGATGGGCGCTTCGTCTCGCGCGTCATGTGCCGTCACCGCTTGATCGAGCGCGGCGGCCATCGCCGCGAGCGTCGGCGTTTCGAAAATCTGTGCGATCTCGATGCGACGGCCAAGGCGTTCGGCAATCAGCGCCACGAGGCGCGCCGCGCTCAGCGAACTGCCGCCGCTCGCGAAGAAATGCGCGTCGGGCAACAACACCGCTTGCGTATCGAGCGCCTCGCACCAAAGCGCAGCCAGCGCGCTTTCACGAGCGTCGAGCGTCGCGCCTTCGCGTGCCACAGCACCCTCGCCGCTCTCACCGCCGATCACAAACGCGCCCTGCTCCCAGAGCGCGTAAAGGTCGAGCGTACGCTCGCGCCAGCCGTCGCGCACAGCGGCGCGCTGGAGTTTGCCGCTGGAGGTTTTCGGCAGCGCACCCGGGTTGAGCAGCACGATAGCGGCGGGCGTCTCGCCGCAAGCCTCGAACGCGCAACGGCGCAATGCTTCGACGATCTGCGCGGCCGTGAAGCGCTTTTTCATGCGCGGCGCGATTTCCAGCGCGAGGCCGAGCGTCTCGTCGCCGCCCAATTGCGCGCCAAACGCGATCACGCGGCCTTTGCGCGCGAACTCGCAGTGCGCCTCGACCGCCTGCTCGACATCCTGCGGATAGAGATTGCGCCCGCGCACGATCACGAGATCCTTCACGCGGCCCGCGATATAGAGCTGCCCGTCGTGCACGAAGCCAAGATCGCCCGTGCGCAGCCAGCGGTTTGCGTCGACACCATTCGATTCGGCATGCGAATCATCACGGAAAGTTTGCGCACTCGCATCAGCGCGGTGCCAGTATCCGCACGCAACGCTAGGACCACTGACGTGAATCTCGCCGATACAGCCGTCTTCGAGGATCGCCCCGCCCTCGCGCGCGACGATGGCGACACGATGCGCGTCCTGCACCGCGCCGCAGCCCACCAGCACCGTAGCCGGCTCGTTAGCATGCGCAGCCACTGCACGCCCCGCCGACAAGCAAGCACTGCTGAACGCATGCGAAACGAGTCCCGCGCCGCGCACGCCGCCCGTGACGAAGAGCGTCGCTTCGGCAAGGCCATAACACGGATAGAGCGCTGCGGCGTCGAAGCCGGCTTGCGCAAAGCGCTCGACGAACGCATCGAGCGTGTCGCGCCGCACCGGCTCCGAGCCCGAAAACGCAAGCCGCCAGCTCGAGAGATCGAGCTTCGCGAGCGCGTCGTCGTTCAGACGCTCGGCGCACAGGCGATACGCGAAATCGGGCGCGCCCGAAATCGTGCCGCGATGGCGCGCGATCGCATCGAGCCAACGCAATGGCCGCTCCAGAAAGTATTGCGGCGACATCAGCACGAGCGGGATGCCGCTGAACACGGGTTGCAGCAGACTGCCGATCAGCCCCATGTCGTGATAGAGCGGCAGCCAGCTCACGAACACATCGTCGTCGCGCACGCCGAGTCCTGACTGGATTGCGATCTCGTTGGCGAGCAGATTGCCGTGACTGACCATCACACCCTTGGGCGTGCCTGTGGAGCCGGACGTGTATTGCAGGAAAGCGATGTCGCTATCGCGCACGGGATGCAGCGCAATTTCATGCGGCGTGTCGTTCAGCGCATCGACGGCCACGACCGTCGCGCCGGGCGCGAGCAAGTCGTACGCATCGGCGTCACGCTCGCGCAGTGCGGCCGTGGTCAGCACGTAGCGCACGCCTGCATCGCGGGCGATGCCGCGCAGTCGCGCCAGGTGCTGTTCGCGACGCGATTCCGGCGGATAGACCGGCACCGCCACCACGCCTGCATAAAGACAACCGAAGAACGCGCTCACGTAATCGACGCCGCTATCCATCAGGATCAGCGCGCGTTCGCCCGCCGCGCCGTCCTGCGCGAAGCGCGCCGCCAGCGCGCTCGCGCGGCGGTCGAGTTGCGCGTAGTCGTAGCGCGTGTCGCCCTGCGCGTCGACCGTAACGAGCGCCGTGGCCGTGGCCCGTAGCTGCGCGAGTGCGCGCAGGCGCGCCGCAAGGCCACGCGTGGGCACGGCGTCGCCGCCTTCGATGACGGCGGCTTCATCCCGCGCCCCTTGCGGCGCGAATGCATTGATACGTAGCGGCGCGTTCATCGCGTCACCTCCATCCATGTTGTTTGCGCGACGCTCGCGGCCAGTTCGCGGCCCAGTGCGTCGAACAGGTCGCGATGCCGCACGATCGTCTGGTGATCGGCGTCAATCGATCCAGCCTGAACGACTCGGCCCGTGACGCGCGCCTGCCATGCCGCTGCTCCCTCTTTCGAAGCATCGGCACGCTGGCTCGCCCACCAGAGCGTCAGATCGACTGGCGTCAGCGCGTCGCGTCCATCACGGGCCGCTCGCACGATATGTCCCAGATGCCGTTGGAACAGCAGCACCTTGCCGAGCAGCGCGCGCGTTTCCTCATCGTCGAGGCCACCAGGCAGCGTCCATTCGCGCTGCGTACCGTCGAGCAGCGCCCGCAGTTCGGCATCGCTCGCGCGATACGCACGCATCGCATCGGCGCTAATGAACGCGTCGTCGGGCGCGGCGTCGCGCTCGTGCGGCACGTAGGCGTCGATCAGGCCGACGAAGGCCACCTGTGCGCCGCCCGCGGCAAGCGCGCGCGCCACTTCCGTGGCAAGCAGACCGCCCACCGACCAGCCGATCAGCCGATACGGCCCATGCGGCTGCACGCGTCGAATCCGCGCCGCGTATTCGGCGGCCAGTTGCGCGAGATCGCCTGGCCACCAGGACTCGGTGTAGAACGGCGCCTGCACGCCGTGGACGCTCGCCACGCCGTCGAGCGCCTCCGCCAGCGGCTGGTAATCGGCCACGAGCCCGGACGCCGCGTGCAGCGCGAACACGCGCGGCAGATCGGTGCGCGGTGAAAGCGCAACGATGTTCGACGCAAGCGCCTCGCCGTGCGCCACGTCCGTCGACTCGATATGCGCCGCCAGCGCACGCACCGTCGCGTGCTGGAACAGTGCTTCGAGCGTGAGTCCCGGCAAACCCTGCTCACGCGCTCGCGCGAGCACCTTGAGCGCCAGCAGCGAATGACCGCCCGACGCGAAAAAGTCGTCCGTGACGCCGATCGCGCCTCGCGTATCAGGCAGCACGTCCTGCCAGATGCGCAGCAGACGCGCCTCCAGCGGCGTGCCCGGCGCAACGGTTGCGGCCGCAACGTTCGCCTGCGGCGCGGGCAGCGCGGCGCGATCGAGCTTGCCGTTTTGCATCAACGGCAGGCGGTCGAGCCGCACCAGCGCGGCGGGCACCATATAGGCGGGCAAACGGCTTTCGAGCACGCGGCGCAGCGCGCCTTCGTCCGTCGCGCCCACAACGTAGCCGACCAGCCGCTTCGCGTCGCCTTCGCCATGCAGCGCTACGGCGCTCGCCTCGACGCCCGGCGCCTCGCGCAGCACCGCCTCGATCTCGCCCAACTCGATACGGAAGCCACGCAGTTTCACCTGCTGATCCAGACGGCCGAGAAAGTCGATGCTGCCATCGGCGCGGCGGCGGCACAGATCGCCGCTGCGATAGAGACGTGCGCCCGGCCGGCGCGGATCGGGCACGAAGCTCCCCGCCGTGAGGCCGGGCCGGCCGAGATAGCCGCGCGCGAGCGTCAGCCCGCCGATGCACAACTCGCCGAGCGCGCCCACCGGCAATTCATTGCCGTCGCGATCCATCACGTAGACACAGCGCGAGGCATACGGCTCGCCGATCGACACGATGGTCTGCGCACCGTCTTCCGCGCGCGTCTCGCGATACATGCACGCAACCGTGGTTTCGGTCGGGCCGTAGAGATTGTCGAGGCGGATATGCGCGAGCGGTCCCGCACGCCATTGCGTGAGCGCGTCGCCGGGCAAGCCCTCGCCGCCCACGGTGATCTGGCGCAGCGCGGCCAGATCCTCGCGCGGCGGCGGCGTACGCAGCCATTGCTGCCAGTAGGCCGTGGGAATGCGCGCGAAGCTCACGCGGCCTTCCTTGAGATGACGGTTCGTGGTCGGCACGTCCCACAACTGCGGGCCGCGCATTTCCACCTGGCCGCCTTGCATCAGCGCGGGCAGCATTTCATGCAGCGCCACGTCGAAATTGATCGTCGACGATTGCAGTTGCGTGTCGCGGTCGTCGATGCCATAAGCGGCGATGAAATCGTCGAGATGGCGGCTGAGCGCGTCGTGGCTCACGGCCACGCCCTTCGGCCGCCCCGCCGAGCCCGAGGTGTAGATCACGTAGGCCAGTTGGTCGGGGTGGATCGCGGCGTCGGCGTCGTGCGTGGTTGGGTCGCTCGAAGCCTCGCGCAGTGCGGCGATATCGATCGTGTCGCGATCCGTGAAAAGCGAACCACAGGCGTCGAGCGTCTGCGCGTCGGCGAGCACGCACGCCAGTTGCGCCTCGTCGATCATCGTGCGCAAGCGTTCGGCCGGATAGGCGGGATCGAGCGGCACGAAGGCCGCGCCCGAGCGCAGCACGCCAACAAGCGCCGCCACCAGCCCCGCCGAGCGCGTGAGGCACAAGCCAATGCGCTGTTCCGCACCCGCGCCGCGCTGCTGCAAGGCGCGCGCGATCCGCGCCGACCACGCGTCGAGTTCGCCATAGGTGAGGCGCTCGCCCTCGCAGTGCAGCGCGTTCGCCTGCGGCTGTGTCCGTGCGCGCGCGGCGATGCGTGCGCCCACCGCCGCAAAAGGATGCGCACGCAACGGATCGGCGGCGCGCTTTGTCAGCGCCGGTGCAAGTTGGAGCGCCGCCAGCGGCGTGTTCGCATCGGCGACAATCTGTTCGAGCATCGCCACGTAGTCGCCCAGCAGGCGTGCCGCCGTCGCGCCGTCGAACACGTCACGCGCATAGGTGAAGGCCAGCGCCGTGCCCTGGTCCGTCGCGCGCGCGTTCAGCACGAGATCGAAACGCGCGGTGCCCGTCGAGGTTTCCAGACGCGAGGCGCGCAGGCCCGGCAGGCTGAGGCCGTCGCCTTGCGTGCCGTGGTCGTAGTTGAACATCACGCTGAAGAGCGGCGTATGCGTGAGGCTGCGATCGGGACTCAGCGCGTCCACCACGCGCGCGAACGGCACCTGCTGATGCGCCTGCGCTTCAACGAGGCGCTCGCTCACGTGGCGCACGAGCGCGCCCACGTCGGCGAGTCCATCGAGTTCGCTACGCACGACCAGCGTGTTGACGACGAAGCCGATCATGCGCTGGGTGTCGAGGCGATCGCGCCCCGTCGCGGGCACGCCCACGCGAATGTCACGCTGGCCGCTGTAGCGCGCGAGCAGCATGTCGAAGGCCGCGAGCAGCACGGCCACGCTGGTCGTGTCGTGACGGCGCGCGAGCGCGTGCAGCGCCTCGTCGGTTGCGCCCGCCAGCGTGACGCCGACGCGCCCGCCCGCCTGGCTGCGCGTCGCGCCCGGGCGACGGTCGAACGGCAGTTCGAGCGCAACGCGTTCGCCCGCGAGGCGCGTGCGCCAGAAGGCGAGATCGGCCTCGGCGCGCGCGCTTTGCGCTTCGCTGCGCTGCCAGAGCGCGTAGTCGGCGTATTGGCGAGCGAGCGGCGCGAGCGCAGGCAGCGCGCCGTCAACGTGCTCCGCATAGGCGCGCGAGAACTCATCCAGCACGATCTGATTCGACCACGCATCGGAGACGAGGTGATGCGTGACCACATGCAGCACGTGATCGCATTCGGCCAGACGGATCAAGGTAACGCGCAACAGCGGGCCGGCGCTCAGATCGAACGGCGCGCGCGAGATCGATTGCAGCGTGTCGGCGATACGTTGCGCCTGTTGCGCAGGCGGCACGTCCTCGAAGTCGAGCACGCTAAGCGCGGGTGCGGGCGCATCGAAACGCTGCGTGGCTTCGCCGTCGGCTTCCACAAAGCGCGTGCGCAGGCTTTCGTGGCGCGCGACCAGGGCCGCGAGCGCGCCTTGTACTGCCGCGCGGTCGAGCACGCCTTCGAGGCGCACCGCGCCCGGCAGGTTGTAGGCCGCGCTGTGCGGGTTGAGGCGCGCGAAGAACCACAAGCGCTCCTGCGCGGGCGAGAGCGGCACGGCGTCCGTACCAGGCGCACGCGCGGGAATCGTGGCGACGCTCGCGCTGCTTTCGTTCTCGCCCGAATGCACCTGCGAGCCGAGCAACGCGCCAAGCTCGCGCGCGAGATCCGCAAGCACAGGCGTGCCGAATACGAGCCGTACAGGCACCTCGACGCGCCACACGTCGCGCAACGCCGCCGTCATGCGCAGCGCGAGCAGCGACTGCCCGCCCAGCGCGAAGAAGTGATCGCGGCGACCCACGCGTTCGACGCCCAGCAGGCTTTGCCAGACTTCGGCGAGTTGCGTTTCGACTTCGCCTTGCGGCGCTGCCCACGCGCCTGTTACGGCGACAGGTGCGGGCAGCGCGTGGCGATCGACCTTGCCGTTGGTGTTCAGCGGCAGGCGTGCGAGCACGACCACCGCCGCAGGCACCATGTAGTCGGGCAGCGTGCGCGCAAGCTGTTCGCGCAGCGCTGCGCCGAACGCGGCGGCGTCGGCTTCCTCGTGCGCAAGCGCGCTCGCATGCGGCGCGACATAGGCGACGAGCCGCGCGCCCTGCGCATCGTCCAGCGCGATCACAATCGCCTCGCGCACGTCGGCATGCGCGAGCAGTTGCGCTTCGATTTCGCCCGGTTCGATCCGGAAGCCGCGAATCTTCACCTGATGATCGGCGCGCCCCAGATATTCGAGGCGGCCATCGTTGCGCCACTTCGCAAGATCGCCGGTGCGATAGAGGCGTGCGCCGCTACCGTGCTGAGCCGCTGCAAACGGGTCCGGCACGAACTGCGCCGCGCTCAGATCGCCACGGCCGAGATAGCCGCGCGCCAGCCCCACGCCGCCGATAAAGAGTTCGCCCGCCACGTTCGCAGGCGCGAGATCGAGATTCGCGTCGAGCACATAAAGCTGCGTGCCCGAGATAGGCGCACCGATCACGGGCGCTGCGTCCGTCACCTCGCCTGCCGCCGACCAGATCGTGGTTTCGGTCGGGCCATACATATTCCACAGCGTCACACCCGCGCCGATGGCGAGCAGATCGCGCGCGAGATCCGCCTGCAAGGCCTCGCCGCCGCACAGCGCCTTGAAGCGCTGGGGCGCCTGCGCAGGCCAGCCGCCCGCGCGCAGCAGCCGCCAGCCCGCTGGCGTCGATTGCAGCGCGGTCGCGCCCGAGGTCTCGACGAGCCGTGCGAGCGCTGCGCCGTCGCGCACGGTCTCGCGCGGCGCGATCACGACGCGCGCCCCCACCGTGAGCGGCAGATAGAGTTCGAGCGCCGCGATATCGAACGAGAGCGAAGTGACGGCCACGAGCACATCGTCGGCGGCCAAACCCGGCGCTTCGCGCATCGCTTGCAGGAAATGGCCGAGCGCGTGATGCGTGACCATCACGCCCTTGGGCGTACCGGTCGAACCCGAGGTGTAGATCACGTAGGCCAGTTGCTCGCCCTTCACCTCCACGAGCGGACGATGCGCGGGTTCATCGGCGAGATCGACGCGGTCGAGTTCGAGACGTTCCAGCGATGTCGCTTCGCCCTCTTCCGCCAGATGGCTTTGCGTGATGAGCACGCGCACGCCGCTATCGGTGGCCATGAACGCGCGCCGCGCCGCCGGCATCGACGGATCGAGCGGCACATACGCGCCGCCCGCCTTGAACACCGCGAGCAGCGCCGCGACCATGTCGGTCGAGCGCTCCACACACACGCCCACTTTCGTTTCCGCCACGACGCCGAGCTTTATCAGCCGATGCGCGAGGCGGTTCGCGCGCGCATCGAGTTCGGCGTAGGTCAACGTGGTGTCGCCGCATTGGAGCGCCACCGCGTGCGGCGTGGTGGCCGCCTGGCGCTCGATCAGGCGATGCGCGCTCGCGGCCTGCGCATAGCGGCGCGGGTTGCGGCCCAGCGCGACGAGACGCGCGCGTTCGGCATCGTCGAGCAGCGCGGGGCTGCGCGTTTCACGCTTGCGCGCGATCTGTTGCAGCACGCCGATATAGCTGTCGAACAAGCGCTCGACGGTCGCGGGATCGAAGATGTCGGTCGCGTACGTGAGCGCGAGTTTGACGCCGTCCGGCCGGGCCGTCACGTCGAGCGCGAGATCGACCTGTGCGGATGCCGCCGTGCCTGCGAGCGTGCGTACAGTGAGGCCCGGCAGCGTGAACGGCGCAGCGTGCGCGCCGTCCTTGCCAGCTTCATCGACATAGTTGAACATCGCCTGGAACAGCGGCGTATGCGCGACGCTGCGCTGCGGTTGCAGACGCTCCACCAGCGTGGCGAACGGCACGTCGGCATGCGCGTGCGCGCCCACCATGCGTTCGCGCACTTCGTCGAGCAGCGCGCTGAACGGCGCGTGGCGCGGCGTGCTCATGCGGATCACGAGCGTGTTCACGAAGAAGCCGATCAGCGCTTCGGTTTCGAGCCGTTCGCGCCCGGCGACCGGCACGCCCACGCGCACATCCTGCTGGCCGCTATAGCCTTGCAGCAGCGAACCGAACGCCGCCAGCAAGCTCATGAAGCGCGTGGCGCCCTGCGCGCGCGCGCCGTCGTCGATCGCTTGCACCAGCGCGGGGTCGAGCGTGCGGCGCAGCGTGGCGCCCGCGCTGCTGCGCGCACCGCTGCGGGTACGGTCGGCGGGCAACGCAAGCAAGGGTTGCGCGCCTTCATCGCCGCCGAGTTCGCGGGTCCAGTAGTCGATCTGGGCAACGCGTGCCTGTGCGTCGCGGCGCGCCTGCTGCCAAAGCGCGTAGTCGCCGAACTGCACCGGCAGCGGCGCGAACGCGGGCGCTGCGCCGCGCAGCGCGGCCGCGTAGCCTTGTGCGAATTCGCGCAGCAGCGTGGCTTGCGACCACGCGTCGGAGACGATGTGCGGCATCGCGAAGTGCAGCACGGTTTCATCGGCGTGTTGTGCTTCAGGCAGCGTAAGCAAGCTCACGCGCAGCATCGGACCGCGTTCGAGATCGAACGGCAGACGCGTGAGTGCCTTCAGGCGCGCGTCGCGTTCGTCGGCGTGTGCGAGTTGTTCCTCGCGCCAGTCGTAGCTGCCCTCCTCATCCACGCGCTGCCAGGCTTCGCCCGCGTGTTCCTCGAAGCGCGTGCGCAGCGTCTCGTGACGCGCGACCAGCGCATCGAGCGCGCGGCGCACGGCCGCGCGATCGAGCGTGCCCGTGAGCGCGACCGCGCCGGAAATCGTATAAGCCGCGCTCGCGGGATCGAGCTTCCAGAGGAACCACAGGCGCTGCTGGCCTTCGGTGAGCGGAATGCGCGCGCCGGGTTCGCGCGGAACGATGGCGTCGATGCCTTGCGTCGAGCCGCCATCGGCATCGAGTTGCGCCGCGAGATCGGCGAGCACGGGATTGAGAAAGAGCGTGCGCAGCGAGACCGCATGATCGAGCGCTTCGCGCACGCGCGAGGCCACGCGCATCATCAGCAGCGAATGGCCGCCCACGTCGAAGAAGTTGTCGGTCACGCCCAGGTCGTCGCGACCCAGCACGGCTTGCCAGATCGCGAGCAGCGTCACTTCGGTCTGGCTGCGCGGCGCGGTGCGGCGGCGCGCGGCGTCCTGGCCCGGCTCGGGCAGCGCATTGCGGTCGAGCTTGCCGTTCTGCATCGTCGGCAGATGGTCGAGCCACACCAGCGCCGAAGGCACCATGTAGCCTGGCAGGCGGCTTTGCAGCAGTCGACGCACGGCCATGTCGTCGGCGTCGCCCACCACGTAGCCCACCAGCCGCTTCGCCTCGCCCTCGCCACGCAGCGCGGCGGCCGCGGCTTCGACGCCAGGCGCCTCGCGCAGCACGGCTTCGATTTCGCCCAGCTCGATGCGATGGCCGCGCAGCTTGACCTGCTGGTCGAGGCGACCGAGAAAATCGATGCTGCCGTCCAGACGGCGGCGGCACAGATCGCCCGTGCGATAGAGGCGGCTGCCGGGCGCGCCGTGAGAATCGGGCACGAAGCGCTCGGCCGTGAGCACAGCGCGGCCCAGATAGCCGCGCGCGAGCGTGAGCCCGCCGATGCACAGCTCGCCGAGCGCACCCACCGGCGCTTCGTTGCCGTCGGCGTCGCACACGCGCACGGTGCGCGAGGGATACGGCCCGCCGATCGTGACGATGGCTTGCGCGCAGTCCGCTTCGCGCGTCTCGCGGAACATGCACGCGATGGTGGTTTCGGTCGGGCCGTAGAGGTTGTCGAGGCGGATATGGCCAAGCGGGCCGCTGCGCCACTGGCGCAGCGCGTCGCCGGGCAAGCCCTCGCCGCCGACGGTGATCTGGCGCAGCGCCGCGAGCGCGTCGGCGGGCGGCGGCTCGCGCAGCCATTGCTGCCAGTAGGCGGTGGGAATGCGCGCGAACGTGACCTGCTGTTCGATCAGATGACGGCTCGTGGTCTCCGGATCCCAGAGTTGCGGGCCGCGCATCTCGATCTGACCACCCATCAGCAGCGCGGGCAGCATCTCGTGCAACGCGACGTCGAAGTTGATCGTCGACGATTGCAGTTGCTTGTCGTGCTCGCTGATCGAATAGGTGCCGATGAAATCGTCGAGGTGGCGCGCGAGCGTGCCGTGCGTGATCGCCACGCCCTTGGGACGCCCCGTCGAACCCGACGTGTAGATCACGTAGGCGAGTTGTTCGGGATGGATCGCGCTGGCTGTTGTGTGGCTGACCTCGCTGACTTCGTGCGCGAGCAACGCGATGTCGAGCGTCACGCGCCCTTGCAGCAATGCACCCAGACGCGCCGCGCCGGTAGCGTCGGCGAGCACGCAGCCGATATCGGCATCGTCGAGCATGGCGGCCAGGCGTTCGAGCGGGTAAGCGGGATCGAGCGGCACGAAGGCCGCGCCCGACTTCAGCACGCCGAGCACGCCCGCCACCAGCGCCGCCGAGCGCTCCACACACAAGCCGATGCGCTGGTCCGCTACAACGCCTTGCGCGCGCAGACGCGCCGCGATGTTCGCGCTCCAGCGCTCCAGTTCGCCGTAGCTCAGATGCTCGCCTTCGCAATGCACGGCGTTGGCCTGAGGCTGGGTAGCGGCGCGGCGGCTGAAGCGCGCGCCGACGGCTTCGAATATCTCAGTGTCGCTTGTGAGATCGACCCGTTCGCGAGGCGCTGCGTTTGTCAGTTCGATCTGCGCAAGCGGCTGCTGCGTGCGTTGCGTGCCTTGCGCGAGAATCTGCGCGAGATGGCCGAGCATCTGTTCGACGATCGCGGATTCGAACAGATCGGCGGCGTAGTTGAACGCGAGACGCAGGCCGTCCTCGCGCTCGACCGTGTTGAGTACGAGGTCGAAGCGCGCAGTCGGCAGATCGGTGCTCAACTCGCTCACGTGCAGGCCCGCGACATCGAACGCCACGCGCTGCGCACGCGTATGGTTGAACATCACCTGGAACAGCGGCGTCTGGCCCGCATTACGTTCGGGATGCAAAGCTTCGACGAGTTGCGCGAACGGCATGCTGTCGTGGCGATGGGCATCGAGCACGGTCTGATGCAGGCGTTCGAGCAGCGTGGCGAAATCCGGCACGCCCGCCAGATCGGCGCGCATCACCAGCGTGTTGACGAAGAAACCGATCAAGGGTTCGGTCTCCATGCGATTGCGGCCCGAGACCGGCATGCCGATGCGCAGATCCTTTTGCCCCGTGTAACGCGCGAGCAGCACGGCGTAGGCCGCGAGCAACAGCGTCGGCAAGGTGGTGCGCTGTGCGGCGGCGAACGCCTTGAGCGCGCGCGTGGCGGCCGCGTCGAGGTCGAGGCTCGCGCGCGCGCCCGGCACGTTGCGAATGCCGCCGCGCGGCTTCGTCATCGGCAGATCGAGCGCGGCAGGCGTGTCGCCTAGCTGCGTGGTCCAGTAGTGCAGATCGGCTTCGCGCTCGCCATCGTCGGCCCACTCCTGCTGCCACGCCGCGATGTCGCCGTATTGCACGGCCAGCGCGGACGCGCTTGGCGCGCGGCCCGCCGCCAGTTCGCCATAGGCCGCCACGAATTCGTCGAGCAGCAGTTTCACCGATGCGTGATCCGCGACGATGTGGTAGAGCGCGACGTGCAGTACGTGCGTCTCGCTTGCAGTCGCGTCGCGCAGCAACGCGACGCGCAGGAGCGGTCCACGCGTGAGGTCGAACGGCGCGAGCGAAAGCGTCTGAAGGCGCTGCTCGACGCAGTCCTGCGGGTGGGTGCCGTCAAGGTCGACTTCCGACCACGCGTAATTCACTCCGCCGACGATCTGCACGACCTGACCATCGCTTTCTTCAAAGCGCGTGCGCAGCGCCTCATGACGCGCGACCACATGATCGAGCGCCGCGCGCAAGCGCTCGACATCGAGCGCGCCCTCGAGCCGCAGCGCACCGGCGATGTTGTAGCCGGCATCATCAGGATTCAGTTGCCAGAGGAACCACAGCCGCTCCTGCGCGGGCGACAGCGCGAAGCGCTGGGTGCGCCCCGCAAGCGGCACGATGGGCAGCGCCTTGCCGCTCAGACCGCGCTCGCGCAGACGCGCACGAAACGTTGCGCGTTTATCCGCTGGCAGGCTCGCGTAGTTGCGGGCGATGGCCGCGAGATCGGCGCTTGCCGGAGCGGGCGTGGACGTTTCAGGCGTGGGCGTCATGATCGCGGCAGGCTGCGGTTCGGTTTCGGGCTCGCGCACCTGCTGCGTGGCGAGCGGACGCACGCCCGCTTCGCGTGCTTTGCGCTTGAGGAATGGGCAAACATCGGCGGCCCGCACGTTGTGGTCGTCGAGGAAATACTGCTTCCATTCGAGGTTGCCCGGATCGCCGTAAAAGCCGAGGTCCGGATGCGCGGGCGTATCGTCCCAGGTTTCGAGGCGCTTGCGCACCTGGTTGCGCGCTTCGCGGCCGATCACCTTGTTGGTGATGGTGTCCACGAACACGCTGCGCGGCTGGAACAGCAGCACCATGCCGGGCCCAAGATTGCGGCTGTGGCGCAGCGAGAACGACGGGCACGCGCACACCACGAACATCTGCACGCCCGCGAATGAGAACTCCCACGATTCGTCCGATGGTTCGGGCTGCTGATCAGCTTCAGGGTCGGGGTCTACGTTGTGCAGTTGTTGCAGCGCGTGCCAGAAAAGCTCGTGATAGGTGTCGTGCGAGAGCGGCGTGGCGTCGGGCTCGAAAAACACGGCGATATTGTTCTTGCGATACTGCGGCAACGAGGCCAGTTCCGCGAAGGTCTGCATGGTGGCGGGCAGATCGCCGATGTCCTTGCCGTTCACGAACGAATAGAACATCTCGCCGCGCCGCTCGGCGATCGTGCCGAAGAAGCACGGATACTGCGGATGCATCACCTGCTCGCGCAGCGTCGCGTACGACGCGTCGAGCCACGCGGGCGGCTGCACGTCGGCGCCGCACGCGCGGCCCTTGATGATGCGGCTTTTCCAGTCGTCCACGGCGAATACCGGGCCGTCTTGTTGTGCTTCCTGCTGCAAATCCTGCATCAACTCTTCATTCGGTTGCATCGTCTCGTTCCTCTGGTTCCGCACCCGCCCGGCCAAGGCGTGCGCGCGCGGCGACCCACGGCGGCGGCAGCGCACGCTGCCCGCCACGCATCAGGCAGGTCATGATTTTTGTGTGGGGAGAGTCCGCACCTTCTGAAGAGGTGTCTGGAGAACGGAGCACGCGGCGCACACGGCACCGCGTGGTGTTGCATGGTGTTGCGGCGGCTCTGGCGCGCGCCTCAGGCGGCGGCGCGTTCGGCCTGCGGCGCTTCGAGTTCCAGCATGAGCGCCCGCACCCAGTCGTCGGGAATGATCGGCTGGTGGTAGGTGCACTCGCCCGAGGTCACCGTCGAGCCGTGCAGACGGCCGTCGGGAATTAGCACCATGTCGCCTTCGAACATCTGCAACTGCATGCCGAGATTGCCCCAGAACAGCATCTCGCCTTCCTGGATCGTCACGAGTCGATGGTCGTTGTGGACATGCGTGGTCGAGCACATTTCGTGCGGCTCGATAAAGGTCTCGCGGTCGATGTCGGGACATTCCACGTCGATGCGCGCGCTGATGCGGCGTGCGAAATCGCAGAAACGCGGAATCGCCGATAGCCATTTGAGTTGCTCGCCCAGATCCCAGCGTGCGCGCTCCGCCAGATGATCGGCGGCCGCCAGGCCCTTCACGAACTGCGCACGCGCCGCCGCGCCATACTGCTCGCCGACGGCGTGCAAGGCGCGGCGCATGCGCGCATCCAGATCCGCGCGGCGCGCAGCAATATCGCCGCCCGCGCGCTGCGGCCCGCGCAAATGCGCGCATGCACGCTCGAGCGCACCGACGAACGCCAGCCATTCGGCCTCGGCCGCGAAGGCTGCGCCCGCGAGCGCGAAGGCGCGATCGGGGCGGCGCGCGAGCGCGAGCAGCAAGTTGGTTTTCGCCATGCTGGTGGGCAGATAAAACTGCCAGTACGCATGCTGCTGCCGCGTCACGCCCACATGCTGCGCCACGCGGCTGATCAATTGGTGATCCTGATCGTTTCCATCCACGACCGGACGCGCATTGTCGGGCAATCCGTCAAAGCGGCCGCCCGCCGCCGCGCGATCGATCGCGTGACGGCGCGAAGGCGCGAGCGCCCAGCGCTGGATCGCAATGAAGCGCAGCCCTTCTTCGAGGTAGTCGTTGCGCATGAGGCGCGCAAACGTTTCACTCCAAAAGGTGCTTTCATGATCGAAGACGTGTGCGAGACGCTGCGCGATAGCCTCGTCGCCTTCGTCGCCTGTCGCCTGATCGCCGAGATACGAGAACGCATAGGCTTCGAGAAATGGCGTGAGCTGCGCGCCGAGCGTGCGCACGTCGTCGCGATAGAAGTCGGTGAAGCGCGCCCAGTCGGCGGCATCGGCGCTGCGCGGCGCACGTGTGACATCGAGCTCGTAAATCGACAGCAGCGTGCGATTCGACGCGAGCGATGGCAGGCGGCTCACATTGTCGCTGCGCACGGGCTTCATGAACTTAAGGAACTCGAAATCCTCCGGGCGCAGCGGACGGCGATGAAAATCGTCGTCGAGCACGAGTTCATCGACGGTGGCGCTACGAAACGCCTGCGCGGCGGCAAACTGCTTGATGATCGCGACATAGGCTTCGCTTTGCCCGGCAAAGGCGTCGAAATCGAATAGAGCGGGATAACGCTGCGTCATGAAGAAAAGCTCCTTGTGCCGATGGGCCGGCAAGATCGGACGAATCGAAAGGGATAAAACGGAACACGTGCGCGCAGGGCGCGAGCGGCTTTAACCGGCAACGACGGGCGCGCCACGCGGTGGCGCGGCGCATGCGTGCGGCATGAGCGGTTGCAAAGCGGTAGCGATCTTGCTAATCAGTTGCGCGCGCATCGTTTCGACGAAGAAGTGCCCACCTTCGAGCATGCGACGATGAAATTCTCCGGTCGTTTCGTGACACCACGCCGACAGGTTGTCATTTCGTTCGGACACCGGATCATCTACGCCGCCAAAAGCCCAGATCGGGCAGCTCAAACATATCGAGCGCGCTCGCGCGCGCCGCACCTGGCTTGCGCACAGATGGAAATCGGCGCGCAGCGCGGGTAGCGCCAGATCGAGAAATTCGGCGTCGGCGAGCAGTTCGTCGGGCGTCCCGCCCAGGCGGCGCAACTCGGTCACCATCTCCGCCGGGCTGCAATCGAGCCAGTGTGTCTCACGCCCAGTGTCCAGTTCGCGCTCGCGCGGCGCAACGCAGGCAGAGGCGCCCAGCCAGAGCGGCTCGCGCCCATGACGCTCGCGCAACGCATGCGCCAGTTCCAGCGCCACCAGCGCGCCCATGCTGTGCCCAAACAAGGCGAACGGCCGCGCGGGCAACGTGCCAATCTCGTCGAGCAGCGCTTCGATCAGCGCCGGCCACGCGCTGTGCGCGGGCTTCGCGCGCAGACGGCCGTGGCCCGGCAGATCGAGCGGCACGCAGTCGACCCAGGGCCCGAGCGCCTCGCCCCAGCCGCGATAAGTCGACGCATTGCCGCCCGCGTAGGGCAGGCAGTACAAGGTGAGCGCCGCGCCAGCGTGCCGCGCGTACATGTCAGCCTTGGGCGGCTTGAGCGGCCATCGCCTGGCGCAGGCTCAGCGGGCGCATGTCGGTCCAGATGGACTCGATATGCGCGAGGCACGCTTCGCGCGTACCCGTCTTTCCAGCCGCGCGCCAGCCTTCCGGCAGCGCCTTGTACTCCGGCCAGATCGAATACTGCTCTTCGTGGTTCACCACGACGTTGAACATGACGTTCTCTTCGCCCCAGCTCATTGCTGCCCTCCTTGGCTTGAATTGACGGATCGATGAATCGACGCACATCGTTGCATCGACATCGATCAACAAATACAAATGTAAACGCTAATCATTCTTATTACTTTTTCTACGATAGTCGGTGACTTTTCGTGTGTCAACCTGACTGGGAGACAGGGAGGTGAGAGGCGTTCGCGGCATTCGCGCGCTTCCCTCGTGCAGTCAACGACTTGGGCGTGCCATCGCGCTGTGGCGCCCGAAACGTTGAAAGCTAATTTAAAACTGATTGCAGAAGGGGCTTTCTGGCGCATGTCACACATTGCCATTACCCTCCGCGCGCACGACGCGCCTTGCATTCGTAACTGAATTGCAAAACGCATAATTCAAACTTGAGCGGCAATTTTTTCCTTACTCAATCATTCGTAATCCGTACTATTTTCCTGATTAGCCGGCCGATCGTTTGATCAACCAGCGGGCTCAATGTGGAACGAAGCCTGTCGAAGGCGGTTGAATACGGCTTATCGCCCGGCGGGCGACCATGCGAGGCACGCCTGCGCGCCGGGCAATTCGTCGAGCCAATGAAAGCGCAGCGTCTCGATGCACGCGACCGAAGGTCCATGCGGCTGTGCGTGCAGTCCCGATACGCTCGCGGCACCGCCCTCCTCACGCGGGTCGATCGAGAAAGCCTGCAGGTGTTCGGCAATGCCGACGCCCACCGCCTTGAGCAGCGCTTCCTTGGCGGTCCAGATGCGCATGAATGCGCGCGCGCGTTGCGCGGGAAGCACGCACTCCAGGGTATCGCGCTCGGCCGCGGTGCAGGCGACGCGGCCGAGCGCGCGCCATTCGAGACCTTGCGTCAGCAATTCGACGTCGACACCCACCTCGCGCTCGCACGAGAGCGCCACCAACGCATGCGGGCCACTGTGCGAGACATTGAACGCGGGCGCCCCCGCCTGCCCTTGAAGTTCAGGGCGTCCATGCCCGGAAGCGCCGAAGCGCAGGGCATGCGCCGGCGTGCCTAGCCGCTCGGCCAGCAACTGACGCAGCGTCGCGCGCGCGAGCACGAAGCGCACGCGGTCCTCCTCGCGCAGGAAGCGCTGCGCGCGTTCGCGCTCCGTTTCGTCGAGATCGCGAAGTGCGTCGCGGTCGAGCCCTTGCGCCAGCGCCGGTGCGCAGTCGACGCGCCAAAGTTCCACATCGTCAGGCCAACGCCCCGCCGCTTCAATCCGTTTCGCATAAGTCAAAATCATACCTCTGGAGTCCCCTGTCTGAATCCGCGCGAGCCCCGCCAGGCGGGCGCTGCGGACCAATGCCGAAGTGTAGTTCAAGATCGGGTAACCATATATTTAAATGCGAATCATTTGCAATTACGACGAGAATTCGCCATCATATAAATCCTCTTCTTAGCCTTGCATTTTCATGACGACTTCAACGCTCGCGGCTTTGCCCGCCTCGCGCACCGATGAGCGCACCGATGGACGCACCCACGCCGCGCTAGACATGCTGCTCTCGCGCCAGTCGCACTGGCCGCTCGCCGAACCGGCTCCGAGCGACGCCGAACTCGACCTGATCTTCGACGCCGCGATGCGCGCGCCCGATCACGGCAAGCTGCGACCGTGGCGTTTCGTGATCGTGCGTGGCGAAGCGCGCGGCGCGCTCGGCGACGTGCTCGTCGATATCGCCGCTTCGCGCACGCCGGACTCGCCGCGCGAGGCGCACGCGCATCGTCGCCAGCGGGCCTTTGCCGCGCCGCTCGTGATCGCGCTCGCAGCCGCTGTTTCGGACCGCGAAGGGATTCCCGAAGTCGAGCAGGTACTCGCACTGGGCGCCGCCACGATGAACATGCTCAACGCGATTCACGCGCTCGGCTATGGCGGATTCTGGGCCACGGGCGCGGACAGCTACGACGCACGCGTGCACGATGCGCTCGGCTTCGCGGAACACGAACGCATGCTCGGCTTCCTGTTCGTGGGCACGCCGCCCACGCGCGTCAGCGAAAAGACCCGCGCGCCGAGCGCCGGCCACGTGCGCGAATGGTTCGGCCCGGCGGAAAAAGACGCATCGGCACGATCGAACGAAGCCGCTGAAACGGCAGCATCAACACAACGATAAGCATCGCGCCGCTGCGGCGCGCAGCGTGCGCCGTGAGGCATACGTTTGCGCGTCGGGCAGCAAGCGACGCAACGTCATGGACAAGGAGGATGCATGCGAGACCAGGCGCATGCGGGAGCCGCACGCGGCTTCCAGCCGGCACACCCGATTTATGGAACGCCGGGTATCGAGTTCATTCCGCATCGCGCGGGCCTGCACACGCGCGCGGGCAATGCGCTGCCGCGCAGTGGCGAACTCATGATCTGGCGCTTCGGCGCGAGCTGGGATTATCTGAGTCACGAAGAAGCGGCGATCTGGCTCTCCCGCCAGGAAATGGCGCGCCTAAGGCTCTATCGCAATCCCTCGTTCGCGAAGCGTTACGCGATTGCCCGCGTGTCGCTGCGCCGCATACTTGCCGATGCACTCGGCAAGCCGCCCCAGTCGCTCGCGATTGCGGACGACCCACACGGCCAGCCCGTGCTGCACGAGCCCGACTGCGCGATGCCGCTGTCGATACGCATCGCGTTTGCGGGCATCTGGATCACGCTCGGCATGAGCGCCGACGCTTTCGGCCTCGAAACCCTGATGCCGGGCGCGGCGCGTGTGAGCGCCGAACGCAATCTCGCCAGCGCGCGCGCCGCCTGCGCTTCGCAACTGCTCGCGCAACCGGTGGACTGCGTGGAAACATTGTGCACGCAACGAATCGGCGCCATGTCGCTGCTGCGCGACGACGACACCGACAACGCCTTCAAGGTCATCGATCTGCCGATGCCCGGCAACATCAGCGCCGCCGTCGCCACGCCGCTTGGCACATCGACGATTCATGCCTATGGATGGCTCAATCGCGGATTCTGAATGAAGAAGCGGCGCAACGCTTTCGCGTCGCGCCGCCTCGTTTGAGGCCTGGTCAGGCCCGTCTTGCCGCCAGCCGCCGTACCACCGACACCAGCGCATCCACCTCGTCGCAGGTGTTGTAGAACGCCAGCGACGGGCGCACCGTCGCCTCCAGCCCGAAGCGGCGCAGGATCGGCTGGGCGCAGTGATGGCCCGAACGCACCGCGATGCCCTCTTCGCTCAGCGCGCGCCCCACTTCCTCGGTCTGATAGCCGCGCAACACGAAGGACAGCACACTCGCCTTCTCGCTGGCCGTCCCGACGAGGCGCACGCCCGGCACCGGCGCCAGCACGCTTGTCGCATAGGCAAGCAGATCGTGCTCGTAGCGCGCGATGTTTTCAATGCCGATGCGCGTGACGTAGTCGAGCGCGGCGCCCAGCCCCACCGCGTCGGCGATGTTGCCCGTGCCCGCCTCGAAGCGCGCGGGTGGCGGCTGGAACACGGTGCGCTCGAACGTGACGTCGGCGATCATGTTGCCGCCGCCCTGCCACGGCGGCATCGCTTCGAGCACTTCCTTCTTGCCATAGACCACGCCGATGCCCGTCGGACCATAGATCTTGTGGCCGGAGAACACGAAGAAGTCCGCGTCCAGCGCGCGCACGTCCACGCGTAGATGCGAGATCGACTGCGCGCCGTCCACCAGCGCCTTCGCGCCCACGGCGTGCGCCATCTGCACGATCTGCGCGACGGGCACGACCGTGCCGAGCGCATTCGAGACCTGCGTGACCGCCGCGATCTTCGTACGCTCGTTAAAGAGCTTGCGGCATTCGTCGAGTTGCACCTGACCGGTTTCGTCGACGGGAATCACGCGCAGCGTCGCGCCCTTACGCGCGGCGAGTTGCTGCCACGGCACGATATTGGCGTGATGTTCGAGGTGCGAAAACACGATCTCGTCACCCGGGCCCACGTTCTCCTCGCCCCACGACTTCGCAATCAGATTGATCGCTTCGGTCGTGCCGCGCACGAACACGATTTCATCGGGCGAAGCCGCGCCGATGAAGCGCTGCACGGTCTCGCGCGCGTGCTCGTAGGCATCGGTCGCGCGCCCCGCCAGCGTATGCGCCGCGCGATGGATATTCGAGTTCTCGTGCTCGTAGAAGTACGCGAGCCGCTCGATCACGGCACGCGGCTTGTGCGTGGTCGCCGCGTTGTCGAGCCAGACGAGCGGGCGGCCGTTCACGCGCTCCGAAAGGATCGGGAAGTCGCGCCGCACGGCATCGATATCGAACGGTGCGCGCACGGCGGAAAACGCCGACGTGCGCGCCTGCTCGCGCGGATGGGCGGCAGCGCGCGCTTCGTCGAGCACGTAGTGCCTGCCCGACGATCGTGAGGCATCCGAAGCGTTGTTGAAACCGTTTCGGTACAAAGGCAACAGATCGCGCAGATCGTCTTGCGTGGGCAGTCCGAACGCACGCGGATCGGCTTGCAGCGCGGGCGCATCGTAACGCGTGTCGGCATGGGCGGCGGCGGGGGAACCCGCGCGCAACGCGTCGTCGAGAAAATAGAACGGCGACGCGCCGGACGCGGACGGCACGTTAGCCCCGCTTTGCTGCGGCACGCCCAGCAGCGCGCCACCGGCACGCGGTTCGAGCGCGGGCAGCACCGACACGGCCTGATCCGGCAAGCCGTTTTGCGCGACGGCATGCGGAGCCAGCGCCGGCGCGCGGTTGCCGAGCGACAGCACATGCGTAGGCGAACCCGGCAACAGATTGGCCCCAGGCACACGGCCTTGCGGCAGCGAAAGTCCCGGCACGCCCGTGCCCGTTCCACCAGGCCCCGCCAGCGGCGAGCCCGGCGGCGCCGGATTGCTCAGCGACGCCAGTGCGGGCGCAGCGGCGGGCAACGCGCTCGGCAGGCCGCCGACCGCACCGCTGCCGGCCGCGACTTCCGGGGCGGCCGGCGGCGGCGCGGCCAGCGGCGGCGCGGCGACGCCACCCGGCGGCGCGTTGAAAAACGCGTTGGCGAGCCGTGCGAGTTGCGCCGGATCGGGCAAACCGCCTGGCAACACCGCCGGCGGCACGCCGGACGCTGCGCTGCCCGGATTACCGATAGGTGTCTGCATAGTCATGGTACTTGCCGATTTCCACTTCATCGAGAACCGCGAGCGCGTCCGGCGAATGCACGGCGAGCGAGCAATACAGCGAGATCAGATACGACGCGATCGCCTGATTGTTGATCCCCATGAAGCGCACCGAGAGTCCTGGTCCCTGCTCGCCCGCGACGCCCGGCTGATAGAGACCCACCACGCCTTGCCGCTTGTCGCCTACGCGCAGCAGCAGGATCTTGGTCTTGCCGTCGGCGACCGGCACCTTGTCGGATGGAATCAGCGGAATGCCGCGCCAGGTGATGAACTGCGAGCCGAACAGGCTGACCGTGGGCGGCGGCACGCCACGGCGCGTGCATTCGCGCGCGAACGCGGCAATGCCGAGCGGGTGTGTGAGGAAAAACGCCGGCTCTTTCCAGACCTTGGTGAGCAGTTCGTCCAGATCGTCGGGCGTCGGCGCGCCGTTGAGCGGAAACAGGCGCTGCTCTTCCTCGACATTGGCCAGCAGGCCGTAGTCGGGATTGTTGATCAGCTGGCTCTCCTGCAATTCCTTGATCGTTTCGATCGTGAGGCGCAGCTGTTCCTTGATCTGATCGTGCGGACTGCTATACAGATCGGAAATGCGCGTATGCACGTCGAGCACGGTGCTCACGGCATTGAGGAAATACTCGCGCGGATTTTCTTCGTAAGGCACGAAGGTCGTGGGCAGCGTGGCTTCGTCCTCGCGCGCGGTGCAGGTCGCACGCACCGCTTCTGGATCTTTCACGCGGTTCAAACGATAGATACCGGCTTCAACCGGCACCCATTGCAGCAAATGGGTCAGCCAGCGCGGCGTGATGGTGGACAGCTGGGGGACGGTCTTGGTGGCATTCGCCAATTGCCGCGCGGCGTTATCGCCGAGTGCGGTCGGGCCGTTCAAATTCGTGGACATGGATAAAGACTCCGGTTGCTTAAGAACAAAAACAGCTTTGCTTATGACGCGCGGAGATTATCGAAGCCCCTGGCTAGCCCGCTCAACCTGCTATAGACACCAACCGTTCATGCCGTTCGTGCAACGCGCGCACGCCTGGCGCGCTGCGGAAAAGACAGCGCGAGAACAGCTGCAATAGCGGATCAACGGAAGCGACAAGGACAACGACGATACGGCGCGCGGCTTCTTTGAGCTAACGCTCGACGAGCAAGAGGCGAGGCGCGTGCTGATTTATCGCCAGGCCGTGACAATTGGCTGGGCGCGTACGTGAGGCGGGGCGACCACGAGCGCGCCTAGCAGGTCGGCCGCACTCATGCCCAACGCCTGAGCGAGTTTGTCGAGCGTGACGATGGACGCGATCACCGTGCCCCGTTCGATCTCGCCGACATAGGTGCGGTTCAGCCCCGCATGCTCGGCCAGACGCTCCTGCGACCACGCGCGCGACTCGCGCAAGCGCCGCACGGTCACGCCGAAATCCTGCACGATTGCGCTCACGGCGCCACGCTCGCGACGGGTTGCCCCGACGCCCTGGACTGCGCAGTCTGTGCGGGCACCGCCTGGCGTGTCTCGTGACGCGAGATCGCCTGCGTGACGTGTTGTCCCGGCGGCACGCTTTCAGTGAGCCACACATTGCCGCCAATCACCGCGCCCCGACCCAGCGTGACACGTCCGAGGATGGTTGCGCCCGCATAGATCACCACGTCGTCTTCGACAATGGGATGGCGCGCCAGTCCTTTTTCCAGCTTGCCCGCCGCATCGCGCGGGAATCGTTTCGCGCCGAGCGTGACCGCCTGATAGACCCGTACGCGCTCGCCGATCACGGCCGTCTCGCCGATCACCACGCCGGTGCCGTGGTCGATGAAGAAGGCGCGGCCGATCTGCGCGCCCGGATGGATATCGATGCCCGTGGCCGCGTGCGCCAGCTCCGAGATGATCCGTGCGAGTAGCGGTAGGCCAAGCCGATACAACTCGTGCGCGAAACGATGATGGATCATCGCGAGCACGCCCGGGTAGCAGAGCAGGACTTCGTCCACGCTGCCCGCCGCCGGATCGCCGTCGAAGGCCGCCAGCACGTCGCTATCGAGCAGCACGCGGATCGCTGGCAGACGCTGTGCGAAGGCATGCACGGCCGCTTCCGCACGGCGGTCAATTTCGTCCCGATCGGGTTCGTCGCGGCGAGCGCGATAGCGCAATTCGAGCCGCGCCTGCGCGAGCAACTGATGCAGCCCCGCGTCGAGCGCATGGCCCACGTAGAAGTTTTCGCTCTCCTGACGAAGCTCGGGCGGCCCGAGCCGCATCGGAAACAGCACGCCCTTGAGCGTATCGACGACATCGGCGAGCGCTTCACGCGCCGGAAGCTCCCGGCCGCCCGGCTCCAGCGAGCGCCGCTGCACCTCGCGCCATTGCTGGCGCACCGTCTGCAACGCTTCCACGATTTCCGCTACACGAAAAACAGTCACGCTCGTTACTCCCCGTATGACAAGTAAAACAAGCGCGGTTCGCGCCACCTTGCGTGGCGCGTTATCCGCAGCGGTACTTCGGTTGAGGGATCAGTTCAGGCGTTAGTCCTGGACCCACGGCAGGCCATGAAAGCGCCAGCCGTTCTGCTGGCCGCGCTGGCCTGTCGCATCGAGATCGCCCTCGAAGCCCTCGCTCACATTGAAAACGTGCGTAAAACCCGCTTTGGCCGCGGCCTCGGCAGCCTGCGCCGACCGATTGCCGCTGCGGCACAGCAGCAGGACCATCGCATGCTTGCCCGCTTTGGCCTCCAGTTCGCGCACGAAGCGCGGATTGCGCGTGAGGCTCGTGCCCGTCGCCCAGGCGACGTGCAAGGTATCCGGCACGTGACCGACAAAGCGATATTCCTCAGCAGTCCGAACATCCACCAGCACTGCCTCGCCCGCTTGATGCAGGCTCCAAGCCTGGCGCGGCGTCACGCTGCCGGCATAACTCAGACCAGCCGCCTGCGCCGCCTCGTGAGCCACCGCCAGATCGGCGTGCAGCGGTTTTTCCAGAATCTCGACCGTCATAGCTGTCTCCATGTTCTCGAGACGGCGGCCTGGCCGCTGCCTCGCTTCACGTCGCCGTCTATAGACGGCAGGAGTCCACTATGCGATTTATCTACTCCGGTTCCAACCAACAAAAACTGCTAATTAAATGAGCATCCGGCTTTGATGCAATCGCGTACTGCGTACCCGGACGAGAACCGCGGAACCATTAGGCGTTCACAAACCATCGAACGCTCGGGAAACATAAATGGGGCAGGTAGAGAAGACGCGACGTGGACGACCGCAGCCGAGACCGGTTTCCGCTACAACCACGCGTTGAAGAAAGCGGTTGACGGCGTCAACCCGGTTCCCGCAGCATTCGGGGGCGGCAACGCCAATGTGCATCTGTCCGAGGACGTCGTGGGCCTGTCGATTGGCAAGGCGTTCTAGACGCTGCGGCGTGCCGCGCCCTTGAGCGCTGCACTCTCGCATCCGAACCTTCGCCTCATGACGCACCTGACTCCCTATAGCGCCCTCGCCGGCGGCTTGCTGATCGGCCTCTCGGCCTCCCTGCTGCTCTGGCTCAACGGCAGGATCGCCGGCATCAGCGGCATCGCGCGTCAACTGATCTGGGGCGAGCGCCGCGAGTCCGCGTGGCGGGCTGCGTTCCTGCTCGGCCTGATCGCGGGCGCAGCGGCCTGCTACGCGCTCGCCGCCAGGTTCGGCCATGCCGATCTCGCGCCGCAGGCGCGCGTGGGCTTCCCGCCTGCCCTGCTCATTTTCGCGGGCCTCGCGACCGGCTATGGCACCGCGCTCGCGCATGGCTGCACGAGCGGACACGGCGTATGCGGCCTCGCCCGCTTCTCGCGCCGATCAGCGGTCGCGACCGCTATCTTCCTCGCCACCGCCATCGTCACGACCTTCTTCGTGCGCCACGTACTCGGACTGCAATGAACGCCTTGAAACTGCTGACAAGCTTTGCATGCGGCCTGTTGTTCGGCGGCGGCCTCGCGCTCTCGGGTATGACGCGCCCGCAGAAGGTGCTCGGCTTTCTCGACGTGAGCGGAGCGTGGGACGGCAGTCTGCTGTTCGTGCTCGGCGGTGCGGTGACGCTCTCGACCCTCGCGTTTCATTTCATCCTGCGACGCAAAAGGCCCATGCTGGACAGCCGCTTTGCGCTGCCGACCGCCACGGCCATCGATTTCAGACTGGTTGCGGGGGCAGCGATCTTCGGGATTGGCTGGGGCGCGGCGGGGTACTGCCCCGGCCCCGCCATCGCGTTGCTCGCGCATCCGGATATCGAAGCGCTCTACTTCCTGCCTTCGATGATCGCCGGATGGTGGGTTTATCGCTGGAGCGCGGGACGCGCCGAGCGCGCGCAATAATTTCGCGCTGCTAACGCGACGGGATCGCGCGCCTATTCCAGCGGGATTTCAGGCACGAACGGAAAGAGCAGCGGCGTGAAGCTCAAGTTGAAATAGCCATAACGCGCGTATAGCGCGGCACGCTCGGCCTGCCCATCGGCAGACGGATGTTCATCGTCGAATTCAACGTGATCGGGCGCGAAAGCGCTTTCGCGCTTGAACAAACCCCAGAATCGGAAGGCGACTGGATTCGACATGACGATTTCCTCGCAGTATTTCGTATCGTCAAATCTAGTCAGCAAGCTCGCGTCGGCCAAACAAGCATTTCTTGAATCCTTAGCAGCGCGATCATCTTTCCCGATTGCGGATCAGACCCGACTCGCGCTGGGCGTGGAAGTGTCGATCACACGTCGCCTGCGGATCCCGTCACTCAACGCCGCAACCAGCGCTGCGCTCAGTAGCCCCAATACCAGCACGAGGGCCTCCGCGAATGCGTGGCGCCAGGCAAGCAAGCCGCTGTGAGCGCCCGCCGCGCCAGCAAACAGACCGACGCCCCAGGACATGCCCACCGACGAGGCCAGTCGCTGCGATAGCTGGAAGAAGCCAGCGGCCGTTCCCCGACCCTCGCCCGCGCCGGCTTCTGCGAGCGTCATGGCCTGATTCGGCGCGTGGATCAGCCCGCCCAGCGCCCCCAGCACGAGGCCGAGCAACGGATACAGCAGCCCTATTCCGGCCACCGGCAGCCACAAGACGCCTATGCCGAGCAACACCAGCGTCGCCATATACGCCGCGATGGCCACAACCACGCCCGCACGCCCAAACCGCGAGCCAAAGCGCCAGCTTCGCGCCGACGACACCATCATGCCGACGGCGGGTGCAATCGACAGCAGGGCGAACCACAACGGCCCGGTCTTCAAACCGTCCAGAAAGAACAGCGTCGCGACCATGCCGAAGGTGGTGCCGCCGGCAAACTGGAACATCGCGACGAGCGTGCCCAGCACATAGCCCGGCGAGCCGGTCAGCCCCGCGCCCAGAATGGGCGAGCCGCCCCGGCGCTGATAGCGTCGCTCCCAGAGCACGAACAGCCAGGCCCCGGCCAGCGCGGCCACGAGATACGTTCGGGCGGGCACGCGCGCGTCGGCATCCGCCAGCGTGGCGAGCATCGAAAAAAGCGTCACCGCGCTCAGCAGGAGCAGTCCCACGGCATCCAGAGAGAAGCGCTCGCCGGATGACCGGCGGCGCGGCAAATGACGCCATACGAGATAGAAAATGACGACGCCAAATGGAACGTTGACGAGAAACATGAGACGCCAGCCGAGATCGTCGGGCGTCAACGCGAGAATCAGGCCGCCCAGCACCGGCCCGGCCAGCCCCGCCAATCCACCGGCGCTGGCGTAACGCCCGAGCGCCCGCGCCTGACTGGACCCGCGAAAAAGGTCCTGGATCAGGCCGAGCACCTGCGTGTTGATCATCCCCGCACCCACACCTTGCAGCAGCCGCGCGACGATGACCACCGGCGCATTCTGGGCCAGCCCGCCGACAAGACTGAACCCGCTGAACATCGACAAACCGATCAGAAACAAGCGCCGCCGCCCGATGAGATCGCCCAGTCGCCCGGCCGGCACGAGCGCAATGCCGAATGCAATCGAATAGATGGCAACGATCCATTGCAGTTGCCCGGGCGACGCATGCAGGCTATCGCGCAGACGGGGCAACGCCATGCCGAAGATCGTCTGGTCGAGCAGCGTGGTAAAACCCATCGCCACACAGATGCCCAGCACGGGGCGCGCATGATGGCTGTCGAGTTCATCCAGTTCCAGACTTGCAGCGTGTTCACTCACGACTCACGCCCCGCACGCCACGCTCTCCTGGCCAAGCGCCGGTCTATCGCGCAACCACTCATTGAACGGCCTTTTCCGCGCGGTCTCGCAGGAGCGACTCTTCGTCGTCGATGTCGTGTTCGGTCGGCTCGTACTTCACGAGCGCGAGAAAAGCGATGGGAATGACCGCCGCCAGCGCCACGACCCAGAACATGTCCGTGCCGAGTTTCGCGTTCAGGATCGGCAGCACGAAGAGCGCGACTGCACTGCCGATACCCGTCAATGCGCGCCCAAAGCCAAGCCCCGTGCCGCGGATCGAAGTCGGATACGACAGGGCCGGGTAAATCATCATTTGCGCGCCGGGACCGAACCCTTCGGCGAAGAGCCACGCGCCAAGCCCCGCAAGTGCGATGCCGATACCCAGCGCCGTCTGCGGATGACCCAGCAGCGCGAGCGTAACGAGCGCAACGGTCTGCAACGCGAAGCCCGCAAGCGCGACATGACGCGACGGCCGCGTATGGGCGAGGCGCATGCCGAGCAGGCCGCCCGTGAGCGCAAACAGCAAGTTGAGCGCGAGCGAAGCCGAAATGGTCTCGAACACACCGGCGCCCAGGAACTGCGAAAGGATCGTCGGCAGGAAGAAAGCGATGGCCGTGTACTCGAACGGTATGCACAGGTTCATCACGCTCGCGACAATCGTGCGGGCCAGATAAGGCCGTTGAAACAGCACGCGAAAACTCACAGGCGGTTGCTGAATCTGCGCGGGCGGCGCATCGGCTTTATGGGCGTGGATACCGTACGACTCGCGCAGGATGCGCACGGCGTCATCGAGCTTGCCCTGATTCGCGGCCCACAGCGGCGATTCGTTCATGAAGCGGCTACGCACCGCGATGATGATGAGCGCCGGCACCGCGCCGAAAATCAGCGAGGCGCGCCACAACCAGCCCGCATGCTCCTGCGGCAGCAGGAAATACAGGCCGAACACAATCAGGAAGCAGACTGAGGACGCGGCGTACCACATCGGGCACCACGCGGCGAGCCGTGATGCCTTGTTGCTGCTGCCATGAAACTTCGAGAATTCGGAGAGAAACGCCATCGCAACCGGCAAGTCGATCCCCACGCCCAGTCCCATGACGAAACGCGCGGCAATCAGGACCCACACGTTGGGGGCGAGGCCGGCTGCGATCGCCGCGACCACGAAGAAGATCATGTCGGCCATGAAGACCTGATAGCGGCCGATGCGGTCGGTAAACCAGCCGCCGACGAGACTGCCCAGAATCGTGCCGAACATGATCGACGACGTGACCAAGCCCGTGAGCGTAGGCGTCAGATTGAATTCGCGCACGACGTCCTGGATGCCATAGGACAGCGTCGTCAGGTCGTACGCGTCGAGAAACACGCCACCGAGCGCGAGCAGCACGATCACGCGTGCGTGGCTCGCCCGGGAGGCGCTGGTGTTGATCAGGCGCGAGACGTCGCTCGCGGAGCGAATGGGCGCTGAAACAGCGGGCTCGATATCGAGAGTGCTCAAGTGAATCCCCTGAATGACGGCAAGAACAGCCTGCAGTTATACGAGGGGGATTCATCGAGCACAACGAACGAGTTCTAGAATCCTTATCGGCATCGCAGGAATGTTGCGCATGCCGATGCGCGTCATGTCCACGCTATGTCCACACTCGCCTGCGTTCGAACGAAGGGATTGACGCTCAAGCAGAGCGCGACGCAACATTGCTGGCCAGCACGAGCCCCGCGGGCAAGCAGGGAAACAACGTCGTGCCCGCCTGGCTCGGCCCATTCAGCCCGAGGTCGCGCGCGCGACGACGCTTTACATCGCGCACCGCTATGGCGATGCGAATGCACGCGTCACGCAGTTCGTGGGACTCGCGCTTGCGTAGCGTCGGGAGCGATGGCGAGTCCTCAGCTGCGCAAGGCTCGCCGCAAGATTTTCCCAACGGGTGACTTCGGCAAGGCCTCGACAAACTCAAACTGCCGGGGCACCTTGTAGGCGGTGAGGTGTTCGCGCGCATGGCGTTCTAGCGTCTCGCCGGTGAGGCCTCGATCCCGGGCGACGACAAACACCTTGAGCGCCTCGCCCGTTTTTTCGTCAGGCACACCGATGCATGCGCATTCGATAACCTTGTCGTGCCCGCAGACAATGGCCTCGATCTCGTTCGGATAAACGTTGAATCCCGACACCAGCACGACATCCTTCTTGCGGTCGACGATCTTGACGAATCCATCCTGATCCACCACGCCGATATCGCCCGTGCGCAGATATCCGTCGGTCGTAAATGCAGCCGCGGTTTCCTCTGGACAATTCCAGTAACCGCGCATCACCTGCGGCCCTCTGACGGCAATCTCGCCCGCTTGCCCCGACTCGACTTCGTTGCCCTCCTCGTCCAGCAACACAATATCGGTCGAAGAAAACGGTACGCCGACCGTATCCGCGTGACCCGCTATGTGAAGCGGCATCGCGCACACCGAGGGCGAGGCTTCCGTCAAACCATACGCCGCCAGAAGTGGACACCCGGTCAAGCTGGCCCAGCGCCGGGCAACGGCTTGCTCCACCTGCGCGCCCGCGCCGACGCTCTGCCGCAAGGTATGCGGGTTCTGGCTGCAAAACGGCGCGTATTCCAGCAGCGCATTGAACAAGGTGTTCACGCCGAGGAGGAAAGTAAAGCGATGAGCGCGGTATTCGGCGACAAAATGCTGAAGGTCGCGCGGGTTCGGCAGGAACACGTTTTTGCGGATCATGGCGACCGAGAAAAAGCAGCCGACTGACAGCCCCATGATGTGATAAATGGGCAAAACCGTCACGATGCATTCATCACCGGTTTCGAAGCCGCTTCGAAACCAGTCGCACATGATCTGGAGATTCGCGATGATGTTGCGATGGGTTAGCACGGCCGCCTTGAGTTTGCCCGTCGTTCCTCCGGTGTACTGAAGGAACGCAATAGTGTCCGGCGTCACGACGGGCTCGACGAATGCATGCGCGGCCCCGAGCGCGAGCGCGTCGTTGAACCGATGCCCTCGCCCCTCTTGCGAGGCTGACGGCGCCTCTTCGTCATGCACCTCGCCCAACGCGGCAAGCTTCGAAAACGACTGCATGTCCTCGGCCGTCGCCGTGACAACCTTGCAAGGCTTGCCGTCGAGATGGTCCGGAATGACCCCCAGCGAAGCCTCGCAGGCCACGACCAGGCTCGCACCGCTATCCTGGAGGTTGAAAAGCACTTCGCGCGCCGTATAGTGCGGGTTCAGATTGACGAGTGCGAGCCCCGCGCGAAGCGCCCCATAGACCACGACAGGATAGTGCAGCAAGTTCGGCAGCATGACCGCAACGCGATCGCCAGGCAGCAGGCCCTCGACATTCAGCAGATAACTGGCGAAAGCCCGGCTGAGGATGTCCAGTTCCGAATAGGTCAACTCGACACCCAGGCAGACCATCGCCGTTTCATGCGGATGCGTGCGACTGGCGCGATCCAGAAAATCGACCATCGACGTGTAGCCGTCAATGTCGACTTCAAGCGGAACGCCCTCCTGATACTGCCGATGCCATATCCGTTTCATGCTTTCCGTCTCCTGGATGCCGTGTTATTGAATTGACAGTTAGTCCAGCTGTAGCGCGTCGCGAATAAAGGTCATCCGATCCTGACCGAAGAACATTTCGTCGCCGACAAACATGGTGGGCGCTCCGAACAACCCTCGCGCGATGGCCGCATCCGTATCGGCTTTCAGCTTTTCCTTCACCTCCGGGTCCTGGACGATCTGGACGATGAGTTGCGGGTCGATGTCGCCGGCTCGCAGCACGGATTGCAGTGTTTCCATGTCGCCGAGATTCTGCGGCGTCTCCCACATCGCGCGGAAAATGACCTCGACGTAGCGCTCAAACAATGCGCTGTCGCGCATCTGCGTGCCGGTCGCGCCGCGCATGAGCGTGAGCGTGTTGATCGGGAAAAACGGATTGTGCTGGTAACGCACACCGTAACTCCTCGCGAACCGGGCAAGATCCTGCTGCATCCATGCGCCCTTCGCCGGGATCATCGCGGGCGACATGTTGTTGGTTGCCTTGTGAATCGCACCGAGTAGAACGGGTTTCATCACGAGCGCCGCCTCGTATTCGGCGGCAATCCTCGGCAATTGGGTCCACGCAAGGTAAGCCGTGGGACTGCCAAAGTCGAAGTAAAAATCAATCTGTTTCGGCATAGTTATTCCGTTGAGTCGATCGTCGTTTTGCTTCGCATACCTTATCTTTCCTCTCACCACGTCTCGCGCCAGGGACGCAGATCCATTTCATGCGTCCATGCGTCGCGGGGCTGTTGGTGAAGCAACCAATAGTTGTCAGCGATATGCTCGGGATTGAGGATGCCGTCGTCGCTCTTCGTTGCGTAACGCTCCGGGAAATTTTCACGAATGAAGTCGGTGTCGATCGCGCCATCGACCACGATATGCGCAACATGAACGTTCTTCGAGCCCAACTCGCGCGCCATGCTCTGAGCGAGCGCGCGCAAGGCATGCTTTGCTCCCGCGAACGCCGCGAAATTCGCGGCTCCTCGCACAGCGGCCGTCGCGCCCGTGAAAATGATCGTGCCACGTCCGCGCGTGACCATACGTCTGGCTACTTCGCGTCCGTACAAAAACCCGCTGAAACAGGCCATCTCCCAGATCTTGAAGTACTTGCGCGCGGTTTCCTCGAGGATGCTGCATGGCACGTTCGCGCCAATGTTGAACACCATCACCTCGATTGGCCCGATCTCCCGCTCGATGCGCGAGACCACTTCCATGACGTCTTCTTCCTTGCGCGCATCGGAGCCAAACCCGACCGCTACGCCGCCTTCGGCTTCGATCTGCTTGATCAAGGGTTCGAGCTTGTCCGCTTGCCGTCGGACGACACACGCAACCATGCCTTCGCGCGCGAAACGCCGTGCAATCGCGCCTCCTGTCGCATCGCCCGCACCAATCACCAGCGCTGCGGGACGGGGTTTCATCGTCTCACTTTCCACTTTCATCTCCTATTAATTAACGACCGTTCATTTATAGGCCGCAAGCCTGCTTCGGCCTAGTCGTCGATAACCCTGGTACGGTGCCTGGATCCTCATCGACTGACGACGTCAGGCTTGAACCGCGAGCCACGGCCCGCTATGCTGGGCAAATAGAACAGTCAACGAAAATCTGGGCACACTCGACCATGCGCTATTCCAGTACTCACAAGGAAGAAACCCGCCAGAAACTGATGGCCAGCAGCCGGGCGATTGCCAAGCAAGGCGGCTTCGCGACAACGGGTATCGACGCGCTGATGTCCTCGATCGGACTGACGGGCAGCGCTTTCTACAATCACTTCCCTACCAAGCAGGCACTGTTCGAAGCCCTGATCTCCGAAGAGCTCGAAAAGAGCACGGAAATGCTGGCAGGCAACGCGTCTTCACCGCAGGACCACGTTGCACGCTGCCTGCGCAGCTACCTGAGTTCCGCGCATGCCCTGCACCCCGAACAAGGCTGTGTCTTGCCAACGCTCGGCGCGGAGATCTCACGTGCCGAGCCGGAAGTTCGCGAGGCCGTCGAACGGGCACTCAAACGCACCCAGAAAAGCTGGAGCGGCCGCACGGGAGACCCGGACGCCGCATGGGCGCTCATCGCCCAATGCGTGGGCGCGCTGATGCTCGCCCGCACCGTGGAGTCCGAACGAACCCGCAAGGAGATTCTGGCCGCCAGCCGCCGCTTTCTTGCGAAAGCCCTGGCGATGGAGTCCCTGCGCTAAAACCCGGACACCGCTGATAAGCAACCTCAACCACCCCGGTCATCGCTCCCAGCAACTCTTTAATGAACGACCGTTCGTTAACACAAATTACGCCACCACCTGACGAGTGTCAAGGATGGCGACGGGCTAGATCAGGCGTCCCCAGGGTTATCCACGAGTGCGAGAAAAGCATCGACTAAGGGGCTCTCGCTCAAGCCATTCAGAATTTATTTTAGTTGGCGTGGCATTCTGAAAATGCGGCTCCAGCGGTTGTTGAGCGTTGCGCACCGTTGCGCGCGCAACGCCCGGTCAGGAGAGCAGCGTTAAGCCGTATTGCCGCCGTCAACGCTGATATTCTGGCCGTTGATGTAGTGCCCAGCGTTAGAGACGAGCAGGAGCGCGAGACCCGCCACGTCTTCCGGCTCGGCGATGCGTCCCATCGGAATGGTTGAAACCACCATCTTCTCGCGTGCCGGGTCCGCCCACAGCATGCGGGAGAAGTCGGTGCGCACCGCCCCCGGGTTGATCGAGTTGACATTGATATTCGACGGGCCGAGTTCGATCGCCAGATTGCGAACCATCTGGTCAATGGCGGCTTTCGACATGCCATAAAGTCCGAGCACGCCGGTGCCACGCTTGGCCGCGCGGCTCGACATGAATACGATCGAGCCATATTTTCGCTCGATCATCTGCGGCGCCAGCGCCAGAACGAGCGCCAGGCTGCCTCGCACGCCGTCTCTCATCGTCCTTTCGAAGTCCTCGGCCGTCTGACCCAGCATCGAACCCGCGGGTGGATTGCCGGCCGCGTTGAGCACCAGAGCGTCGACACGTCCAAATGCGTTGAGCGCATCGGTCGCAAAACGCTGCACGCTCGCCGGGTCCGTAATATCACATGCAAGCGGCACGATTTCGACGCCGCTTTCCTGACGCAACTGGGCCGCCACGGCGTCGGCCGTCTCCTGGCTGCGCCCGGAGATGACGAGCTTCGCGCCCGCCGAACCCAGCGCTCGCGCAATCGCCAGACCCATACCTTTTGTCGATGCCGTGACGACGGCAACCTTGCCACTGAGATCAAACATATTGCTCACCTTCTTTACTCGTTGAGAGATCCACAATCATCCACGCGTTGCAAACAGGCACTCACAACCCGGGCGCATTCACCCCTATCGGTCAGCCAGTCAAAGCCGGATAGTCCGTGTAGCCCACGCCGTCCGTGCCGTAAATCGTGCCGGCGTTCAGCGGATTAAACGAGGCTTGAGCCTGCAAGCGTTCGACGAGGTCCGGGTTGGCGATATACAGCTTGCCGAACGACACGGCATCAGCTTCCCCCTCGGCGATGAGCCGTTCAGCCGATTCTGGCGTGAGGCCGTCATTCGCAATGAACGCCCCCTTGAAGCGCGCTCTCACGACAGGGGTGATCCGGCGAGCCACATCCAGCGATTCGCGCCCGAAGATGAAAGCCAACTGGCGCTGATCCAGTTGCTCCGCCACATAGCCGAACAGCGCGACCGGATCGGAATCGGCCATCGAATAGGAACTCGACATCAGGTTCAGATGCACGCCGACGCGCTCCGCGGGCCACACCGTGAGCACGGCGTCGACCGCTTCCAGAAGGAAACGGGCGCGATTTTCAATGGAGCCGCCATAGCGATCATCGCGCTTGTTCGAGCCGTCGTGGAGAAACTGATCGAACAGGTAACCGTTCGCCGCGTGCAGTTCTACCCCATCGAATCCCGCACGCTTTGCGTTTTCGGCGGCGCGGCGAAAATCTTCCACGATCCCGGGAATTTCATCGGTCGCCAGTGCACGCGGGACCTCATACGCCTTGCGGGGGCTGCTCAAGGTCACGTGTCCTTCAGGCGCAATTGCGCTGGGAGCAACCGGCTGCGCGCCATCCAGATAGATGGGGTCTGACACACGGCCAACGTGCCACAGTTGCATGACGATCTTGCTGCCGGCATCGTGGACAGCCTCGACCACCTTCGTCCAGGCGCGGACCTGTTTCTCCGACCAGATCCCCGGTGTATTCGGGTAACCCACGCCTTGTTTCGTTACGGAAGTCGCTTCAGTCAGGATCAGTCCGGCGCTTGCGCGCTGAACATAATATTGCGCATTCAAGGCGCCGGGCGCTCGCTGATCGACAGCGCGCATACGCGTGAGCGGCGCCATGACGATGCGATTGCGCAGTTCCAGCGCACCGAGTTTGATAGGGTCGAACAAAGTAGGCATCACGTCTTCCAGACCAGATAGGGTAAATCAGGGACAAACTGTGTTGAGACTGACTCTCGACGATCTCGCTGCCGGGCAGCTAAACATGATAGGCGTCATGTTTTAATCATGATGACTATCATGTTACAAGTCAAGCGCACTCATGCGCGCCCGTGCCTCGCGCTAGACGGCTTCGAGAATCGTCGCGATGCCCTGACCGCCGCCGATACACTGCGTCGCCAATGCAAACTGACCGCCGCCGCGTGCCAGCAGCGAAGCGGCTTTCCCAACCAGCCGCGCGCCTGTTGCACCCAGAGGATGGCCGATCGCAAGCGCGCCGCCGTCGATGTTCGTACGCTCGCTGTCCAGTCCGAGTTCCCTGACACAGGCGATCGCCTGGCTCGCGAACGCCTCGTTGATTTCGATCACATCAAGGTCCTTCGCCGACAGGCCGGCTCGGGCCATTGCCTTGCGTGCTGCCGGGATAGGCCCGATCCCCATCAACTCGGGCTGGCAGGAAGCCACCGCTGCAGAACGGAATCTGGCGAGGACGTGCAGGCCATTGCGCCGTGCGAACTCCGCGCTGCACAGCAGGAGCGCGGATGCTCCGTCGGTCAAAGGCGACGCAGTGCCAGCCGTCACGCTCCCTCCTTCGATAAAGGCGGGCTTGAGCGCGCCTAATGCGTCAAGACTGGTGCCGGGCCGTATGCACCCGTCCTTCGAAATAATGCCCTGAGGTGTCCTGATTGGCACGATTTCCTCATCCAGTCGCCCTTCTTCACGCGCGGCGGCGGCTTTCGCGTGAGACACGACGGCCAGTTGCTCCTGCGCGGCGCGATCGACCCCGAAGGCTTGTGCAACGTTTTCCGCCGTCATGCCCATCGAGATATAGGCCTGCGGATACTCGTCCAGAAGCCGGGGATTCGGCGAACGATTGAAGCCGCCCTGCGGAACTCTCGTCATGGATTCCACACCGGCGCATAGGAATGCTTCTCCGAGTCCCAGCGCAATTTGCCCTGCCGCATAGTGCACCGCAGACATCGAGGAACCGCAGAAACGATTGATCGTCACGCCCGGGACCGCGTCTCCAAATCCAGCGAGAAAGCCGACGATTCGCGCGATGTTCATACCTTGCTCGGCCTCGGGATAAGAGCATCCAACCGCGATGTCTTCGATCATCCCAGGTTGGACGCCCGTACGGGCGAGCAACGCCGAAACGACCTGTGCAGCAAGATCGTCCGGTCGAACATCAATCAAGGCGCCCTTGCGGGCAAAGTGAAACGGTGAACGCGCGTATCCGGCAACTACGATTTCGGTCAAGATAATCTCCTCGTTTTACTGTGCATGCAGGCTAAGGACCGCGGCAGGGACGATCAATGCCATCGGGAAGATCAATCTGTTGCATTCCCGGCAACCTTCCCGCTTTATGTGGCCAGTGCGGCCGCATGCAGACCCGCCTGCCGTCAAACCGCGTACTGTGCCAAGCCGTCGCCGAACGACCAGTTTTCCTTCTTGACCTCCACGAGACTGATGAACACGTCCTGCTGGCGCACCGCCAGGTCTTCATTGAGTCGCTGCGCGATCGTCTTGTAGAGCAGCTTCTTTTGCTCCGTGCTGCGGCCTTCATTCAGCGTGATCTGAATGAAGATGACGTCGTCGGTTCGTTCGATGCCCAGGTAACTCGGGTCATACACAAAGTGGCTTTTGTCGTGCTCGCTAAGGACCTGGAAGTTGTCCTGGTCGGGAACATTGATCGCGCTCTTCATCGACTGGTAAACGATTTGTCCGACCTTACGAACAAACGCTGCGTCGCTGCGCTTCTGGATGTCAATCCGAACAATCGGCATGGTTTCTCTCTATCTGGCTGGAAAATGGGGAGCGGCATAATACGGGCCGCACTCGCACTGCTGAACTATTTTCCACAGCGCGCTTTATACATGATGATCATCATATATTCAAACGTACTTGTCCGCAGCTCGCAAGTGCAGCCTCAGCTCAACGGGGGCTCGTAGAAATGGGGCAATAACCCGCGATCTTCAGTCCTGAGTGCCGGGAGCAAGTGTCAACTTCGTATAGACAGCGGCCCCGGGTTCCATACGCACGGTGAAGCCAAGACGTCTCGCCAACGCGATCATGGCGTGGTTGTCGCTGAACGTGACGCCGAATAGCCGCTTCACGCCGGTGCCTCGCAAGATCGATCAGGGCAGTCAACAACAAAGGCCCGATGCCGCTGCGTTGCCACGTGTCGGCCATGACGATGGCAAACTCGGCCTCTTCGTCGCCCGGCTCCATGCCGTAGCGCGCTACGCCGATTTGCTGCTCGCGCTCACCCGTTGATATCGTCGCAATTACGGCACCCTGGTAGCGACTGTCGAGCGTCGTCCAGCGCTCGAGTTCGGCCAGTGAGGGCGATCTCACCGACATCAACCTCATGTAGCAAGTCTGGCGCGACAGACCCGCAACGAATTCGCGAGCGAGTTCGATATCCGTTGGCCGGATAGGACGCAAACGTACCGGGAAGCCACCTCTGAGCACTTCGATGCCGCCCCCAGAATGCGTTGCATCCGGGGTATCGTCACATCCGCTCGATCCACGCTGAATTTCCGCCACACTCATCATGCTAACCTGTTCATCGACATCAACTACGGTAAGCGGATTCTAGAACTGAATCGACCGAATCAACAGGGATGAGCCGAGAATGCCTTGTTGCTTGCAGAACAAGAATCGTCGCGCCACTGGCCCGGCTTTTTATTCCGCACGAATGCACCACGTTGCGATGCATGGAACAACATCATTCGTCACTCGCCGCCGATTTGAAAATGTGTGCATATGCGAACATTATCCGGAACTCAAACGATCGGCTCAATCTTGCATGTGAAAACCAACCGCCGCCAGGTACATTCACTCCTGCTCAGCGGAAAGCTCCCGGCCGATAGCCACAAGCGACTTCGTCAACGCGAGGATCTGCCGGGCCTCGCGCTTGCCGACCTTCTGCTCGAACCGCGTCTGTACCGCTCGCCAAAGGGGTAGCGCTTTTTCCATCACCTTTCGGCCGCTCGCCGTCACGCTGACGATTCGCTCGCGTCTGTCGTCGCCCACTGCAATCCGAAGATAGTTTTCCCGTTCGAGCGGTTTCAGATTACGGGCCAGCGTGGTCCGATCCATCGCGATCAGCTCGGCGAGTTCACCCATCGATATTTCACCGGATGATGCGACTTTCACCAGTATCGAAAACTGACTGACTCGCAGCCCACTGGGCCGCAGCGCCTCATCGTATGCCGATGACAATGCCCGCGTAGCCCCTCGCAGCGACGCACAATTACACAACAAAGTTTCCACCTGAATTCCCTTACGTTGGATCCGTATCAGGAATTGAGTATACGCTCGTCGATAGGTGAATACAGGGGTGCGCTCGCTGGATTCGATTCGCTTTATCAGGGCGAAAAAAGCCAGAAAGGGGCCGCTCGCCCACGCGCACGGCCCCTTTCCTTCGTTCGTCCACTACGCTAATGGTGGCACCGATGTATCACCCGCTCAATGCGCCGCCGATGCCGCGTCGCTGCCTGCGGCCGATTTGCCAGGCCGCTTTGTAATCCAGATTAGCGGAATGATGAGGATCATGACTACCGCGGAGCCATAGAACACGTCGTTGAGTCCCATCATTGCCGCCTGCTTCTGTACAACCTGATCGAACAGCGCATACGACGCCCCCTGTCCCAGATGCAACATCGAGTGATACGCATCGAGTTGCTGATTGAACATCGGGTTGGTCGGACTGGACTGCTGGGTCAGAATCTCATGATGCATGATCGTGCGATTGTTCCAGATGACGTTCGCAATCGAGGTCCCGATGCCGCCGAAGAACATGCGGCCAAATGTCGAGAGACCGGCTGCAGCGGGCACCTTCGCAGGCGGCTGGCCCGAGAGGATGATCACCGTCAGCGGCGCAAAGAACAGCGCCATCGGAATGCCCTGGAGCAGCGTTGGCAGGATGATGTAGCCCTCGCTGAGATCCGTATAAAAGAACGAGCGCAGGTAGTACACGATAGCGAAACCGATGAACGCACAGGTGCCGATAACGCGCGCATCCGAACGCGGCAGTATCTTGCCCATGATCGGCGCTCCAATGACCGCAAAGATGCCGAGTGGCGCCGTAGCGAGGCCCGCATCGACCGCACGGTAGCCAAGGTACTCCTGCATCCATTGCGGAAGCAACACCAGCGTGCCGAAGAAAATGCCGTACACCACCGCGATCGAAATCGTCCCGCCCAGGAAATTGCGCTGCTTGAAGAGCGTGAGGTCCACCACGGGATTCTTGTCCGTCAGTTCCCAGATAACGAAGAGCACAAGTCCAACGGCCGCTGTTATGGCAAGCGCAATGATCGTGTTCGAAGAAAACCAGTCGAGATCCTTGCCCTTGTCCAGCATCACCTGCAACGCCGCGACCCAGACGATCAGCAGTGCCAATCCAATTTTATCGAGCGGGATTTTCTTGCGCGGCGTGTCCCGATTACGATAGAGCGCCCACACGCCGCCTGCCGCAAGCAGACCGACGGGGATATTGATGTAGAAAATCCAGGACCAGCTATAACTGTCGGTCACCCAACCGCCTAGCGCGGGCCCCACGATAGGCCCCGTCACGACGATCATGGAAAAGATCGAAAGCGCCAGTGCCGACTTGCTTTTGGGCCACGAGCTAAGCAGCAGCGCTTGCGACATGGGAATGAGCGGGCCGGCCACCGCCCCCTGGAAGATGCGCGCAAGGAGCAGGATAGGCAACGTAGGCGCAATGCCGCAGAGCCACGATGCAATCACGAACAGGAGAATCGAGCCAATAAAGAGGCGCACCTGGCCAAGCCGCTGCGTCAACCACCCAGTCAACGGAATGGCCACTGAGTTCGCCGCGGCGAACACCGTGATCACCCATGTGCCCTCGTCGCCCGAAACGCCCAGGTTACCTGAAATGGTGGGAATAGCGACGTTGGCGATCGATGAATCGAGCACGGTCATGAAGCCTGCCAGGCCAACGCATAGCGAGCCCAAGGCTAATGTCGCCCCCGAAAGAGGCGGATGTTCCTTTTGACTGGTGGTCATGGTAGTCCAGAATCAAGTGGCAAGAGATACGGCCTGGTGAAACTCAAGTCCGTATCCAGACATGGCAGGGTCATTCGTTCGCGGCGATGATGCGGGCGATGGCGGCGTCGGCGTCGTCGCCGTAATGGACGAAGACGTTGGTCTTATAGGAGGAACTGGAATCCGCGCCGAGTTGCGCGCCGCTCGCGTCCTTCACGTTGACATCGACATTCATCGACAGGCCGACACGCAACGGGTGCTTCTCAAGCTCCGTTTCCGGAATCTCGATCCGTACGGGCAGACGCTGTACCACCTTGATCCAGTTACCCGTCGCGTTCTGCGCCGGCAACAGCGCGAGCGCCGATCCGGTGCCAGGCGTGAAGCCAGCCACCTTGCCGTGATACACGATGGACGATCCATAGACATCCGCACTCAGGTCAACCGGCTGGCCCACACGGATATGCCGGAGTTGCCATTCCTTGAAGTTCGCGTCCACCCACACCTGATTGAGCGGCACGACCGACATCAGCGGCGCGCCAGGAGAAACACGCTGCCCAACCTGAACCGATCGCTGCGCGACATAGCCCGTCACAGGAGCGGGCAGCGTCGTGCGCGCAAAGGCCAGATAGGCGTCGCGCACCTTGGCGGCGGCCGCAAGCACATCGGGGTGCTGCCCGACCGTCGTATTCGCAGTCAATGCGAGGTTCGCGCCAAGCTTGTGCTGGGCGGCATCGAGTGCGGCTTTGGCGGAGTTGACTGCATCGCGTGCATGGGCAATGTCCTCATCCGAAACTGCGCCCGTCACACCGGTCGCAAGCCGGCGCCGCAAATCGTCTTGTGCCTTGGTCAGATCGGATTGCCGCTGCGCGATATCCGCGCGGAATTGGTCGTCGTCGGCGTAGAGGCCATGTACCCGGCGCACGGTTTGCCCCAGGTTGGCTTCCGCCTGCTGCAATGCGATGCGCGTATCCGCTGGGTCGAGCTGAACGACAGGATCGCCCGCCTTCACGATCTGGGTGTTGTCCGCATTCACCGATACGACAGTGCCCGTCACCTGGGGCGTGATCTGCACGACGTTGCCATTCACATAGGCGTCGTCGGTGTCGACGTGAAACTGTGCAATGAGTTCGTAGTACGCACCATAAGCGACTGCAGCGGCAGCAAGTGCAGTGACGAAACCCGCAAGCAGGACTTTTCGCTTTCCGCCTTTCTTTTCCTGCTCGATTTCCACGGTGGTCTGAGGTTGGTTCATCGATTTTCTCCGGCAATACCTGGCCCGCGTCACTTGCCGTGACGCATAACAATTCAAAAAAGGGAATAAATCAGTCGGCTGAATGCAGAATCTTCAGCGCGGTGTCCGGGGTACCCGCTTTTGTCGCGAGCTCCGTATTCGAAGCATCAAAGCCGCCGCCCAGCGCTTTCACCAACGCAATCTGCATGTTGCGTCGATCCATCTGTAGATTCGCCACGGACTGTTCGGCGGCCAGGCGGTTATCGTCTGCGTTGAGCACCTGGAGTTGCTGGGTCAGTCCGGCCTTGTAGCGAACCGCCGCGAGTTGATAGGCCTTCGTCTGCGCATCCAGCGCTGCTTGCGCGTCGACCAGTTGCTTGTCCGTCGAGCGGATCAGCGTCACTTGTGTCGCCACTTCCGACAATGCGTCGATGAGCGTCTTGTTGTAGTTCGCCACGTAATAATCGAAGTCGGCATAGCGGCCCTTCAATTGCGAACGCAGCGCGCCCGCGTCGAAAATGGGCAGATGAATGGCCGGACCCGCCTGGATCTGCCGGCTCGACGACGTGAGAAAGCGGCCCCAACCGAAGGCATCCAGGCCAAGCGAGGCGGACAAATTGATATCGGGGAAGAACTCCGCCTTGGCTTCCTTGATACCGTGGGTAGTCGAATCGACCTGCCAGTACGCAGCGACCAGGTCCGGCCGGCGCGAGATCAGGTCGGCGGGCAGGTTGTCCGGCAAGGTGACCGGTGCGCCCGTACCCAGTGCCGGCGCCGCGATTGCGAGTCCGCGATCGGGACCGGCACCGAGCAACGCGCCGAGCTGGTAGCGCACCGTTGTGATCTGGCCGTCCAGACTCGTCACGCTCGAACGAATCGTCGCGGTGTCGCCATTGGCGGTCTGACGCTCCACGTTCGTATCGAGACCAGCGCTCACGCGTCCATTGGTGATGTGCTCGATATCCTCGCGATCCTTCAATTCGTTTGCCGCGATATCGCGCAGTTCGTAGAGCCGTGCAAGCTGGTTATAGGTGCTGGCAACGGACGTCGCGAGCGTCACGCGCACTTCTTCCATATCGGCCTCGGCCACCTTCTGGTCCGACGTGGCTTGCCTCAACCGCTCATGGTTCTTCCCCCAGAGGTCGAGGTCCCAGGAGGCGCCGGTGAGCACCGTGTTCTCGCTGTTCCAGCTTCCGCCAATAGGTGAAGGAAATACTGTGTTCTCCGAATAGAGATTGCGCGACCAGGAGTAGCTGCCACTGACGTTCGGATAAAGCGACGACTTGGCGCTGCCGGCGTAGGCAGTTGCCTTCGCGATGCGCGCACGAGCCTCATCGATCGTCGGATTGCCGTTCAAGGCTTCATCGATTAGTTTGGGTAGCTGAGGATCGCCGAATTGCTGCGACCAGTCGAGCGACGGCCATTTTCCACCCTCTGCAGGCAGGCTTTCCTGAGTTTGAAGCGTGGTTGGCGCATCGAGCTGGTGATCGCTCTTGATCCCCGCGTAGTTGACGCAACCTGCGAAACTCAACGTAACCGCTGCCGCCAGTGGCGTCAGCCACAACCGGGTGTTCCTGATCGAGCGACGAGTATTCATCCTGGCTTCCGTATTTCGATTAAACATATCGGTCACATGCCTTTTCATGGGTTTAGGTGTATGTGCACAGATTAATGTTCTGCCAATACAGCATCAACATTGACCAAGGAACAAGTTTGTTGCAAATGGCAGATCCATCTGACCAGACCACCATTCACGCTGCGCAACAACGTGACATTCCAATCCAGCGCATGGTGGCGATTCCTGACCGGGCACGACCTATCACGCCTGCTCTCCTGAGCGATCAGGCAGGACGATTCGACACGTCACGCTGGTTTGAATCCGGGCGGCCGTCGCTGAGCAAGGTCACGCGTTTCCCGCAATGCGAACGCGTTCACTCACTACTGCATCAGGTGAGTTGCGCAGGCGGTATTCGTTCGATTTAAAGCCGTAACGCGCTGCACCAGAGGCATAGGGAATCGCTCGTTGACCGCCTGCGTAGCAGGCGCATTCGAACAAGCACTAATCCGGTGTTTGGACTGGCGATTCAGGATTGCCCCGCATCGTATTGCTCATGCGGGTCATCATCAAGCACGCTGGTGGCACCAATTTCTATCGAATCAGACAACAGTCGCGTGCATCCTTGGCTCAGCGGCGTCGGAGCGACTTCTGCCGGATTCGAATCCGGACGCTCCCGGCCAGGCTATTGCTGGACAGCGCTAGCGCGCGTAATGCGGAAAAGTTCCTGGCGTAGTCGCTCGGCTTCAGCCTCGCCGAAACGCGTTTCAAAGATGGCTTGTGCATTGCGCCAATGATCGACGGCCTCGTCGAGCTTATCGCGGCCAGTTGCGGTCATATGCAGTCTCAAGCGCCGCTTGTTTGCATACTCCGGCGATTCGGCCACGTAGCCATTGCGCTGCAAGGGTTTCAACGCGCGAACGAGCGTCGTTCTATCCATCACCAGGGTATCGGCCATCTCGAGCATGGTCAGTCCGGAAACGCGCCGCAGCGAACTGAGAATGCTGAATTGGGTTGGCGTCATGCCAACTTCAGAGAGATGCCGTTCATAAAGTCTGGAGATATGCCGGGCGGCCTGCCGAACCGCGAAGCAGTCGTCGGCGTAAAGAGGAAGGATGTCCATACCGCGAGGATATCGACGACGACCTGGCCGATCCATCCTGTTGCCGACATCAATTTGTCGCAAATTGGGAAAGCTTCCGGCAGTGGCTGACGGTCGTCCATAGGGGCGTCGATCGGCCCCCTTTTCGTTTTGTAATCGTCGTACATTCTGCCAGGCCGCGTCGTATGGCTAGCAGGAAAGTACGCTCATCGGCGGCTTCAGTCCGCCCCGGTGAATTCCACCCGGTTGCGACCGCCGCGCTTGGCCTTGTAGAGCGCAGCGTCCGCGAGTCCATACGCAGCATCGAAACTGGTCCCGGCTAGATTCGCGCTCACGCCAAAACTGCTGGTGATACTGCGGTTCACCGGCGCGTCGAACACATGGCACTCGATGGACGAGCGCATGGTCTCGGCCAGCAACAGCGCTTCGGCCAGTTCGTAGCCCGGCAGCATCACCGTGAATTCCTCGCCGCCCACACGGCCGATAATGCCCTTGGTGCCCACGATGCGCCGCAGACAATCGACGATGCCGAGAATCACCGCGTCCCCGGCAGGATGGCCGTAGTCATCGTTGACCTTCTTGAACTCGTCGATATCGAGCAGGATCATGACGGCGCAATCGGTGCGCAGCGCCTTGGTCGCACGCTCGATCACGGCGCTGCGATTGAACACATCGGTCAGGGCGTCGTGAGTCGCGCGATATTGCAGTTGCTGGGTCAGCGCGTGCATCTCGCGCTCGGCGCGGTCGCTGCGGCCGATCAGACGGCGCGTTTCGCGCATCAGGCGCTCGTAGTGGCCGATCAGTTCGCCCAGCGCCTGGCGGTAACGCTGCGCATCTGCGTTGGCATCGGCACGAATCGCGCGCGCCTTTTCCAGCGCCTCGCTCTCGCTCTGAAACAGATCCGGCGCGTCAGTCGTCGATGCGTCCGTAGAGGAAGTCGTCACCGCCATCGCTGTCCTTAAATGGTCACCGGGCAATCGGTGAACTTGATCGCCGTGAAATCGGTTTGCAGCTCTTCGCCGAACTCCTGGATCGTTTCGTCTTCCTCATCGCGATACCAATTGACCTGCACGCGGTTGCCCGCAGCGGCGGCGCGATCGAGCGCATCGAAAATGCTGAACAGCATCTTCGTGCTGGAGCTATTGAAATACGTGAGCGTCACGTCCACCGTGATGGCGACATCGACGCATTGCGCGAGCCATGCGCCCAGCCGCTCGATAATGGGCGCGTAAAAGGCGGCGGCGTTTTCCGGGTACGACTCGCCGCGCAGCGACAGCACGTTCTGGTCAAACTGGAAGTCGATTTCCGGCGAAGTCGCCGTGGCGGCAATATGAAGGTTTTCCATGACAGTGCGCGGATCTTGATCAGATGATGGTCTTCAGGCAAAACAGCGTGGTCGAGGGATCGTCCTCGCGCGGATGAAAGGCGAATTCGAGCGGGGCGCTGGCGTCGCGCGCCATCGTCAGAAAACCCATCCCCGCGCCCTTGCTTTCCGCAGGCGTTTCAGCACGCAACGAATTCTTGTAGGCCTGCTTGATTTCATCGACCGACATGCTGCGCAAGGGTTCGAGCTTCTCGCGCAGATCGTCTACGGCGGCTGTCGCGATCGGATTGACGCACACCATGAGATGATGCTCGCCGTCGCTCGTGATGCACATCGCGCCTTCGCGAATGCCACCCTGAGACTGATCCGCCGCGAGCGCTTCGGACGAGTAGTGCACGATATTCTGCGAAAGCTCGATAAACGACGAAAAGAGCTTGCGTCGCGTGGGCCCATTGACGCCGGCGATTTCAAGCTGAAGCTTCACGACCTCGCTCATCGCCGCGACGATGTTTTGGGAGAAATAGCCTTTGTGATAGAAAATCAGGTTGCGTCGCTGCGCAAGTTCCAGGAAGGCGCTGTTCTGATCCAGAAGTTCAGACATATTCAATAAACAACCTTAAACGCGTGCAAAAAATAAGGTGACGTCATCACGGCGCGATTGTGCGCCTTGCCATTCGCCCAACGCCTCAACGAGGTGGGCGCAAATGGCCGAAGGCGTTTGCGCGCGATGCGCAAGAATCAGATCGAGCGAGCGACGCTTGCCGAACGCAATCTTGCGTGCGCCGCCAATCTGATCGGTCAACCCATCGGTCGACACGAACAACAGGCTGTCTTCGGGCAGCGCCACGGCATGAAGCGGCCATGCATAGTCGGCCTGGCTGTCCACGTAGCCCACGCCCACACGCTCGCCCGCAATGGTCTCGAACTGCTCGGCGTCCGGACGCAACACGTGCAGCGCGACGCGCGCGCCGGCAAACAGCAACTGCTGGCGCGCAGCGTCATACCAGAAGAACGCCGCATCCAGCCCATCGTCGGATTGCGGCGCATCGCCCGCTCCCTTGACCTGGCCGAGCAAGCCCTTGACGTTGCGATTGACTGCCGCAAGCAGCTTCGACGGATCGCGCGGACCCAGCCGCTCGATCGCCTGCGAGAGCGACGCCGAAGCCAGCAGCGTCATGAACGCACCGGGCACGCCATGCCCGGTGCAGTCGGCCACGGCGCCGAACCAGCCGTCGGCAAACGAGGCAAAGTGATAGAAGTCGCCGCCCACCACATCGCGCGGCTCCCAGACCAGCGCGGCATCAGGCAGCATGGTCGAAAGCGTTTCGCGCGAGGCCCGCAGCATCGCCTGCTGGATCACGCTCGCGTATTCGATGCTTTGCATGATCTGGCGATTCTTCTCCGCCTGCGTTTCAGCCACCGCGCCCAGCAGTTGCAACCCATTGCCGACGCCGGCGAAACGGCCATCGCGCGTGACGATGAAGCCGTCCACCAGCGCCTTCTCGCCCACCTCGACGGTCTTGAACGTGAGCGCTTCGATGCTCATGTCGGCATCGACGATCAACGGCTCCTTGTCCATGAACGCGATGCAGCTTTTCTTGTCGTAGAGCTCGCGATGAAACGGCTTGCTCATCTGCGACAGGAAAATATCGCGGTTGATCAGCCCGATCGGACGATCGCCTTCGATGACGGCAACGCTGATGAGATCGCGGCGCGAGTAGAAGACTTCCATCACGCGCGAATTGGAATCCGAAGCGTCGATGGCCGGCGCCGTCTGACACAGATCGCCAGCGCAACGTGGACCTCCGGACAAACCGGAACGGTGAAATTGCGCAAGCGCTGGATGCATGGCGAACTGATTCGTCAGATGAGAGAATCAGCACGCTAAAGACTCTTTATGTCATTTTCGTTACATTTGCCTAATGATTTCCAGACGCAAAGCATTTAATTCTGCCTGGTGTCGATTGGTTGTGGCGACAACGTTTGCGCAGGGGGCTTTATTGCAGCGTGTGTGGTAATACGAAGTAATGGAATGGGTGGACGCTTGTTCAGGCATCAGGAATCGGGATGGCCTTCTCCACTTCGCTCCAGAGCGTCCGTATCCAGTCTTTCAGCAGCAACGATTCTTGCCAACGATCCGTTGTGTCGTTGCCATCGCGGTCGATGATGGCGTACGGCTTCGGTCCGAGTTCGCAGGTGAACGCCAGTGTATCGTTTGCGCCCGCACGGCGGCGCCAGGACGCAAAGCCATAACGCCACCAGTCGAGAAACAGATCGACCCACATACGATGCGGTGCGAACGATAATTCGATCTGCACCTGTTCGCGACTCGCCACGCGGCCATGAAACGACCAGGAATGATCGAGGATACGGTGCATCAGTGCGTGGTTCTCTTCGGAGACTGGCCAGGCGAATTCGCGGGCGACCAGGTAGTGAGAGATGTCGCCGAGCAGTTTTAGATTTGGGCGGGCATCGAGGAGATCTAGCGTGAAGAACAGATCGGTTGTCATGCGGTCGCGGTGGGTTTCTATGTAGACCGGGATGTCGGTCTGTTCCGCGAGGCGTTGCCAGCCGTCTAGCAACTGGATGCATTCGGGCACTGTTCTTGGGCGGACGTCGGGTTGTATGTCGATGTGGTGTGCGCCGAATTCTACGGCGTTTTCCAGTATCGGTTGCAAGTCGTCGATCGTGCGGGGGAAGCATTGGGCTTCGGCGTTCAAGCCGTATTCGGCTCGGAGTTGGGATAGCTGTTTTACTGCTGCGCGATCTGTGTAGTGTGCGCTCACGCCGTCGAATCCTGATGATGCTATCAGGCGCAAGTTCTCCTCTAGCGTGCGCTCGTAGCCGTCGGTGTGGCGGCGCTCCATCGCCCAGAGTGACTGAAATACAAGCAGGCTTTGTGGCATCTTGACTCCCTTTTGTCCTTGCGGTCGAATGTTATATGTGGCGAGATTTTTTTGGCGATTACGCCTGGTTTCGTGGTTCTTGCCGTGTTGGCATTTTCTTGTTTTCTTGTCGGTCTATTAGCGTCGCCCCTGTGCGGGGCGGCACCTACTTTTCTTTGCCGCGGCAAAGAAAAGTAGGCAAAAGAAAGCCGCTCACACCGCTAGTGTGACGAAGTCCGCAAACCGCCTTTTAGGGGGAAAGGTATAGGAGCATCCGTCACATCGCATCACTAAACAAAGTGACAAGGCCGTCATACATCCGGGGGCGCGGAGCGCCCCGTGGGGCATAATTGGCAAACCGTAGGTTTGCTAGATCTTGCGAAAATGCCGTGAGTACAGGGCTTTCCCTTGCAGCCCCGTCCGCTGCGCGCGGAGCGAGCAGCGGGATGAATGAGTCCTTTGTCACTTCGTTCGGTGGTGCGAGGTGGCAGACGCTCCTATACCATTCCCCCTCAACGGCTGGTTGTGAACGGCGTCACACTGGCGGTTTGAGCGGCTTTCTTTTGCCTACTTTTCTTTGCCGCGGCAAAGAAAAGTAGGTGCCGCCCCGCACAGGGGCAACGCTAATAGACCGACAAGAAAACAAGGAAATGCCAACAAAAAATGAAGCACAAAAAAATCAAATCAGCCCTTTAAGTTTGAAACCAGGATCAGCAAGAAGACTGTCATCGACAGAACCACCACGCTCAACCAGCATGCGCGCGACCCTCATATCCTTACCGATTACCTCAAGCGCCCCAAACCCACTAACGGCAACAAGTCGCCCATCCAGATCAAGATCAAAAAGAATCCCCCCATCGCCCCCCAACTCCCTGACGACAGACCGCACACCAAGAGCAGGCTCTCCAGCCACCTGCAATTGCCGATCAAACTGATCGGACCAGAACCAGGGCACATCGCGATACGGCTCGCCCGCGCCGAGCATATTGCGCGCCGCCACTCGCGCCTGCGTTTCGGCGTTATGCCACGTCTCCTGCCGAATACGATGTCGGCCAAACCGGCTAGGAAACAAGGCAACATCGCCAGCCGCGTAAATCCCACGCTCCGAACTCTCGAGCATCTCATTCACAACGATGCCCCGCGCGGTCTCCAGCCCCGCCATGCGGGCCAATTCGTCCGCCGGTTCGATGCCGATGCCGACAATCACCGTATCGGCCTCTAGCACCTCCCCCGAATCGAGCATCACAGCGAGCGCCCCCTCTTCACGGCGAGAGATAGACAAAGGCGTCGCCCCCAACAAAACCCGCACGCCGTGCCGTTCGTGCAATGCCTGGACCTGCACAGCAACGGCCGCCGGCACACAGCGCCCCAGCAATCGCCCAGCCCCCTCGACAACCGACACGCTACAGCCGCGCGAGCGCGCCGACGCCGCCACCTCCAGCCCGATAAAGCCACCGCCAATCACGACAACGCGCGCCTGCGCGCTAAAACGTGGCGCAATCGCCGCCGCATCGTCCAACGTACGCAGGCCAACCACGCCATCAAGCTCTGCACCCGGAATCGCGAGGCGGCGCAGGTGCCCACCGGTCGCCAGCAATAGCGATTCATACGCAAAGCGCCTGCCGTCGGCAAGACGTAGCGTGCGCGCCTCCGGTTCGATCGCTTCCACTTCGCCCACCACATGCTCGATCAGATCGGCACGCCAGGCGTCCTGCGCACGTAAATGGCATTGCTCTACAGCACGCTCGCCAGTCAGCACCCCTTTGGAAAGCGGCGGGCGCTCGTAAGGCAGATGCCGCTCCGCGCCGATCATCGCCACACCCCCCTTCCAGCCCGCTTCGCGCAGCGCCTGCGCCGCCCGGCCGCCCGCGTGGCCCGCGCCGACGATGACCATGACTCGTTCGGAATTCATCGCCTCACACCTCGATCAGGATGCGGCCACCCTCGACCTTTGCTGGCCATGTCTTGAGCTTTTCGCAAACCGGCGCGCCCAGCGGGCGCCCGTCGCGCACATCGAAGCGGCCGTTGTGTTTCGGGCATTCGATCACATGACCCATCACCAGTCCGTTGCTCAAATGCACCTGCTCGTGCGTACACAGTCCGTCGCTCGCGTAGATAGCGTCGCCGACGCGGTAAATCGCAAAGGTGTGGCCCGCGTGATCGAAGCGCATCACGTCCTCGTCATCGATATCGTCCAGCGCCGCCGCGTCGATCCATTGCGTCATGTTCGCCTCCAGTTTTATAGGGTGTACTGATCAATCAGGCTTGCGCCGCGTCCGGTATCGGACGCGCAACGGCGTACAAGGGATCGCGGGTCTGGCGGACCAGCGCCGGGATGATCTCGGCATACGCGGCGAGGCTGCTGCGGTAAGGCGGCGGCATATCGGCCTTCACGACTTCGTGCAGTTCCGGCAGCGCATGAAACGGCACCATCGGGAACATGTGGTGCTCGACGTGATAGTTCATGTTCCAGTACAGAAAGCGGAACAGCGGATTCATCTTCACCGTGCGGCAGTTGCGGCGATGATCGAGCACGTTTTCGGGCATGCCCGCGTGCTGGGTCAGGCCGAAATAGAGGTAAAGCCATGCGCCGTAGAGGCTCGGCAGGCCAATAAAGAGCAGCGGCAAGATCGAATGAAAGCCGATGCAGGCGGCGATCACGAGCACATAGACACCCAGGCTCAGACGCGCCTCGCGCACCACCTTCGGCCACTCGGAAGCGGGGATGAAGGTGGCCTCTTCCGCGCCGACCTTGCCGAACGCGGCGCCCACCATCTTCGGCAATTCGTGAGACACGTGCTTGAGCGCGAATACATTGAGCGCGATGCCGAGCCAGTCGGTGGGGCGCGGCGCGGCGATTTCCGGATCACGGCCGACGATCAGCGTATCGGTGTGATGGCGCGCGTGGCTCCAGCGCCAGACCGTCGCGCGCCGGAACACCTGGAACGACGCAACCTGATAGAGCACGTCGTTCATCCAGCGTGTCTTGAACGCCGTGCCGTGCCCCGCCTCGTGCCAGCGCGAATCGGCGGGGCTGCAATAGAGCGTGCCGTACAGCAGAAAGGCCGGGATCGCCCAGAGCGAGTGCGCATGCCACGCCAGTGCGGCCAGCGCGCCGCTCGCGAGGATCGCGGCGTACCAGAGCATCGTGTCGCGGATCGCGCGCGCGTCGCTGCGCTGCATCAATCGTTTCATCACGGGGCGCGGCACCGCGCATTGATACCAGGCCGCGTTGACGAGGCCAGCGGCCCGCGCTCGTTCGCCTGCGCCGCCAATCAGCCGGTAAGCATCGCGCGCCGTCGTGTGCGGCGCCTGGGGATCTTGCGGTCTTTGTGTAGTCGCCACCTGTGTCTCCTTGTCCAGGATGGTCCCGCTTCGTTGGGTGCGGTACGCATGTGACGAACATAGGCCAGCGCCGGGTCGACCTCAACGGGAAATTTGACGAAATTTCGTCTTTCTTCCAGCATGGCGATCATTCCGTCGATCTGGAGAGAGGCCGTGCCCGAGGAAACCCCGCCGCGCTGGCGCAAGCGCACCGCACGATTCGTCGAGATCGCCGAGCTGGCCGGCGTAAGCGCCACCACGGTGGATCGCGTGCTCAACGAGCGCGGCAGCGTCTCGGAGAAGGCGCGCGAGCGCGTGATCGCTGCCGCCAGGCAGCTTGCGGTGCCGCGCCTGCTGCCGGACACGCAGCATGGCCTCGTCCATATCGACGTCCTGGTGCCTGCCAGCGACTCGCCGTTTTTCGGCCGCCTGCGCGAGGCGCTGCAACGCTCGACGCAGATGCTCGACCGGCGCGTCATCGTGCACCGCACCATGCTCTCCACCGCCGACGAGGCGCGCCTGCCCGCCTCGATTGGCCGCTCGCGCCACCGGCGCGCCGCCCTGATCGTCACGGCCCAGGACACGCCCGAGGTGCGCGCTGCGCTCGCCGCAGCCATCGCGCGGGGCGAAGCCGTGGTGACGATGGTCACGGACATCGGCGGCATCGACCGGCTGCACTACGCCGGCATCGACAATCTGCGCGCCGGCCACACCGCCGGCTATTTCCTCGGCCGCCTGGCGAGACCTGGCCGTGTGCTGCTCCTGCCCTCGCGGCTCGACTATCGCGCGCACGCGGATCGCATCGAGGGCTGTCGGGCGGAGATTGGCACGCGCTTCGATCATCTGGTCTGCGAAGTATCGGCCACGGAATCGCTCGACCAGGACGAGCGCTGCTACCGCGCCGTCAACGCGGCGCTGCGGCGCGGGCCGCTCAGCGGGATCTACAACACGGGCTACGGATCGGCCGGCATCGAGGCCGCGTTAAACAAGGCCGGGATCGCGGGCAAGGTGGTCTGGATCGGCCACGAGATGCTCGACGCGCACCGGCAGTACATCGACGCGGGCATCATGGATATCGCCATCGACCAGGACCCGGACGGCCAGGTGATCGCCGCCTTGCAACATGCGTTGTATGCGTGCGGCATCGTCGAGCGGGCGCCTGACGACCAGCCCGTGGAGTTTCGCGTGTTTTGCTCAGCAAACGTGCGGCAGAGCGCGTATCTGCGTCTTTGACAAAAATTGTCGCGTATCAAGTGACTGGGGAATTTCTACGGCTCGATGCGTGCTGCGCCCAACGTCCGCTCAAATTCGGATTTTTCGGGTGTTTCGAAAGCGATATTTAGCCCACTCTAGCGAAATCAGCGGCAAAGCCGCGCTTTTGCGAGGGCAGGGGCATGCGAGACACGAAAACCGGGCTATGGCAGCGGCGTGCGCCGGTAGCAGCCTCTCTCTATCGTTCGTCACCCCGAAACTCCCCCATTTGATAAGGATGACAAATTAAATGCCGATCTTCCCCATCCTCGCCACAACGCCGCCCACTGCCACGCCCCAGAAGCCACGCGTCAACCCCGGTTCACCGCGCCGTCGCACCGCGATCGAGGAATCTCGAGGCGGCGCCCGCCGCCCGCGCAGTCACGACCGTCGCGGCCGCCCCCCGCGCTATCTGTGGCCGCCGGAAATCGTAGCGCTACTCGGCACCATGACCGACGCACGGGTGGCCGACATCACCGGCGCCTCGCTGCCCACGGTGAGTGCGAAACGGCGTGAGCTCGGCATCGCATCCGCGCGCGAACGCGGCATGGTCGGCCATCACTGGACGCGCGAGAAGATCGCCCTGCTCGGCAAGATCACGGACCAGGAAGCGGCGCAGCGCCTCGGCATCGTTGCGCAGACGGTCAGCCACATGCGCCGCAAACTCGGCATCGCGCCCAGGACGCGCGCGATCGATCTGAGCCCGGACATCCTCGCATCGCTCGGCAAGGTGCCCGACGCCACGTTGGCGAAGCAGGCGGGGGTGAGCGTCGGCGTGATCCTGCGCGGCCGCCTCATCCGGGGCATTCCCGCCTGCCAGACGTTTCATCAATGGACCGAGGACGAAATTGCCCTGCTCGGCACGATGTCCGACGCCAAGGTCGCGCGGCGTCTCGATCTGTCCGAGACGGTCGTCAACAAGAAGCGCAGGCGCCTGGGCATCGAGCGCGCGCGGCATCACTGGAGTGACGAGGAACTCCAGCTGCTCGGCAAGATTCCCGACGCGAGGCTCGCCAGACGTATCGGCGTGTCCACGGTCTCGGTGCGATTGCAGCGCCGCAAGCTGGGTCTGGCCGCGGTCGCCGAGCGCGGCAGCAGGCCGGCGGACTGGCACGCCGCAGCGACAGCACGGGCACCGTTCGCGCAGCCCGGCGAGCCCGTGGGCGACTGGCACGCCGAGGGTCTCGCGCTGGTCGGCACCATGCCGGATCTGGAACTGGCCCACCGCTTCTGCAAGAGCTACAACACCGTGCGCTACGAGCGCGCGAAACGTGGACTTCCGGCCGTCAGGGCACGACGACTCTGGACCGACGAGCAGATTGCGCTGCTCGGCACGGCAAGTGACGCAGCCGTCGCGGAGCGCATCGGTTGCAGCAACACCACCGTGTACAAGAAGCGCACTGAGTTGGGTATTCCGCCGCTGCGTCATACGTGGACGGAAGAGGAGCTCGGCCTGCTGGGACGGATATCCGATTTCGAACTGGCAAAACGCGTCGGCCTCTCCGCGAAGACGGTGAATCTGAAGCGCCGTGGGCTTGGCATTGCGCCGCTGCACAGTCAAAACGACAGCCAAGGCAAGCGTGACGGCACGATCCGTAACCCTCCCGAAAGCCAGTGCACCCCAAACGCGCACGACACCCCTGCCTCCGAAGGAGTACCTCTTCACGCCAGTTGATCCGCACTTATTGGCTGGCCATCGTCTCGTGGCGGACAAACGCCGCATCCACGGAGACGAAGATGAGTTCTATCAACGAAGGGAATGCCGATCTGTTCGTGGCTGCGCCCGGCGAAGCCGCCGGGTTGCAGCGCAAGATCGGCTGGGCCGGCGCATTCTGGGTGGCGAGCGGCGTGCCCGCGCTGGTGCTGTTTTCGATCGGCTCGATCGCCGCGACGGTCGGCAAGCCGTCCTGGATCATCTGGGCGGTCTCGATCTGCTTCGGCCTGATCCAGTCGTTTTCCTATGCGGAGATCGCCGGGCTCTTTCCGCACAAGTCGGGCGGCGCCTCGGTCTATGGCGCCATCGCCTGGGTGCGCTACAGCAAGCTGCTCGCGCCGCTATCGGTGTGGTGCAACTGGTTTGCGTGGTCGCCGGTGCTCGCGATCGGTTCGGGTCTGGGTGCGGGCTACGTGCTCAGCATGCTGTTCCCCGCCACCGCCGCCATCAACACCTGGCAGCTCACGCTCGTCGATCTGGGCTGGCTGGCAAGCGGCCTGTCGCTGCGCATCAACGCGACCTTCATCATCGGCGCGATCATTCTGCTCGCCACCTTCGCGGTCCAGCATCGCGGCATCCTCCAGGCCGCGCGGCTACAGATGATCCTCGCCGTGTCCGCGCTGTTGCCGCTCCTGCTCGTCGGCCTCTATCCGATCCTCACGGGCGATCTGCCGCGTGCGCATCTGCTGCCGCTCTATCCGCTCGCGAAAGACGCGGCGGGTCATGTGATCGACGGCGCATGGGATCTGAGCGGTATCCAGTTGATGGCGGGCGGCCTCTTCATCGCCGCGTGGTCCACCTACGGTTTCGAAACCGCCGTGTGCTACACGCGCGAATTCCGCGACCCGCGCCGCGACACCGTGAAGGCGATCCTCTATTCGGGTCTGCTGTGCCTCGTGTTCTTCACGATGGTGCCGCTGGCGTTCCAGGGCGCGCTCGGCCTCGGCCAGCTCGTTACGCCCGAAGTGAAGGACGCCGCTGGCAACGTCACGCAGGCGGCCGTCTACGACGGCATCCTTTCGCCGGGCATCTATAGCGGCATGGGCGTGGCCGACGCGATGGCCCAGATCGTTCACACAGGCACATGGGGCGCGTTCATCCTCAAGCCGATGCTCGCATTCGCGCTGGTGCTCGCGATCATGACCTCGATGGCCGGTTCGTCGCGCACGCTCTATCAGGCTTCCGTCGATGGCTGGCTGCCGAAGTATCTCTCGCACGTCAACGAGAACGGCGCGCCCACGCGCGCGATGTGGACCGATCTCGCGTTCAACCTGTTTCTGCTGCTGATGTCCGATTACGTGGTCGTGCTGGCCATGTCGAATGTCGGCTACATCATCTTCAACTTCCTCAACCTCAACGCCGCGTGGATTCACCGGCTCGACCGCAGCAACTGGGTTCGGCCGTTCCGCGCGCCGAAATGGGTGCTCGCGCTCGGCACGCTGCTCTCTTTCGTCAATCTCGCGCTGATGGGTCTGGGCGCCGATGTGTGGGGCAAGGGGACGCTGATCTCCGGCGTGGTGTTCGCGGCGCTGATCGTGCCGGTGTTCCTGTGGCGCCACTACGTGACCGACAAGGGCCGCTTTCCGGATGCGATGCTCAACGACATGGACCTCGCCTCGCCCACGCTCAAGGCGCCCGAGCGACGCGCCGGCTGGCTGCCTTATGGGGCGATCGTGCTGGGAATCCTGGTGGTGGTCGTGATGCACTGGATCGCGCCGTGATCAACTAGCGTCAAGGTAGAGCCAGAAAGCCAGAGGGCGCGCGGAAAACTCACCGCGCGCCCTCTGCTTTTGTGCTTCGTACGTGGTTTATCAGGGCGCGCTATCGCGCACCTCGAAAATCGCGCCCTCGATGCCCAGCACTTCGCCGCCTTCGGAATAGATCCCCACGCCTTTTTCGAGCACCGCCTTGACGCGCGTGTCCGCGCCGCGAATGCAGTAACGCAATTCGAACGCCGCGCGCGCCGCCAGCGCCTCCTGCACGCCGTACCAGACGTAGTCGGCATAGTCCGGCAGGATCAGCTGGCTGAAGCTGTGCTCGTGGCTGTCGACGAACCACTCGGGCGGATAGCCCGTGAGCGCCTCGCAGCCCGCGCTGACGATCTCCATCGTCCATGAGCGGTTGTTGCGGCCGCGATAGAGCAGCCCCGGCATGCCGTCGAGCAGGCCGAGCGCGCCGCGCAGGCGCGCCTCGAGCGCGGCCTCGCGCCGTTGCGCCTGGGTCGCGTCGGCGAGCGCCACGCAGTACGACACACCCGCGCGCGCCACCGTGCAGTCGAACCAGCGCAGATCGCCCGAGGGATGCAGCAGACGCAAGCGCCCACGCACGCCGCCGCCGCGTGCGCCGTCATAGCCCGCGCGCGCCTGGCGCAACAGTGTCTGCCAGCGCGCGCGGTCTTCGGGGTGGACGTCGCGCTCGAACGGCACACCTGGGCGCGTGGCCTTCATGGCGTGCACCCAGGCCGCGTTCGCGCCGCGCACGATACCGTCCATGTCGAGCGTCAGAAGCGGTACGGGAAACGCATCGAGTCCCGCCACCGTGCCGATATCGTCGAAACCGCCTGCCAGCGATGCCATAGTCCTTCCTGCCTGGTATCTAACCGATGTCTGCCTAGTGCCGCGCGAGCGCGTCGCGATGCACGCTCGCCGCCAGTTCCAGCCGCGAGCGCACGTCGAGCTTGCGCAGCAGATTCTTCACATACACCTTGACGGTGCCTTCGCTGATGCCCAGTTGCCGGGCGATCAGCTTGTTGCTCATGCCCTGCGCGATCAGCGCGAGCGTCTGCGCTTCGCGCTCGGTCAGCGTGGCACGGCGCGAAGGCGCAAGCTCCGCAACGTGGGGGGGAGCGTGGGCAATCGCGCCGTGACGCTCCTCCTCGCCCGCGCCCTGATCGGCCAGCAGATCGCGCACGCCTTCGTCGAGCGCCACCATGCCGTTCGCGCAGTTGCGCACGTAGCTGAGCAGCACGTCCGGTTCGGTTTCCTTGAGCATGTAGCCGTCGGCGCCCAGACGCAGCGCAGCGAGCAGTTCCGCGCGGTCCATCGACGCCGTCAACACCACCTTGCGGCAGGCCATCCCCAACTGGCGCAATTCGTCGAGCACCGCGAGGCCGCCTAGCCCCGGCATATGCAGATCGATCAGCACCATCGAGGGCTGCAATTCGCCCGCGAGCGTGATGCCCTGACGCCCGCTCGACGCTTCGCCGACCACGACGAATTCGCCGCTCGCATTGAAGTAGTCGGCCAGCCCCCGGCGGAACAGCGGATGGTCGTCAATCAGCAGCAGCGTGGTCGGGCTCACCCGGTGGCTCCTCGTCGAGGTTGAGACCGGGGACGATCAGGCGGATGCGTGTGCCGCCCGCCTCCCCGGCGCTTTCGATGTCGATGTGCGCGCCGATCGCCCGCGCGCGCTCGCGCAGGATGTTCAAGCCGTGATGGCTCGCATCGACGGGCTCGGCGGCGATGCCCACGCCGTCGTCGGTGACCGCGACGCGCAGCGTGCCGCGCGCATGGGCGGCAAGTTCGATCCATGCGTGGCGTGCATGCGAATGACGCACCACGTTCGACAAGGCCTCGCGCACGATCTGCAGCACATGCATTTCCACGTCGGGCGCGAGCGCCAATGCGGGCACACGGTTGTCGATCTCGAACACGACGTTCGAGCGCCGCGCGAATTCCTCGACCGAGCCGGCCAGCGCCTCGCGCAGCGAGCGGCCGTCGTGCGTGAGCCGCGCCGACGTGATGAGTTCGCGCACTTGCCGTTGCAGGCGAGTGACGAGCGCACGCAATTCGGCGACCAGCGCTTCGGACACTTCGGAGCGCCGCATCTGCTGCTGGATCTGGCTGACGACGAAAGAGATCACGCCGAGTTGTTGCGCGACGGAATCGTGCAGTTCTCGCGTGAGGGCGCGGGCGGCGTCGAGTTCGCTGTTGCGTTCGTTGTTGCGCTCGTTGTTGCGCGCCGGTTCGCTCTCGCGCAGACCGCCGAGCAAATGCGCCGCCTTGCCGAGCGCATCCGCAAGCGCGGCGCACTGAGCCTGGGTGGTGTCGCCGGCACGCCGCGCTTGCAAGTCGAGCGTGAGAGCGCGCTCGCCCATGCGCGCAACGAGCCGATGGCGGCCGTGCGCGCGGCACGCGCCACACACGCGCGCCGCCTGCTTCACTGGTTTGTCGTGCGACGGCGCGCGCAATGCGCACAGGGAATGCGTGGACGCCTCAGCACTCGTGAGGCACATGAAATCGCCTTCATCCGGCGTGGCGCCACCGCCTTCGTAAAGACGCGCGCGACTGCCGGGCACATCGGCTTCGATGCGTGCCAGCAAGGTCTGCGTAGCTTCGCGCCAGGCCGTACCCGAGACCAATGCGGCAACGCAATCGAGCAGCGCATCGCGCACGCGCGCAGCGCCGTGCGCGCCCGCCATCTCAAGCTGCCCAAACTCGCGTCTCGCCGACATGGCTCCCGCCCGAAATAAATGCACCGGATCAAGCAAAGTCCATGCCGTCGCGCCTTTTACCTCGAAAGGCGTACCTCCTCTTCAGGATTGAGCGCCGATTACTGGCAGGAAACGATGTTGCACAGAAAGAAACGCAATGTCGACGTTGCACCGATGCCGAAGCAAGCGAGTCCATGCCCCGCGATGACGCACGCGCCACGCACCGAAGCCGCCCCTATGCACTGTTTTGAGCCGAGCCGCCCATGACATCTGTTCTTCTCACGCCAGCCCCTGCGCTTCATGCACCGGAGCGCCTCAGCAGCGCGCCACATTACGCGCCGCTTGCACCCTGCGAAAACGCGCAGTTTCATTTGCTCGTCGCGCAGCGTCACACGCTCGATGCCACCACGCCCTTCGTCGCGCGCCTGGCACAACTCGGCGCGCCGTCACGCGTGCTCAGCATGGAGCGCGCAACGCCGCTCGCCATCGACGCGACCTTCTGCACGAGCGAAGACGATCTCGCCACCGAACTCGCGAACACGCTCGCACAGTGCTCGCCTGGCACGCGCCTCTATCTGGCAGGCGACGAAGCGTTCATCTGGCGCATGCAGCGCCTCGCGCGCGCCGCCGGGCTCGATCGCGAGGAGATTGCCGCCACAACGATTGGCGCACAACGCACGGTGTATTGCGTGCATTGCGCTCAAGCGCACGACTACGCCACTGGCGATGAAGTCGCGTGCACAAGCTGCAACGTGCGCCTGGCCGTCCGTGGCCACTTCTCTGAACGTCTGGGCGCCTGGCTCGGCGTCTGCGCCGACGCCGACCATCCCTATGCGGAGGCCCGCGCATGAACACGCTCGAAGTCAAGGTCAGCGCCGCGCGTCTGCTCACGCCGGTCGTGCGCGAACTCACGCTTCACGCCGTAAGCGGTCGTTTGCCCGCATTCTCGTCGGGCAGCCATATTCAACTCGTCATGCCGACGGCCGAGCGCGAAATGCGCAACGCCTACTCGCTCGCCTGCGATCCCGCCGACCCGAGCGCCTGGCGCATCGCCGTACGCAAAGCCGATCCCTCGCGCGGCGGCTCCGCCTTCGTGCACGCCGCCATCGAACCCGGCATGACGTTGCGCGTCACCCGCCCCGCGAATCTGTTTGCGCTGCACGCCACGGCACGGCGGTACGTGTTGATCGCAGGCGGCATCGGCATCACGCCGTTCATCGCGCACATCGCCGAACTCGAACGCCGTCATGCCGATTTCGAATTGCACTACGCGCTGCGCGGCGGCCTCTCCGACGCCTATGCGAGCGAATTGCAGATGCGCCTCGGCGCGCGATTTCACGCTTACGACAGCGCAACGGGCCACGCCACACGACTCGACGTGCAACGCGTTTTGGCCGCGCAACCGGCTGGCGCGCACGTCTATGTGTGCGGCCCGCAATCGCTGATTGAAGCCGTGCGCGAATCCGCGCGCGCACTTGGCTGGCCCGCGCGCCGCGTGCACGCCGAAGCCTTCGCCGCGCCCGCGCCTGGCGCGCCCTTCACCGCCGTGCTCGCGCGCAGCGGCCGCCGCATCGAAGTGCCCTCGGACCGCAGCCTGCTCGAAGCGCTCGAAGCCTCGGGCGTGGCCGTACCGAACCTTTGCCGCGGCGGCGTATGCGGACAGTGCGCGACACGCCATCTGGATGGCGCAGTCGAACATCGCGACCACTTCCTTGGCGCCGACGAGCGCGCGACCCATCTGATGCCCTGCGTCTCGCGCGCTTGCGGCACCACCCTTTCCCTCGACCTGTGAGCCCGACTCCATGAGCGTCCTGATCAAGCCGGCCCAAACCTATCGCGGCGATTTCAGCTTCGCCAACAGCGCGAAGGCCATCGCGCGCTTTCCCTTTCCGTTTCCCGAGGACCGCTATCAATACTCGGTGAACATCGAGCCCGCCACGCCGCGCGAACCAGGCTCTGTGTTCGAACACTGCTTCGATATCGACGAACACTACCGCTCCGAAGTGGCCGAACGTGCGCTCGTGCTCGAAAGCGACCCGCGCCGCGCGATTGTGATGCCGCATATGCAGACGGCCTCATGGGACGCGCTGGAACTCATCATGGAGCACCTGGCCGCCGATTACCCCGACTGCTTCGCGCTCGAACGCGACGGCGCGCGCTGGCACTGGACCAACCACGTGCTGGGCATCGAGCAGGCGTTCCTGTTCGGCGATGAGAGCACGCTGCCCTATGCGCCGCTCGAATACATCGCGCGGCAAACGCAAGGCGACTTCGCGCTGCTCGACCAGCGCGACGACGATCTCTATATGGACGCGGGCGTCATCACCGGCCCGGCCGACTGGTCGCTCGCCTTCGACGCAGGCATGAGCTTCAAGCAATGGCATGCGCCGGTGCCGCTTGCGCATCAGATGGGCGTGTTCGACCGCGCACTCAAGTACCTGCTCGGCATTCAGGCGGGCGCGCCCGTGCGGCGCCTGAACTGGACGCTCACCGTGCACCCGCGCCTCGACACCTCGCCCGAGACGTATCACGAATGGGGCAGCGACCGCGGCACCGTCACGGCGGACAACGCGGGCGAACTCGTGCACCTGCGCGTCGAATTGCAACTGATGTTGCGTCTGCCGCGTAGCCATGCGCTGATGTTCAGCATCCGCACCTATCTGTGCAGCGTCGCCGATCTCTGCACCAACCCGGCATGGGCGCAGCGACTCTATCGCGTGCTGCGCGATCTGCCCGAGCCCATCGCCGATTACAAGGGCATGACACGCTATCGCCCGGCGCTGCTCGAATGGCTGAGCCAGTTCGATCGCTAATCATCGACATCCTTCGCACTCCGTCACACTTTAACTGGAGCAGAACATGGCCAATTCCTGGCGTATCTCCGCGCTCGCCGAGCGCCATCGCGCACTGGGTTCCTCACTCGAAGACTGGAACGGCATGGGCACCGCCTGGACTTATGCCAGCGATCTCGCCGACCATCACGAGGCGATCCGCACGAAGGCGGGCCTCATGGACGTATCCGGCCTGAAGAAAGTGCACTACGTGGGCCCGCACGCGGAAAGCCTGCTGAACTGGGCCACTACGCGCGATATCGGCAAGCTCTATCCGGGCAAGTCCGTGTACGCGACGATGCTCAACGAAGACGGCAAGTTCATCGACGACTGCATCGTCTATCGCACCGGGCCGAATGCGTTCATGGTCGTGCATGGCGCGGGCAACGGCTATGAGCGGCTGGTGGCGTCGGCGCAAGGCAAGCAGGTCGCCGTGCTGTTCGACGACGACCTGCACGACCTCTCGCTGCAAGGCCCCGCCGCCGTGGAGTTTCTTGCCGAGCATGTGCCCGGCATTCGCGATCTGCCTTACTTCCATCATATGCAAACGCGCCTCTTTGGCCGTCCGGTGATGATCTCGCGCACGGGGTATACGGGCGAGCGCGGCTATGAAATCTTCTGCAAGGCCGCCGATGCGCCTCTGATCTGGGACACGATCCTCGCGAAAGGCGCCCCGTTCGGCATCATCCCCTGTGCGTTTACGGCGCTCGACTGGCTGCGTGTGGAAAGCTATCTGCTGTTCTATCCGTACGACAACTCAGAGATGTACGCCTTCGCCAACGAGAAAGCGGGCGACACGCTCTGGGAACTGGGCCTCGACTTCACGGTATCGCCGGGCAAGACAGCCTTTTGCGGCGCGCTCGAGCATGCGCGACTCGCGGGCAAGGAGCGCTTCAAGATCTTTGGCGTGGAGTTCGACGCCGGCAAGGCGGCAATGGCGGGCGACACGCTCTGGCATGCGGGCAAGCAGGTGGGTATCGTGACGTGCGGCATGTACTCGCGACTCACCCAGCGCTCGCTCGCCATCGCGCGACTGGACGTGCAAGCCGCGCAACCCGGCTTCGCGCTGGAGGTGCGCGGCAGCATGGAGACGACGGCGCGCGCCGCACTCCTGCCCTTCGACGATCCCGACAAGAGCAAGCGCCTCGCCGTAGGCTGACGGCATCGATCAGGCCGCTTTTGCACCGGGCGGCCTAATTCAAGCGGATTTACTACGGAGTCCCAATCGTGACCCAGCAATTCATTCTGGCCATCAGCTGCCCGGCCACTTCCGGCATCGTCTCCGCCGTCACGTCGTACCTTGCGACCTCGGGCTGCTATATCAGCGAACTCGCCCAGTTCGACGACGAAGCGAGCGGCACCTTCTTCATGCGCGCCGTGTTCCGTTTCAACGACGCCGCACGCGGCGACATCGAAAAGCTGCGCCGCGATTTCGCGAGCGTCGCCAAGGACTATCGCATGCAGTGGAAGCTTGCGAGCGCAAGCGAACCGATGAAAGTGCTGCTGATGGTCAGCAAGTTCGATCACTGCCTGACCGATCTGCTCTACCGCTACCACAAGGGCGAGCTGCGCATGCGCATCACGGCGATCGTCTCGAATCACCTCGATTTGCGGCCGATGGCCGAGCGCGAAGGCATTCGCTTCATCTATCTGCCCGTCTCCGCCGACACGAAGGCGCAGCAGGAAGCCGAACTGCTGCGTCTGGTCGACGAAACCGGCACCGATCTCGTCGTGCTCGCGCGCTATATGCAGATCCTCTCGAACGACCTCTGCCAGCAGCTCGCGGGCCGTGCGATCAACATCCACCATTCGTTCCTGCCCGGTTTCAAGGGCGCCAAGCCCTATCACCAGGCGTTCGAGCGCGGCGTGAAGCTGATCGGCGCGACGGCCCATTACGTGACCTCGGACCTCGACGAAGGCCCGATCATCGAACAGGAAGTGCAGCGTGTGGATCATGCACTGCGCCCCGACGACCTCGTTGCAATTGGCCGCGATACCGAGACCGTGGCGCTCGCGCGCGCCGTGCGCTATCACACCGAGCATCGCGTGTTTCTGAACCAGAACCGCACGGTGGTATTCCGATGAGCGCGGCACGCACGATCGACGGCCGCGCGGCGGCGCAAACCGTGCTCGACGACGTAGCCCGCGAGGTGGCGGCGCTGGCCGAGGACGGTATCGCGCCGTGCCTCGCGGTCGTGCTGGTCGGCGAAGATCCGGCCAGCGATGTCTATGTGCGCAACAAGGTGCGGCGCGCACACGAGGTGGGCATCCGCTCGATCGAACATCGGCTCGATGCGAGCACGAGCGAAGCGGCGTTGCTCACGCTCATCGCCCGCCTGAACGCCGATCCCGAGGTCCACGGCGTACTCGTGCAACTGCCGTTGCCTGCGCAGATCGACACGGCGGCCGTCATTGCAGCCATCGATCCGCACAAGGACGTGGACGGTTTTCACCGCGAAAACGTGGGCCGTCTCGCGCTCGGCGAGGCCACGTTTGCGCCGTGCACGCCGCAAGGCTGTCTGATCCTGCTCCAGCAAACGATGGGCAACCTTGCCGGCAAGCACGCCGTGGTAGTGGGCCGCTCGAACATCGTCGGCAAGCCGATGGCCGCGCTGCTGCTCAATGCGCATTGCTCGGTGACGGTGCTGCATTCGCGCAGCGAAAACGCACGCGAATTGTGCCGCGCCGCCGATATCGTCGTCGTGGCCGTAGGCCGCGCGGGCTGCGTGGACGCGTCGTGGATCAAGCCCGGCGCGGTGGTGATCGACGTGGGGATCAATCGCGTTGCCGCTGCGGCGCAAGGCGAACCCACGCGACTCGTGGGCGATGTCGATCATGCCAGCGTCGCGCAGGTGGCGTCGGCGCTCACGCCCGTGCCCGGCGGCGTCGGCCCGATGACGATTGCCTGCCTCATGCGCAACACCGTGCTGGCCGCCCGCCGCCAGTCGTCTTCTCTTTCCGTTGAGCTTTCTCTCGCGAGGTAAACCAGCATGAAGCAACGTGTAGCCATCATCGGCGCCGGCCCTTCCGGCATGGCGCAACTGCGCGCATTCCAGTCGGCGCGCGATCAAGGCGTCGACATTCCCGAACTGGTCTGCTTCGAAAAGCAGGCCGACTGGGGCGGCATGTGGAACTACACCTGGCGCACCGGCACCGACGAAAACGGCGAGCCCGTGCACGGCAGCATGTACCGCTATCTCTGGTCGAACGGGCCGAAGGAATGCCTGGAGTTCGCCGATTACACCTTCGAGGAGCACTTCGGCAAGGCGATCGCCTCGTATCCGCCGCGTGAAGTGTTGTGGGACTACATCAAGGGCCGCGTGGAAAAGGCCGGCGTGCGCGACTACATCCGCTTCAATACTGCGGTGCGCGATGTGCGCTTTGACGACGCAACGCAACAGTTCACGCTCACGAGCCACGACCTCGCCAACGATATCGCGCACACCGAGACCTTCGACTACGTGGTCAACGCCTGCGGCCATTTTTCGACGCCGAACGCGCCCACCTTCCCCGGCTTCGAAAGCTTCGGCGGGCGCATCCTGCACGCACACGACTTTCGCGATGCGCTCGAATTCAAGAACAAGGACGTGCTGCTGATCGGCAGCAGCTATTCGGCCGAAGACATTGGTTCGCAATGCTACAAATATGGCGCGCGCAGCATCACGAGTTGCTACCGCAGCGCGCCGATGGGCTATCACTGGCCCGCCACCTGGGAAGAAAAGCCGCTGCTGGAACGCATGACCGGCAATGTCGCGCATTTCGCGGACGGCAGCGTCAAGCATATCGACGCCATCATCCTCTGTACGGGCTACAAGCATCATTTCCCCTTTCTGCCCGATTCGCTGCGCCTGAAGACGAACAACCGGCTCTGGCCGCTCGACCTGTATCAAGGCATTTTCTGGGAGAGCAACCCGCGCCTCATCTATCTGGGCATGCAAGACCTCTGGTACTCGTTCAACATGTTCGATGCGCAGGCGTGGTACGCGCGCGACGTGATGCTCGGCCGCATCGCCTTGCCCGCACGCGAGGCCATGACCGCCGACAACCTCGCCTGGCGCGCGCGCGAGGAAGCGCTCGTCACCAACCAGGACATGTTCGAATTCCAGGGCAGCTATATCGAGCAACTGGTGGCCGCAACCGACTACCCGAGCTTCGATATCGCAGGCGTGAACCGCACCTTCCTCGCGTGGAAGCACGACAAGCACGACGACATCATGGGCTATCGCAACAAGTCGTATCGCTCGCTGATGACGGGTACGCAATCGCCGCCCCATCACACGCCGTGGATCAAGGCGCTCGACGATTCGATGGCCGCGTATCTTGGCGAGCCTGCCCCTTCGTCTACCACGCCCGCCGCACCCGGCGTGAAGCAACCCGCGTAAGCCACAAGCACCGGAGGCCATTGGCATGCTGATCCGCTCACCCATCGTCACGCGGCCCCATGAACCCGCGCTGTTCGCGCGCGCGCCCGAGCGCGAGCGTTATCGCGTCGCAGGCGGCGGCTGCACCGTCGTCGCCTTGCATGCGGGCGATACGCTCGAAGTCGTCGATGTCGAAGGCATGCAGGCGGCCGAATTGGCCGCCTTCGACGCCGCGAACGGTTCGCCGATACCGGGCGCGCTCGGCTTGCAGGTATCGCCGCTAGCGCGCTTTATCGCCGGGCTTTTGAGCCGCGAGACGCCCGACGCGGCGAAAACACGCGCGGCGCTCGCCCGGCGTGGCGTCGACACGTTCAACCAGATGGCCGCTGCGTGCCTGTGGACGCACGACACGCCGCCCGGTCACACACGCCGTCTCATAGCCCAGCAGTCGCTCGTGGTCGTTGTGGCCGCACCGGCTTTAAGCGTATCGGTCGACACGCAGCACGCGCCCACGGATCTGCGCCTGACGATCGAGCGTGCGAACCCGGCGCTCGTGAGCGCGCCGCCGCTGCCCGACCCGCTCGCCGATCCGCTTGCCGACTTCACGATCCACCCCGGCACCGCGCGCGCCTATACCGTGTGCGCGGGTGAATACATCCAGGTGCTCGACGCGGCCGGACGCCAGTGCTCCGACTTCGTCGCCTTCGACCGCGCCGCGCTCGAACGGGGCGTGACGCTCGACCTCGACCCCACCGTTACGCGCACGCTCAACGGCAACGCGTACCCGTTGCCCGGTCTCTACGCGAAGTTCTTCGACCGCAGCATGCAGCCGATGCTCGAAGTCGTGCGCGACACCGTGGGCCGCCACGACACCTTCGCGCTCGCCTGCACCGCGCGCTACTACGAATCGCAGGGCTATTTCGGCCATGCGAACTGTAGCGACAACATGAGCGCGGCGCTGGCGCCCTACGGTGTCGAGGCGCGTCCCGGCTGGCCTGCGATCAACTTCTTTTTCAACACGTCGGTCAACGCGCAGCAGCAGATCGCCGTGGACGAGCCGTGGTCGCGTCCAGGCGACTACGTGCTGCTGCGCGCGCTCACCGACCTCGTGTGCGTGAACACTTCCTGCCCCGACGACATCGACCCGGCCAACGGCTGGCAGCCCACCGATATCCAGATCCGCACCTATGCGGACAAGGAGCGCATTTCCGTGTCCATGGCCACGCGCAGCACCCCGGACGCCGATCCCGTCCTGACCCGCGAAAGCGGCTTTCATCCGCGCACCTCGGCCCTCACGCGGCGCTTTACCGACTATCGCGGCTGGTGGCTCGCGAACACCTACGACAACCGCGGCGCCATCGACGAATACCACGCCTGCCGCGAACGCGTGGCGATGATCGACCTGAGCGCGCTGCGCAAGTTCGAAGTGCTGGGCCCCGATGCCGAAGCGCTGCTCCAGCACTGCCTCACGCGCGACGTGCGCAAGCTGGCCGTGGGCCAGGTCGTGTACTCCGCGATGTGCTATCCGCATGGCGGCATGCTCGACGACGGCACGCTGCTGCGCCTCGGCCCCGATGCGTTCCGCTGGATCTGCGGCGAGGACTATGCGGGCATCTGGTTGCGCGAGCAGGCCGCCGCGCTCGGCATGAAGGTGTGGGTCAAATCGGCGAGCGATCACATCCATAACGTCGCCGTGCAGGGGCCGGCGAGTCGCGAATTGCTGCGCGAGATCGTCTGGTCCCCGGCCACGCAACCGGCGCTCGCGGAACTGGGCTGGTTCCGTCTGCTCACCGGGCGGCTGGGCAGTCACGACGGGCCGCCGCTGATGGTCACGCGCACCGGCTACACGGGCGAACTCGGTTACGAACTCTGGTGCCATCCGCGCGATGCGTGTGCGGTGTGGGATCGCGTGTGGGAGGCGGGGCAACGGTATGGCATCGCGCCGCTGGGTCTGGAGGCGCTCGACATGCTGCGCATCGAGGCCGGACTCGTCTTCGCCGGGCACGAGTTTTCCGATGAGACCGATCCCTTCGAGGCGGGTATCGGCTTCACCGTTCCGCTCAAAACCAAGGCCGACGATTTCATCGGCCGCGAAGCGCTGCTCGAACGCAGCGCGCATCCGCGGCACGTGCTCGTGGGCCTCGACATCGACGGCAACGAGAGCGTGCATCACGGAGACTGCGTGCACGACGGGCGCGCACAGGTGGGCGTGGTGACTAGCGCGGCTCGCTCGCCTTTGCTCGGGCGCACGATCGCGCTGTGTCGTATCGACGTTCGCTATCGCGAGCCCGGCACCCGCGTGCAGATCGGCAAGCTGGACGGCCAGCAAAAGCGCATCGACGCGCGCGTGGGCGCGCCGGTGTTCTACGATCCGCAGAAGGCGCGGGTGCGGGCTTGAGCGCGCATCGCTGACTTCAGCCCGCCGGGCGCAGCACGATCACGAACTCTCTGCGCGCCTCGCCATTCGTGTCGAGCGGCATCGGGTCGGAGCGCTGCACTTGCACGCAGCGCCGCCGTATCCCGCGCGAGATTGCCGCTGAGAGCAGTGTGCCGTTCGGTGCGCACTGCACTTGATGACCGCTTTTCCGTCGAGCAGCGAGCCGCTCCAGAGCACGTTGCGGCGCACGCGCAACTGCACACGCGGCATAGTTCACGACGTCGCCGGCGGTCCGCAGGCGGCTGACAAGTCCATGTCGCCGGTCACGATGGACCAATCGCGGCAGCGCCGCGGTTTGGCGAATGCGATCTCTATAGGCTTCGATGAACTGAGACGGTAGCGCGCCAGGATATCGACGCGTGCTGGATGAGCGAGCTTAAAACACGGGAAACGACGTGGCGGCAGTTTCGCGCGCCCTGCGAAGTCCCACGGTCTCGTTAGAAAGCATTTTGCTTCACAGATCGAACGTATTCATCAAATTCAGTTAAATCTGATACCACCGAAATTCGATTCGCAGTCCACTGGGAAGTTAGCGGCGCAGGTGCGCTGCGCGTGGCCGGCTCCTGTATTGGGCCGGTTCCTTTCGTTGGCTTCAAGGATATAAGGCAATGTCATATCAGCATAAACTCAAAATTATCCCGGATAACGGAGGTTTAAATGCCTGACGCAATTGCAACTTCGGTAACGAACACTACTCCTGATTCCTGCGTTACCGCACAATGTGATCGGTATGGAAAACCGTGGAACCTGTCCGACAATGGGATTTCCTTCATGGCAGTATGCGAGAGCGGAGTCTTGAATGGAACCTACATGGGGATGCCTGTTGTTGATGGAATGATATTAAAAGTCTACGTTGACAGCAAAGGATACCCAACTGTCGGTTTTGGTCATAAGGTTGTTCCATCCGATCACCTTCATGTTGGCCAGGCAATCTCAGTTGAACGCGCGAGAGAGCTTTCAAAGAGAAACAAGACAGAGTGTGAATTCGCAATCAATCGCCGTATAAAGGTTCCTCTTCATCAGTACGAATACGATGCGCTTGTTAGCATCGCTTTCAATGCGGGAATCGGGCAAGGTATCGCGGAGCTTGTCGACAAAGTCAATAGTGGGGAGTATGGAAAAATTCCAGCCTATATCCGGGCATATCGCTCAAATGGAATCGAGTGGCGGCGCAGTCTTGAGGCGCGCCTATTCGCAACTGGAAACTATGACGCCCGCCACGGAAGGGGGATTGATGTGGGTTAAATCACTTAAATTTTGTGCTATGGCAATTTTCATGTTCGGATTCAGCCATGTATATGCAGATGAAAACATCACATACGAAAACTGTATGCAACATCTCGGTGGAGGTGGATTCGGTGATTTCGATTGTTACGAATTGCACATAAAAGGTTTGATCGACGATAACACTAAACTTGCTAACTCGATAAAGTCTACGCGCGGTGTAACGGCAGCGAATAAGCGCACATTGATGGCATACTTGCGGGCGCAAGACGATGCGGCCAGCGCCTGCAATCTTGCGATCAACCTTGAGTATCCAACGGCGAAGGAGCGAGCCAAACGGGACCATATCGAACTGTACGACGTCATGGCGGCACGTTGCCGCTATACGATCCTGAATCAGGAAAACGAATTCTTGCGCGATCTACACTCGATAACGAGCGGTTAGGAAGCACGCACGTATAACCGACTCAATAGCCCCGCTTTGACGGGGCTTCTCATATAGACGAACATGCGAAGAAGTCATACGCTGAGGTGCCGTATCGACGCGCGCTATCGCGAACCCGGCACCCGCGTGCAGATCGGCAAGCTCGACGGCCAGCAACAGCGCATCGATGCGCGCGTGGGCGCGCTACTCGCCCATCGGCCGCTGAACCGACAGCCGGTTGGTGACGGACGTCACCCCCGGCACGGTCTTCGCAACGGCGGCGACCGTGTCGATTTCGTTTGCCGCCTTCACCGAGCCGTCGAGCGTGATCGCGCCATTTCTCGCCACCACGCTGATAGTGCCGGCGTCGATCTCCTTGTGCTGCGCAAGCGCCGCGTACACCTTGCGGCTGAGTGCGCGATTGGCCTTGCGCACGTTCTTCGCGCTCGGTGCCGCAAGCGGCGTGTCGCCCTGCGCCAGTGCCTCGGAAGACACGCCGCCGAACGATACCACGCTCGTGGCCATCATCAAAATAAAAAGGAATCCTTTGTATTTCATTGAAAACTCCACCCTCGGTTTCGCTGCAAGAATCAGAAGGTATGGCGGATGCCGAGCATCGCCGCCGTGGTCGAAATTCCCGGCGCGACAGGACCGCCATAGGTAATAGCCTGGTTCATCGTGCCACGGTTCGCCACGTAGCCCACTTGCGCGTAGCAGAGCGTGCGCTTCGACAGGTTGTATTCGGCGCCGATCGCGTATTCGCTCGAATGGTTCGCCGAGTCGTTGCGGTCGCGCAGATAGTAGAAGCCCGATGTGATGCGGAAGAACGGCGTGAACTGATAGCCAAGACCAGCCGAGACGAGTTGAAAATCAGTATGCCCCGTGTTCGCCGGATTCCTGCCGAGGCCGTACGACGCGGAAACAGACACACCATGAAACGTATATTTCGCGCCGAAGTAATAAAATCGGTTGTTGTCGAGTCCCGTGGACGGCGCAGTGGCAGCGAGATTCGTATCGTGCGCGTTGTAATACACGGCGGCGAGATTGAGGCCGTAGTTCGAGTACTTGAGCACGGCGGACTCGCGCGTGCCGCCCTGAATCTGCCCCGGCACGCCCCCCGGCGCGTATTCGAGCGCAAGCGACGCGCCACGGAATTTCGGCGACTGCCAGACGATGGCATTGCTGTCGTACAGCGCGCCAATCGGCACGTTGGTGTTGGTCCCCGACCAGCCCGCCACCTGATTCATGCCCAGCCACGCGCTCAGGATGCTGCCGAAGTACTGCGCCGAGCGCACATCCGTTTCGGCCATCGCGTAGATCATGGGCGTGAACTGCCGCCCCATGTCGATCGAGCCGAACGGCCCGGACACGCCTACGGTCGTCTGCTGATTGAACACGGCCGTGGCGCCCGTGCTATCCGCGAGACCGAGCTTGCCGCTGCCGCTGTTGAAAACCCCTTGCAGGCGGAAATTGACCTTGTAGCCGCCGCCGAGGTCCTCGCTGCCCTTGATGCCCCAGAAACTCGCGTAGATGCCCGCGTCCTTCAAGGCATAGACGTGGCCGAGATTCTTCGCGTTCGGCGCAAACGAGGCCGCGTACGAACTCTGATAAAACAGGCCTGTATCGATGGCGCCATACAGCGTCACCGAAGATTGCGCGTGCGCTGCGCCCGCCAGGGCCGCACAAGCGGCCACGGCGCTCCACTGCTTTTTCATTGCGTCTCCTCAGATCTCCGACTGCTTGCGAAGGCCGATACGTGCCGGCCCGATATCGTGATGCCCGCGCGATTTTTTATAGGTTTCGCGGGCAGTTCCTGAATCGTGGTGTTATCTAGCGGCTCGAAGCGCGTGCATGGCTGCGCCTGCCCACCGCGAACAGCAGCGCCGAAGCGAGCGCCGCGAAGGGAATCCACTCCAGCGCCGCATGCAGGCCCATGCGATCCGCGAGCAACCCGGTGATGACGGGGCCAGCGGCGAGGCCGAGCAGATTGTTGGCGAGCGCCCAGAGTGCCATCGCGGTGCCGTGAATCGCCGGCGGCGTGAGTTCGGCTACGAGCGCACCCGTGGGACCGCACGCGCCCGAGACGATGAACATGCCGCCGCCGATCAGCACGAGTTGCAGGTCGCCCGGCGGCAGATGGAAGGCCGTCCCGAATGCGAGCAGCGACGCGGCGCAGAAGAGCGCCGCCATCGTCCATCTCCGCAGGGGACGATGACGGCTGATGCGGTCGGTCAGCGCGCCACACACGATCATGCCGAGACCCGACGTGAGCACGAAGAGCGCGGCGATGACGCTCGCGCGGTCGAGCCGCATCCCGTAGCCGCGCACGAGATAGCTCGGCAACCACGCGAACAGCGCGCCGGGCAGAATCAATTGCACGCCGCAGCCCACATAGGCAAAGCTCACGGCCCGGTTGGCGAACAACGCGCGGGCGAGGCCACCCGGCGTGAAGCGCGGCCGCGCGGCGCGCGCGACCTGCGTGTGCCGTGGCGCGATGCGCCGCTCGGTGACAACGAGGCGATAGATCAGGGCGAGCACGAGGCCAAACACCGCCATCGTCGCGAACGACCAGCGCCACCCTAGATGCGCCGCGACGATGCCGCTCAGCGCCATGCCGAGCATCGAGCCGAACGCACCGCCCGCGAGGAACGAGCCCGAGAGCGTCGCGCGCAGATGGGCGGGAAACACGCTGAGCACGACGGCGAGGCCAACGCTGCCATACGCGGCCTCGCCGACGCCGACGAACAGGCGCGCTGCGAACATCTCGCCGTAATTCGCCGAGAGTGCGCAGCCCAGCGTGGCGAGACTCCAGAGCACCGCCATCAGGATCAGGCTACGCACGCGGCCCCAGCGATCGGCGAGTATCGAGAGCGGGAACGTCAGCAGCCCCACCATCAGCGAAACAATGCTGCTGAGCGAGCCCAACTGCGTGTCGGTGAGCTGCCACTGCGCCTTGAGCAGCGGGAAGACGGCATTGAGCACCTGGCGCGACATATAGTCCGCCAGCAGCAGGCCGAAGGTCAGTGCGAACACACACCAGGCAAAGGCCCTCGATACATCGGGCGCGGCCGCGTCGGGCTCGCCCATCGCGATGGTCGCTTGCATTCCCACGTTCGTCTCCTTGTCTATTCGTTATGTGCGCGGCGCGGCGTGTCACGGTGCGCCGGGCCGCGCGAGCACCTCGATCAGGCCCTCGGCGGCCGGCCATTCGCCGTGCCCGCTGGCCGGATTCAGATGCCCCACCTCGCCGAGATCGACGCACTCGCTGCCCCACGCGCTCGCCAGTTCGATCACGCGCGCGTGACGGGCGAGCGGATCGTTGCGGCTCGCCGCGACGATGGCCGCGAACGGCAACGGTTCGCGCGGCACCGGCAGCCAGCCCGCCGCCGCGAGCGCAGGAAGGGCGGGATAGCCTTCGGGCATCGGCGTGTCGAAGTCGGGCGGCGCCGCGAGCAGCGCCCCGCGTAGCGCTTCGCGGGCCGTGCGCGGATAGCGGCGAGCCCAGTGCGCGACCGCGAGGCAACCGGCGCTGTGCGCGACGATGATCGCAGGCCGCGCGCAGGACGCCACCACCGCTTCTATCGCGTCCACGCGCGCGGCGCAATCGAGATCGTCACGGCCCATCGGCGCCACGGCCGCAACCGGGCGGCGCGCGGCGCGCAGCCGCGCTTCGAGCAAGGTCTGCCAGTGCTGCTCGACATGGTCGCGCAGCCCCGGGACGATCACGATGGTCGGATCGACTTTCATGCTCTTCATGCCGCCGACTTCACCAGGCCAAGGTCTGCGCCACCCACGCGGTTCGGCAGATAGCCGTTGGCCGCAAGCGTGGTATCGACATCTTCGTAGAAGGTGCCGATACGGTAGATCGCGCGCGCCTCCTTGCCGCTGGCGATCTCGCGACCCAGTTCGCGCGCCACGCGCACGCACTGCTCGATCTGCTGCACCGAGCTCATGCGCTCGCCGTGCTGGCCGATGATCGTATCTTCGATACCGCAGCGCGGATGCAATCCCATCGACATGGCCATCATGTTGAAGGGCAGCACGTTCTTCAATAGCGACTCGGCGGTCAGCGTGCAGCCCTGGGGGGCGCGATGCACGAAGTTGAAGAAGTTGAACGGGTTCGGGCCGTCGAAGCCACCGCCGATGCCGATCCACGTGAGATTCAGCGGTCCGCGATACGCGCCCTTGCGCACGAGGCGCTCCAGCGTCTCCAGCGCGTGGATGCCGGTGAGCTGGAAGTGCGGCTGGATGCCCGCGTTCTGCAGGCGGCGCAGATGCTCCTCGACCCACGCCGGGCCTGCCGGCACGGTCATCTCCGCATAGGCCGCCTGCAAGGCTGGGTTCGCGAGCGACGTGCCGTGCAGATACGCGGGATACAGCAGCTCCATGATGTTCATCTGCGTGGTGTTGATGGCCACCGTCACCTGGTCGGGGCGCGGGTCGAGTTCGGCCAGCATATGGCGCGTGTCGTCCGAAAGCCATTTGGCGGCCTGGCCATCGTCCTCCGGCGCGAACGAGATCGAGCCGCCCACCTGGATGATCATGTCCGGCACCGCGGCGCGCACGCCCGCGATCAGCTCGTTGAACTTCGACAGACGCTTCGAGCCTTTGCCGTCCAGTTCACGTACGTGCAGATGGAGCACCGTCGCGCCCGCGTTGTAGCAGTCCACGGCCTTCTGCACCTGCTCTTCCATCGTCACCGGAATGTCTTCCGGAAAGTCCTCGGGCATCCACTCGGGGCCATAGGGCGCCACGGTGATGACCACTTTGTCCATGTTTTCGGGGTGCAGCGAATCGTCGAGGAATTGCATGTCTGGCTCCAGTGTCGGTGTTCTTTTGCTGATTGACTATTTACTTTGGCATCCGTATCAATATGGCACGTCGCCGACAATCCCGGCTCGCTCCATCTTGCGGTGACAGGACGGATAGTCCATCACGGCGTAGTGCTGCGTGCTGCGGTTGTCCCAGATCGCCACGCTGCCCGGTTGCCAGCGCCAGCGCACCTGGTATTCGGGCACGTACGCCTGGCTGATCAGGTAGTGCAGCAACTGGCCCGAGCCAGGATTGCCGTCCTGCCCGACGCGCACGCGCGCCGGTGTGTGGTAGTTGACGAAATGCGTCGTGAAGCCGTTGACGAACAGCACCTTCTCGTCGGTCTCGGGGTGCGTGCGCACCACGGGATGTTCCGCATCGGGATATTGGGCCTTCAACGCGAGGCGTTTTTCCAGCGGCATGGCGGCCCCGAAGCTCGCCTGAATGCTGTGGCTCGCGCGCAGGTCCGCGATCTGCGCCTTCACGTGCGCGGGCAGGTTCTCGTAGGCCAGCGCCATGTTGGCCCACATGGTGTCGCCGCCCACGGGCGGGCATTCCACGCAGCGCAGCACCGCGCCCATCGGCGGCGCGGCGCGCCAGGTGGCGTCGGTGTGCCACGCGTTTTCATAGCGGTCGTTGGGCTGCTCCGGCGTCTTGTAGATCTGCACGAGGCCCGGATGATCGGGATGACTGCCCGCCACCGGATGATCCTCCAGCTTGCCGAAGCGCTCCGCGAACGCTACGTGCTCCGCGCGCGAAAGCGTCTGTTGGCGCAGGAACAGCACCTTGTGCTTGAGCAGCGCGGTCTTGATCGCGGCGAACAGGCCGTCGTCGTGCACCGCATCGGCGAGATCGACGCCCACGAGTTCCGCGCCGATGGCGCAGGTCAGTTGCTCGACTTTCATCGCGCCACCTCAGACCGTGAAGACCGAGGAACCGGTCGTGCGGCGCGCCTCGACATCGCGATGCGCCTGCACGGCGTCTTCGAGCGCATAGCGCTGGTTAATCTCGATGCGAATGCGCCCGGCCGCGACGTGGCCGAAGATTTCCTCGGCGAGCGCGGCCTTTTCCGCGGGGTCGGCGATATAGTCGGCCAGCGCGGGACGCGTCACATAGAGTGAGCCTTTCATGGCCAGCATCTGCGGCTCGAAGGCCGGCGCCTTGCCCGAAGCGGTGCCCACGCACACGAGCAGGCCGCGCCGCTTGAGCGAATCGAGCGAGGCCATGAAGGTGTCCTTGCCAACGCTGTCGTACACCACGGAGACGCCCACGCCATCAGTCAGTTCGCGCACGCGTTTGGCGACATCTTCACGCGTATAGAGAATCACGTGATCGCAGCCGTGCGCGCGCGCCACGATGGCTTTTTCTTCGCTCGATACCGTGCCGATCACCTTGAGCCCGAGCAGTTTGGCCCACTGGCAAAGAATCAGGCCGACACCGCCCGCGGCCGCATGCACGAGGATCGTCTCGCCCGCCGCCAGCGGCCAGATGCGGCGCATCAGATAAGCCGAGGTGAGGCCGCGCATCGTCATCGCGGCCGCCGTTTCGCAGGCAATCGCGTCGGGCAGTTTGATGAGCGGCGCGGCCGGAATCAGCCGCTCGGTGCTATAAGCGCCCAGCGTATTGATAAAACCCGTATAGGTCACGCGGTCGCCGGGCACGACGTGCGTCACGCCCGCGCCCACCGCTTCCACGACGCCCGCGGCTTCCACGCCCATGCCCGCCGGCAGCGGCACCGGATAGAGCCCGCTGCGGAAGTAGGTATCGGCGAAATTGAGGCCGACCGCCTCGTGACGCAGCCGCACTTCGCCGGGTCCCGGCGCGCCGACCGACACTTCCTCCCAGCGCATGACATCGGGCGCGCCCGTCTGGTGAAACCGGATTGCATAGGCCATTATTTCGTGTCTCCTGTATGGCGGATGATGGGTATCTCTGTGGAATTTTTTGCGGCGGCGTGGGGCCGCCTGCTCTCTCAGGTCCGCGACTCGCGATGGCTCCAGAAGCCGCCTCAGAAAGGCCGGTCGCCGACGATCGCCGTGCGCTCCATCCTGCGCGGCGCGGGCCAGTAGTCATGCACGGCGTAGTGCTGCGTCGAGCGGTTGTCCCAGATGACGACGCTGCCCGGCGTCCAGCGAAAGCGCACCTGGTACTCGGGAATCCACGCCTGACTGATCAGGTAATTCAGCAACTGGCTCGCGCCAGGCGTCTTGTCGAGTCCGAAGCGCACGTTCTCCGGCGTATGGAAATTGGCGAAGTGCGTGGCGAAGCTATTCACGTAGAGGATTTTTTCGCCCGTCTCCGGATGCGTGCGCACGACCGGATGCTCGACCATCGGGTTATCCGCCGCGAGCTTCGCGCGGGCCTCGGGCGTCATCGCCGCGCCGAACGAATGCTCGATGCTGTGCTTCGCGCGCAGCCCGCCAATGCGCTGCTTGATCTCGTCGGGCAGATGGCGGTACGCGGCGGCCATGTCGATCCAGACGGTGTCGCCGCCCACTTCCGGGCACTCGATACAGCGCAGCACCGCGCCCATTGGCGGACAGGCGCGCCACGAACCATCGGTGTGGTAGCTGTTTTCGTAGTTTTCCTTAACATCGCTGCGGTAGATCTGGACGAGCCCGGGATGATCGGGATCGCTGCCCGCAACCGGATGATCCTCCAGCGCGCCAAAGCGGCGTGCGAAGGCCACATGCTCCGCCCGCGTGATGGCCTGGTCGCGCAGGAACAGGACCTTGTGCTCCAGCAGTAACGCCTTGATCTCGCCGAACAGGCCGGCGTCGCGCGCGGCATCGCCGAGATTCACGCCACCGAGTTCGGCGCCGAGGGTACAAGTCAGTCGTTCGATTCGCATGGCCAGAGTCCTTGATTCGTGGGGCCACATGCGCGGCGCGCCGCCCTTCGCGTTCGTGCCCCGTATGGGATTGCGGCCTGCGCTTGCAGAGCGCGCCGTCATGAGAGGCCATTGTGTGAAGGGCGCGCGCCACACGCTTGACGGTGCACGACAGGACCTGACGCAGGGCGACAAGCGTGGCCGCGCGGCAACTGTTCAGCCGTGTTCATGGTTATTCCGGACAGACGGCTGCGCGCCCCGCCGGTAGCCTCGTCAGATTCAGTCTGTTCCCGACGCCATGCCCCTTCTGGTTCGCACCGCCTCCCTGACCAAGTACTCGCAGATCGCCCGCGGCGTGGGTATCGATCCCCTGCGCACGTTGCGCGAAGCGGGTGTCGATCCGTCCTGCCTGACCATGCCCGATCTGCGCATTCCCGAAGCGAGCCTCGCGCGCGTCTTCGAGGTCTCGGCGCACGAGGGCCACGGCTCGCTGGGCGTGCGCATTGGCGAGGCCTGGCGGATGGCCGATTTCGGCGCGCTGAGTCTTTTTCTGCAGCATCAGGCGACGCTGCGCGACGTGCTCGCGCAGATCGAAAACTACCGGCATTTGCTCAGCGATTCGGTGGCGGTGCATGTCGAGGAAATCGACGACGTGGCGGTCCTGCACGTGCCCTTGCTGACCGGCCGCCCGCACCCCGGCCCTGAAATCGTCGAACTCGCCGTGGGCGCGGTGTTCAGTCTGGTGCGCTCGATGCTCGGCCCTCAATACATGCCGCGTAGCGTGCATTTCACGCATGCGGCGCCGGCCAGCGTTGCCGTGCACCGGCGCTTTTTCGGCCAGCGGGTCGAGTTCGACAGCGAATGCGATGGCATCGTGCTCGCGCGCCACGACCTCGACCGCGCGAATCCGCTCGCCGATGCGCATCTCGCGCACTACGCGCGCGAACTGCTCGATCTGCAACCGCGCTATCAGCAGGAATCGCTCGCCGACAACGTGCGGCGCACGCTGCATATCCTGCTGCCGCGCGGCCAGGGCGCGATCGAGCCCGTGAGCTTGCGGCTAGGCCTCACGCCGCGCACGCTGCAACGGCAACTCGAACAGACCGGCATGCGTTTTTCCACGCTGCTCAACGAGGTGCGCGCCTCGCTCGCGATCCGCTATCTGACGCAGCCGCGCCATTCGGTCTCCGATGTCGCCGAACTGCTCGGCTTTTCGGAGTTGAGTGCGTTCTCGCGCTGGTTCAGCGGCGAGTTCGGCAAGCCGCCGAGCCATTGGCGCAGCGCGCTCGTCGAACCGGCCCTGAATGAAGTGGGCGAGTTGAGCAATCGGGGCCACTGAGCGGGAAACCGGCGGAACAACTGGGCGTCTTTCGTCCGACTTATTCCGCGGCAACGTTCGTCAGGACGAGCTGACCGTCGATCACTTGCGTGGGCAAAAGGCCAAGACACAGGTGTCCCCCGCCCACCGCACGCCCCGTGCGCAAATCGAAACGCAGACCATGCGCGGGGCAGCTCAGCACAGCGCCATCGAGACGCCCGCCCGCCAGCGACGCTCCGTTGTGCGGGCAACTATTTTCAATCGCGCGCCACTGGCCTTCGATGCGAAAAACCACGACGCTGCGCCCCTCGACGAAGACCAGCTTGCGTTGACCTTCGGCGACTTCGCTCACCGCGCAAATCGCCACGCCGGATGGCATCGGCGCGCTCATGCGCTCTTGCGCAGAAAGCCCTGATTGCCGCCGTTGCGATTCGGCGCGAAGCCGTTCGCCAGCAGCGATTCCTCGACGGAGTCGTAGAACACGCCGATACGCGAAATCTCGCGGGCCTGGCCGGCCGTGGCGATATCGCGTCCGAATTCGCGCGCGATGCGCACCAGTTGTTCGATCTGCTTCACCGTGCTCATCTTTTCGGTGCGCGACTGATTCCACAGACAGTCCTCGATCCCGCAGCGCACGTGCAGCCCCATCGCAATCCCCATCATGTTGACGGGCAAGACGTTGCGCACGTTGCTTTCCACCGTGACGACCGCGCCATCGGGAACGGCGCGCATGAAATTGGCGAGGCTGTAGACACTGGGCGTATCCATGCCCCCGGCAATGGCGACCCAGTTCATGACCAGCGGCCCCTTATAGAAGCCGCGACGCATCAGCCGCTCGACCGACTCGAAACTATTGAGGTTGTAGCACTGGAAGGCGCTCTGAATGCCTCTCGCGCTCAGGCGGCGCACATGCTCCTCGACCCAGCCAGGCTGCGCCGGCACCGTCATTTCCTTGTACGCGCCAAAGATCGCGGGGTGTTCGCGCGAGGTGCCCTTGAAGTCGGCATCCTCGGCCTGATCGGTCACGTTCATCTGCGAGGTGTTGACCGTCACCGTGACCTGGTCCGGCGTGGGTTCCAGATCGGCCAGCATGTGACGCGTGTCGTCGGACAGCCATTTGGCGGCCTGCCCTTCGTTTTCCGGTGCGAACGAGATCGAGCCGCCCACCTGAATGATCATCTCGGGCACGGCCCGGCGCACGCCGGCAATCAACGCGTTGAACTGCGAAAGGCGCTTGCTGCCGCGGCCGTCGAGTTCGCGCACATGCAGATGCAGCACGGTCGCGCCCGCGTGGTAGCAATCGACCGCTTTCTGGATCTGCGCTTCCATCGAGACAGGAATGTCGTCGGGAAAATCGCCGGGCAGCCAGCCGGGCGCGTAAGGCGCGGCGGTGATGATCAAGGGCGGCTGGTTCTCGGGAAAAAGATGACCGTCGAGGAAGTTCATGGGGTGTCTCCAGAAGGCGAACAAGCGGTGTGTAATGCGCACCATTGTTCGGCTTCGATGCGCGCGGCGCTTGATCCTCGGTGACACTTACCTGGCGAATCGGGACATCGGCTTGTTCTTCGGTTCTGGATTTGGAAAATTGAAAAACGGTATTTTATATACGCGACATATGAATCTGAATTAATTTAACAAACCCATTGAATCCAGCGTGTCATGGAAAATTTTCCATCATTCAATGCGAGTCGCATACTGCGGACGTTTTTACCGAAGCGCGAATTCCGGCATCAATACCGGTCACGCCAACGCCGCGCCAAACCTGGCTCTGCGCGACCTCAGGCGCACTTCGTCGAGCAAAAATAATTCATTGCCGATATTATTCGTTCACGCATCTATCGCCATCCGGCGAATTCAAATTAAAATACCGAACCGCGCTCAATATCGCCGCGCGAGAAGAACAACAGCAGCATAAAATACCTGCCAGCGGCAAACCGGCAAAAATGACGAAAGCCAGGTTTGTCGCCGGATGAGCAGCGTAAATTAAAACCACCACGACCGGGGTATGTCACCGACAAGAAAAACGATCGCCGTTGCACGGCGAAATATCGCGTATAGACCAGACCAATCATGCAGTACCCGACCACGCCCTTGCCACGCCCCGCCCCTGCTTTTGTCCCGGCGCAGTCGTTCGCGCTCGCCGCGCTGCTGACTGCCGCGCCCGGTCTCGCACTCGCCGATTGCATCGACGATGCGGCCGCGTTCCAGCACGTCAACGTGAGCCTCATGCGCGCCATCGCGCAGGTGGAGTCCGGCACCCAGACCAACGTCGTCAACCGCAACAGCAACGGCACGGTCGATATCGGCCTCATGCAGATCAACAGTTCGTGGCTGCCGCGCCTCGCCCAGGTCGGCATCACCGAACAGAGCCTCTACGATCCCTGCACGAACGCCTACGTCGCGGCCTGGATTCTCGCGGAGAACATCCGCCAGTTCGGCCCGACATGGAACGCGATTGGCGCGTACAACGCCGCGGCGCCCGACAAGCGGCTCGCCTACGCGCAAAAGGTCTACGCCACCGCGCAATCCATCACCAGTTCGCCGAACTCGCCCATGCCCATCCTCCCGCCCTCCTATACGCCGCCAGCGGGCGGCTACAACCCGTTTTCGAATCTCGAGGTCACGCAGGTGCGGATGAACGCCCCACGCGCCGGCCAGGCGACGCCGGCTGCGTTGCCCGCCTCGCAGGCCAGCGCGCAGGGTGTGGCGCCGGGCGCCTACAGCTTCGGCTGGACCGTGAGCGGCGCCGATGACGTGAAGCCCGTGCAGGTGTTCGACGACGGCGCGAAGGTGTACGTGCAGTTCAGCGACATGAAGCGCCCGCCCGCGATCTTCGCGGATACGCCGCGCGGCCGGGTGCTGTTGCGCTGGGAGGCGCAGCCGCCCTATGCCGTGATTGCGTCGGTCGAGCGCACCCTGATTTTCCAGATCGGCACCGCCGAGGCGCGCGCGCAAAAGAGCGCGGATGCCGACAACAGCCGCCCACTGCCCAACGACGCCAAAGGCGCCAAAGGCACGAAGAGCGCGGTGGCGTCGGACGCCAGCGCTGCGCCCAAAGCGGATAAGGCAGCCAGCACGCGAGGCGCATCGACGCCCTCGGTAGACGCGCTCTGGTATCTCTCCACGCCGCGCCAGGCTGCTCAGGTGCAGGCTCAGGTGCAGGCTCAGGTGCAGACTCAGGTTCAGACTCAGGCGCAGACGCAGACACAGGCGCAGACGCAAGTGCAAGCGCCCGCTCAGCCGCCCGCCACCTACCACGTGGCGCAGCCGCCCACCGCCAGCCCGCCGGCAGCGGCCAAACCGCAGGCGACGGGCAACACGGGGACCGGCGCCCTGTGGTACGTCACGAAATGACATCGACCGAACCGCACCATGTACGGCAAGAAACCCCTCAGTAAGTCGATGTTGTTGCCCGGGTCCCCCGCATCGGTTCAGGATCGCGTGCTGCGCATTCACCTCGCGCTCGCGGCGCTGCTGGCCGGCAAGGGCAACGGCCACCAGCTGGCCGTGCTGATCGAAACCGCCTATCTCACCTGGTTCTTATGCGATGCGGGTGTCTGTCACGCCGATCAAACCGACTTTAAGGATATCGAACGAATGATCGGCCACACGGCGCACGATACCGATCTCGATCTCTATGCGCTGCGCGAAGAGGACAAGGCGCTCGCTGCGTGGCTGCTCGATCTGCACGAGCGGCAATTGAAACGCGCGCCGGTCTTTACGGTGGTGAAGGCGCAGGAGCGTCTGGCCCATTTCGCGCGCAGCGGCCGCGACGCGCCCTGGGAGCGTTAGGAGGCGTCGGTTGCGTCGGTGGCGTGGCAGACGGCTTCGACGCGATTGCCCGCCGGGTCGATCAGGAACGCGGCGTAGTAGTCCGCGTGGTAGTGCGGCCGCAGCCCCGGTTCGCCATCGGAGCGCCCGCCCGCGGCGAGGCCCGCGTGATGGAACGCATCGACGTGAGCGCGCGTCGGCGCCTTGAAACACCAATGACGTTTGTTGTCACCGATTGCGTGCGCATCGAGATACACGGCGAGGCAAGTCGATATCGTGTCCTGTGCGTTGCATCGCTCGCCGTAACCGAGCGCGGTGGGCCGGTCGTAGACCTTGCGCGCGTCAAGGGCTGACATGATGGCGTCATAAAACGGACGGGCCGCGTCGAGGTCGGGCACGCCAATCGATACATGGTCGAGTAGTTGCATCGCAAGGGCTCTCGTTGAAATCGAGCCCATTCTATACGGCTGTTACTGCCTGTCCGCTACGCGCGCCCCGCGTGCAGAGCCCTCATCCACCCAGGGCTTTTGGCGCGCATATCCGCAAAGCACCCCCGACGGCTATACTGGGCGCCTCCTTTCGTCCGACAAATCGCCGGAGTGCGAGTCATGCGGTCATCCTTCTTCTCTTCCCCGCTTCGTGGGGTCGAACGAAATCGTTTTCACGCGCGCTCGCTCCAGCATCAGCGCCCGCTTTCGTTCGTCACCATGACGCTTTCGATCGGCGCTTACGCGCTGTTCGCAGCGGCACGCGCGCAGCTCGTGGCCGCGCCCTTCCCGTTGTGGGCCACGGTGTTCGCCGGCATCGGTCTCGTGCTGCTGGTGTGCGCGATTCCGCGCACACGCTCCACGGCGGAATTCGGCCTGATCGGCGCGGCCTACGTGATCATCTTGCAGTTCGCTGCGAACGCGCTCGTGCGCGGCACCGACGATCCGCTCGTCTGGATGACACCGGCCGTTGTGGCGATCACGCTCTGCGCCGCGCCGCTCTGGCTCACGCCGCGTCATTTCGCGGTGGGCAGCGTGCTTTACTTTGCGTCGACGCTGCCCTTCGTTTTCAGCTTGCCGCATGACACCGCCCATCTCGCGATCTTCGGCGTGTGGGTCGCCATCGCACTCACGACGGCCGTTGTGTTTCATTTCGGCTTTTATCATTTCCGCTATCGCCAGTTCCAGCTCGAAGAAGCGCTGACGACGCTCGCCGCCACCGATGCGCTCACGGGCGTCATGAACCGCCGCGCGTTTCTCGATGAAGCCGCGCGTTTTGTGCAAACGCGCCGCTCGGCAAACCGTCCCGTCGCCCTGTTGTTCATCGACATCGACCAGTTCAAGTCGATCAACGAGCAGTTCGGCCACGGCGCGGGCGACAAGGCGCTCCAGAACGTGGCCGATGCGATCGTCCAGCACGCACCCGAGGGCGCGCTGATCGCGCGCATGGGCGGCGAGGAGTTCGTCGTGCTGGTCGAGGAGCCAGCGCCCACGCCCATCGCGGGTCTCGCCCACTCGCTGCGCCATGCGATCGCGCAGATCACGCGGCCCGACGGCTACGTGACCGTGAGCATCGGCGTGGCGCGCCTGAGCGCGGGCGACAATCTCGCGGCACTGCTCGAACGCGCGGACGAGGCGCTGTTCCGCGCCAAGCAGGCCGGCCGCGACCAGGTGGCGTTCGAGCGCGGCGACTCGCTCGTGACGGTGCGCAACACGGCGGCCAATGACGCCGTCCAGCCCGCGCGTGCGCCGCAAGCGCTGCCGCGCCTGCCATGGCGCGGCGTCACGCTGGTCTCGCATTTCCAGCCGCTCTGGAGCCTGCCGCGCGAAAAGCTGATCGGCGTGGAAGCCCTGCTGCGCGGCGAGGACGAGCACGGCGCGATCGTGCCGCCGGTCGTGCTGTTCGGCGGCCTGAGCGCCGCGCAGCTGCGCGAGCTGGACGTGCTGGCGCATCGCTGCCATCTGCAAAGCGCAGCGGGTCGACTCCCCGAAGGCGCGCGGCTCTTTCTCAACATCCTGCCGTCGACCTTCATCCAGGATGGCTATGAAGCCGAACTGGCACGCATGGTCGACGAAGCGGGTCTCGCGCCCGGCGATATCGTGCTGGAGTTGCTCGAATCCGACGATGCGGGCCCGGACGCGCTGTCGCTCGCCGCGCATCGCTATCGCGACCGGGGCTTCCTGATCGCCGTGGACGACTTCGGCGCGCGCTATTCGAATCTCGACCGCCTGCTGCGCATCCAGCCCGACCTCGTCAAGCTCGACGGCGAGCTGATCCGCTCGCGCAATCGCCGCTCGGGCCGTCCCTTGCTGCGCGATCTGGTCACGCTGCTGCACCAGGCGGATATCGTCGTGGTGGTCGAGGGCGTCGAGACGACCGAGGAACTGGTGCTGGCCGTCGAGGCCAAGGTCGATATTGCCCAGGGCTTCCTGCTGGGACGCCCCAACGCCTCGCTCACGCCCGCCAACAGTACGCCCACGCGCATCGACCACGCTTTCGACATCGCCGCCGAAGCGCGCGCGGTGCGCATGCGCCGCTTCGACAGCACGATCCGCCCGTGGCTCACCGAACTCGCCGAGGCCAGCCGCCGCTTGCAGGCCGGCGTGCCGTATGCCGAATCGCTTGCCGGGCTGCTGGCCGGGCCGCAGTGCGTGCGCGCCTTCGCGCTCGGCCCGGCGGGCCGCCCCACCTTGTTTGAAGCGCGCGGGGCCGCATGCACCGAGCCGCCGCTGAGCCTGCACAACGGCAGCGACGCGGCGGGCGGCCGCTGGGATCATCGCGCGTTCTTCTGGCGCGCCACGCGCTACAACGGCCAGGCGATCTACTCCGGGCCGATGCTCTCGCCGCTAACGAGCTGCCTGTGCGTGATCGCCTCGATTGCGATCGAGGTGGACAAGCAGCCGGTGCTGCTCGCCGTCGAACTGGACTGGGCCGCGCCGGATCTGCCGTGGCCGGAGGCGGCCTGATCCATTACTGCTGGCTTGCCGATGCGCCACGAATGTTGTTTTCGATGCATGGCGGCGCTAACACGATCGCGCAAAGCGCCGCCTGACAAGGCTCGAAGAAGCGCGTTCCGGATGCGCGTCATTTTGTCGCCTATTTAACCCTACACCTTAAGGGGACAATAATCCGGAACCGATCAGAGGAGTGTTTCGATGCTGTCCCCTACCGCGGTATCCCCAGTCGTCGTGCGTCATGCGAGTCCCGCCAGCCGCGCGCCCAGCGCAGGCAAACAGACCGTGCCGCGCTGCTCCGCCTGCGCCATGCGTCATCTGTGCATGCCGCAAGGGCTCGCCTCCGACGAGGTTCCCAAGCTCGAAGCCGTGATCTGCAACGTGCGCAAGGTGCGGCGCGGCGAAGCGCTCTACCGCGCCGGCGACCGCTTCGACAATCTCTATGCCGTGCGTTCGGGCTCGCTCAAGACGCTCATCGTGCACCGCGACGGCCGCGAGCAGATCACCGGCCTGCAACTGGCGGGCGAGGCGCTCGGCCTCGACGGCATCGCCAGCGACACGCACGCGTTTAGCGCCATCGCGCTCGAAGACAGCTCGATCTGCACGCTGCCCTATGCCGCGCTCAAGACCCTGTGCCGCGAAACCGTGACGATGCAGGACCGCCTGCACCGCCTGATGGGCGACCAGTTCAATCGCGAGGCCTCGCAGATGATGGTGCTCGGCACGCTGTCCGCCGAGGAGCGCGTGGCCAACTTCCTGCTCGACGTGTCGGATCGCAACTGGCAGCGCGGCTACTCACACGCGGAATTCCATCTGCGCATGTCGCGCGAGGACATGGGCAGCTATCTCGGCATCACGCTCGAAACGGTGAGCCGGATTCTCTCGCGCTTTCAGAAGCGCAATCTGATCGACGCCCACGGCAAGCTGATCCGCATCGTCGATATCGAAGGCCTGCGCGCGCTGTAAGCACCGGGCGGTTATAGTGGCCCGGTCTTCTCCGACCGGGTCTTCCCCGACCGTCCAGCGCGCCGTGTCCGATTCATTCTCCCCGTATGTTGCCCCGCCGAACTTCGCGCTCGTCGAAGGGCGGCGCCTTGCCTGGTGGTCGTCGGGAAGCGGCTCGCCCACGGTCGTGCTGGAAACGGGCCTCGGCGCGCAGAGCGCGCAGTGGCAAGCCGTGCAGGCGGCGATCGAGCCGCATTTCCGCGTGTTCCGCTACGATCGCGCGGGACGAGGCGCCAGCGATCCGGCCCACGGCGCGCGCGACGCCACCACGATGGTCGATGAGCTCGCGCAATTGCTGCACAACGCGCAACTGCCCGCTCCCTGGTTGCTGGTCGGCCATTCGTTTGGCGGCCTGCTCATGCGGCTTTTCGCGCAGCGCTATCGCGCGCAGACGGCGGGGCTCGTGCTCGTCGAAGCGATGCACGAGGCGCAATTCAACGCTTTCGGCGCGGACTTCGTTGCGCCCTCTCCCGACGATTCCGTCACGCTGAACTCGATGCGCGCACTTTGGCGCGACGGTTGGCGCGATCCACGCACGACGCCCGAAGCCATCGACTTGCCGGCGAGCTTTCGCGCGGCGAGCGCCATCGACACGCTGGGCGATTTGCCGCTTGTCGTGATCGTCGCCGAGTCGTTCGCGCGTTCGCCGTTTTTCGTCGCTGCGCGGCGTAGCGCCTTGCAGCATGAATGGGAGCGCATGCAGGCGAGCTTCCTCGCCTTGTCATCGCGCGCCGAACTGCTGCGCGCGCCGCAAAGCGAACATTTCGTGCAACGCGATGCGCCGCTAGTCATCGTCGATGCTATCGAGCGTGTCGCCCGGCGCCTCTGAACCCTTCAGCTCAACGGCAACGCGGCCGGTGTGCCACGGGAGCACCCGGCCCGCATCGTGCATCGTTCACGGATGCGCGAAGATCGGCCCGAGACCGGGCACATCGTCCTGGGTCGAAGCGAGCGAGGCCGAAAATGCCGACGATGCCGCTCCCGAAGCCGACGCTCCATTCGCCACCCCGCCATACGCCGCGGACGCTGCCAGGTTCTGCGCACTCACACGCGCCTCGGCCGCCTGGATGTCTTGCGGATAGTTCACGTCGTTGCTCGCCGGGTTGTAGCCCGCCTTTTCGAGCTGAGCCAGTTCGGCCAACACCTGGGCTCGCGTGACGGGCTGGCTGGTTTGTGCAAACGAGGCGACGGGAAGCGCAACGGCGGCGGCAGCGATCAGGGACTGGATGAGCTTCATGGTGAGCACCTTCAAGTGAGTGTGGGGTTCGCCGCGCCCTGAACGGTGTGCAAGGCGCCTGGCGTTGACCAACCGGGGTATCGGTTTCGATGTCGGCTGGCATGACGCTATTTGGCGCCGCCCACGTATCTGGCATGTTTGCGCCGACCCACCTGTGTGCAAGCGTTCTTGTCCAGATGCCGCGCTAATACAATGAGATACAAAAATGTAAAAAGGCATCGCTCATGCATTGATTTGTATCCGCCGTCCGCTCGAATATAGAGGTCGAACCGGTCTGGCAGCACTCAAGACAACCTGTCAGCACTCCTTATCAATTTCCTCTTCGTCGAAAACGAGCGGTGCGATATCGACATTGGGCAATTGTTCGAGCAACGCGGGCGCCAGCAGCAGCTTGGCGGCCCGCACGCCCGCGCCCATCACGATGCGTTCGCGCGCCATCACTGCGGCGTCGACGAGCACGACCCAGTCGTCGGGCACCCCGAATGCCGTGATGCCCCCGAACTCCATGCCCGTGAGTTCGACCGCCTGCTCGCGCTTCGCGAACGACAGGCGTTGCGCGCCCAGCCTCGCTTTGACCGCACCGTTGACGTCTAGCCGCCGCGAGCCCAGCGTCACCACGGCGGCGTGGTGTTCCGCCCCCTCGCGCTTGTAGCGCAGCACCAGCGTGTTCGCGCAGTCTTCGAGGCCGAAGCCGTAGCGCTCGCTGAACTGCGCGGTGTCGGATGCGTCGTCGTCCACCGTGAAAACCGTAACGCCCTGCGCGGGCAGGCGGGCGATGACGCTGCGCGGCAAGTGTTGCTCGCGTTGCGCGTCGGGAACGATGTCGAGGCGATGCTGCGGGGCTTGCATGGGAATCGGTCTCCGTGGATTGCGGTAAGTTGGCGGGATGTTTGCGTTCGTGGCGAAGCCTATTTTATCGGTAACGGAAAAGCTGCTGTAAGCCGCGCCGCAGACGCGGAAACGCGTCGCTCCCTATAATGTTCACGACATATTCATCGTCGCGTTTTTCTACGCGCCTCACTCTCCGGCACGCACCATGACCAGCACCAATCCCCAATTCTCCGAGTCGCTTTTCTCGTACGGCACCTTGCAGCTCGAACAAGTGCAGATCGCCACTTTCGGCCGCAAGCTCGACGGCCAGCCCGACGAAATGCCGAATTTCTCGCTCACCATGCTGAAGATCGACGACCCCGCCGTTGTCGCGACCAGCGGCAAGACGCATCATCCGGTCGTCACGTGGACGGGCAATCCCTATGATCGGGTCAGCGGCACGGTGTTCGCGATCTCGCCGGAAGAACTCGCGCACGCGGACAGTTACGAAGTCGCCGCCTACCGGCGCGATCGCGTCACGCTCGTGTCTGGTGTGTCGGCATGGGTGTATGTCGACGCCAATTCGCCGCCGCGTGACTGACAGCGAGACCAACGACCGGGCTAGCCGCCAGATTAACGGCGCGACGGCGGTAAGTCTGGCCAGCGCGCGGTGTTTGGCGGCAGCAAGGCGACGCTGAAACTGTTCATGCGCAGCTTTGCGACGGCCGGAATCTTCAAAGCGCCTGTAGCGCCGCGGCCACCTCGGCGACGACCGCATCCCATTCGCCCAGGGCCTGCTGGCGAAACAGGCGCATGGAAGGATACAGCGATGTGTCGCGTTGCCCGTGCGCTCCCCAACGCCAATCTGCAACCTTGGCCAGCATGTTCCAGACGGGGATATCCAGTGCACCGGCCAGATGCGCGGGCGCAGAGTCGACGGTGATGACCAGGTCCAGGCGCATCATCAGCTTTGCCATATCCAGGAACGTACGGATGTGCGACGACAGATCGACAACGCCAAAACGCTTCAAACACTCGGCTTCCGCAGGGGCGAGTTCGCCGAACTGGAGTGAGTAGAACTGCGTTTCCGTATTCAGGAATAGCGGCTCCATCGCGACAAGCTCCATGGAGCGAAACGGTTCGTAACGACACTGCGTGTTATTGCTTTTCCAGACGATTCCGACTCGTTTACTTTTTGACGTTTCGGGAATCGCGACGGGCGGTCTGCCGTGCTTGACCGGTCTCAAATAGCCCGCTTCGGGAAGCGACGAAAACGCCGATCGAGCGTAACGCCAATTCAACATGTTGCCGAAGGCCAGCCTGTCGCTGCGGCTCAGGTTATCGGCCGTCGCACGCGTCAGCGCCACTGGAATGGCACTTTCTCCCAGAAGCTCCATCAAGGATTCGTGAGGATCGGCGACAACCACCTTCGCACCTTCCGCCAGCAAGCGTTGAATATTCCGATACTGTTCGATTTGGTCGCCGAATCCTCCGCAGCCAATCAAAAAAACTTTCTTGCCTTCGACCGATTCTTCGTCAACGAGTAATTTTTCCTGGAAAATCCGGTTAAGAATTCTCCGCTCGTTTTCGGAAATCGAAGCATCGACTTGATACGCCTCCCTGCTGTAAATGGCCTTATCAAATACCGCGCCTTCATCGATCTTGCCGAGATGAAGTTTTGCGATCGCAAGCCCCTCCGTGACCCGAGCGGTTTGCCGCTCGTCCTGAGCGAGATAGGGCAACGTGGCCTCCAGAGCGTGCTCCGCCTCTTCAAACATACCAACGCGGAAAAAACCGTATCCCAGTTCGATGTAATCAGTCAGCCAATAAGCCTGAGCAGAAAGTGTGCGGATCAGATTCACCGCTTCTGAAACGCGCCGCCCATCGCATAAGGTATGAAATAAATGTATTCTTTTATTGAATTCAGTCATGGAAAGCAAATCTACGAGAGGATCCCACTCGCATTGGAAACAACAGCAGATGACCGTCGCGGCTTGCATTTCCCGCATCGTGGATTTTTAAATTTAATCTCAAGCCTTACACGAAAAGCGCTGATATCGTCGGGCCTCCTTCCCATGCGCATGTCGCGCGACGCAGCGCAATCTTCGATTGGCTGTCCCTCAATTGGAACCAGGCGCATAAAAAAGCGAGTCGCGGGATCCTCTCCCGCGACTCGCTCTTCAGCTCATCCAAACACTGGCGCCCCCGTCAGGACGCGCCAGCGCATGCGCTGTATCAACCCGCCAGATCGGCCGGCAGCTTGCCGCCATTCGCGGCGAGCGCCGCCATCACCTGCTTGTGCAGCCAGATGTTCATGCTCGCGGAGTCGTTCGTGTCGCCCGTGTACTTCAGCTCTTGCGCAAGCTGCTTGCGGTGATCGAGGCTGCTGTCCACGCCGAGCGCCTTCATCGTATCGACGATCGACACGCGCCAGTTCAGCGTCTGGCCGCTTTCGGACACCAGTTGGTCCATCACGGCGGCGACGTCGACATCGGTCAGCGGCGCGGGAGCCGGCGCGGCTTCGGGTGCCGCGGCCTGGGCGGCTGCGGGGTCCGGCGTCGGCTCGACGGCCGGCGGGGTCTCATCGGGTTTGGCCTTGTGGAACAGCTTGTTCACGATATCGCCAAAGATGCTCATTTGCTTGACTCCTATGGGGTTGCTGGTTGCCGAGGCGGCGCCGCGGCGCCGTCTATCGCCTCGTCAGGCGAAGTATGCAGGACGTTGGGAAAATACCGTCCCGAAAACGTCCCAACACGTTTCATGTATTCGTAAAGTTTGCGATCACTTCGCGCACCGCTTTGCGCTCACCGCACATCGCAGATGAGTTGCAGCACGGCTTGCGCCCGTTCGAGCGGCAGTTCGCGAATCGACAGATGAACGCTGCCCGCCTGATCGCTGCCAATTTCGACGTCGATATGTGGACCGCCGGTGACGAGACGAGGCAGCGCCACCTTGCGGTGTCCCCTCCACTCCGCGCTATGCAGGCCAATGCTCCCGAGCAGCCGGGGCAGCGTGTCGCCATTGGCGGGATGCGCGAAGGCATAGGCGCGCATCGCGCCCTCGGCCTGCGCGAGGCGTACCGCGTTGCCCACGCCCAGCCGTCGCCGTTCGGCGCGAATCCGTTCGAGCACGTCGATATAACCGGGCATCAGGCGCACCTTGATGTCCTCGGCCAGCCGGCTTGACTTCCGGGTGAGCGCCAATGAAATCGTGCGGCGATAACGGCACGCGCGCAGCGTTTCGACGCTGAGGTAGTCGGACACCCGCACCCTCGCACCGTCGAGCGCGAGCACGGCCTCCACCACGAGCCGTCCCGCTGCTTCGGGCGGCGAAAAGCGCAACAGCAGCGTTGCATCGGGGTCGATGTTGGGCAGATGCACGACCCAGGCCCGCGCCCTGGGCGTCGAGGCCGCGCGATCGATATCGGCGCGCAGCGCATGCGCGAGCACCTCCGCCTCGCCGCCATAGTCGCGCTCCCCGTCTGGCGCGTTCATTGCCCGCCCGCCTGACACTCGCCGCGCAACAGGGCCCACTCTTCGCATTGCCGGCCATTAGGCAGCTTGCAGATACCCATCTGGCCATCGTTCGTTTCGACGATCTGCAAGGTACCGCCGCTGTGGACGCAATTGACCGATGCGGGATTGGCGAGCCCGGCCCGCTGTTGCGCGGAACTCTGTGCGCTGGGCGGTAAAGGTTGGGCACAAGCTGCGCTCACGCAGAGCATGGCAGCAAGCGCGGGAAGCGCGAAAAGAGAGTGGATTTTTTTCATGTTGGCCACCTTGTTGGCGAGCGTGACTGGCGTCTGCCTGATTGACCGATACGTGACGGATACGCCACCGAACCACGACCGATCCGCAACGCATCAACGACGAATCCGTTGCACGCCTGACGGTACAGCAGCCTGCGCACGCTTGCACGCACGGTGGCCCGAATTCGGAATTTACTGACCCGTGGCAGCGCGGCGAGCCGCAGCGGGAACCCATCCGGGACGAAATCTCCCCCCTGCACAGCCCATCGTCACTTTCTGATCGCCGCCGTCACCACGATGTATTCGCCGGGATGGCGCTGCTTCAGCAGGACCCACGCTTGATCGATGGCCGCATCGCCAGAGACGGCGTCGACGCGGATCGCTGAGCCGATGTCCGTCATGGTGTTCATCTGACGATGGGTATATTTGACGATGAAAGCCGGCATATTTTCCTCGAATGGCTAGTGCGCGACACGCGAGCTCTACGCGGCGGGTATCCGTCCGTGAGAGTCCGGCGAGTGTATCGCTATGACCCTGAAATCGGTATCGCAGCCCACACTCTTTGACATTGCCGCGCTCGACGAGATGGCTCAACGCACATCAGACCGTGGCCTACGAGGCTCGATGAATGTTGCCGATCGTTGACGCGCGCAGCCTGCCCCTGCATTTGCCGTGCCGTAAACGCCGCGCGGCCCGTCATGGACGGGCCGCGCCTCGCTCGCTTCGCAGTCTTTAATCGCGCATCAGCCCCCCATCACAGCCGCGAATTCCCTAGCCGCCCATAAGCCGCCGGATCGCGACGCTTCAAACGGCGCGCCAGCGCCACGCCGATCACGGCGAACACCGGCAACAACGCCGTCAACGCATACGAGAGCGTCGGACCGGCGCCCGTGAGCAGCGGGAAATTTACGATCGCAAGCGCCAGCACGGCGGCCAGCGCGACACCCGAAATCACCGGGAACCACATCACGCGCAACGCGCTTTCTTCACGCACGGGCTGACGACGGAAGAACACGAACACGGCCGCCGAGGCGAGCGCCATCAACGCGATGATGCACAGCGTCGCGACATTGGTGAGCCACGAGAACAGCGTGAGCACCGGATCGGCATGCGCGACGATGAACACCAGCACCACCAGCGCGGCGATCACCGATTGCCACAGCGAACCCTTATGCGGACTGCTGTGCAGCGCATGCGTCTGGCCCAGCGACTTCGGCAACAGGCCTTCGCGGCCGCTCGCGAAGAAGTAGCGCGCGGCCGAGTTGTGGAACGCGAGCAGCCCCGCATAGACGCTCGTGATGAACAGCACGCTCATGGCGGCGGTGAGCGTGCCGTTGGCGTAATGATCCGAAAGCGAATAGAGGAAGGTGGTCGGGTCCTGCAATGCGCTCAGCGTCTTGACGATATCGTCCGCGCCCGCGCCAATCACCATGCACCAAACCGAGAACGCATAGAAGCCACCGATCAGCAGCACGGAAATATACGTCGCGAGCGGCACCGTGCGTTGCGGGTCCTTTGCCTCTTCGCTGTAGATCGTCGTGGCCTCGAAGCCGATAAAGCTCGCGAAGCAGAACAGGAAGCCCAGTGCGGGCGTACCGCTCAGAAACACGCGCGGCGTAAACGACACGGCGTTCACGCCATGCGCGCCGCCGCTCTTCAGAATCGCGAGATCGAGGATCAGCACGACCACGTATTCGCCCAGCACGAGCAGCGACAGCACCTTGGCCGAGAGATCGATCTGCCGGTAGCCGAGCACGGCAATGCTCGCGAGCGCCACCAGCGAGCACACCCACCACGGCGCGTTCACGCCGAAATGCGCCTGCAAGAAGCCCGATGCCACCGCACCGAACATGCCATACAGGCCGATCTGCATCGTGTTGTAGCCGAGCAGCGCGAGCAAGGCGGCCGCGCCTCCCGCGGTGCCGCCGAGTCCGCGCGCGGTGAATGCGTAGAAGCCGCCCGCATTGGTGACGTGACGCGACATCGCCGTGTAGCCCGCCGCGAACAGCAGCAGGATCGCGACCGTGGCGACGAGCAGCGCCGGCGTGCCCGCACCGTTGCCAAGCATGATGCCGATGGGAAAGCCGCCCGCGATGGCCACGAGCGGCCCGGCGGCGGAGATGACAAAAAAGACGATGAAGCCCAGGCCCAAAGCGCCTTTGCGTAGTTCGGTCGAGGGCGTGGTTTCTGCCGCGACGTTCATGGATCTCGCTCCGATAAGTAGTAATCGTGCCGCGGCGCGCGAAGCGGGCCGGGTGTCGAGAAGCACTGTAGAGAGCCAAAAACTCCGACCGGCAGCACAAATCGGCAAGCCGCGCGGAGCGGGGCCGGAACCAGGGTTAGTCGGGAGGAAAACGTCGGGCGAAAAACGCGCAGCCGTAAGCAGAACGAAAAACGGCGCGATCAATGCTGTGAATAGCGTGGAGAAAAAACGCTCAGCCCTTGCGCACGGTCTGCGAAGGCAATTCGCCAAAAAGATCGCGATATTCGCGCGCGAAGTAGCTCAGGTGCGTGAAGCCCCAGCGCGCGGCGGCGTCGCCGATCAGCAGTTCGTCCGCACTAGTCGAGCGCAACAGCCGATGCACGGCGTTCAGGCGGATCGAGCGCAGATACTCCACGGGCGTGACGTTCGCCACACGCTGGAAGCTCGTCTGCAACGTGCGGCGGCTGCAACGCAGCAGGCGGCACAGATCGAGCACGGTGAGCGTTTCCAGGGTGTTGTCTTCGGTGATGCGCTCGCAGCGTTTGACGATATCGCTGTAGGTGGCGTGCGTGAGGTCGCGCGAGGGCCGCGTCGTCGCGCTTTCGAGCAGGCCGAGCAGCACGCTCAGCACTTCGTCCTGAAAGCGCTTGATCGAGGACTGATGCGAGGCAGGGTGCACGAAGGCCGCGCGATTGCGCTCGCTGGCATCAAGAAAAGGGGCAAGACGCAGGCTCAGCACCTGGGCGGCTTCGGCCGGCAGCGCGACGACGTTGCTGCGCAACTGGCGCGCGGCCTCCTCGCCGATGGTCACGGCCACGAGTTCGGCCATCTTGTCGGCGGGCAGGCTCACGCCCACGTAGTCCATCGCCTCGGGTGTGTAGAAGCGGAACTCCTCGCCGGAGCCAAGCTGCAAGAGCGCGTAACCGTCGACCTTCTGGCCCTGGAAGGTGCCCACGACAGGCGCGTAAAGCGGCACCGCGAGCGAGGCGAAGCCCGCGGGCGACACACCCGCCTGCACCACCCGGCGATTGGTCGCTTCGCGGAAAAAGTGAAACTCGCTCGACGTGGCCTGCACGAGCCGGCTCTCATAACGCCCGGGTGTCATCTGACGATAGACCTGCTCCCAGCCGTTGACGGCAAGCGAATGATCATGCACGTCGGCAAGCGCGCTGACCCTGAAATCCATCTGCTGTCTCCTGCATCAATCCACAGCATCTTAATCCATGACGGCGGGCCCGGTCTTGCCTGAAAAAATCGCGCAGCCTGCACAGGAGTGCAGCGGAGCGATGGTGCGGCAGATCGCTGGCTTCAAGCCTGATCGAAGCCCGCAGCCAGCGCGCGGACGATGGCGTCGATCTGCGCGGTCTCGATCACGAGCGGCGGCGAAAGGATGATCTTGGTGCCCACGGGGCGCACCAGCACGCCATTCGCGCGCGCGATCTCGGCCACGCGATTGGCGTAGCCGTCGGTGGGGTCGATCGGCTCGCGCGTGGCTTTGTCCTTCACCAGATCGAGCGCCACCATCAGCCCCTTGCCGCGCACGTCGCCCACTGCCGCGTAGCGCTTCGCGAAGGGCGTCAGCGCTTCGAGCAGATGCTTGCCCTGTGCGGCCGCATTGGCGGGCAGGTTTTCCTCGGCGACGATCTTGAGGTTGGCCAGCGCCGCCGCGCACGCGACCGGATGGCCCGCATAGGTATAGCCGTGCATCAGCGCGCCGGTGAAATCGGCGTTCTTCATGAAGGCCTGTTCGATGCGCGCATTGAAGGCCGTCGCGCCAAGCGGAATGTAGCCCGACGAAATGCCCTTCGCGAAGCACATGATGTCGGGCTTCACCCCCCAGCCGCGGCTGCCGAACATGCTGCCGGTGCGCCCGAAGCCGGTCACGATCTCGTCGGCAATCAGCAGGACTCCGTATTTATCGCAAACCTCGCGAATCAGCGGCCAGTAGTTCTCCGGCGGCACGATCACGCCGCCCGCGCCCTGCACCGGTTCGGCGATGAAGGCGGCCACCGTGTCGGGGCTCTGGAACAGGATCTCGCGTTCGAGCATTTCCGCGCAGATACGGCCCAGTTCCTGCGGGTCCTGCGTGAACGGATTGCGATAGAGCCAGGGCGTTTCCACATGGAAACAGCCCGGCAGATTCGGCTCGTAGTTGCGGCGAAACACCGTATTGCCGTTGACCGACGCGCCGCCGAAGTGCGTGCCGTGATAGCCCTGCTTGAGCGAGATGAACTTGGTGCGATCGGCCTGACCTTCGACCTTCCAGTACTGGCGCGCGAGCTTGAGCGCCGACTCCACCGCGTCCGAGCCGCCGGAGCTATACATCACGCGCGTCATGCCCTCGGGTTCTAGCATGCCGATCAACAGACGCGAAAGCTCTTCGGCGCGCGGATGCGAAATGCCGTCGAATAGCTGGAAGTATTCGAGTTCGTCGAGCTGCGCCGTGATGGCTTGCTTCACCTCATGACGGTTGTGGCCGATGTTCACGTTCCACAGACCCGCGACGCCATCGACAAGCTGCTTGCCATGCTCGTCGAACACGAAGCAGCCGTCGCCGCGCACGATGCGAATCGGCGTGCGTTGCTGCATTTCGGCGGGATGGATCATCGGATGCCAGAAGGCGGATGACGTGCTCATGGTGTCTCCCTCGAATGGAATGTTCAGTGCGCGATGCAGATGGATTTGGTTTCGGTGAAGCCTTCGACCGCATATTTGCCGAACTCGCGGCCCATGCCCGATTGCTTGTAGCCGCCGAACGGCATCGACGGATCGAGCGGCACGTGGCAATTCACCCAGACCGTGCCCGCCTCGATGCGCGGCACGAGGTTCATGACCGCGCGCAGATCGTTGCTCCACAGACTCGCGGCAAGCCCATAGGGCGAGTCGTTGGCCAGACGCAGCGCTTCGGCGGGATCGTCGAAGGGAATCAATGCGAGCACCGGGCCGAACACTTCGTCACGCACCAGCGCGGCGTCGTGCGGCACATCGTCGATCACGGCGGGATTCACGAAATAGCCCGGATGATCGACACGCGTGCCGCCCGCGAGAAAGCGCAGGCCATCGGCGTGGGCGCGCGCGATGTGCTGCTCAACGCGCTCGCGATGCTGCGCGGACACCAGCGGGTTGATCTGCGCGTTAGGATCGAGCCCGGCGCCAAGCGTCATCGAACGCGCGACGTCGGCGAGACCGTCGGCGATCTGGCGATACTTGCTGCGATGAATGTAGATGCGCGACACCGCCGCGCACACTTGCCCCTGATTCAGGAAGCCGCCCGCGAGCGCGCCCTGCACGGCCTGATCCACATCGACGTCCGCGAGCATCACGGCCGGATTCTTGCCGCCCAGTTCGAGCGAGAAGCGCGTCATGTTCTGCACCGCCGCCGTGCCGATCAGCTTGCCCGTGGGCGTCGAGCCCGTGAACGAAATCTTGGCGATGCCCGGATGCGCGGCCAGCGCCGCGCCACATTCGCGCCCGCCCGTGACGACGTTGAACACGCCCGGAGGAATGCCAGCCTCGACCGCGATTTCCGCGAGGCGCAGCGCCGTGAGCGGCGTCTCGGGCGACGGCTTGATGACGATCGTGCAGCCTGCCGCCAGCGCGGGAATCAGCTTCCACACGGCGATCATGAGCGGGAAATTCCACGGCACGATCCCCGCGACCACGCCCACCGGCTCCTTGCGCGTGAAGGCCGTGTAGCGCGCGCCGGGCGGGAACGGAATCGACACGTCCAGCGTTTCGCCCGTGATCTTGGTGGCCCAGCCGGCCATATACCGAACGTACTCGACCGTTGCGCCCACTTCGATCGCGCGCGCGATGTTGATCGACTTGCCCTGCTCCAGCGTTTCGAGCTGCGCGAGGTCTTCGGCGTTGGCTTCGATCAGATCGGCCAGATGCAGCAGGATGCGCTCGCGGTCAGCGGGCCGCAGGCCGCTCCAGACACGTGCGTCGAAGGCTTCGCGCGCATTGGTGACGGCGCGGTCGACGTCGGCGGCATCGGCATCGGCCACGCTCGACAGCACTTCGCCGGTGGACGGATCGAACACGTCGAGGCGCTGCGCGCCGCGTGCGGGCTGCGGGCCGCCGTTGATGAAGAGGCCGTGTTCGCGTGCGATGAACGCCCGCACGCTGTCGTTGACCCTGACCTTCGCATCGCTACTCATATCTTCAATCTCTCGCTTGTCACACGGTGGGCAATCAATCTGGACAGTTCGCGCGGCGGATGGGGCGCTTGCGCGGAAAGTCCTCGTGTGCCGACTTTAGGGGCGCGAATCAACAGGCGTTAGCGCAAATTGGCAGATCGCCACACGCTGCGGGTAAACGTTCATGGCGTGCATGGCGCTTATGGCACTCATGGCGCGACAGGCCATACGCAGCGCTCGAAGCCTTCGCGCTCCTGAAACGCCCGCTCGGGCATCAGCGCGGCTTCGGCTGCGTTCACCTGCATCAGCAGCACGTGGCGCAGGCCGTCGTCGTGCGCGACGATGGCGAAGGCCGTGTCGTCGACGCCATGCCGGAAGCGCGGATCGACCGCGACGATATCCGGGTCGTCGTGCAGGCCGTGACAGCGCGCGGCATCGGCGATATTCCAGCAGTCGGGCAGACGCAAAAGCACGTCGGGCACGTCCTCCTCGCGCGAGATCACGGCCGCGCCCGCGTGCGCGCAACGGCGAAACCAGCCCGTTTGTTCCGTGGCCTCGACAGCCACGGCGGCCACTGCGTAGAGCAGCAGGCCGCTTTCTTCATACGTCGCGGGAAGGTCGTGGTCCAGCAGGGGCGCGCAGGCGTTCATCGTGCGGTCCTCGTTCGATGGCAGGTCAAAGGCAAATCAAAGGGATGTCAAAGAAACAGCGCACCAATCAACTCCGTTCGGCTCGACACACCCAGCTTGCGGAACATACGCAGCAGATGCGTCTTCACGGTGGGCTGCGAGAGTTCGAGATCGCGCGCGATGGCCTTGTTCGAGAGCCCGTCGCGCACGAGGTGCGCGATCTGCTCCTCGCGATGCGTGAGGCGCGGCGTATCGGCTTCGTTGCCGCCTGTCGCCCTATGCAGGGCGCTTTCGGCGCGCAATGCGGGGGCAAGTGCGAGTTCGAGCAAGGGTTGAAGCGCGCTGGCGCGCTCGATCTCGGGCTGCGCGAACGGCGCATCGGGCGCGAAGCGCAGCAACGAGAACGCGGCAATGGCCCGGCCTTCGTCGCGCAGCAACACCTCCATCACGTCCACCACGCGATGCGGCTGCAAAAAGCGCCGCCAGTACACCGATTCGCCGCGCAACGCCTCGGGCAATTCGCCCGCGAGCGTGAGCACGTTGCCCTGCTGGCGCACGTAACGCGACGGGTGCATCGGGTCCAGGACGAGATAGCGTTGCAGCCAGGTACGGTGCATGGTTTCCGCGAGACCGAACAGCTCGAAGCCGGAAGGCTGCTGGTCGGCGCCGATCCGGTAGAACACGGTCGCGCCCGGTCGCACGAGCTTCGCGAGCGTGGCAACGGCCGTTGCGAGCGCGGCGGCGCGGCGGTCTTCTCTGGGCATGATCGGTCTCCGTGATCCGTATCGACGGTCTGTTCCGACGATGCTAGGCAGCGGGCACCGCGAAGTGTGAGCGCAAATTGGCAAACCGCACCTGGCACGGACGTGCGTTGTCATCCTTTTGCCCGATAGGCCCGCCCGCCAGCCCTGCCTAGACTGGCGGCACACCATCAAGGAGCCTATGAAATGACATCCTCATCCGCGAACCCGGCCGCCCAGGGCTGTGTGGTCATCACCGGCGCGGGCACCGGCATCGGCGAGGCCTGCGCGAAGCGCTTCGCCGCGCAAGGCGCGCGCGTCGCGCTGGTCGGCCGCCGCCGCGCGCCGCTCGAACGCGTCGCGGCAGAAACGAACGGCATCGTGCTCGAAGGCGACGCCGCCAGCGCCGCCGACTGGCAGCGCTTCACCACCGTGCTGGAAGCCGAAGGCGGCATCGCCTCGCTGATCGCCTGCGCGGGCGGTCTGGGCATGGGCAGCGCGCTGCACACCGCCGACGAAGCCTGGGCCGCCGCCATGCGCGCCAACCTCGACACCGCCTTTGCGAGCGCGCGAGCCTGCTTGCCGCAACTGATCGAGCGACGCGGCTCGATCGTGCTGGTCGCGTCGATCGCCTCGCTCGCCGCCGGTCCCGAGGTCTGCGGCTACACCACGGCCAAGCACGCGCTGATCGGCCTCATGCGCTCGCTCGCGCGCGACTACGGCCCGCAGGGCGTACGCGTGAATGCCGTGTGCCCGGGTTGGGTGCGCACGCCGATGGCCGACGAGGAGATGCAGCCGCTCATCGCCCATCACGGCGACACGCTCGACGAAGCCTACGCACGCGTGTGCGCCGACGTGCCGCTGCGGCGCGCGGCCAGCGCCGACGAGATTGCCGAGATCTGCGCCTTCCTCGCCTCGCCCGCCGCGAGCATCGTGACGGGCGCGGCGCTCGTGGCGGACGGCGGCTCGTCGATCGTCGATGTACCGACGCTCGCCTTCGCGCGCCTCTGACTTAGCAAACATCAGGACAAAAACGCGGCCGACGCTTCAGGCAGCGTCGCGCCGCCATCGACCACGATGGTCTGCCCCGTGACATAGGCCGCGCCCGACGAAGCGAGATAGAGCATCGCCGCGGCGATATCGCCAGGTTCCCCTAAGCGTCCGAGCGGCACCGAGGCGGCGATGCGCGCGTTCAACGCCGCATCGCCGAGGTTCTCCATCGCCGGCGTGCGGATCATGCCCGGCTCCACGCCATTGACCGTGATGCGATGCGGCGCGAGTTCCAGCGCGGCGGCGCGGATGAAGCCGTTGACGCCCGCCTTCGACGCTGCATAGTGCGCGAGCCCCGGATACGCCACACGCGGCCCTGTCACCGACGACGTGACGAGCAGCCGCCCGCCGCCCTGGCGCACGAACGCTGGCGTAGCCGCCTGAGCGAGCCAGAACAGCGCGCTCAGGTTCACGGCAAGCGTGCGCTCCAGCACGGCGGGCGTGATGGCGGCAAACGGCGTGAGCGGGAAATACGCGGCGTTGTGCACCAGCACGTCGAGCCGCCCGAAGTCGGCTTCGACCTGGGCGATCAGCGCGCCGATCTGCTCGCGTTCGGCAAGATCGACGTCGTAGGCGCGATGCGTCGGCTGGACCAGCCAGGCGCGCGCGGCATCGGCCTTGAGATCGGCGACGGCGACGCGCGCACCTTCGCGCGCGAACGCCTCCACGATGCCGCGCCCAATGCCCTGCGCACCGCCCGTCACCAGCACGGTGCGGCCTTCGAACGCGCCGGTCATGACGGATGCCGCGTGACGTTGAGGATCTGCGCGTGCGCGCCCACCGGGAAGTTCGAGAGCGCGTCGAAGCGGCTGCCCCGATAACCAAAGATCTTGCCGTCGGTCTTCATGCGTTCGAGGTCGATCATCACCACGCCGAGCGTCGGCACGATCTTCTCGCGCCACACGAAGAGATAGAGCTTTTCGTCGATGCCGATCATATGGCACCGATCCACGTCCGCGAGGCCCGCTTCCACGCCTGAGAGGCACTGCCACGCGTAGAAGTTCTCGTTCAGATAGATGTGCTCGTAGCGCTCGGTCGCGCTATAGGTGTACAGATTGCGCATGCCGATCAACTCGCGCGTGGGCGCGTGCAGCCGGGTTTGCGTGGGCTCTGCACCTGCCGTGATGCGGCCGTGGCGCAGTTGCACCTGCACGCCGGTCAACTCCATGCCGCGCTCGACGCGCGTGAAGGCGTCGATATGCGTTTCCGTTTCGGTAGGCAACATGCCCACGACCACGGTGCACAAGGCGCGGCGCAGATCGAGCACATAGCTCGTCGAGGCGCTGCGCGGGCGGCCTTCGTCATCGACAAGTGCTTCGTCCGCGCCGATGTAGTCGACGAAATAGATGCCATCACGCACCGAGGTCACGCGGCAATCGTGCTGCGCCTGCTGCTTGATTGTGCCGACAACACGCTCGACTTCCACGCGCTGCGAGCCCGTGAAATGCAGCGTATTCACGCTGCCGTGCGCGAATTCGAGCGTGAAACGGCGGCCTTCGAGATCGCCCGAGGGCGCGAGAATGTGGCTCTCGGGTGCGAAGCCTTCGGCAAGTGCGCCGACCTGGATAAAGACGGGTTGGGACGACATGATAAGGAGGACTCCCTGGAGATGGTGTGAGGACCGCGCGCCGCGCGGCTTTTGCTGCGAGGCGGCGGCGTGACTCACACTCTACGGAGCCGCCCCGCCGCGCGGCATCGACCAGAAGGATGACAACGCGCTCTGACTGGCTCACGCCGCGCGCGCGAAGACCTCGGCGATTTCGTCGATCAACTGGCGCTGGAACGCGGCAAAGCGCGCACTCGGCTGTTGCAGGATCGCCAGATCGAGCATCGGGTCTTCGACCTTCGTGCGCACATCGGCGAGCGTTTCCACGATGGCATGGCCGCAGAACGGCACATAGGCCTCCGAGTAGCCGCCCTCGTGCACGATCACCAGACGCCCGCGGCAATGACGCTCGGCGGCGTCGCGCACGCGTTGTGTCATCGCGCGATAGCTCTCGCTGTGCAGCAGCATGCGCGCGAGCGGATCGACCGCGCTCGCGTCGAGGCCGCTTGCGACCACGATCAGATCCGGCTTGAAGCGATCGAGCGCGGGCAGCACGATGCGCTCGAATGCGTAGAGATACGCATCGTGGCCGCCGCCCGGCAGCAGCGGGATATTGATGTTCGCGCCCTCGCCACGCCCCGCGCCGCGTTCTTCCGCACCGCTATAACCCGGCGGAAAACAGCCTTCCTGATGCAGCGAAATCGTCAGCGTGTTGGGGTCGTCGTAGTAGATCGACTGCGTGCCGTTGCCGTGGTGCACGTCCCAGTCGATCACGGCCACGCGCTCGACGCCGTGTTTCGCACGCGCCGCCTCGATCGCGATGGGGATGTTGGCGAGCAGGCAAAAGCCCATCGGCTTGTCGCGCAGGCAGTGGTGGCCCGGCGGGCGAGACAACGAGAACGCATTCGCGGCGCGGCCCGCGAGCACCGTGTCCACGGCGCTCATCGCGAGACCGGCCGAGAGCGCCGCGATCTCGTAGCTGCCCTTGCCGAACGGGGCGAGATCGCCCAGGTCGCCGCCATTCGCGTCGCTGAGCGCCTTGAAGCGTTCGAGGTAGTCACGCGGATGAATGCGCGCGAGGTCGTCGTCGCTGGCCGCCGGCGCGCCGCTCATGTCGAGCGAGGCCGCAAGCCCCGACGCCTGGATCAGCGCCAGCAGACGGCGCTTCGATTCGGGCGATTCCGCGTAGCCGCTCGCGGCGGGCGGCTGCACCCAGCCGCCGACCGGAAAGAACAGCGCGTGTGTGCCGCCCGTGTGCCAGAACGTGCGTTCGTCGGTAAAGAAGGCAGTTTTGCTCATGAGTCTCTCTTGCTGGTGGTGGTTCTTGTTACGAATGCGGTTTTGAATCAAGCGCGCTCGACGCGCATGAGGCACAGACAGGACAAAACGCAGATCGCCGCCGCGCCCGCGAACAGCGAGGCCAGCGTGGCGCCCGCATCGAGCAGCACGCCAGCGATCAGCGGCCCTGCCGCGAGTCCCGCGCCAATCACGAAGTTCAGCGAAGCAACCAGCCGGCCGCTGCGGTCGTGCTTCGCTGCGGCGGCGAGAATGAAGGGCAGCACGAAGGTCCAGGCGAACTTGAACGCGAACACCGCGGCCATATAGCCCGACGTGCCCGGCCGCGTGGCGAGCCCGGCAAGCGCGACGGCGAGGATCGCGTAACCCGCCAGCAGCATCGCGAGGCGCGCCACGCGCCCGCCGATCAGCGAGGCACAGCCCGCGCCGACGATGCCCATCACGCTCGCCACGGCGAGCACTTCACCCGTGTGCGCGGCGTCGAAACCCGCCAGCGCAGCCGCCTTGCTCGCGAAGGTCCAGACGCCGCCAATCGCCACATAGAACGTCAGCACGCCGCAGATCACGAACACAGCGTTCAGCGCCGCGCCCTGTGCGTTCGAACCGGATGCCTGGCCGCCTGTGTGACCGACACGCTGCGCCCGACCCAGCGCCGGATCGAAACCGCGCACGAGCGGCGCGGCGCACAGACCCAGCACACCGAGCACGACATAGAGCGCGCGCAAGCCATACCCATCGAACACATGCGGCAGCAGGAACAGGCCCACCGCGCCCGCTATCAGTTGGCCAACGACCCAGAGCCCATACACGCGGTCACGATTCGCGCTGGTCGCCGCGCTCGTCATGCACAGCACCATCAGCGTGCCGCCGCCAAGCGCGGTGATCGTGCGTAGCGCGAGCAAGCCCGCGAAGCCCGGCATCCACAGCGCCGTCGCGAAGTTGCCCGCACAGAACACGGCCGTGGCAATGGCCGCGACGCTGCGCGCGTCCACGCGGCCGAGCCAGAGCAGCGAAGGCAGCGTGGCACAACTGAACGCGCCCAGTTCGACAAAGAAGTACGTGCCGATCTGCGAAGCGGACAAGCCGAGCTGCACCGCCAGTTGCGCGGCGACGGCGGGCGCGACCAGCAGCAGCAACGGCGTGATCGCCGCGAACACAACGAGCGAGAGCAGCGTGGAGGCCGCGAAGTCGCGCGGCGCGACATCGGCTGAAGCGAAGGACGGAGAGGGATTTTTCATGGCTCAGGAATTCCGGTTGACCAGCCGATGCATCAGAACGTGTGGGACATGCCCGCCATCGCGCCGAACTGCGAGACACCGGCAACGGGCAGCGAGTCGTACTCGTAGACGGGCTGCGTGCTGCCGCTCGTGTTATGCGAGTAGCCGAGATTCAGATAGACGAAGGTGCGCTTCGACAGCGCGTACGTGCCGCTGGCGATATAGAGCGTGGGATGCCCGACGCTCGCGGTATTCGAGAACGTGTGATAAATGCCCGCCGCAAATCCGATGGCCGGATCGAGCCGGTAGCGCGCGCCGCCCCATGCCACCGTCTTCGCGGGTTCGAGCGAACCGGTCTGACGCTCCGCGCCGCCATAGAGCGACAGCTTGTCGATGTCCCAGTGCGCGGCCAGCACGCCGATCACACGCTGCTCGGACGACGTATCCACCGTCGCGGACACGCTGCCATACGACTGATGGATCACCGCGCTCACGCCAAAGCCGTTGCCCGCGTACTGCGCGCCTGCTTCCAGCACGCGGCCCGAGCGCGAGTTGCCGGCGACGCCGCCGGTCGCGGCCAGCGCCTCGCCGCTGAAGCCGGCGACATCGGGGCTTTGATACTTGACGGCGTTGTCGATGAAGTTCGCCGCGAGCGGCACGATCACGCCCTGGCCGCTGTACGCGGCATAGAAGAGCGGATCGTAGAAGACCGTGCGGTCGAACAGCACGCTGAACTGGCGGCCCAGCGTCAGCGTGCCGAAACCGCCCTTGAGTCCGACCCAGGCGCCACGAAAGAACGCCAGGCCCGGCACCGTCGCCGTGCCGTCGTTGAGATTGAGCCCCTGCTCGAGGCGGAAAATCGCTTGCAGACCGCCGCCCAGATCCTCGGTGCCGGTAATGCCGATTTGCGAAGGCAGCACCCCGTAGTTCTGCAAATTGACCGCGCCATGCTCACCGTCCGCATGCGTGCGGTACTGAATGCCCGCGTCGAGAATGCCGTACAGCGTCACGCTCGATTGCGCGTGTGCCGTGCCACTCGCACCGAGCGCCAGCGCGGCCGTCGTTGCGGCAGTGACCGCCGCCATGCGCGAGCGCCTGAATCCATCCCATCGTTTCATCGACCGACTCTCCAAACCGTGCAACGTTGTTGTCGTGGATTGCTTGCGTCCGGTGGCGTCGTGGCCCCGGATCTGCGTGCAGTGTCGGTAGCGGGAAAAAACGTGAACAGACGTTCAAGTGAACGCTGCGGAAAACCCTGATGCGGGCGGCGCGGCCCATCCAGACGGGCTTTGGGCGTGCTACGGGAAGGGCGAACTTGCCTCGGCGCGTACGCCGCCCCGTTCAATTGCAGGGGGTATGTGCGCGTTCCCCGGCGCTGTCCGCCGAAAATCGGCGGCACGTATAATCGCTCCACAATCGAGGCGAAAACGGTAAGAAGCCGGTGCAAAACCGGCACATCCCCGCGCGAGACAGCATCGGAGAGGAGAAGCGCTTGAGACGCAACGCAGACCGGCACGTGAGTTTCGACAGCGCCACGGATATGCCCGCCGCGATCGCCATCGACGCTTATGCGCATGGCGCACCGTGCGCACGCAGCGCCGATTTCGAAGGCCCGTTCGAGGGCGACGGCAGCGTCGAGCGCGACCTGAGCGTGCTGCTGCTCGACCTCTACGCGCTGGCGAACCAGACTGGCATCGGCGAATTCGAGAACGGTTTTTTCCGGCTGCTGGGCGCCTTGCTCGCCTTCGATGCGGGCTGGACCGGCGTGACCACGCACACGACCGGCGGCCCCGTCATGCACAACAGCTTCACCTGGGGACTCGCCGATTCGTTCTTTCCTGAATGGATCAAGGTGCGCGACTGCGATCCGCTCGCAAGCGGCACGCGCGGCATTTATGGACGCGCAATGGCGATCTCCATCGTCGATCCCGAGGTGCCGCCGCGCTTTCGCAACTGGGCCGTCAAACACGGGCTGGCGCAGTTGATGGTGGTGACGGCGCTGGACCATCGCTTCGGACTCACGACTTTTCTTTCGGTGTACCGGCGCGCGCTTGACAAGCCGTTCAGCACGGCGGACGCGCAAAACGTCCAGAACGTGATTCCCCATCTGGCGGCGGCGCTGACGATCAACCGCTCGTTCCAGCTCACGCGCGAACGGGGCGCGGCGCCAAGCGCCTCCCCTGCGCGCGCGATCTGCGACTCCTTCGGCACGGTGCATCAGGCCGACAAGGCTTTCGAGGCGACCTTGCGCCACGACTGGCCGCTCTATGCGAACCAGACCTTGCCGCAGCCGCTGATCGACTGGCTGCACGGCGGCAGCGCGCATCCCTACACGGGCGAGCGCGTCACCGTGCACTGCGTGCCCACGGCGGGGCTCTTTCAACTGGAGGCGCGCACGCGCTCGGAACTCGACCGCCTGAGCCCGCGCGAGCTCGTTGCGATCCAGCATTACGGCGACGGTCTCTCGCACAAGGAAGTCGCGCAACGCATGGGTATTTCGCCGACCACTGTGCGGCACTATCTGCGTTGCGCGTACCGCAAGCTCGGCATGCACGACAAGAGCGAAATTCCGCGCCTGCTCACGGCGCTCGACCCGAGCAATGCGCGGACGTGATCAAGAGCACACCAATGCTCAATCAAATCTGAGTCACGCTTGCGCGTGCTCCTCGGGCGTCGCCGCCGCGCCAGGCGTATCGAGCACCGTCGCAACCACCCGATTGCGCCCGCTGCTCTTGGCCCGCAGCAATTGCGCGTCGGCGGCCTGAAGCAGTTGTTCCGCGCCGCCTTCGACACCGGCCGCGGCCGCGACGCTCGCACAGCCCACGCTGACCGTCACCGCGCCCGCTTCGCTCTTCGTATGCGCGATGCGCAATGCCTGCACCGCGTGACGGATCGCTTCGGCGATGCGCGCGGCTTCTTGCGCATCGGTATCGGGCAACACCACGGCGAATTCCTCGCCGCCGTAGCGCGCGGCCATGTCCTGCGCGCGCCGTGCGTGCGCGCCCACACATTGGGCCACGCTGCGCAGCACTTCATCGCCCACCGCATGACCGTACTCGTCGTTGAAGAGCTTGAACCGGTCGATGTCGATAAACAGGATGGAAAACGGGTAATGCTTGCGGACTGCGCGGCGCCATTCCTCGTCGAGGCGCGTGTCCAGCGCGCGGCGATTGAACAGACCCGTGAGGCCATCGGTGAGCGACATCTCGCGCAGTTGCTCCAGTGCCTGGTTGCGCGAGCGCAGGGCGCTCTCCAGTCCCATCGAGCCAACCGCCAGGGTAAGCGCGAAGGCAATCCCCAAGGCTCCCTGCCAGAACGCCTGGCGCCGCCAGCTGTGCAGCGTCTGCTCCGTCGAGGGCGTCGCAACCACGGCAAGGGAGGTGCCTCTGACATGGGCCGTGCGACCCGTCTCGCTGGCTGCGTCGAGGCGCGCGATCGCCTCGTCCGCAGGGTCCTGCACGGCGAGGGCTGTCGCTTCAGCGGAATCGTCCGTGTCGCTGGGACGGCGGGCTTGCGCCAGCACGAGGCCATCGTCGCGTACGACGCGCACGGCATCTACATCGCGCGTTTCAAAACTGCCGATGAAGCGCTGGAGACTATCGAGCCGCACGACCAGCACGGCCACGCCCTCGAACGCCTCGCCCGGACCCGCGACACTGCGCGCGAGCGCGACCGAGCGATGCCCGTCGCGGATGCGCGACTCAAACGGTTGCGAAACATAGAGCCCTTGCGAGCGGCCATGCGCAAACGCCTGGAAGTAGTCGCGGTCGTGCAGGTCGACCCGCGCCGCCGCCGGGTTGTCGAGCGGTACGTCCAGCGTCCCGTCTGCACCGACGATGAACGCATCGTCGAGCAGTTGATGCGAGATCGCCTGACCGAAACGGATACGTTCGCGAACGTTGTCGGTCATGAGCGGCGTGGCGGGGTTGTGGGCTTCATCGGCCATCTCGCCAAGCAGCGCATCGTAGACGTTCATATTGGCGCTGATGCCGATCGCGACGACGTTCGCCACGCTCTGCGCGTGCTCCTGCGCGCGCTCGACGCGGCCCGCGCGATCGGCGGTGAGCGTGGCAACCGTGCCCGCCAGCACCACGACGGCGCACAACACGCCCGCAACCGAGATGAGATTGGGATGCGCGTCGAGGGCGGCCAGCAGGCGCGTCGACCAGCGCCGCAACAGGCGGCCCACCGACACGAATGGCGCAACAACACTTCGGGGGGTCATGATTTTCTCCTTGTACTCCGGGGCAAGCGGCACATTACGCGGACGGAACGCCACCACGGTGCCCTCACCCAGAAGTCCTCTTCCATTATGAATGGACGGCTCAGCGCGGCCTATCGCGGAATCGCGATACTCGTGTAGAGAAATCGCTACACGCGCTACACTCGCAACGGATCGCGCGGGCCGACGCCGCGCATGGGGAGGCCGATGAGCACGAGTGTCGTCATTGCCGAAAGCCAGACCGTCACGCGCCAGGCCGTGCGCCTGCTGGTGGAGCGCGCCGGCTATCGTGTGCTCGCGGAAGCCGCCGATGGTCTGAGCGCCGTGCAACGCGTGCTGCAACAGCGGCCCGATATCGTGATTCTCGGCCTGCGCATGCGCCGTCTTTCCGGGCTCGAGGCGATCGGGCGCATCCGCCGTGAATTGCCCGCGACGCGCTTCGTCGTGCTTTCGGCGCTCGATAGCGCGCATTGGACCGGTCTCGCCGCCCAGGCAGGCGCCACGGCGTTCGTCAGCAAACAAGGTGAGTTATCCGAACTGACTGCGGCGCTCGACGCGGTGCGGCGCGGGCGCAGCTGGTTCCCCGTAACGGACGATGGCATCGCCCCCGCGCACAACACGGCGGCCTCCGAAGCCGCGCAACTCGACGCGCTCTCCGCGCGCGAGCGGCTCGTGCTCTCGTACCTCGTGAAGGGCGAACGCCTGCGCCACATCGCCGCTGAACTCGCGCTCAGCGAAAGCACGGTGAGCACCTACAAACGCCGCCTGCTGCAAAAGCTCAATGCGACCTCGGTGGTCGAACTCGCGGAGATCGTCCGGCGTAGCGAAGCGGATACGCCACGCACAAGCCACACATTCGCGCCCGCGCGCGACAACCCCGCGATCGACCGTGAAAAAGGACTCGCGCGCTTTGTCTTCGACGCGCTGCCCTTTCATGTGAGCGTGCGCGACTGCGAAGGCCGGGTGGTGCTGTTGAACCGCTACAGTCAGGAGGCGCTGGGCGATCGCGCGCAATGGCTCGTGGGCACCGACTTCATCGAGCACGCCAGACTGCTGGGCGCGTCGCTCGATCAGGCCCGCGAACTTCAGCGCACGTTTGCCGATGCGGTGCGCCACGGCACGGCGTATCGACGCGAAATCATGCTCGACGGCGCGAACGGCGTCGTCGCCGCGCTGCATTGGGGCGCGCCACTGCGCGACGGCGGCACGATCGAGGCGATGCTATGCGGCAGCCTCAACGTCACGGATCAGGAGCAGGCGTTCGTCGCGCTACGCGACAAGCTCGCGAGCGCCGAACTCAGCGCGCGCCAGAAGGACGGCCTGCTGCATCATTTCGTGCAGACGCTCGCGCCCGAAGTCGAACGGCTCGGCGCGTTGATCGCGCGACAGCATGAGACGGCGCGCACGAGCGCCGCCGCCAGCGAAGCCGGCGCAGCCGTCGAGTCGCTGCGCGCGACCTTGAACCGGCTCGCCATGCTCGTGCGCGTGCAGGACGATACGTCGGCAGGCCGGCTCGAACGCAGCGTGCCTGCCGATCTCGTGCGCGCCGCCATCGACGAAGCGCGCGCACGCCATGCCCAGGCGCAGATCGACCTGGACATCGCGACACCACGTTCGGCCGCGCGCCCCGCGTTGATGGATCGCCAGGCCTTCGACGATTTGCTCGGTCTGCTGATCGAGGCGGCGCTCGGCGGCGCGTCGCGCACGCGGCTCGTCACGATCGCGTTGAGCACCTCGGCGCGCACGCGCGGCCTGCTCGACCTGCAACTCGTGTTCGACGCGGTCCCGCCCGGCGCGAAGCCGAGGCCGCGCACGCGCGAGCGCAACGGCTGGCTCATGCCCGCGTGCAGGAAGATTGCGGAAAAGATGGGCGCATCGCTCGACAGCATCGAAGACGGCCCGCGCAGCCGCATCGTGCTCAAGGGGCAGTTTCAGCGCAGCCAGGACGAGCCCGGCTGATCAATGGATGGGATTGATGACGCGGTTCTGAACGGCGCGCGCGGGGCGGCGCAACCTCGGCAACAGACTTTACACGTTGTTACCCGCGCGGAGCGGACGGCTGGACGGGCTTTCCTTATACTCCGCCGCATCAAACCGACAAACGGCCCGCCACGCAGCACGCGTGCAGCGCCGCAGAAAACACCGTGATGCTCATGCTCTCTACCCGTTCCGTCCTGACCGCCGCGCTCGTCGCCGCCTCCGCCGTTTCGCTGTCCGCCTGCGTCGCACCCGGCTATGGGCCGGGCTATTCGTCATACGGCGCGCAACAGGGGTATCAAGGCCAGGCGTACAGCCAGCCCGCCTACGCGCAGCCCGCCACGGTGCAGCCGGCCTATGTCCCGCCGCCGCCCCCGCAACAGCAGCCGTACGACACGCAAAATGGCGGCCAGTACAGCGGGCAATACAACACGCCGCAATCGAATCAATACGGCGCACAGTACGGCACCATCACCGCGATCCACCCGGTCAGCAGCGCCACGGGTGCTTCGGGCATGGCCGGCACGGTCGTCGGCGCACTGGTGGGCGGTGTGCTCGGCAACCAGGTGGGCCGTGGGCATGGCCGCGACGCCGCGACCGTGATCGGTGCGCTCGGCGGCGCCTACGCGGGTAACCAGCTCGGCCAGCAAATGGGCGCGCCCGCAGGCTATCGCATCGACGTGCAATTGAGCGACGGCTCCACGCGCGCCTTCGACGTGCCGACGCCCGGCGATCTGCATCCCGGTGATCGCGTGCAGGTCAATGGAAGCCAGCTTTCGCGCTATTGAACGTATCGGCACGCGTCGCCGCACGATGGTCGTCGACGCCGTTGCCGAAACTAGCGTCCGAATCGCACCGTCGTCGTCGCTTTCGCCAATGCCTGATAGTGGGCAGTAAAGCCGACGACGGCCGGCGTGGCGTCGTGGTCGACCGGAAGCCTCGCTACCTTCAGCGCCGTGAGCGATATGACGTAGCGATGCGTCTCGCCTTGCGGCGGGCAAGGTCCGAGATACGCGGCATGCCCCGTATCGTTCTTCATCAAGACGGCTCCCGCGGGCAACTCCGACGCGTCATTGCCAGCACCTTGCCCAACACCGCTCACCGACGCGGGTATATCGGTCACGACCCAATGCCAGAATCCCGATCCGGTCGGTGCGTCGGCATCGAACATCGTGAGAAGGTAACTTTGCGTTCCCTTCGGCGCCCCCGTCCAACGTATCGCGGGCGAAAGGTTCTGTCCGTGACATCCGAAGCCATTCGATACCTGGGCGTTGTCGAATGAGCCGCCGGTGAGTTCCACGCTTTCGATCGCGAAGCCGCTCGCCCGGGCTGAGCCGGTGGCGATCAACGCAGCACAGAGTGTGCAACAAAGCTTGAGTTTCTTCATGGTGAATATCGCCAAAGAGCCGGGAAAGAACGGACATTCTTGCGACGATTCACTTCCCTAACAAGGCTAGCAAGCGTACTGGTATCGCGCGTACCCGCCTCGGATTAGATCCACACGAATGGCCTGTCGCGGGCACCATGAGCCTCTGGACTCTGCGCACAAATGATCAGGACTGCGCACTGCGCAGCGCATGGACGATTTCCTGAAGCCGTTGCGGCGAGGCTTCGGCGGGCGTCAGTGGCTCGCCTACCGCCAGCGTCAGCCGGCTCATCGCACCACGACGCAACGGACGCGGCACGCGCGCCTGCTCATCGCGCGAGAACACGCTGCCCCACAGGCCACACAGCGCCATCGGCACGACCGGCACGGGTACACGACGCAGGATCTCGGTCACGCCGTGGCGAAACGTATTCATCTCGCCGGTACGGGTGAGCTTGCCCTCCGGAAAAACGCAGACCAGTTCACCATCCAGGAGTGCCTGCGCGCAGCGTGCATACGCGGCCTCCAGCAACGCAGCGTCTTCATGCGCGGGGGCAATCGGAATCGCCTTGACGTGGCGAAACAGCCAGCCTGCCAGTCGCGAGCGGAAGATGCGGTGGTCCATGACAAAGCGGATCGGACGCGGGCTTTCGGCCATGATGACGATCGCATCGACGAAACTCACGTGATTGCAGACGAGCACGGCAGCGCCCGTTGGCGGGATGCGCTGCGTATCGACAAGACGGATGCGATAAAACGTATGCACCAGCACCCACGCGATGAAACGCAGCATGAATTCAGGCACCAGCGAGTAGATATACAAGGCAATGACGATATTCAGCAGCCCTGTCACGAGAAAAAGCCCCGGAATGCTGACTCCCGCCGCGCCGAGCGCCACACCCATCAGCGCCGAAGCAATCATGAACAGCGCATTGAGAATATTGTTCGCGGCGATGATGCGTGCGCGATGCGTCGCCTTGCTGCGGCTCTGGATCAGCGCGTAGAGCGGCACGCTATAGAAGCCGCCGAACATCGCCAGCAGGAACAGGTCGGCAAGCACGCGCCAATGCGCAGACGCCGCCATGAACTCGCTCACCGATTGCAGATGCGTGTGAGCGGGCAGTGCATGGCTCGCGAAGAACAGGTCGATGGCAAACACACTCATGCCGATCGAGCCGAGCGGCACGAGACCGATTTCGATGCGCCCGCGCGAGAGCCGTTCGCACAACAGCGACCCCATGCCGATACCTGCGGAAAACGTAGCCAGCAACACGGTCACGACATCGGGGTTCGCGCTGAGCACGTCCTTGGCGAAGCCGAAGAACGACGAGAGCAAGGTCGCGCCCACGAACCAGAGCCACGAAATGCCAAGCAGGCTCAGAAACACCGTGCGATCTTCGCGCGCGACTTTCAGATTGCGCCACGTCTCGCTGATGGGATTCCAGTTGATGCGCAGATCGGGCTGCGGTGCGGGCGACGCCGGCACGCGCGCCGATACGATGCGCCCCACGAGCGCGAGCGCCACGCACAGACCTGCAAGCAGCACCGCGCCGTGCGTGCCCGCAGCGGCTGCCGCGCCGCCGGCCACGGTGCCCGCGAGGATGGCCACGAAGGTGCCCATTTCCACGAGGCCGTTGCCGCCCACCAGTTCCCCATCCGCGAGATGCTGCGGCAGATACGCGTATTTCACCGGCCCGAACAAGGTCGAATGCAAGCCCATGAGCAAGGTGCAGAGGTACAGCAACGGCGCGCTATGCAAGATGAAGCCCACGCCGCCAATCAACATCGCGACGATCTCGAAGCTCTTGACGAAGCGTGTGAGCACGGCCTTGTCGAAGCGGTCGGCAAGCTGGCCCGACGTTGCGGAGAACAGCACGAACGGCAATACGAACAGCGCGGGAATGACGAAGGCCGCGGTCTTTGGATCGACGCCCGCGAAACTGGACGCTTCGTAAGTCACGAGCGACGTGAAGCCGATCTTGAACGCGTTGTCGTTGAGCGCGCCAAGGAACTGCGTCCAGAAGAACGGCGCGAAGCGGCGCTCGCGCAACAGGGTGAACTGCGAGGCAGGCCGTTCATCATGGCGTTCGCGGGATTCGGTAGAGGTCATGTGAGGCTCGTGAGCTTCGTGGATGATCGATCGGGGACGCGCGGTGCAGCTTGACATCGAAATCTCGCGCCCGGCCAGGAGACGATGCGAGTATGCCGACGAGGATCAAATGACGCTCATTTCCGTGCTAGAGTCCGCTCTGACTGACCCTCAGTATCAATTTTCAATACTTTCCGATGAGCGAAACCGCCCAACTGGTCGAAACGCTGAAGCGGCAACTGCGCGCACGGCGACTCACCTATCGCGACGTTGCGCAGGCGCTGCGCGTATCCGAGCCCAGCGTGAAGCGGCTCTTTTCGAAGGGACGGTTCACGCTCGACCGGCTGGAGGAGATTTGTGGACTGATTGGCTTCACCCTCGCCGAACTGGCGCAGGAGGCCGCGGCCACGGTCCCGCAACTGCGCATCCTCAGCCAGGCGCAGGAAGCCCAGCTCGTGTCGAACGAACGCCTGTTGCTGGTCACCGTTTGCGCGCTCAACCACTGGTCGGCGGCCGATATCGTGGCGACCTACACCATCACGCGGGCGCAATGTCTCAAGCTGTTGCTCGCGCTCGATCGCATGGGTCTGATCGCATTGCTGCCCGGCGACCGCATTCGCCTGCTGGTGGCGCGCGACTTCGACTGGATTCCGGGCGGGCCGATCCGGCAGTATTTCAAGGCGCGAGGGCTTGGTGATTTTCTCGACGACAGCTTTGGCGGCGCGGGCGAATCGCTCGAATTCACACAAGGCATGCTCACGGAAGCGGCGCGCGCGGAACTGTCGGTGGAACTGCGCCGGTTGCGCAGCAAGTTCGCGGCCTTGCACGATGAGTCGGCGTCGGCGCCGCTCACGCACCGGCGCGGCACGGGCCTGCTGATCGGCACGCGGGAATGGGAGCCGCGGATGTTTGCCGAACTACGACGTACGGCTGCCGATCAAGAACGATAGCGGTTGGGTCTTATTCGATTCGATGCGCGCGCAAGCAATATGGGCGCATGAATGAGTGGCTGAAAAGGCACGCCCCATCGCGGGGCGTCAGCCATTGGACAGGCAGCAATCGCTGCCTGACGCAGAAAGTCAGCCGTCGACCGGATTCAACGGCGTTTCGAGCAGCAACTGATAGAACGCGAGGTCGAGCCAGCGGCCGAACTTGAAACCCACTTCAGGCAGCGTGCCGACGTGCTTGAACCCCAGCCGCTCATGCAACGCGATACTGCCCGCATTGGTTGCGTCGATGCCGCCCAGCATGGCGTGCACGTTGTTTTCGCGGGCGGCGGCGATCAGCGCTTCCATGATCACGCGTCCGAGACCTTGCCCGCGATGGTCCTTGTGCACATAGACGGAATGCTCGACCGAGTACTTATAAGCCGGCCATGCGCGAAACGTGCCATAGCTGCCGAAAGCCAGCAGCGTGCCATTTTCGTCCTCCACGCCGATGACCGGGAAATTGCCGGCGCGTTTGGCGTTGAACCAGTTGACCATGCTTTGCGCGTCGCGCGCCTTGTAGTCGTACAGCGCGGTCGAGTTGACGATCGCGTCGTTGAAGATCGCCAGGATCGCGTCCGCATGACGCTCGTGCGTGCAAGGCACGATAGTGTGGTCGCTCATTTCGTTATCCTCTGTGTCATTGGAACGGTGGTCAACGCCAGTGCATAGCGCGCGTGCCTGCGACCCGGGTTGCGAAAAACAATCTGCTGATCGAGCACCATCGCAAGGCAGTCGCCCTCTTTCAGGTGCCAAACCGTCTCGCCCACGCTGATGGCCATCTCGCCTTCGAGCACCCAGACCTGCTGATGGGTCGCCACATGGCGCGTGACGTTGTCGAACGTCACGCTCTCCCCTGGCGGAAAACTCACTTCGACCAGTTCGAGCGGCGAGGCAAAGCCCACCGGCGACACGTGCCTGCGCAGATAACCCGTGGCCGGGTCTTTCCAGGTCTGCTGCTGCGCGCGGCGCGCGAGCGGCTCCTCAGTGCGGCCTTCCGATTCGTCTGAGAAAAGCGTGGCCATCGTCACGCCGAGCGCATCGGCCAGCTTGTTGAGCACGACGGCCGTGGGGCTGATCTCCTGACGCTCGATGAGCGAGATCGTCGAACGGCTCACGCCACTGGCCTCGGCCAGATCGTCCAGGGTGTGACCATGCGCCTTGCGCAGGTCGCGCACGCGCTTGGCGAGTAGGGCTTCGACATTCATCAATCCAGTATACTGGATTTTTATTCCAACGCAATGGAAATTGGGCCTCGCCGCCCGTGCGCAACGGGCAACTCGCTGGCGTTCATTTGTTCTCGCGACGCAAAACTCATGGTCCACGGTGGGTGTTCGAATCCCGGGCCGACACGCCTACAGTCTGCATCCATCGGATCGCTTCGATTCGACCGGAAAGCAAACCGAAGCCGACCGGCATCCAAACCCAGCGAGGCAAATCATGAACACATCGAAAGTCATCATCGTCACCGGCGCGTCGCAAGGCATTGGCGCGGAAACCGTCAAGGCGTTTCGCGCACAAGGTCATCGCGTGGTCGCCACGTCACGCACGATCGCCCCGTCAAGCGAGCCGGATCTCGTGACTGTCGCGGGCGATATCGGCGACCCGGCCACCGCGCGCCGCGTGGTCGAGACCGCCATCGAACGCTTTGGTCGTGTGGATACGCTCGTCAACAACGCGGGCATCTTCGTCGCCAAGCCGTTCACGCAGTACACCTCACAGGACTATGCGGCGATCACGAACGTCAATCTCAACGGCTTCTTCTACGTCACGCAACTGGCTGTCGAGCAGATGCAAAAGCAGCGTAGTGGCCACATCGTCAGCATCACGACGAGCCTCGTCGATCAGGCCAACCATAATGTGCCTTCCGTGCTCGCATCGCTCACGAAGGGCGGCCTGAATGCCGCAACGAAATCGCTCGCGATCGAATACGCCGCGGCAGGCATCCGCGCGAATGCCGTTTCGCCGGGCGTCATCAAGTCGCCCATGCATGCGCCCGAAACGCACGCGGCGCTCGGCGCGCTGCATCCGTTGGGGCGCATGGGCGAGATGAGCGAGATCGTCGATGCGATTCTCTATCTGGATTCGGCCTCGTTTGTAACGGGCGAAATTCTGCACGTGGACGGCGGTCAGAGCGCCGGACACTGATTGGGCGGGTTCCGTCAGGGGAAAAGCTCTGCCGCGCGCGGCAGGGCTATTGTGTTGAATGCCTTAGCCGACGAGCGCCAGCACGTCCTGATACAACGCTTGCGGAATGCGCACGCCGTCACGTTCGCTGCGCGCCCGGGCCTCGAAGCGCCGTTGTGACGGCAGACGCGCGCCTTGTTCCGTCACCGCTGCAAAAAGCCTCTCCGCGCGAGCATCGCCGCCAGAAGCGTCTGCGCCGGCAAACCGTTGCGGATCGATGGCGATGAGGAGTTCGCCGTGACAGGGGCTCGCGCCCGCCCCCTCGTCGAACGCCTGCGATTCCATGCTCGTGAGGTCGCCGATCAACGCACCCGCGAGCAGTTCGACCATCGCCGCGAGCGCCGATCCCTTGTGCCCGCCAAACGTCTTCATCGCGCCTTCGAGCGCTGCGCGCGCGTCCGTGGTCGGCTGCCCTGCGCCGTCGATGGCCCAATCCGATGGAATCGGCTTGCCCTCGCGCGCATGCAACTCGATATCGCCGCGTGCGATCGCACTCGTCGCGAAGTCGAACACGAACGGATGCCCTTCGGCTCGCGGCCATGCGAACGCAATCGGGTTGGTGCCGAACACACCGCGCGTGCCGCCCGCGGGCGCCACCCAGCTATGGCTCGGCGTCATTGCGAGGCCGACGAGCCCTTGCGCGGCAATCGCCTCCACTTCGGGCCAAAGCGCCGAAAAATGAAAGCATCGATTGATCGCCATCGCGGCAAGACCTTGCGTGCGGGCTTTTTCCGCGAGCACGGGCAAGCCCGTTTCGAACGCCAGCAGCGAAAAGCCATAATGCGCGTCGACGGCGAGAACACCCGGCGCCACGTCGCGCAACGTAGGCTCCGCACGCGGATCGACCTTGCCGCTTTTCACCGAGCGCACGCAGCCCAGCAGGCGATAGAGGCCGTGAGAATGGCACTCGTCGCGCTGGCCTTGCGTGATGACGCGCGCGATCGCATCCGCATGGGACTCGGAGACGCCGTGATGCACCAACACCTTGCGCGCCAGCGCGAAAAGCTCGTCGAGCGAAAGTACAACGGCGTCGCCTTGATTAGTCATCCTTCTATTCCTCGCGTTGAACGACGCCATCGATGCGCCGCGCGACCGAAAGCGGATTGCGCTCGAGCAGCGCTTGCGGTAGCAGTTCGTCGGGCAGATCCTGATACGAAACGGGCCGCAGGAAGCGCTCGATGGCAAGACTGCCGACCGAAGTCGTGCGCGCGTCCGACGTGGCCGGGAACGGACCGCCGTGCACCATCGCGTGACCGACTTCCACACCGGTGCCGAAGCCGTTTGCAAGAATCCGGCCCGCCTTGCGTTCGAGCGTAGGCAGCAGCGCGTGGCAGGCAGTGCGGTCGTCCTGGTCCAGATGCACGGCTATCGTCAATTGCCCGTCGAGCGACTTTAGCACGCTGTGCAGTTCGTCGAGATCGCGGCAACGCACGATCAGCGACGCGGGGCCGAATACTTCCTCACGCAACGCGGCATCCGCGCGAAATGCCTGTGCCGTGGTGGCGAAAAGCGCGGCCTGCGCGTCGAACGGACCGCCTGCCTGACCGCTCGCGAGACGCGCCACAGCAGCGTGGGCGTCCAGGCGTTCGACACCTTTGACGTAGTTCGCGTGAATGCCGGGCGTGAGCATCGTCGATGCATTCGTAGTCGCAAGCGCGGCGCTGGCAGCCTGTTCGAATGCGTGCAGCGCATCGCCGTCCACGGCAAGCACGAGACCGGGATTCGTGCAGAACTGGCCCGCGCCCAGCGTAAGCGACGCCGCAAACTGCTGCGCGATCGTCTCGCCACGCGTGCCGAGCGCGCCGGGCAGCAGAACGACCGGATTAATCGAACTCATCTCCGCATACACAGGCACCGGTTCCTCGCGCGCGTTGGCGATCTTCATGAGCGCCACGCCGCCCGCTCGCGAACCCGTGAAACCGACCGCCTTGATGCGCGCATCGGCCACCAGCGCCTGGCCAATCGACAGGCCGCTATCGAACAGCAGCGAGAAAACGCCTTCGGGCAGCGCGCATTGCTGCACGGCGCGCTGGATCGCCTGGCCCACGAGTTCGGACGTGCCAGGATGCGCGCCGTGCGCCTTCACGATCACCGGGCAGCCCGCTGCAAGCGCAGACGCCGTATCGCCGCCCGCCACCGAAAATGCCAACGGAAAATTCGACGCACCGAACACGGCCACCGGTCCTATCGCGATGTTACGCAGGCGCAGATCCACGCGCGGCATCGGTTTGCGGTCTGGTTGCGCGGGATCGATGCGCGCATCGACGAAATCGCCGTTTCGCAGCACGCTGGCGAAGAGTCGCAGTTGCCCAACCGTGCGTGCGCGCTCGCCTTCGAGGCGTGCACGCGGCAGGCCCGTCTCGGCCATACAGCGCTCGATCAATGCGTCGCCGATCGCCAAGATCTGCTCGCCGATCGTCTCCAGAAACACGGCGCGGCTTTCGAGCGGCGTTTCCCGGAAGCTATCGAAAGCGGCTTCTGCAAGCGCGCAGGCGCGTTGCAAATCGTCCTGTGTCGCGCCGCCGAACGCGGGTTCGAGCGCTTCGCCCGTGCGTGCGTCGATGCCGTGAAAAGTGCCTTGCGTGCCGCGCACGCTCATCGCGCCGATTAGCGATTGGCCGGTAATCGTCATCCTTGTCCCTGCAAAAAAGCAACCGGGCCGGTAAGGCCCGGTTTTGAATCGATGGAAATGCCTAGAGTGAATCAGCGTTTGGTTCGCTCGCCGATTCGTTCATTGATCGTCGGCGTCGAGTTGCAGCTTGTGGGCGGGCACGCCCGTATTCGCGCCCCAGTAGTAGATGCAGAGGCTCGCCAGCGCGACCACAATCGTGTCGTAAGGATGCGCGAGCGTGCCGTTACCGCCAAAGCTGCCCTGCCACGACAGCACGATCATCACGGCGTAGAACGCGATCAGCCACAGCGACGAGCGCACCTGTTCCGCGAGACTCAGTTCGCGCGTCGGCACGAAACGGCCCGCCGCGAGATAGATCACGAACATGACAATCTGGAGTCCCAACAACCAGGACACCGTACTCCAGCCCGACCAGTACACAATCAGCGCCGCGATAACGAAGGACACCGGCCCGAGGATGCCGAAAGCGCCCACGCGAAACGGCCGGTCCATATCGGGCGCGTTGCGGCGCAGCGCGGCGACCGAGATCGGCGCGACGGCATAGCTCAGCACGAGCGCCGCCGACACCACATTGATGAGCGTTTCCCACGAAGGAAACGGCAGCGTCCAGAACACAGCCAGCGCGAAGGTCAGCCACATGGCCGGACGCGGAATGCCCGAGGCCGCATCGACGCGCGTGAATACGCGAAAGAAGGTGCCCGTTTTCGCCCATGCGTAGACCACGCGGGGCGTGGCGTTCATATAGATATTGCCGCAGCCACTCGGCGAAATGGCTGCGTCCGCCACCACCATATAGGCGAGCCAGCCCACGCCCAGCGCAAGCGCAATATCGCGGTAGGGCAGCGAAAACGCCTTGCTCACGCCGTCCCAGCCGCTCTTGAGCATATCGGTCGGAATACTGCCGATGAAGGCCAGTTGCAGCAGCACGTAAATCAGCGTCGAGAGCAACACCGAGAGAATCAGCGCGATGGGAATCGTGCGCTGCGGATTGCGCACTTCGCTCGCGACCGAAATGATCGGCGTGAGACCGAGGTACGCGAAGATGATGCCGCCTGCGGACACCGCCATTTCAATACCGGAAAGACCGAATGGCGCGAAACCGTGCACGGTGAGATTGGCCGGCTTGAAAAACGTGAACAGCACGCCGATCACCGAGAGCGGCACGATGAACTTGAAAATGCTGATGAGATTATTGGCGCGTGCGAAAGTCTTCACGCTCGAATAATTCAATCGGAAAAACACGCACAGCAACGCGAACTGAACGAACCAGCCCATCACAGTCGGGTTGCCGGAACCGGGCTTGCTCAGCATGGGAAACCACGCGGCCGCATACTGGCGCGCGGCGACGACCTCAATGGCGATCAGGCTGGAGAACGCAATCAGCGTGACGAAACCCATCAGATAGCCGAGCAACGGCCCGTGCGAATAGACGGGATAGCGCACCACGCCGCCCGCACGCGGCAACGCCGCACCCAGTTCGCAATAGACGATGCCGAGCAGCAACACCGCAAAGCCGCCGATCAACCAGGAGACGATCCCGGCCGGGCCGGCGATGGCCGACACATGGCTCGCGGCGAACAACCAGCCCGAACCGAAAATGGCGCCCAGGCCGATGAACGTGAGGTCAGTGAGCGACAGTTGCTTCTTGAAGCGGCCTTCGCCGGCCTGCCCGTAGGCGGCCGGCGCGGCGTCGCCAACGGGCAGTGAGCGATGCAGATTGCCTTGACTGGACATTGTCGAGTCTCCTGTTTGAGGAATGAGCGCGTGCGCGTTGCGCTGCCGCATCGGGGTGCAGGCGCGAAACGTGAATAAGGAGGCGCTAGTGTGTGATACGCGCGATGGGCGCAATGGACGTACGCAGGTGCGGTGTGCTGCGTACGCGGCCCGGGATCGGGTCCCGCGCGGGCCTCTACGCGTGCGAGCGCTTCACCTGCGCCGGGGTGACGTCGTATCGGCGGATTGCACGAGGTGGCTCGGCGGGGCTCACTCCGCCAGAGTGGATAACGTTACGGCTCACAGTGCCAATCTCCTTCGTTGAATACGTCGCGCCAGATCGGCGGCGATGCGAAGAAGTATCGCTATCCAGATTCCTCAAGGCTTGAGAGCTTTCGCGCCCGGGTATGACGAAATCAGCACAATCGCAGCCACGGCTACGCGGATACAGATGACATGCTCAAGCGCTATCGGGGACAACACTTAGATATTCGCGCCTGAATCGAGCGAGAACGTCGTGTGCCGTGTCGACGCGTTATTGATCGGATGGCGCCGCTTGCGGGTGCAGCAGCGCGCGATATTGACTCGGGGTGAGCCCCACGGTCGCCTTGAACTGACGCGTGAATGCGCTGTGGTCGTTGTAGCCGCAACGTGTCGCGATGTCGGTGATGCTCAGGTCGCCGGCAAGCAGTTCGGATGCTGCATCAAGACGCGTTTTCAGCAGCATCTGGCGCGGCGTCAAATGAAAGACCTTGTGAAAGTAGCGCTCGACCTGCGCCACCGACATATCGATCAGCGCGGCGAGATTCGAGAGCTTGAGCGGCTGCGCGTAATTTTCCTGGATATATTTCGCCGCGCTGGCCACGCGCTGATACGCGGGGTGCGTACCCTCCGCCGCCCGCAGGTCGCGCGAGATGCCGGCAACGCCCAGCACGCGCCCTTGCGTGTCCTGCAGAGGGACTTTGGACGTCAGGCACCAGCCGGGCTGGCGCCCCGGATAAAGATGCAGTTCGAGTTGATCGATCAGGCGGCTGTTATCGCGCACGACCGCTTCGTCCTGCTCCATGTAAATGCGGCCGAAACGCGAAGGAAAGACCTCCGCGGCCGTCTTGCCGAGCAGTGCGCGACGATCCTTGCAACCGCAGCGCGCCGCGAGCGTCGCATTGACGATCACATAGCGCGCCTCGTGATCCTTCACGAAGAACACCACGTCCGGCATGGCGTCGAAGAGCGGTTCCAGCAAGGAGAAATGCGCCACCATCTGCGGCAGCGTCGTGTTTCCGCTGACAGCGGGCAGGAGCAGGTCGTGCATGGCAAAGCGTCGCGAGTCGGAATCCGGTCGATTATGCCTTTGCCGCCGCCGCTTGCCCACCTGCAAAGAAATACGGGCGATGCCGTTGCACCGCCCGTCTGCCATCCCTTCGCACCATTTCAAGCTTGCGTGCGCGCCTCCATCAACGTGCCGATGCGGGCTGGCGAGAACGGCGGACGCGGACCATTGCGCGCCCATCCCAGACAGAACGCCGCCGCTTCACCGCAGATCTTGCCCTGGCATGGCCCCATGCCGCAGCGCGTGTGCAGTTTCGCATCGCGCCAGTTGCGATGCTGCGCGGCATCGGCAAAGCGGACATCTTCGCAGCGGCATATCACCGTGTCCGGCGCGGCCAGACTACGCAATTGCGGATCGAGTGCGAACGCCGTGTGCATCCGCGCAGCAAACCGGCGATAACGCTCGCGCTGCGCAAAGCGCGCACGCGCTTGCGCAACGTCGCCAAGCGCCGCATGTGCCGCAATGCGCCCTTCGAGCGCAGACAATTCCATACCGCCCACACCCGTGCATTCTCCGGCTGCATAGATGCCCACCTGCGTGGTGGCCTGCATATCGTCCACGACGATGGCGAGCCCGCTCTGCGTTTCGTCGATGCGACAGCCCAGCGCCGCGCCCAAGGTCGTGTTGGGCACGAGACCATAGGCGCACGCCAGCCGATCACAGTCGATATGCGTGAGCTTTTCGCCCTGCCTGATCGTGACCTGCGAAAGCTTCCCGTCGCCCGACGCGGCGCTCACATGCGCGCCACACAGATACGGCGTCGCGCGCAGATCGAAGCGCATACGCGCGGCCTGCGCGAGCTTCGCGGGCGTGTGCACGAGCGACGCCGCGAACTGCCGGACCGCACGCGGCGAGGCCTGCTCGACGATGGCCATGACACGTGCACCCTGTTCGCGCGCGGTCACCGCCGCCGCCCATAAAAGCGGCCCTGTCCCCGCGATGACAATGCGCTCGCCGCGCACCGGCATGCCGCCCTTGACGAGCGCCTGCAAACCGCCCGCGCCTGTCACGCCTGGCAGCGTCCAACCCGGATACGGTAGAAAGCGTTCTCTTGCACCAGCGGCGACGATGAGCTTGCCGTAGTCGATCGTATAGCCTCGCGAAGCGTCTTCGACGAGCAGTTGACCCGCGCCCACCGCCTGCACCACACGCGTGTCGCTGAGATACGTCACGTTCGCCAACCGTTGCATCGCTTCGATGGCATCGTGTGCGCGACCTTTCGCGCGGTACTGCGGCCCTTGTCGCCAGATCTGGCCGCCAGGCAGCGCGTTGTCGTCGACGATACCGACTCTCGCGCCCGCTTGCGCCGCCACGCTTGCCGCATTCAAACCAGCCGGTCCTGCACCAATAATCAGGATATCGAAATTCATGACGCGGACCTCGCCGTCGTGATAATCATGCCAGGCGCGCAAAGCGTCTGACAAGCGAGCCGATGGCGCACGCCGTCTATCGTCACGCGGCATTCCTGGCACACGCCCATGCCACAGAGCGGTCCGCGTTGCGCGCCGCTAACGGACTCGCGCGTCACCACGCCTGCCGCCCCCGTCGCGAGCGCGATGGCCGCGACGACTGAGCTGCCGCGCGCGACCTGCACGCTGCGTCCATCCACGTTGAGCGTCACCATGTCAGGCATGACTGACTCCTGTCTTCTCAAAGCGAGCGGGCTGGTATGGCGCCGGGTCGATCGGCAGCACATCGCCCAGATCCAGCATCTGCGCGGCGATCAGCTTGCCCGTGGCGAGCGCGGTCGTCACGCCCAGGCCTTCGTGCCCGGTCGCGAGCCACGTCGAGCGGTGGCAGGAGTCCTGCACAAATGGCTCCGCTGCGCCGATCAACGGCAAACCATCGCTGGTGGCGGGGCGAAAGCCGGTCCACGCACGAATGGCATTGAGCGACGGCAATTCGGGCAAATACTCCGCGGCGCGGCGCAGCATGCGCGCGAGAATCGCGGGCTCGATGGCGGGATCGAAGTTGTCGAACTGGCGCGATGAGCCGATCAGGATCTGGCCCGTCGGGCGCGGCTGCACGTTGAATGCCACCGACGTGCCGCTCGCGTTGTGCGCGCTCTTGATATAGCCGAGTTCCAGAATCTGATGCCGGATCGTGCCGGGGTAGCGATCGGTAATCAGCAGATGGCCTTTTTTTGCCTGCATCGGCAAGCCGGGCAGCAGATCGGCGGCTTGCAGACCGTTGGCCAGCAGCACCGCGCCCGCCGCGAGCGTTTCGCCATTGGCCAGCACGACGCCCTGGCGATCCACGCGCGCGACCTGCGTATCGAGCCTGCACGTCACACGCCCTTTCACCGGCTGGGCGAGCAACCATGCCGCCACGGCGGGCGCATAGACCACGGCGTCGTCGGGCAGCACCATGCCGCCGCGCAGGCCTTCACGCAGCGCAGGCTCGGCTTCTCGCACCTGCTGGGCATCCAGCAAGGAGCAGGCCACGCCAGCGCGCTCCAGCGCCTCCTGACGCGTTTGCGCGAGTGCGTATTCCTCGTCGTCCACCGCGACCCAGAGCGTGCCGCAACGCACAAACGCTTCGCGCGGCCCCAGACGCGGCGCGAGTTCGAGCCACAGATCGCGCGACCAGGCCGACAGGGCGAACTCGGCCGGGCTATCGTCCATCAGCACGAGATGGCCCATGCCGGCCGCCGTCACACCGCCGCCCACGCCCGCACGATCGAGTACGAGCACGCTGGCGCCCTGCTGGGCCAGTTCGTGCGCGCAAGCGGCGCCGACGATGCCCGCGCCCACCACGATCACGTCGGGACTCGAATGAAGCGGCTGGCTCACGCGCGAATGCCCCATGCGAAAGGATCGTCGGCGGCGAAAATCAGCTTCGCTTCTGCGCTCACGTGGGCCGTGCCGCGAATGCTCGGGCGCACGCAGCGCCGCCCCGCCTCGCTCGTGTCGTCGAGCGGCTCGTAGCTCGCCTCGAACACGCTGCCGATAATGCTTTCCTGGCGCCACGTCGCGCCCGGTGCAAGCACGCCGTCAGCGGCGAGGCACGCGATTTTCGCGCTCGTGCCCGTGCCGCACGGCGAGCGGTCGTAGGCCTTGCCCGGGCACAGCACGAAGTTGCGGCTGTCGAGACCCGGCACGGTGGAGTCTGCGAACAGTTCGATATGGTCGATGTGAGCGCCGCCGTCGCCGGTGATGCCTTGCGCTTCGAGCGCGGCGCGGATCGCCCAGGAAGCCTCCGTCAACGTTTCGACGTTGGCGAATTCCAGCGTCTGACCGTGATCGGCAACGAGGAAGAACCAGTTGCCGCCCCACGCGATATCGCCATGCACACGGCCAAGGCCCGGCACGTCGAGCGGCACATCTGTGCGATAGCGGTAGGCGGGCACATTGCGCACGGTCACGCTGCCATCGTCGTGCAGTTCGGCCTCGACAACGCCCACCGGCGTTTCGATGCGATGCACGCCCGCGGCGATACGCCCCATGTGCGCGAGCGACACGATCAGTCCGATCGTGCCGTGCCCGCACATGCCGAGAAATCCCACGTTATTGAAAAAGATCACGCCCGCCGAGCAGGTGGGATCGTGAGGTTCGCAAAGCAGCGCGCCGACCATCACATCGGAGCCGCGCGGTTCATTGACTACGCCCGCACGCACATGATCGAAATCGCGGCGGAAAATGTCGAGCCGCTCAGCGAGCGGGCCGCGGCCCAGATCAGGGCCGCCTTCAACGACGAGCCGCGTGGGCTCGCCGCCGGTATGGGAGTCGATAACGATAACGGTGTTCATGTCGACAATCGTAGGCATCGTGCGCGCGGCCGTCTTGTTCGAACGGCCCCGCCGCGATGACGATTTCTGCATAGCACGCGGTGTTGTCGCCGCGTTACTTCGTACCCACGGTCTGCAACGGCTTCCACGCGCCGCCCACGACCTTGTACACGGTCACGCCGCCATATTTCAGGTCGCCGTACTGGTCGTAGGCCAGCTCGCTGGTGGTGACGCCCTTCATGTTCGTCGCCTTCAGCGCGCTCAGAAAGACGTGGGGGTCGGTGGAGTCGGCTTTCTTCATCGCGTTGAACACCGCCATCGTGCCGTCATAGGCATAGGGCGCGTACAACTCGACCGGCTGGTTGAAGCGCTTGGCGTAACGCTCGCCAAAGGCCTTGCCGCCCGGCATCTGTGCAAGCGGGCTGCCTTCTGACGCGGCCAGCGTGCCCTCCGACGCCTCGCCTGCCACCTTGATGAGATTGTCGGACTGAAGCATGTCGGGGCCGATCAGCACCGACTTGATCGCCAGCGAGCGCATCTGTTTGAGCATCGGCGCGGCCTGGGTGTCGGCGCCGCCGTAAAAGACCGCGTCGGGATTCGCGGCCTTGATCTTCGTGAGAATCGCGCGGAAATCCACGGCCTTGTCGCTCGTATATTCCTCGTCGACGATCGTTGCGCCCGCAGCCTTCGCGGCCTTGGTGAACTCCTCTGCTACGCCTTGCCCATAGGCCGTGCGATCGTCGACGATCGCGAGGCGCTTGAACTTGAGGCCCTTGACGGCGTAATCGCCCAGCACGCCGCCTAGCTGCGTATCCGACGTCAGGAGACGGAACGTCGTGGGAAGGCCAAGGCGCGTATAGGTCGGCGACGTCGCCATTGCGATTTCAGGCGTGCCCGCTTTCGCGTAGATCGGCGCGGCCGGAATACTCGTGCCCGAGTTGTAATGACCGATCACCGCAACCACGCCATCGTCCACCAGCTTTTGCGCGACCGTCGTGCCCGTGCGGGGATCGGCCTGGTCATCCTGGGCGTCGAGAACGAAATGCACCGGCTTGCCGCCGATAACTGGATTCGTCCCGTTCATGTCTTCGATCGCTAGCTGCACGCCGCTACGGAAATCCGCACCGTAATGGGCCTGGCCGCCTGTGAGTGGAGCCGCGAAACCGATCTTGATTTCCACCGGCGACGCCGCATAGGAGCAGGGTGCGCCAGCCAGGGCTACGCCCAAAGCCAACGCGCTGGAAATAGCCGTCCTCTGAAATTTCATTATTTCGTGCTCCTTGATAGTTGATGACCCCGTTACCCGTATCCTTACGGATCTTTCGGGCACTCGCCTTTCGCTTTCCGGCTTGACCAGTGATGGGCTGGGAGCAATATAAGATTTCAAAAATCAGGGAGTCTTGGGCAAAATCGACAGCGGAAATGCAGAAATCAGCATAGTGTTCGTACTCGGCAGGATACGGTTCCGGGGATACGCGTACAAGAAACGCGCCTGACGTTCGGTCAGCGTTTCCTTAAAGGACTCAAGACGCAAAAAAGCGCCCGTTTGGGCGCTTTCTCATGCTGCGGCTTCGCAGGTGCTCAAGCCTCAGGCATTCACTTCCTTCGACCAGCCGGCATACCAGTTGCGGAACAATTCGTACTGGGTTTGCGCATAGCGACGCTGTGCTTCGCTCAGGACATCGGTTTCATTGAAGTGCAGCGAGTATTCCTTGTCGCCATTGAGAACCATCAGGTACTTGTAGTACAGCACCAGGTCGGTGCCTTCGTCGAACGACGAAAGCACGGCGAGCGCCGATTCCAACTCCCGCGCCTGACGACGCGCCGTCACATCGCCCTTCGCCGCCTTGCGGCACAGGTCGACCAGTTGAAGCACTTCACGCGGCAGCGCATTGCCAATGCCGGTAATCGCGCCGGTGGCGCCGCAATTGACAAAGCCGTGGAAGACCTGCGTGTCGACGCCCGCCATCAGCGTGACGCTATCGTCCTGACTGGTGATGTGCTCGGCGGCGTAACGCATGTCCGCCGCACCGCCGAATTCCTTGAAGCCAATCAGATTCGAATATTTGGCGCGCAGTTCGAAAAACAGATCGGCGCGCGTAGCGAATCCATAGTACGGGCTGTTGTAGATCACGGCGGGCAGTGCCGGCGCCGCTTCGAGAATCGCGGAGAAATGCGCCTTCTGTGCAGCAGCCGATGCGCCGCGAGACAGCACGCGCGGAATCACCATCAAGCCGCTTGCCCCGACCTTCGCCGCGTGCGCAGCATGGGAAACCGCTTCTTTCGAGTTGACCGCGCCCGTGCCGACGATGGTCGGGATGCCGGCGGCCACGAGGCGCGCGACACCTTCCTGACGCTGAGCTTCGGTCAGCAGCGGCCAGTCGCCCATCGAGCCGCAATACACGACAGCCGACATACCGATATCGATCAGTTCGCGCCCCTTGGCGACGAGTGCGTCGAAATCGGGCGTGCGTTCTGCGGTACACGGCGTCATGAGGGCCGGAATCGTGCCCGTGAAGATGTTGTTGCTCATGTTGTTTCCTTCGGATCCTGAAGAATAGAGAAGCTCGTTTCGGACTGTTCGCGCGCAGAACACGCCATCGCGGCGGTGGGCAGCGTGGGCTCGGCACCGGTCGGGGAGTCGATTGCAGTGACCGTGTTCATGGCGACAATCGTAGGCAACACGCGCGCAGCCGTCTTGTTCCCGTAGCCCGGTTACGATGACGATTTCCGCATAGCGCTTTCTCGCGCTTCGCCGGACTTTCCCGCGCTGCCAGCGCCGCGTGCCGGCTGCGCGCGGGTGCAAGAGCTAGCGATTCGCGTTAGCGGCAAGATGCAGTTCGCGGTAGGCCTTCACCAACGCATCGAGACTGAACGAGCGGTTCAGTCCGCTCGGGTTCGGCAGCACCCACGCACGCGCGCCCGCGAAATCGGCGCTTTGCAAGCCCCATTCGATGACACGCGTATGGGTCATTTCGGCCAGCGCCATCTTGCCAAGGAAGGCGACGTATCGCGGCGCATAGCGACGAATCTTCTCTTCAAACGCTGCGGTTGAGGCCTGAATCTCAGCCTTCGATAGCTCGTCTGCGCGTGCCGTGGGCCGCGCCACGGCAGTTGTCAACCCATAGCCCAGTTGCAACAAACGTTTTCCGTCTTCCGGCTGAAATGGCTCTTGTGTGAAACCAGCAAGATAGAGCGTGCGCCAGAAACGATTACCCCGGCCCGCGAAGTGCTGCCCGCTGGCGGCCGCGCGCAGGCCCGGATTGATGCCGCAAAAGAGCACCGATAAACCAGGCTGCAGGATGTCAGGAAGCGATGTTGAAGGCATGGAGTTCACTGATCGGCACCTCTCCTCTGAAGCGCTGACGATATGGCTGGGGCGTCACCTCGAGCCGTCGCGAGGCGTCGTGCGCATAGGCGGGGCGCTGTGATAAGCCGCTGCGCCCGAAAACGCAGCGCTCTGGCCCTGTAAAAGAACTTTTTTCAGCCGTCTAACAAGCTCAAGTGCATCGCTGCACTATGCACGATCCAGCGGCGCAGCGGGCTTTCCCAATCGACCGTCTCCGTCCATCTTGCCACGCTGGTGAAAGCGCAGTTACTCGTGACAACGCGCGTGGGCCAGTGGACCTTCCTCGCACGCAACGAGCCGCTAATACGCGCGTTTGCCAAGCAGATGCGCAAGCAGCTCTAGCCGCGCGATTTCGCCTTGCTGCGGCCGGCCTTCTTCGCGCCGCGCGCGCGATTCGTATCGGCATGCTCGCGGATCATCTCGATCAACGCGCGCAATCCTGCGGGCACATGACGGCGGCCTGGATAGTAAAGGCACAGCCCGTCCAAAGCGGGCGTCCAGTCTTCCAGCACGCGCACGAGTGTCCCGGCTTCCATGTCGGCCTTGACGTTCCACTCGGTCAGATACGCGAGACCCAGGCCCGCGCGCGCCGCCGCCAGCATCAGATTCGGTTCGTCGAGCGTGAGCGCGCCTTCGCCGTCGATGCGCACGACTTCACCACGCTTTTCGAATTCCCACTGATAGATTGCGCCGCTTGGCATGCGGCTACGGATACAGCGATGCCGGGCGAGATCGGCAGGCGTACGCGGCGGCTTGTGTTTCGCGAGATAGTCTGGACTACCAACCACGGCAAAGCGCTGGCTCTCGCCAAACGGCACGGCGATCATGTCCTGAGGCACCGTTTCGATCAGGCGTATGCCCGCATCGAATCCTTCGACGACGATGTCGATCAAGCGACCTTCCGTCACGATGTCCAGCTTCATCTCCGGATAGCGCTGCAAAAAGGCGATGAAAACCGGCATCACCTGTCGTGCCGCCCCCGCCGACGTATTGATGCGCAGCGTGCCGGAAGGCGTATCGCGAAAGCTGCCTGCCTGTTCGAGCGCGGTCTGGATGGTGGAGAGCGCGGGCGCCACGGTCTGCACGAACTGCGCACCAGCTTCCGAAAGCGACACGCTGCGCGTGGTGCGATTGAACAGCCGCACGCCAATGCGCGCTTCGAGGGCCGCCACGGCGTGACTCAACGCCGAAGTCGACACACTCAATTCGTCGGCCGCAGCGCGAAAGCTGCGCCGGCGCGCCACCGCCAGCACAGCTTCCAGCTCGGTCAGTCCGGAGGTTCTCATTGTCCTGGATTCCTCAACACGTCATCCTCGATTGTACGGCTAGTCAGGCCAATCAACGGGGTCTATCTTGCGATCTGGACAACACTTATTGCCTCCCCCACACCATGCAGATCATCGAGCACATCTATATCGACGGCGCCTTCGTCGTGCCCCACGGCGACGAATACTTCGACCTTTTCAACCCATCGACGGAGCAGGTCATCGGCCGCGTGCGCCTCGCCGACGCCGAGGACGCCCGCCACGCCATCGCCGCCGCGAAACGCGCCTTCCCCGCGTTTTCGCGCACCGACAAGGCCGAGCGCGTCGCGATGCTCAGGCGCATGCATGCGGCCGTGCTGGCGAAGGAGGACGCGCTGTTCGAAGCAATCGTCGAGGAATACGGCGCGCCGGTCTCACGCGGGCGCTGGATGGCCCGCCACGCCAGCGACGTGCTGCAACAGGCGGCCGATACGCTCGAGGCCTATTCGTTCACGAGCCGCGCCGGATCGGCGCAAGTCGTCATGCAGCCGCTGGGCGTGGCGGGCCTGATCACGCCCTGGAACAGCGACGCTGGCTTCATCTGCGGCAAGCTTGCGGCAGCGCTTGCCGCGGGTTGCACGGCCGTCATCAAGCCCAGCGAAATGAGCGCGATGCAGACGCGTATCGTGACCGAAGCGCTGCACGAGGCAGGCTTGCCCAAGGGCGTGTTCAACATCGTCACGGGACGCGGCGATACCGTGGGCGCGGAAATCTGCGCGCATCCCGATGTCGCCAAACTGTCGTTCACGGGCTCGACGGCGGTGGGCAAGACGATCCTGCGCACCGGCGCGCAAACGCTCAAGCGCGTGACGCTGGAACTGGGCGGCAAATCGCCCATGATCGTGCTCGACGATACCGACTTCGACGATGTCGTGCCGCTCGCCTTGCAGGCGGGCTTCATGAACAGCGGACAGGCATGCATCGCCGGGACGCGCATTCTGGTGCCGCAAGCGCGGCTCGCCGAGTTCGAGGCGATGATCGTGGCGGCAGTCGCGGAGTACCAGGCGGGCGACCCGCGCGATCCGCGCACGAGCATTGGCCCGATGGTGAGCCAGAAGCAATGGGAGCGTGTGCAGCGCTATATCCGCGTCGGTATCGAGGAAGGGGCGCGTCTGATCGCGGGAGGTGAAGGCCGCCCGAATGGCGTGGAAGCAGGCTGGTTCGTGCAGCCAACGCTCTTTAGCGACGTGCGCAACGACATGACGATCGCGCGCGAGGAAATCTTCGGGCCGGTGCTCTCGATCATCGCCTACCGCGATACCGAGGACGCCATCGCGATTGCCAACGATACGCCCTATGGTTTGCAGGCTTATGTGTGTTCAGCCGATGTGGCGCGCGCCCGCGTGGTGGCGGCGCGCGTGGAAGCGGGCCGCGTGCTCGTCAATACGCTTGCGCACGAACCGGCCGCGCCGTTTGGCGGGGTCAAGCAATCGGGTATCGGGCGTGAGTACGGTAAATATGGGCTCGAGGCGTTCCTCGAACCGAAAGCGGTATTGGGGGTGTAATCCCTCGCCAGGCGGATTGCCGCGCTCGCAACAGGGCATTGCAGAGCGCGGATTGCGAAGCCGCACCATGATGGGCGCGCTTCTATGGAAGAATTGCGGCTCACACTGCCAAACCATGAAAAAGGCAGATGACAAAGGCAGGAGACCAAGGCGTTGGATTAGCGCCTGCATCCCGCGCCGCATTGCTCCGCCTCGCGCCATATAACAAGGACATGCCCATGACGACCGTTTCCGGTTCGCGCCCGCACCATCCGGCCGGAGTCGACCATAAACTGCTCGCGCTCGCCTCGCTCGGCGGCGCGCTGGAGATTTACGACTTTATCGTCTTCGTATTTTTCGCGCTGACGTTATCCAAGGTCTTTTTCCCGCTGGACATGCCCGAATGGCTGCGCCTGCTGCAGAGCGTGGCGATCTTCGCGACGGGGTATCTCGCACGTCCGCTCGGCGGGATCGTCATGGCGCATTTCGCCGATCGCCACGGCAGAAAGCGCATTTTCAGCCTGACGATCCTCCTGATGGCCATGCCCTGCCTGCTGATGGGCCTCATGCCGACCTACGCCCAGATCGGCTATGCCGCGCCTTTGCTGCTGCTCGTGCTACGCGTGGCCCAGGGCGCGGCGGTCGGCGGCGAAGTGCCGAGCGCCTGGACCTTCGTGGCCGAACATGCGCGCAGCGGCCGGCGCGGCTATGCACTGGGATGCCTCCAGGCCGGCCTCACGCTCGGCTATCTTTTCGGCGCGCTCACGGCCACGCTGATGGTGCGTCTCTTCACGCCCGAGCAGATGATCGACTACGCGTGGCGGATTCCGTTCGTGCTCGGCGGCCTGTTCGGCGTCGTCGGCGTGTGGGTGCGGCGGCGTCTCACCGAAACGCCCGTGTTCGTCGAATTGCAGGCCCGCCAGGAGAGCGCCGCGCGCTTCCCGCTGCGCGAGGCGCTGCGGGGCCAGCGCCGCGCACTGATGCCCGCCGTCCTGCTCACCGCCGTGCTGACATCGGCCGTCGTCGTACTGGTCGTTGTCACGCCTACGCTGATGCAGACGCGCTTCGGCCTGTCTGCGCCACTCACGTTCGCGCTCAGCAGTATCGGCATTGTGTTTCTCAACATCGGCTGCGTGATCGCCGGTCTTGCGGTCGACCGGTTCGGCGCCTGGAAAGCCGTGGCGCTCTATAGCGCGCTGATGCCGGTTGGGACAGCCGCGTTGTATTTTTCATTGGTAGCTGGCAATGGCGGCAGCATGCAGCTCGCGCTCGCGTATGCGTTCGCCGGCATGCTGTCGGGTATCGTCGGTGCGGTGCCGTCGGTCATCATCACTCTGTTTTCGACCGATATTCTCGTTTCGGGTATTTCATTCTCGTACAACATCACCTATGCGATCTGGGCCAGCGTGGCGCCGCTCGCGCTAATCGCAGCATCTCGGCAGACGCCCTGGGCGTGCGTGGTATTCAGCGCGATCGCGGGCGGGCTCGGCCTCGTGGCTGCGGCGCTTTACGGGCGCAAGACGTATTTCGGCACGTGGCGGACGAGTCGGGAGATCACGCAGGCGCTGGGAAGCGCCCATACGGTCGAATAAGACACGATTATTAAAGCTGCTTTTAAATCGCTTTTTAAAGAAGCCTGAATAATGAACGACAGTCGTTCTTATTCAAGCTTCTTTCATTTAAATCGACCGATTTAACGCCACCTTATCAACCGCTTAAGCTTTGCCTTCGTTACAAAAAATATACTTCTAAAGCGTAATTAAAACGGCGCCGATATAGCACGAGCCGTATTCCGGCACGCACACAGGAGAAATTTTGATGGCCATTCAATCGGTTTCCAATCCACTCGCCAGCGCTACCGCGCCGGTCGCAACCGCGACAAGCAACGGGCAATCGGCACAGGCCAGCGCCACGACGCAATCGTCCAGCGCCACGCAATCGTCAGGCGGAACAAACGCCGCGCAAGCTGCGGCGTCGTCGGCTTCGTATTCCGTGAAGATCAGCAACGCCGCGCGCGCCGCATTGGCCGAGGCCACCGAGACCTCGGTGCAAACGGCGCAGGAGGCTAACCGTGGCGATCTTCAGGCGCAGCGACTGCTTGCCAAAGAGCAAGCCAACAAGGTGAACTAACGATTTGATCCGCTCCCGCTTCCATCTGGCAAAGCGGGGGCTTTCTCCGGTTTTAAAACAGCGTTAAAACCGGGCGTTCCGTGGACACCGATTCCTCTTCGGGCGCGGCATCGTCGAACAGATCTGGGACCGATTGCGATTCAAGCGACTCGGGGACCGTGCCTGCGCGAACTTGTGCGAGCAGTTCGGGGGGCAACCAGGCCTCTTCCATTGCACCCAGACCGCCTTCGATCAATTGCTGCAGGAACCAGGAGGGCTTGCGGCCGGTCGTAGCGGCGAGCAATCGCAACCTGCGCTCGATGGTCGGATCGACGCGCACTGCGACGACCTTCAACTTTTCCGCGCTCTTTTTCCTGCCCAAGATGTACTCCGTGCTTTTACGATCGCCCATGAAAAAACCCGCGAAAGCAGAATGCTTTCGCGGGTTTCCTGACGCCGGCGTGGTTTCGAAAAACCTCGCGGCGTCAATTCTGGTGCCTAAGTCGGGACTCGAACCCGAATGCCTCTCGGCGCTACCCCCTCAAGATAGTGCGTCTACCAATTTCGCCACCTAGGCAAGGGAACGGAATTGTATCGACACTTTTCGAACGTGTGAAGAGGTATTTCGAAAATTTTTTCAATCGTGTGAAAAACCCGTAGAAGGCTGCTGCGAAGCGCCTCTTCTCACTCGTCGAGCGCGTGCAGGAATTCGGCCACCATCGCCGCCACCTGCGCTTCCTGTTCGCGGTGCGGGACGTGACGCACGCCCTCCATGATCGCGGCGCGAGCGGGGCCGCTCACGCGCGCCGCAATCCGTTCGGGATGCACGCGCGTGCCGTATTCGTCGAGGCTGCCGTGAATCGCCAGCGTCGGGCATTGCACGCGCGGCAACACGGGATCGAGCGACCAGTTGGCAAATGCGGGCGACAGCCAGGTTTCGATCCACGCATCGAGCACCCATTGCGTCTTGTCGCCGTGATAGCGCACGAGACGCGCGAACTGCGCGGGATCGCGAAACTGCTCGCGCGCCGCCTCGATGCCTGCGAGCGTGCGGTCTTCCGCAAAGGTCTGCGCCGCTTCGGTTACGAGCGCGGCGCACTGCTGTGCGTGCTGCGCCGCGCATTCCACCGCCATGCCACCGCCCACGCTATGCCCGAACGCGATGAAACGCTCGATGCCCAATTGCTCGCACAGTGCCGGAAAAAAGCGCGCGGCCTCGTCGCTCACGAAATGGGCGTCGAGCCGATCCGTGCGCGCATCCGACGCACCAAAACCCGCGCGGTCGTAGGCGATCACGCGGCGTTTCGTTGCGCGCGCAAGCGTCTGCGCAAAGGTGCCCCAGAGCGTCACGCAGCCGAGCGAGTCATGCAGCAGCACAATGGGCGCTCGATGCGCGGATACATCCTGTTGCCAGCTACGTGCGAACAGCTTGCCCGTGGGGCCTGCAATCCAGTGGTCCTGCGTCAGGGTGGGTGTCTCGTTCATTGTTATGCGGTCGTTCTTTGGTCGGATGGGCTCGGCCTTGCCGTTTCCGTTTAGCCGAACAGATGCCTCAGTATGCCTGTTGCCGCGACGCCGATCAGCACCGTCGGCAATAACGAGAGCCGCGTAGCCGCGAACAGCGTGATGGCGAGCCCCGCGAGATCGGCAGGATTGCGCGACACGAAGGCCGGTGCGATCACCGAAATCAGCACACAGCCCGGCACATTTTCCATCACGGCGCGCATGCGCGGACTGAGCGTGCGGTCGCGCAACGCCACATAGCCGATGATGCGCGTGAGGTAAGTCGTGACGGCCATCAGGAAGATGGTCGCGAGCGTGGCGAGCGTCGATCCCTCAAGCATGAGCCGGCTCCCGCAATACCGCCACCACGAGGCCCGCGCAGGCGCCCACCGCCACATACCAGGCGCCCGGCAAATAGAGGTACGTCACCGCGGCCGCCACGAGGCTCACGAGCCACGGCAGGCTCGCACGCATGCCCTTCCACATGCCTTTGAGCAGCACGAGAAAGACTGCCGTGAACGCCATGTCGAAACCATAGCGCTGCACATCGCCCAGCACGGGGCCTAGCACCGCACCCAGCGCCGTGAACGAAACCCAGGTGAGCCACAGGTTGATCGCGACGCCCATGTAATAGGCCATGCTGACGCGCCCGGTCCCGTTCGTCTTCGCGTCGGCCATCGCCATCGCCCAGCTTTCGTCGCACATCAGGAACAGCGCGGGCAGCGCGCGCCGCAGCGGCACATGGCGAATGTATTGCGCAAAGGCCGCGCTCATCAGGATGTGGCGCGCGTTGACGAGAAACGACATCGCGACGATCAGCGCGATATGGGGCGGCGAGGTCCACAGGCGGATCGCCGTGAATTCAGAGCCGCCGGCGAAATTAACTCCCGTCATCAGCGGTACTTCGATGTTGCTCAGGCCCTTTTGGGCGGCCTGGGCGCCCAGCACCAGCGCAAACGGGATGAAGCCCATCATGATGGGCAAGGCCGCGCGCATGCCGCGCGCGACTTCTGAGGTATCGATGGAACGCCGCGCGGAGGCGGCAGAGGTAGGCACGCTGCTCATGATAATTACAATTCCTGCAAAGGCGATATTTTCTGCCGAATGCGTTCGAATTGGGTTGCGTTGTGGCCATGCAGGCGCGAGAATTTGGCACTCAATGCCACGAATCAGTGAAATATCGACATGGAAAGCCAGCTCAAGCTCGACGCCATCGACCGCCGCATCCTCAACGCGCTACAACGCGACGGGCGTTTGCAGAATGTCGATCTCGCGCAGCAGGTGGGGCTGTCACCCTCGCCCTGCCTGAGGCGCGTGCGCCTGCTGGAAGACGCGGGCGTGATCGAAAAGTACGTGGCCGTGCTCGATCCGGCCAAGGTGGGCAAAGCGCTGACCGTGTTCGCGCGCGTCTGGCTCAAGGGACAGGACGCGCATACGGTGGACAGCTTCGCCGAAGCCGTGCGCCAGTTCCCCGACGTCGTGGAGTGTCATCTGATGGCCGGCGACTGCGATTTCCTGCTGCGTATCGTGGCGGCCGATCTCGATGAATATCGCCGCTTCCTGATGGAATATCTCACGCGCATTCCAGGCGTGCAGAGTGTGAAGACGGATATTCCGATGCAGAAGATCAAGCTTACGTCTGAGATTCCGATGTGAGGCGATGCGCCTCGATGTGATTGCGGTCGCAACGATTCCGGATTCGACCTGACCTGATCGCCACGCGAGCGCACTAGTCGAGCGCGCTGATCCTGTACCTTTTTTGATTGACGACTTTATACAGGACGATGAAAGGGAATTGATTCAATATGGCAATCGCTAGCGATTCGATATTGCAGTAAATTTCCTCCGGGCCCATCGCCTTGATGGCGTCCAGAACGACTCGGTCATCGCCATCGCAGGCCAGGTGACAATCCACCTTCCAATCGTCTTTCAAACTCAAGGGATGGGCTGGGTCGTTGATCGCGAGGATCTTTTTATAGCGTTGATCGCCTGGCAATGCCTCACCCGCGATCGAGAACTCATCAAGGCACTGCCGACTGGTGACATAGCGCTCCCACGGCAAAACCGCGTGGACCGAAGTGCAATCTTTAAAGTAGTCTGCTTGTGCCCGGCTATGTTCGTGATGCACCAACACCAGTACGCTGATCAACGCCCGGTCTTTCACAAAAGATAGCAAATATTCGTAGCAGTTAACTAGCGTGTGCCCCGCCCCTGCTACATCGTCCACCAGCAGAATCTTGTTGCCACGCCCGATGCAGGCGTCGATCAGGCCAAACACGTCCTGGTTCCTGATTTCCGCTTTGGCTTCGCGACGATCGTAGTGGACGAAGTCCACCGCGATGCCCAACATCTGCGAGAGCATCAGCGCGGGTATGCCGCCACCACGCAAGATGCCTAAGATCAAGCCGATGTTTTCGCGAAGCAATCGCTCTCTTTTAGCGAGGCAAAACGTCTCTATTTCGTTGTAGTCATAGGAGTAGACGGGAAATCTGGAAAGTTCAGTGGCCATCGATTTTCCACTCCATTTAATGGACGCAAAATAGTCGACCCAACTGCCCGGAATAAGCGCCCTGCACCTGCCACGAAGGTTGACGAACGCCGAGTTGCCCCTCAGCCGCGCAATGCTTCGTTCCCCAATCTTACGGCACGGCAGCGGGGGCGCGATAAAACCCACGAGCAAGTCTTTGAAGCACCGCTTCTGATTCAAGCACACTGTTTGAATGCGTGCTGTCACTACGCGTCGAGTTGCTTGCGCATCGCCACGGTCCATTTCGCGCCGCGCTTCACTGTCTCCCGTTCTTCCCAGCTGATCGGCATCGACACGCCCAAGCCCGGCCGCGCGCGGCGCGCGGTGCGCGGCGCGCAGGCCCAATGCGTGGCGCAATTCGCGCGTCAGTTGCGCCGCCCCGAATCGGTCCCAGCCCAGCGACGGATCGGGATCGAGATCGAGGATGAGGCGGTCGGGTTTCTCGATATCTCCCACCGTGCCCGTCGGGCACGGGAAGCGCATGGTTGAGCGAACGCAGTGCCTGCACGGACCTAGCGAACACGATGGGCGCGCGTTTGCAGAGCTTTGGCTATAGTACGGGGCGCCGATTTTCGCCCCCTATCGCAAACGCATCGAAAAGCAATGCATATTGGGCACGCCCGTGTGCGGCCACATGGCCGCCACGTGGCTGCATATCGCGCAAACGCACACACACTCGCCCGACGCCACACCAGCACAAGAACGACGCGGAGAACCCCGTTGCTGCACCGACCTCTGATCACCAGGCTGCTCACGAGCCTGCTCCCGCTGTTGCCCGCCACCGCCGCCTACGCGAGCGGCGACACCGGCTGCTACCCCACCGCCACGTTGCGCCAGCCCACCTTCGCGTGCGGCGGCGTGCCGATCCTGAGCCCCGGCAACGATACGCGCATCAACGCGATGCTGCTGATGGCCGACAGCACGCAGCTCGCGCAAACCTTCCCTGACCCGAAGACAATCCCCGTCGCGGATCGCCCGAACCAGCTCGTGGTGCCATTCCTCTACGACTACTCGGGCTGGATCTTCATCGGCCAGAAGCAGACCGAGATCGTGAGCGCCGCCGACGACGCCGACAACACCTCCGATAGCGACAACGCCAACCCAGGCGCGAACGGCCAATCTACGCTCTACGCCGACGGCGAAGGCAGCATCTGCCGAAGCGTCGCCTCGGGCGACAAGGCCTTCTACAGCGCATTGAATGCCGCCAAAGGCCTGCCCGCCGACGACGCCGCGCGCCTGCGCGCCTCGCGCGCGGAGATGGTGAAGGCATGCGCGGCGAATGGCAATGGCGCCAGCGACAACGCGCCTGGCTGGCTCAAGCCCACCGGATTGAAGTCCGCGCTTGGCCAACAGTTCGCGACCTACCTGGACGGTGCGAATGCGTTCTATCGCTACGACTTCTTCACAGCGACGAAGTCCTTCGCGAACGCCTCGCATAGTAACGACCCGTGGCTCCGGGAAGCCTCGCTCTACATGACGGGCCGCGCACAACTCAATGCCGCGCAGGCCGACGCATTCAACTCACAGAGCGACACCGCCACACTCGACCGGAGCAAGGTCACGAAGGTGTCGCTCGATGCGGCCCAGACGGTGTTTCGCGCCTATCTGCGCGTCTATCCGCACGGACGCTACGCGGCCTCGGCAACAGGACTGCAACGGCGCGTGGCATGGCTTGGCGGCGACACCTTGCTGCAGGCCGACAGCTACGACCGCGCGCTCGCACGCTGGACGCCGCAGACCTCGAACATGCCGATCGGACAACTCGCCAACGAACTCGACAGCAAGCTATTGATGAGCAACGCGGACGTCGCGAAAGTACAGTCGCCCGCCGTGCTCGCCATCGTCGACTTGATGCGCATGCGCGCGACAGGCGATTTCGATTCCTCGCAACTCAAACCCATCAAACTCGACGAATTGCAGGCGCAAAAGCCGATCTTCGCGAGCATGCCCGCCGTGCACGACTATTTGCTCGCCACATACCACGTCTACGTCGATCACAAACCGGACCAGGCGCTCGCCTTGCTGCCCGACGCGCCCGGCGCATGGCTCGGCTATTTCGGCCTAAGCCAGCAGACCTTGCGCGCCTTTGCGCTCGAAGACAGCGGCCAGGCCGACAAGGCTCGGCAACTCTGGAGCGACCTGATCCCGCTTTCCCGGCTGCGGCTGCAACGCGAAGCGCTTGAACTCGCGCTCGCCATGAACCTTGAGCAAGCGGGGCTCGCGGATCGCGCGTTTGCCGACGACTCGCTCATTCAGAACGCGGCGATTCGTGCGACGTTGCTGCAACGCGCAGCGAATGCGGACCTGTTGCGCGCCCAGGCGCAGAACAAGGCAACGAGCAGCGCGCTACGCGACATCGCGCTCTACACGCTGCTCTACAAGGAATTCACGCGCAGCCACTACGCCGATTTTCTCGCGGATCTCGCCCTGACCCCGTCCACGCCATCCGACGCACTCAAACCGTTCACGCTGCCCGGTGCGAAGAACGACGAAGGATACGCATGCCCCTCGGCGCGCGACATCGCAGCGACGCTGCAAACAAACCCGAACGACCCGAAGGGGCTGAATTGCCTCGCGGAATTCGTGCGCAGCCATCCGCCCGCAGGGGGTCTGGGCGAAGAGGCTTACCAGCTCGCCCCGCCCGCTGCGCAGCCTGACGGAGCGAGCACGACCGCAGCCGCGCCGCCCACGCTCGGCAGCGCGCCCTCGCAATTTCAGGGCAAGCCATACCAGCGAATCGCGAGCTACCAGAGCGTGATTGGCAACCCGCAGGCGAGCGCCGACGAGCGTGCCTATGCGCTCTACCGCGCGATCAACTGCTTCGCGCCTGCGGGCACGAGCGAATGCGGCGGCAACGACCTGCCATCGAGCACCCGCAAACGCTGGTTCAACACGCTCAAGAGCGCCTACCCGCGCAGCAAATGGGCGCAAACATTGAAGTATTACTGGTGAAACGCGGGGTGAAGCGTGGAGTCTGCGCCCTCTTGCTGGCGCTTGCGCAGACGGCATCGGCCGGCACGGTCGATGCCACGCAGTACGACGCGTACTGGCTCTGGGCGGGCGTCAAACCGCAGACGGTGTTGCGCGACGCGCACACGCTCTACGTGCTGCAAGGTCAGATTGAAGCGACACCGGGCGACGAAAATCAGGTACGCGTCATTGCCCAGGGCGTGGCTCTGCCGGACAAGACCCGGGCGCACATCTGGCTTGCCTATCGCGCACATACGCTGCGCTGGACGCCGCGCGTGATGCAGATCATGCTGGCGCAGCTTGCGCGCTGGCGCGAAACAGCACGACGAAGGGGCGAGACGATCGAAGGCATCCAGATCGACTTTGACGCGCGCACACTGCATCTTCAGGACTACCTGGATTTCCTGCGCACACTGCGCGCGAACCTTCCGGCCGATTGCCGCTTGAGCATCACGGGGCTGCTTGACTGGAGCAGCCGCATCGACGCGAACCAGGTGAACCAGCTCAAGGAGATCGTGGATGAAGTGGTGGTGCAGACCTACCAGGGCAGTCACACGATTACGCGCTACGACGCCTACCTGCCGCGCGTGGCGCGCCTGCAATTGCCATTCCGGATTGGCCTGATCCAGGGGGGCACATGGGAAGCGCCGCCGTATCTCGCGACGAATCCGTGGTTTCGTGGCTACGTGGTGTTCTTGCGCAATCCATAACAATCCGCTGTGCGGCCCACGCACGAGCAACCACGGGCGCGCAGCGCTTGCAGAATGGGACCGCGCCCAACGATACCGAGTCGCAAAGTGGCATCGACACCCTACGAGCCGCCGAAGGCGACCGTATGGTGACGCGCCGTGCGTATCTATCGCGCCGCGACGTTTCAAATTCTGGATTGAGATAACTGCCCGCGAGAGTGGCATGACGCGATCGAGCTGACGCAGGATGGGCCCCGCCTGTGCCGTGGCATCGGTGCCCTTCGACGCCGATCCAGACGACACGCCCTGATGCAACAGGCCCAGTGAAAGCATTCCGCCGCGCTCAACGGCCGATTAATTCGCGATATTAAGCAGTTCTTGTCGCATATCAAATCAGGCGCGAATCGTCCGCCCTGTCTTCCTCGGGCAAAAAATGGCTTCATCTGGCGCAAATTAGGATAAATCTCGTTCCGTCGCGATTCCCGGCAAATCAGCATGGCAAGGTGAGTGGAAAAACCGTCCGCTCTGCTGGCGTAATGCTTTTTTCCAATGGAGGAATCGCATGAGAGACGCAGTAACAAGACGTGAAGTCGCCCGCCTGGGCGACAAAACCGACCACGGCGGCGAGGTCGTACAGGCCAGTCCAACGCTTACGCATATGGGTATTCGTGTGGCGCTCGATGGTCATCTTGTCGAGTGCCCGAAGTGCGGCGACCTGTTCCCCATCATTGCTACAGGCACCCGCACACATGGCGGCGTACGCGTTGCGTTTCTGGGTGATAAAACCGCGTGCGGTGCCACGCTCGTCAAGGAATGACGATGGCGTGGCAAATACAGAAACGCGCCGTGACGTTCACCGGCGACGAACTACCGGAGGTCGTCCATACGGGCTACAACCGCGAAAGAATCCGTGAACCGTTGCTCACCGTGCGCAGCGTGGAAGGCCGGGAAGGCGTCGGCCAACAATTCGAGTACGTGATTAAAGCCGAAGTCGCGAATCCGGAGTGGCTACAAGATCCGCACGACGCGGCACAACTCGATCTTCAATCCCTCATAGGATCGCCCGGCACAATCGCTATCCAGATCACGGGCATCGGTTCGTACCAGAAGGGGCAACCGGGTTATACGGGCTACCCGAACAAAGGGGCGAATATCCGCTACATCAACGGCACCATCATTACGGCCGAAATTGAAGGTACGGAAGATCGTGGTGCGATTTATAGATTCGTCCTTGCGCCCACCGCCTGGGATGCGACGCAGAATAGCGACTCGCGGATTTACCGGGGCAATGTGATTGAAGTGCTCGAACGCGCGCTAGAACGGTACGGCCTGATCGAATGGCGCATCGGGGGGCCGTGGGGGGGCCGCAAGACCTACCCGCCGCGCGACTACATCCGCCAGGCGTGGGAGTCGAACTGGACATTCGCCCATCGCATCATGGAAGAATGGGGGCTAACCTACTGGTACGAGCATTCCGAGCATTCGCATACGCTCGTCATTACTGACTCGATGGGCGGCTATCACCCGCATGGCGTCGCCTACGAAAAGCTGCGCTATCACACGGGTAGCCGTATTGACGAGGAACACGTCAGCGAACTACGCGTTTCGTATTCCGCCACGGCGTCGAAAGCCGTCGTCAACGATCACGACTATAACGGCACGCGCATGCGCCGCTCGCTGGTCCAGAACCGCGAGGAATACGAGGATTCGCGCGGGACGGCCGATCCGAACATCAAGCTTTATACATCGGCCGCATACGCCCAGCCTGACGCCGGTCACGGCCATTTCAGCGACAACGATATGCATGAGGAAGGCCAGTATCTGGCGCGCGTGACGTTGGAGGCCGCACGCTGCAAGGGCGTGCGCGCGTTTGGCAAGGGTCATTTAACCGGGCTTCAATCGGGGCGGACAACGACGGTTTTCAATTTCCCCCAGGATGCAGCTAACAGGGAATATGTCGTCCACACTGTTTATATGAAGCTGGTCGATGTCGGTACGGGCACGGGGCGCGATCGTACCTATTCGATTGAGACTGAATTCGAGCTTCATCCCGTCACCGAATATCTGCGCTTACCCCAGGTCACGCCCCGTCCGCGTATTGACCATTTCGAGCGGGCCGTGATTGTCAGCCCGAACGATGCCGAAGTGTGGGTGGACAAGTACAACCGTGCACTGGTCCGGTTTACATGGGATCGGAAGGAAGATTTCACGGGACGAAATTCGATATGGGTCCGTCTCGGGATGCAGTGGCAAGGTAACCAGATGGGCACGGTATTCCATGCGCGCGCGGGGCAGGAAGTATTGATTGGGTACGAGGAAGGTGATTGTGACCGCCCGTTTATCGCGCATTTCGTCGTCAATAACTTCAACATGCCGCCGTGGGAAATGTCGACTAACCAGGCACTCAGCGGCGTGGTGACGAAAAGCCTGGGATATGGCGGCACATCTAACCTTCTCGGGTTCGACGATACCCAGGGCAAGCAACAGGTCCAGCTCGCGAGCGATCACGGCAAATCGAGCCTGGCGCTGGGCTATAACACCCGCATCGAGGGCAACAAGGGGCGGCAAGACGCGCGCGGCGAAGGCGTCGATCTGCGCACGGACTTGAAGGCGGCGATCCGGGCCGCAATGGGGTTGTTGATCACAACATGGGCGCGAATCGGCGCAGTGGGGAAGGCCCTTGAAATCGCCGAAACCATCGCGCGGCTCACCCAGGCGCGCGATCTTCAGGAGCGCATGGCCGGTATCGCGCAGAAGAACGGCGCACAGGGCGCGACGGGCGAACAGGCAGACGTAGCGAAAGACATCAAGGAAATCAATGCAGCGCTGCGCGGCCAGGCAGGCCATCGCGAAGATGATTTTCCGGAATTCGAAAACCCGGATATCGCCGTTTCCAGCGCGGGAAACCTGCACACGACGGCAGCAGGCACGGCGCACTTTGCAAGCGAGCGCCATACCGCGATCAGTGCGGGCGGTAGCGTGGCGATTGCGTCGGCGGGTTCGTTCCTCGCTTCCGTCATCGAGAGGATTTCGCTCTATTCGCACAAGGCCGGTGTCTTTATTGGCTCGGCATTTGGCAAGGTACGTGTGCATGCGCAGGCCAGTACGCTCGACCTGGCGGGGCACGGCAACGTCACCGTGTTAAGCGAGAATGGCACGGTCTTTGTGCTCGGCAAGGAGCGGATCGTCCTGAGGGCGGGCGAATCGGAGGTCGTGATTGATGCGCAGGGCGTGACCGCGCGCACCCGTGGCGAGGTGCGGCTGCATGGTGCCGATCACGCGACGGACGCCCCCCTGGCCGCGCCGTCACACTTCGCCGTCGTGGCCCCTTACCCGATGACCGTCTCGTGCGCAGCGTTCAATGCGGTCGAGGCGACGGACACTGGGGAGAGTCGCAGCGCGGTGCCGTCACCCGCGTCCTCAACATCGGCGGCGGTGGCGTCCCTTTCGCCTGCTCCCTCGCCGCAGATGCTCTCCGCCAGCGATATGCAGTCAGCGGCGGGCATGATGCCAGCGGGGCTCCCGGCGTCCCTGCCCGCCGCGCAGGCGTCCACCGCGCCCGCTGGCACCACCGCGCCCCAGGCCACTACGCCCGTGCATGCGCCGACGGAACCCTGCAAGATCAACGATCTAAGAGATATCCCGATGTCGGAAGTCACCTGGGATATGGAGTGTGCCGATTACTGGGGGCTCCTTGCCGACGGAAGCCCCTACATCGACGAGAAAACCGGCAAGCAGAAATTTATCCGCATGGCCGGTTCGAACGGGACATTCGATATCGGATTCGACAAAGCAAGCAAGACACTCACCATGCGGGTGATCGTGCTGGTCATTCCCAGGAGTGTGAAGGAAAAAAGTCCAACCTCAGCCACCCCCGACGTGGAAACGCCGTATGAATCCGCGCGCGACAATGACCCCCGTTTCGACGAGCAATTCCTGAAATCGGATCGCCCTGTTTCGGAAATCACCAATCTCGCCAATATGAAACAAAAGATTGAAACCTTTCTGAACGGCAATAACTACAAAATGGCATTGAAACAGTGTCCGTTTTCCAGTCCGGCCGATACCTGCACGCCTGATGCACCGAGTGGCACGGCACCTCTCTGGCAGAGCACCTGCGTTCAACAGGTCAATGTCAAATTCGAAATTGATTTCATCACCGATCCGAAGCAGCGGGCACATCGGAGAGTCAATCTTTACCCGATGTCGATGCGTGCGGATTCTGGGAATTGGGGGGAGCGCAATGTCATACGCAACAAGAAAAAAACTGAATGGATAGACAATCCGATCGAACATGTCCAAGCCCATGAAACAGGACATTTATTCTCGTTCCCTGACGAATATTTCGATGCTGGCGGGTCGATCCACAAAAACTATATTACGGCAGAACAAAAGGTCAATCTCCCCCTGGCCAACCATAATCCCGATTTGAACACCTGGCAGGGTGTAGGAAATAGAACGTTGATGGGTCCCGGGGTCTATCTCGCTACGCCACGCTTTCCTTCCTATTATCTGCAACGGGCGGTGGACTGGTTCGATCGTCAGACGGGCAAATCGTGGGTGGTGACGCCCCGCATCGAGGCATGAGCATGCGAAAGATTTTACTCGTTTCACTATTGATTTCTGGAAAATTAAATGGCGAGGCTGTAATGGCAAATGACGATTTGATGGGCTTCGATATGACAAGCAATAATTATCTGAATACGAGAGATTCAATCGGATTGGACGAACATAATTTCTCCGTGATATTCCGGGGTGACACTATGAGCACCAAGGGAACGATATATGGCGCCGGGGTATCTGAAGGCATCATCGATACCGATGACCAGACGGCATTTCGCAACATGCGAACCAGCATCTGCTCCATGAAAGAGCCGATGACGGTCAGGCCAGGAAACCCCGCGTCATTTTCGGCGAGCGTAACGTGCCCCGACGGCCGGGAAATCAATGGGTTGATGGACATCCCCTCGTTGCCTAAATCCGTCGGCGCGGAGGTGCTCTCTCCCACGCGTGACATGGTCGCGAAGTTCTACAACGAAGGGACGCCCGTCGCCCGCCTGGATGCTTCGGTCGACATCAAGCCGATGGGTGGAAAACTACTATTCACCTTCAAATTCAAGAACAGTGGGGAGAGTGCGAAGATCGTGTTCAACAGCCCTGAAGTTTGGGGACACGAAGCCATAGCGATGACAAAAAACTCTGAGATTGGCGTGGGCGGAGGACTTGTTGGTAGCGACGACAGTGATTTTGATATTAGACTTGGAAGCGATGAATTTATCAATAAAGTTGATTATCCGAATGGAATCGTGGAAATACCACCTGGTCAGATTCGATATCTAAAATTCCTGGCCATTCCAGATAACAGATTGAAGCATGGAAGATACGTGATTGGCGCAACAGTGACGATTTGTGTTGTGCTAGCACCGGAAAAATTGAAGGGTGCTGTTGAATTTTCCATTGAAAATTCATTCGTTGAAATCCCCCATGATTTTCCATCGAACGATGCCGATATGCAGAAATTCGAACAATATCGAAGGGAACTGCTCTTCAATCGCCCGAAATCAATAGGCACTCAGGTAGAGGAAACGGGCTACTACCGCGCATATGGCATGGACGACAAAGACCGCGACGATTTCCCGCAGCTACTGCGCAAGGGTGAGAAGTTTCCCGAGCGCACGATGGAACGGCGCGATGGCGGTAGCCATAAGGAAATCGGCCCCGCGAAGCTATGGCGATGGGACGCCTACCCTGATGCGAAGGTAAGCGCGCATACCGGCGAGCCATGCCCCCGTGCGGGCCGCTGGGTGCCGCAGATGGCGGCGGGTATGTCGGCCAGCGCGTGGGACGTTTTTAAGGCGGCAGGAGGCCCGCGCGAGTTGAAATCAGGTGAACGTATGCCGCGCCTAGGGCTGGAGTCAGGCGCAATCTCATGGACCTGGATCGGCCCGCCCACGAGCGCCTAAGCGATGTCGATGGCTCCGCTTCGGCGGGGCTTTTCATTTGTGCGCCTGGGCCAATCCGCAGCGCAGCGCGATCGCCCGCCATGCTCGCACGGGCCACGATGCCCGCGCGTCATTGCACGCTTCGCGCACTTCCTAAAGCCGCCCATCCGGCCCGCACGCGCCATGCATGCTGCGCTTCCGCTCGCACGTCCACGGGTAATTCGAAAACGCCTCACGCAGGGACCAAGGATACGCGCACAGAGGCAGTAATCCCGTGATCCGGTTGACTGGTTGGTACTTGCACATCGACAAAGAAACGCGAAACCGGAGAAAGTCCGAAACGAGCACTTACAAATACCCGCTATACGCCAGCCCGCATGAAGTTTAAGCACCAAACGACCGATAACGACAGCACGGGTCCCCGTTCCATCGCTGACAAAAAACTTTCATGTCCATCTGGCGCAAACTATCCATCCAGAACAAGCTGATTCTGAGCATGACCACCTGCCTGCTGATTTTCATCGGCATATCGAGCGGACTGAGTATCTGGTTGATAGGCGACACGGTACGTGAGCGGGTGGTGAATGACGAATTGCCGACGGCGGTCAACGGCATCCGCGCGGACGTCCAGCGCCAACTGGCGGGCCCGATTACAGCTGCACGGGCGCTGGCGCTCGATCCTTTCCTGCAGCAATGGGAAGCCCAAGGCGAGCCAGACACGGGCACGACCAACTGGACGCACCTCGCCGCCAACATCAAAGCGGAGCAAAAGGCGGCAAGCGTGCAATGGGTTTCGACCAAAACCAGCAACTACTACACGGAAGCCGGCTTGCAGCGGAAGATTGGCGACCAGGACGGCTGGCTGAAGGCGTTTCTCGCGACGGGGAAACCGTACGAAGTGAACATGGACCGCGACGTAGCCGTAGGCGGCTACATGATGTTCATCAACGCGCGAGTGGAGAGCGCGAACCCGACGGAAGGCGCCACCGGCGTGGCAGGCATGGCGCTCTCGGTCGACGCGCTCGCAGCAGGGATATCGAGCTACAAGATCGGCCAGACGGGCTTCGCGTACCTCGTGCATCCGGACGGCGCGATCATGATGCATCGCGACACCGCCCTCGTGGACGGCAAGCACTTCCTGAAAGACACGCCCGGCATGCCAGCCGCCGCTGCGACCGCGCTGCTGGACAGCAAGACCTACCAGTCGACGACCTACCCGGCCCCCGGCGGCACGCGCTACATCGCGACCTCGTACATCCCTGAGCTGAACGCCTACGTCGTGGTCGAAGTGCCGCAGAGCGAACTGCTCGGCCCGTTCGAGCGCACGATCCGCACGGCCACGCTGATCGCCGCCGTGGTGGGCCTCGCGGCTGCGCTCGCCGTGATCCTGCTGGTAGGCCGCGCGATTGCCGCGCCGGTGCGCCGCGCCGCCATGCTGCTCGCCGAAATCGCGGACGGCCAGGGCGATCTCACGCGCCAGATGGCGGTCGAGACCGGCGACGAGGTCGGCCAGCTCGCCGACGCATTCAACCGCTTCGTGGCCTCGATGGGCACGCTGGTGCGCCGCGTGCGCGCCTCGTCGACCTCGATCGCCATCGGCTCGACGCAGATTGCCATGGGCAACGCCGATCTGAGCCAGCGCACCGAGGACCAGGCCAGCAATCTCGAACGCACGGCCGCGTCGATGGAGGAAATCACCGCCGCCGTGAAGAACAACACCGACACGGCGCGCACCGCCGCGCAAATGGCCAGCACCGCGTCCGCGGCCGCCGCGCAGGGTGGCGAGGTGGTCGGTCAGGTGGTCAGCACGATGGAGCAGATCAGCGGCGCGTCGCGCAAGATCTCCGAAATCATCGTGGTAATCGACAGCATCGCGTTCCAGACGAATATCCTCGCGCTCAATGCGGCCGTCGAGGCGGCGCGTGCGGGCGAGCAAGGTCGCGGCTTTGCGGTGGTGGCCTCGGAAGTGCGCAATCTCGCGCAGCGCAGCGCGCAGGCTGCCAAGGAGATCAAGGCGCTGATCGAGCACAGCGCGGGGACCGTCGACGCCGGTTCGCGCCTTGTCGCCGATGCGGGTCGCGTGATGAGCGACGTGGTCGCGCAGGTGCAGGGCGTGAGCACGATGATGAGCGAGATCACGTCGGCGAGCGTCGAGCAAAGCGCGGGCATCGGCCAGATCGGCGATGCGGTGCAGCAACTCGATCAGGTGACGCAGCAGAACGCCGCGCTGGTCGAGGAAAGCGCAGCGGCGGCGGAAAGCCTCAAGCAGCAGGCCGCCGAACTGGACCGTCTGGTAGCCGTGTTCAAGGTGGGCGAAGAGAGCGTGGCCGCTTAAACCTCTTCGACCCTGCGCAACGTCCGGAAAGCGCCTACTCTTTGAATATCGGGCCACCCCACTGCCCGTCCGGACGTTCCGATGCGCGCTCATCGCCCCACCCGGGCGGCGGAGCACGACACGCTGCCGCCTCATCTTCGCCGTGCGCACTCGCGTTCGCTGGCGCGGGTACTACGCGCCGCCCTGTTCCTGACCTTGTTCGGCCTATGCGCTCTGGCCGCGCGCATGAGCGCCTGGGCCACGCCGCCCGCCGCCGTCGTCGTGATGACGGTCGATGGCGCGATCGGCCCCGCCAGCGCCGACTTCATCGTCCGCACGCTTGAACGTGCCGCGCAGCAGCATGCGGCGCTCGCGATTCTCCAGCTCGACACACCTGGCGGCCTCGACACCTCGATGCGCGAAATCGTCAAGGCGATCCTCGCCTCGCCCGTGCCGGTGGCCGCGTTCGTGGCCCCCGGCGGCGCGCGTGCCGCGAGCGCCGGGACCTACATCGTCTACGCCAGCCACGTCGCGGCGATGGCGCCCGGCACCAATCTCGGCGCGGCGTCGCCCGTGCAACTGGGCGCGGGTTCGACGCCGGGCATGCCTGGCGCCGCGCCCGCTTCGGGTGCCTCGGCGCCCCTGCCCTCCGACACCGCCTCGACCGAAACCCGCAAGATGACCCACGACGCCGCCGCGTATATCCGCGGCCTCGCGCAACTGCGCGGGCGCAACGCCGTGTGGGGCGAGCGCGCGGTGCGCGAGGCTGTGAGTCTGTCGGCTAGCGAGGCGCTCGATCAGCACGTGATCGACCTGATCGCCACCGATGCGGCCGATCTCGCCCGGCAGGTCGATGGCCGCGCCGTCGCCACCTCGGCGGGCAATGTGCGGCTGGCAACCGCCCACGCGCCGCTGGTGGCCGTCGCGCCGGACTGGCGCAGCCGCTTTCTCGCCATCGTCGCCGACCCCAATGTCGCGCTGATCCTGCTGACGCTCGGCATTTACGGCCTGGTGTTCGAATTCGCCAATCCCGGCTTCGTGCTGCCGGGCGTGGCGGGCGGCATCTGCCTGCTGGTCGGCCTCTTCGCCATGCAACTGTTGCCAGTGAACTACGCGGGCCTCGCGCTCGTGCTGCTGGGCCTCGCGTGCCTCGTCGCCGAGGCGTTCTTGCCGACCTTCGGCGTGCTGGGCTTCGGCGGCATCGTCGCGTTCGGCTTTGGCGCGCTGATGCTCATGGATACCGATGTGCCCGGCTATGGCATTCCGCTGCCGCTGATCGCGGGCCTCGCGCTAGGCGGCGTGGTGTTCGTGGCGGCGGTGTCCAGCCTCGCGCTGCGCGCGCGGCGCCAGCCCGTGGTGACGGGCGCGGAGGCGATGGTCGGCAGCCTGGGCGAGATCATCGACGAAGGGCTGCGCGTCGAACGCGCCGGATCAAACCTGAGTTCAGGCTGGGCGCGCGTGCATGGCGAGCGTTGGCGCGTGGCGTGCGCGGCGCCGCTCGCGACAGGCGCGCGGGTGCGGGTGACGGCGCGTCACGGCCTCACGCTGACCGTTGCGCCGCTGTCTCCAGTGGCCGATGCAACCACCCATCAAGAACAGCGGCAGGCACAAGAACAGGGAGGTAACTCACCATGATCGGCTTCACCTTCGGCTTTTCGAGTCTGCTGATCGTGCTCGCGGCGTTGCTCGCCGTCTCGGCGATCCGCATCTTCCGCGAATACGAGCGCGGCGTCGTCTTCATGCTCGGCCGCTTCTGGAAAGTCAAGGGGCCGGGCCTCGTGTTCATTCTGCCGATCGTGCAGCAGGCCGTGCGTATCGACCTGCGCACGGTCGTGTTCGACGTGCCGTCGCAGGACGTCATCACGCGCGACAATGTTTCGGTGAAGGTCAACGCCGTGGTCTATTTTCGCGTGGTCGACCCGGAAAAGGCCGTGATTCAGGTGGCGCGCTACGTCGAGGCCACGAGTCAGCTCGCGCAGACCACACTGCGCGCGGTGCTCGGCAAGCACGAACTCGACGCGCTGCTGGCCGAGCGCGAGCAACTGAACGCGGATATCCAGAAGACGCTCGACGCGCAGACCGACGCCTGGGGCATCAAGGTCTCAACCGTCGAAATCAAGCACGTGGACCTCAATGAAACGATGATCCGCGCCATTGCGCGCCAGGCCGAAGCGGAGCGCGAGCGCCGCGCCAAGGTGATTCACGCCGAAGGTGAACTACAGGCGTCCGAACAATTGCTACAGGCCGCACAACGACTCGCACTGCAACCGCAGGCGATGCAGCTACGCTATCTTCAGACGCTTACCACGATTGCCGCCGACAAGAATTCGACCATCGTTTTCCCGCTGCCGATCGACCTGCTCACGGCGCTGCTGGAACGGCTCGACGCGCGCAAAACCCCTTGATTTATTGCGCCGCAGCGAATGCGCGGGCCCGCACCGGCGTCGATCGAAGAGAGTTGGCAGTGCGGACGATTTTCGCCAATAATGCCCGAACATCCACTACTGGACGATGGCGATCATGGATTACAGTCCCGAAGCCATCCGCACAGTCGCATTGGTCGGTCATGCCGGCTGCGGAAAGACCTCGCTCGCCGAGGCCCTGCTCCATCAGAGCGGCGCGCTGCACGCACCCGGCAGCGTGAGCCGCGGCACGGCCCTGTGCGATTTCGATCCGCTCGAGCGCAAGTATCACCACTCGCTCAACTCCGCGGTCACCCACCTCGACTATCGCGACACGCGCATTTATCTGCTCGACACGCCCGGTTATCCCGACTTCGCAGGCCTCTCGATGGGCACGCTGCCGGCCGTCGAAACCGCGGCCATCGTGATCGACGCACGCACCGGCATCGAGATGACCACAGGCCGCATGATGGCCGCCGCCGAGGCGCGCAAGCTCTGCCGCCTGATCGTCGTGAATGGCATCGACGGTGAAAAAGTCGATCTGCCGGGGCTGCTCTCGCAGATCCAGGAGATGTTCGGCAAACAGTGCCTGCCGATCAATCTGCCCGCAAAAGGCGGCACCGATGTGGTGGACTGCTTCTTCAATCCGTCCGGCGAGGCGGATTTTTATTCGGTGGAAGCAGCGCACAATGCGCTCGTCGATCAGGTGATCGAACTGGACCCCGAATTAATGGAGCTGTATCTCGAACAGGGCGAGGCCATTCGCCCCGAGCAGTTGCACGAGCCGTTCGAGCGCGCGCTGCGCGAGGGCCATCTGGTGCCGGTCTGCTTCACCTCGGCGGCGACGGGCGCGGGCGTCACGCAATTGCTCGACGTGTTTGTGCGTCTACTGCCCAATGTCACCGAAGGCAATCCACCGCTCTTTTACCGCGAAGCCGGGGGCAAAACCGAACCCGTTCAGGCTGAGCCGCGCGCCGATAAACACGTACTCGCGCACGTCTTCAAGGTCGTGGTGGACCCGTATATCGGCAAAGTGGCCGTGTTCCGCATTCATCAGGGCACGCTCACGCGCGACAGCCAGCTCTATATCGGCAACGGTCGCCAGCCATTCAAGGTCGCGCATCTGCTGCTGTTGCAGGGCAAGGATCACACCGAAATCCCGCGCGCGGGACCGGGCCATATTTGCGCGGTGGCGAAAGCGGACGACATCGCATTTGGCGACGTGCTGCACGACGCGCCCGAGGACGGCAACATCCATCTCACGCCCCCCGCGTTTCCGAACCCGATTTACGGCCTCGCGATCGAGCCCGCGCGGCGCGGCAACGAGCAGCGCCTCTGGGACGTGCTGCAAAAGCTCGCCGCCGAAGATCCCTGCCTCTTGATCAGCCATCCGGCGGGCACCAACGAGACGGTCGTGCGGGGTCTCGGCGAACTGCATTTGCGCTACATGCTGGAGCGGCTCACCGAGCAGCACAAACTCGAAGTCGTCACGCGCCCGCCCACCATTGCGTGGCGCGAGACTATCGGCGGCAAGGCCGAGGGGCACTGCCGCCACAAGAAGCAAACCGGCGGCGCGGGCCAGTTCGGCGAAGTGATGCTGCGCGTGGAGCCGCTGCCGCGCGGCGCGGGCTTCGAATTCGTCGATGCGGTCAAGGGCGGCGCGATTCCCTCGCAGTTCATTCCGGCCGTCGAGAAAGGCATCCAGCAGGTCATCGACAATGGCCCGCTCGCGGGCTTCCCGATGCAGGACGTGCGCGTGATCGTGTTCGACGGCAAGAGCCATCCGGTCGATTCGAAGGAAGTCGCCTTCGTCACGGCCGGGCGCAAGGCCTTCATCGACGCCGTGCTCAAGGCACAGCCCGTGGTGCTCGAACCGATCGTCGACATCGAGGTGATGACGCCCGAAGCGGCGATGGGCGATGTGATCGGCGATCTGTCCTCGCGGCGCGGCCAGGTGCACGGCACGCGCACGGTGAATGGCAACGCGATGGTGATAGCGGGCAAGGTGCCGCTCGCCGAACTCAACGACTACCAGTCGCGCCTGAATGCGATGGCGGGCGGCAACGGCAACTACAGCATCCAGTTGAGCCACTACGATCCCGTGCCGCCGGGGCAACAGGACAAGCTCGCCGCGCAGCACAAGGCGCGCGGCGGCGACGTGGAGTGAAACTCGCGGCATAATCCCGGCTCCGCAGCGCTTCGTTGCACGTCACGGTACGGGAGAAGTTCGCGCTTCATGGCCGATTTATTCGCATCGCACGCGCAGCCGCGCACGCCGCTTGCGGAATCGCTGCGCCCGGCGAGTTTCGCCGACGTGATCGGCCAGTCGCATCTGCTCGGCGCGGGCAAGCCGCTGCAACGCGCATTCGCGAGCGGCGAAGCGCATTCGATGATTCTCTGGGGGCCACCCGGCGTCGGCAAGACCACGCTCGGACGCCTGGCCGCGCAGGCGTTCGATGGCGAATTCGTCGCGCTGTCCGCGGTGCTCGACGGCATCAAGGCGATCCGCGCAACCCTTGCGGGCGTGCAGGAAAGCTTTGCGCGTACCGGTCGCCGCACGATTCTCTTTATCGACGAAATTCATCGGCTCAATGCGAGTCAACAGGACGCGCTGCTGCCCTTCGTGCAGGCGGGCCGCGTGATCCTGATTGGCGCGACCACGGAAAACCCCAGTTTCGAAGTGAGCCGCGCGCTGCTCGCGCGCGTGCGCGTGCATGTGCTGCATCCGCTCGACGATGGCGATTTGCGCAAGTTGCTCGAACGTGCGTGCGAGCGCGCGCTGGCCGATCTCGACTTCGACGCGCTCGCCGTGCAAACGCTGGTCCGTTACGCCGATGGTGACGCGCGACGGCTCCTGAACCTGCTGGAGCAGATTCGCACCCTGGCGAGCGCGACGGGTACGCACGCTATCGACGAAAGCTTCGTCTCCGGCATGCTCACGCGCGGCGCGCGACGCTTCGACAAGGGCGGCGAACAGTTCTACGACCAGATTTCGGCGCTGCACAAATCCGTGCGCGGCTCGAACCCCGATGCCGCGCTTTATTGGCTCACGCGCATGCTCGATGGCGGCGTGAAGCGCAGCTATCTGGCGCGACGCATCATCGCGATCGGCTGGGACGATATCGGTCTCGCCGATCCGCGCGCTCTGCGCTACGCGAGCGATGCAGTGAAGGCGAGCGAAATGCTCGGCGGCGAGGAAGGCGATCTCGCGCTTGCACAAGCGGTGCTGATGCTGGCCTGTGCGGCCAAAAGCAACGCGGGCGGGATGGCGTTCACGCAGGCGCGCGGGTTCGTTGCGCAGGACCGCGCGCGGCCGGTGCCCACGCATTTGAGCGTGGCAGCGCAGGCTCTGAGTGCGACGGGCGACGCGCGCACGGCGTATCGGAATCCGCATGAGGAGCCGCAGGGTTATGCGGCGGGACAACGCTATTTGCCCGATGGCGTGGGGCTAACCCAGTGGTATCGGCCCGTGCCGCGCGGGCTGGAGGCGCGCTTCGCCGATCGGCTGGACTGGCTGAGAGGGCTGGATGAGGAGGCGTGGGAGGGAGATTGACGCATTGTACAATGAAAAGTACAATGTTTTGCTTGGTGGAAGCTAGTCGCACTGTCCGGTGTTCCACTGCAACGGGCCTGGCTGGGGCTAATCAACCGCCAACCGCCAATTTCCAACAGCCCATTGCCCACTTTGCCGGGATCGGACAGGGTCCCTTGGAGCTCACGATGAACATCCTGACTTTCAGTGAGGCGCGAGCCGGCCTGAAACAGGCGATGGACGATGTCTGCCGCGATCACGAACCCGCCGTGATCACACGACAGCGCGGCGAGCACGTTGTGCTTATTTCGCTCGAAGACTTCAATAGCATGCAGGAGACGCTGCATCTGCTGGGGTCGCCCACCAATGCGAAGCGTCTGAGCGAATCCATCACCGAATTCAACGCTGGCAAGCCCTTCAAGCGAGGCTTGATCGATGAACCAGCAGCAGAAGAAAAAGGCCCGAAACAAGGCCGAGGCACTAAACGCAGTTGAAGTCGCGTGGTCAAGCCACGCCTGGGACGATTATCTGCACTGGCAAGCCACGGATATGGCAATCGTGCGCGAAATCAACAACCTTCTGGAAGAGATCTCCCGCGACCCTGCTCGCGGCACCGGCAAGCCCGAGCCCTTGAAGGGCAACCTCACGGGTTTCTGGTCTCGCCGGATCACCAAGGCCGATCGCCTCGTCTATATCGTGCAAGACGGCGTGACCTATGTCATGCAGTGCCGATATCACTACGGTTGATGCAGGAAGCACTGGCAACGGTGCTTTTCGGCGGTCCTTCATGACCCACAACCACCACGAGATACGGAATGACAACGAAATTCGACGAAGCCACAACAGCAGCCATCGCTACATTCGCCCAACTGGACATCTACACGGCCGTGCAGGCGATGCGTGCCGAGGCCGACTACGACCGCGAACGCGACCTGTGGATCACTCGTTACATCGATGACCACGGCGGCGGCGCGGACGATGCGCAATACGACGCCTTGCACGCCCAAGCCCAAACCACCCCGGAATACGCGCAATTCATCGATGCCGTGCGCAAGGAACTCCTCGAATACTTCGAAGTGACCGACGAACAACTCGACTGCATGGTCCTGCTGCGCAACGACGACACCGACGAGCTGTGGGCGGAAATCAACCGGCAGCGCAACGCGCTGGGAACCGGCGAAGTACGCGGCGATCTCTGATCATCGCTTTCCAAATCGGCTCCAGACGCATCCCTATGCGTCCGATAAACGTTCCGACCCCGCCTACCGAATAACCGCACCGACATAACCGCCATGCCCTGAGGCGCATTGGAGAAGCCCCTGCGCGCGGCGTAATATACGTGCGATCATATCGATCCGTTTTTCGATCCACTGATTGCCGCATTCGCCCCGGAGACCCGACGATGGATATCGCGCAGACCGCCGCCCGCCCTGCCGCCTCGACCACCCCGACCGGCGAAGCGACCACGTTGCGGCTCACGGGCCGCCTGCTGCGCCCGCAGGCGCTCACGCTCGACGCCTTGCGCGCCTTCCCGGCCGTGACCTGCGCGCCCTTCGATCTGCGCTGCTACACGACGCAACGCTTCATCCGCACCGTCGAGCCGTATCGCGGCGTCCTGCTGACCGATCTGATCGAGCACGCCGGACTGCACTGCAAAGTCCACGGCGAATTCAAGCGGATGATCTTTCTCGCGATTGGCCACGACGGCTATGCCGTGCCCTTCAGCTGGCACGAGTTGTTCAATTCGCCGGTGGGCAAGCAGGCCATCGTCGCCTACGAATGCGGCAGCACGCCGCTCACCGAAGAAAGCGGCGCGCCGCTGCTCTTTTCCGGCGCGGACCTCGTGCCCGCGCCGCGTCACCTCAAGCGGCTCGCGCGCATCGACGTGCGCGTGATGACGATTTAACGGCCTGCCGAATCGCCTAGATCCACCGTCAGCTTGCGCCAGCCGCCGTCGCGCTGATCCGCGACGATGCGGCCTGCGCCCAACGCGATCGGACGCACCTCACTAACCGGCAGGTGCAATTCGACCGTCGATGCGAGGAACGCAGCATCCCCTTCGCGATCGACCGTGATCGCGAGCGTGGCCACGCTGCCCTGCACAGCAATGCGCCACGACCCGCAAACCCCATCGCGCCACGCGTGCGTTTCGCCATCGTCCTCGATGTAGCGCGTGATCGCACTGCCCTCACCCGCCATCGGCGCAACGATAAACGCGCGACGATCGGCACGCTGGCCGAAGTGCTGCTCGGCGACGTTCAACGCAATCACGCCGCCTTCGCGTATCAGCATGACCGGTGCATCCCACGGCGCGGGCAGCGTCACGGTCTGGCCGCCTTCAAAGGCCGCGCCGCTCCAGTAGTCGTACCAACGCGCGCCCGCCGGCAGATACACTTGCCGCTCATGCTGACCCGCCTCCACGACCGGCGCGACCAGCAGCGACGCGCCCAGCATCATGTCGTCGCACTCGGCATAGCACTGTGCGTCCGCGGGGAATTCGGCGAAGGTCGGGCGCAGCACCGGTTCGTAATGCGCGCTGGAATCGTGCAGCAGTTGATAGAGGTACGGAATCAGGCGATAGCGCAGTTTCAACAGATTCGCGATCCGCGGCGTGAGGTCGGGATACATCCACGGCTCGTTGACGGTGCCATCGTCGTTCCATGAGTGAATGCTGAAACGCGGCATGAACACGCCAAACTGCACCCAGCGGATACACAGTTCCGGCTCGGGCGCAGGCCCCGCGAAGCCGCCAATATCGTGGCCGATGTTCGACACGCCGGAAAGCGCGAGCCCCAGTCCCATCTTGAGGTTGTAGCGCAGCGTCTCCCATGAAGTCGCGTTGTCGCCCGACCACGTCTGTACATAACGGTGCATGCCAACGCACCCCGAACGCGACACGAGGAACGGCCGTTTGTCAGGCGCATAAGCGCGTTGCGCATCGCGCGAGGCGCGCATCATCAGCAGCGTCTGCAACACCTTGGCTTCGCGCGCGGGAAACGGCTTGCCGAAACCGTGCGCCAGCGCATTGGGCGTCCAGATTTCGAATTCGTTGTTGTCGTTCCAGGTCGAGGCGATGCCGTAGCGCAGCAGCGTATCGGTCACACGCGCCTTCCACCACGCCACCGTGGCGGGGTTCGTGAAGTCCAGATAGGCGCCCACTTCGTCCCAGAACTGCACCCAGGCCGGCTCGCCATCGGCGGCCTGGATCAAGAGGCCTTCGCGCCGCGCGTGCGCGAACTCGGGATGGTCGCGCAGCAGGCAGGGCTTGATGTTCGCACACAGCTTGACGCCGTGGTCGAGATAGCGCTGCACGAAACGCTCGACATCGGGAAACTTCTCGCGATTCCAGTTGAACACATAACGCTTCGCGCCGATCGACGTATAGCCCGACGAAAGATGGAACGAATCGCACAGGATGTCGTGTTCGGCGCAGCGCGTGGTGAACTCGTTCATGCGCGCCTGGGCGTCGGGCGCGTCGGTGTAGGTCATCGTCGAGCCCGAATAGCCGAGGCCCCATTTCGGCATCAGCGCCGGGCGGCCCGTCATCCATGTGAAGCGCCGCACCGCATTCAGAGGCGTGCCCGCCGAGGCGATGAAGTAGTAATCGAGATCGCCATGATCGGCCACGAAATGGCGATAGTGGCCGTGGTAATTGTCGAGCTCGCGGCCCATGTCGAAGGTGCAATCGGCGAGCGTGTCGTAGAACAGGCCATAGCCCGTGCGCGTTTGCGCGCGCCATGTCACGTAAAACGGAATGTGCTTGTAGAGCGGGTCCGTGTTCTTCGCGCTGTAACCCATCGCATCGACGTTGGTCATGCGGAACGACTGATTGGCGCGATCGAGCGCGCCCGCGCGCTCGCCCAGACCGAGATACATCTCGCCGGGAAGGCGGCGCACGTAGTGATAGGCGCGCTCGTCCCACCAGCCGAAGTTATAGGCCTGCGTGGGGCGATCTTCGAGCGCCACGCACCATTCGTCATCCTGACGAATTTCCCATGAACAGAAACCGCCGTCGAGCTTTACGGTCAGGCGGATCTTTGCCGTATTCACGCGCAGACAGTCGGGCGTAATCTCGCTGACGTAGTGCGGCAGCGTAAAGCCCGATACATCGAGGCGGTCACGGCCTTCGAACGGCACGTCGTCCATTCCGGGCGCGATGGCCCAGGTGCGCGGGCCGCGTGGCTGGCCGTCGGGCAGCACACGAACCCGCACGATATCGTCTTCGAGCACGAAGATATCGACGCTCGCCCCCTCCTCGCTTTGCAGCGTCAGTCGATTGTGCGCCTCTTCGACCAGGCGGAAAAATGGGGGATTCAATAACGATGCCATCTGGCGTTTCCTCGTGATCTCATGGTCGTCAGAAGGTCGTCGCGATGCCGAGCATCCCGACGAATTGCGAGCGGGTGGACGAAGGCGTCGAGTTTTGCGAATCGCCCACGTTCGGTACGGCGTCGACGATCGCGCCATTCGAGCCGAGCGTCTGCCCGCTCGCGTGCTGCCACGCCTGCAAGGCGTAGAGCGTCGTGCGCTTGGACAGGTGATACGCCTCTTTGAGCGAGACCTGCTGATAGCGCGCGGAGCTCGCGACGCCGTTGGCCTTCGATGCCAGCGTCCACGCATAGCCCGCGCCCATATCGAAGGCGGGCGTGATGCGATACGACGCGAACCCGCCGTAGGTGTTGAACACGGCGGTATCCCTGAACGCCGAAGCGCCGCCGGACAAATATTCGACGTTGGTGTAACTCAGGCCTAGCGTCAAACCGCCTGTGGTCCACGTTCCGGCAATCGCCGCGTTCTGCACCGCGCGCGCGGAGAGATAGCCCGCATTGAGCGCCGACGCAGCGAACGAGCCGCTCGCACCGGGATCGAAACCCGCCGTGCGGCCGGTATTGTTCAAGCGCAGGAAGCCCGCCGCGAGATTGACGCCGCCAATCGCGTAACGCACCGCGCCGCTCCAGCTCTGCCCCGCGCCGATATTGCCGGGTATGCCGCTCAGCCCATAGAGCGCGCTCGCGCTGAAGCCTTGCCAGGTGGGCGAGGTCCACGTCACCGAGTTGTTGATGCGCACGGTCGTGTCGAGGCTGTCGATATCGCCGGGATGCGCGCCCGTTGCCCCCGTCAGCCAGGCGCTCGACGCCAGCGGGCCGACGAACTGGAAGTACGGCGTGTACTGCCGGCCCGCGGTGAGCGTGCCCCAGCTCTTGTTTTGCAGGCCCACATAGGCCTGGCGATTGAACAGCAGGCCCGCCGACGACGCGGTGCCGTTATTCGGATCGAAGCCGGCTTGCACGTCGAAGATCGCGCTGGTGCCACCGCCGAGATCTTCCGCGCCCTTGAAGCCGAACTTCGATGCGTAGAGATTCCCTTGCCGCAGATAGACGTTTGAGTGGCCCTTCTGGTTGTTGACGTAGGCGATCGAGTCGTCGAGTACGCCGTAAAGCGTGACGCTCGATTGCGCTTGCGCGCCCTGTCCAATCATGGCCGCACCGATGGATGCGCCTGCAACCAGCCACGTCTTGAGTGCCCGACTGCGATACGAGAAGTGTGAATTTTTCATCTTGTTCTGGTGTCTCTATTTTTTATCGTAGGGAGTCCGATGCGTTTTACCGACCGGATAGCTCATGAAGTCGCCAGCGCAGCGCGCGCCGCTCTCGTCTGGCCGCGTATCAGCACGATCAGCAAGCCCGCGCCAATCAGGTCGAATGCGCCAAGGCACGCGAACAGCGGCCCGAATCCGACCTTGTCGGCCAGCGCGCCCACCACCAGCGAAAAGCTCAGGCCGCCGATCCACGCCGCCATGCCGCCAAAACCGCTGGCCGTGGCGACTTCGTCGGGATCGAAGACATCGGCGGACAGCGTGTTGACGAGCGTGGACAGCATCTGATGCGCGAAGCCGCCCAGGCAGAACAGCGCGATCGCCATATACGGCGAAGCGACGAGGCCAATACACGCGGGACCGATCATCATGAACGCCCCAAGCACCACGCCCGCCACGCGCGACCACAGCAGCGGCACGCGGAAAAAGCGCATGAGGAACGGCGAAAGATAGCCGCCGAGAATGCCGCCCAGGTCCGCCGCGAGGAACGGCAGCCACGCGAAGATCGCAATCTGCTTGAGATCCATGTGGCGTTCGGTGGCGAGATAGAGCGGAATCCAGAAGCTGAAGGTCTGCCAGGCGGGTTCGGCGAAAAAGCGCGGCAGCGCGATGGCCCAGAAGCGCCGCGAGCCGAGAATATCGAGCACGGGGCGGCGGTTCACCGATGCCACGCGCGCCTGACCGCTTTCGATCAGGTTGAGCTCCTGAGCGGAAATACGCGGATGCTGCGCCGGCGAGCGATAGAGGAAGTACCAGACGCCCGCCCAGACAAACCCGAGCGCGCCCGTCGCCACGAATGCCGACTGCCAGCCATAGTGCAGCGAAAGAAACACGACCACGGGCGGCGCGAGCAAGGCGCCCAGCGACGTGCCCGCATTGAAATAGCCCACCGCGACGGACTTCTGCCGGTCGGGGAACCACTCGGCCACGGCCTTCATGCCCGAGGGAATCGCCGCGGCCTCGAACACGCCAAGCAGGCCACGCATCGCGCCAAGCGACATCCAACTCGTGGCGAAGCCATGCAGCACGCCGGTAGCGGACCAGAGCGCCGCGAACAGCGCGAAGCCCAGGCGCAGCCCGATCAGGTCCACGATGATGCCGCACACCGGCTGCATGATCGTGTAGCCCACCTGGAACGCGGCCACCACATACGAATACTGCTGCGTGGACATGTTGAGCTCGCCCTTCAACTCGGGCGCGAGTACGCCGAGCGAGTTGCGCGTGAGGTAATTCATGATCGTGCCGATGCAGACCAGCGCGATGATCCACCAGCGCAATCCTTTGACGCCTTGCGAGACTGTCTCCATACCGCTTGTCTCCATGTTGTTTTGATCTGTTACGTTGTCGTATGACTATCCGGGTAAAGATTCCGGATTTTTTACCTTGCATGCGCGAAGCATCGCTTGGCGACTTTAAGGCCAGACCGATCCTATGTTCGCATTCGAACGCAGTCAATAGCCAAAATCCCTCCAAACGAACAGAAACGAAAATCTTGGCGCTGCATCATTAGATACGACGTCAGACATCTATAAAGATTGCAAAATAAGCGCTGCGCGCAAGCAATGTCTGACAGCGTGTGTTTGCGCCGTGAAACGGCGTTGGGTGTGACGGGAAGAGGCAGGCAGTTAGTTGCAGAACAGAAGCGCAAAGCGGCGCCATTCAGGCACCGCTCCCGGCTAATGGAGACGCGCGGGTTCGCGTCAGTCGGCGTCGCCACGGCGCAGCGGCGCGCGGCTCTTCTCGTTGTTGATGTGCACGAACTTGGAGAGCAGCGTGAGGAAGGTCTCCTGCTCCTGCGCAGACAGCGTCTGCATCATGCGCCGGCGCAACTCGTGCACCGAGGGCACGAGACTCTCCAGCAGCGCCGCGCCCGCCTCGCTCAGACGCAGCAGGCGTACGCGCTTGTCCTCGGGCGGCGTGAAGCGCTCGATCAGCCCTTTTTCTTCGAGTCGCACGGCAAGCGTCGCCGTCGTCGAATTGTCGAGCGCGCAGTAACGCGCGAGCGTCACCTGATCGATATCCGGATGGTCCTGGAGAATGCGCAGCGCCGCGTACTGCACCGGCGTGATGTCGGGCCCAAGCACGGTGTGGAACATCGACACCGCGATTTGATGCGCGCGGCGAATCAGGTGCCCCGGTTGCTCGTAGAGATCGGTGGACAGTTCGTCTTTCTTCTTTTTGCGCGCCCGTGTCGCTGGCCGCGATGCCGTACTGCTCATGGAATGTCCTCTGGTCAAACGGTGCTGCATCGCGCCCGTTTCTATTCCGTGAATTTTAACGCATCGCATGCAGAGCTTATGACCTGCCTGTGTCGGGATCGAAGCCGCTCCTACCAGGGAAGGTACGGAAAGCCTCCTCGATTAACGTTATGTACACTGAACGTTAGATATTAAGCATGCTGAATACTTTCAAACCATTGCAAAGTCCAGAACAGGGAGACATCGTGTTTGCACTCAATCAGTGGTACATCGCCGGTTTTAGTTGGGAACTCGATCACGCCGCGCCTCTCGCACGTACGCTGTTGAACAAGCCGATCGTGCTATTTCGCACCCCTGATGGACGAGCCGCCGCACTGGAGGATCGTTGCTGCCATCGCTCGCTTCCGCTGTCGTTCGGCACGATCGAAGCACGCGGTCTGCGCTGCGGCTATCATGGTCTGCTATTCGGTGCTGACGGCGCCTGCCTGGAAATCCCCGGTCAGGACAAGGTACCCGGAAAATGCCGGGTTCCGGCCCATACCCTGGTCGAGAAGGACCGGATTCTCTGGATCTGGTTTGGCGATGCCGATCACTCCACGCCGCTGCAAGACCCGCCCGACTATCCGTGGCATGCCGACCCGCGCTACGAATTTCGCGGCGATGTCTACCACTACGAGGCGCCGTATCAGCTCATTCACGACAACCTGCTCGATCTGAGCCACCTCGGATACGTGCACCTGCGCACGATCGGCGGCGATCCCTCGACGCACATGCAGGCCGAGATGAAAGTCGAAAGCGCCGGCAACAGCGTGCGCGTCGTGCGCCATATGCGCGAATCGAAGCCGCCCGCGACCTATGCCGCCGCATGGCCGTTCGCCGACCGGATCGACCGCTGGCAGGAAATCGAATTCGAGGTGAGCCATCTGCGCATCTGGACCGGCGCGGTGGACGCCAATACGGAATCGCTCGACGACCCGGCGCGCGGCGGCTTCCATATGCGCGGGCTGCACGGCGTCACGCCAGAGACGGATAGCACGACGCACTACTTCTGGACCATGTCCACCAACCGGCGGCCCGACGGCGGCAGCAATATGGACCAGGTTTTCGAGCAGACTGCGCTGACTTTCGAAGAAGACAAGATCGTGATCGAAGCCCAGTATCACAACCAGCAGCGTTTCGGCGCGGGGCCGCAGATCGACATTCATGTCGATGTGGGCGCCAACCGCGCGCGCCGTATCATCGCGGGTCTTACGAAAGCACCCACTATCAGCTTGTCTTCTACGCGTTAATCCGCAGTCACCCCGCCGCGCACCCGCAACGGTGCGCGGCTCTGCTCGTTGTTCAGATCGACGAACTTGCGCAGCAGGCGGATCAGTTCGCTGGCGTCGCCTTCGTCCATGCCTTCGAACAACCCTGCGCGCAGCGACTCCACCGATGGCGTCAGCTTCATCAGCAGCGCCTCGCCCGCTTCGGTGAGCGCAAGCCGCCGCTGACGTCGCGCGAGCAACTCGCGCACGATCCAGCCTTTCGCCTCCAGACGCGCGGCGAGTTCCGCCGTCGTCGACGTATCGAGCGCCACACGCTGCGCGAGCGTCACCTGATCGATGCCCGGCGCTTCGTGCAGCATACGCAGCACAGCGTACTGCACAGGGGTGACGTCGCGCCCCATCTTCTCCAGAAACAGCGCAACCGCGATCTGATTCGCCCGGCGGATCAGGTGGCCCGCGTCGTCGTAAAGATCGAGCTTGCGCGTGCGCGCGTGAAGGTCGTCGTGGTTTGCCTCAATTGTTGCCATGAGAGAGCGCTCAGCAAAAGCGTTACGGGAAAACCAGCATACCGCACCGCTTGCCGGCCGGGGAATCGGTAAGTACACTGAACGTCATTCAGTGTACGGAATGATTGACCGACGAGTCGATCCTTCCCCGCGCGACGACAAACTCATCCCCAAGGAGACGCAAGGTGTTTCTCAAGAACGCATGGTATGTGGCGTGCACGCCCGACGAGTTCGCGCAGAAGCCGCTGGGCCGCACGATCTGCGGCGAGGCGATGGTGTTCTACCGCGCCGCAGGCGGCAAGGTGGCGGCGCTGGAAGACTTCTGCCCGCATCGCGGCGCGCCGCTCTCGCTCGGCTTCGTGCGCGACGGCACCCTCGTGTGCGGCTATCACGGTCTGGAGATGGGCTGCCAGGGCAAAGCCACAGGCATGCCGGGTCAGCGCGTGAACGGCTTTCCGGCCGTGCGCAGCTTTCCAGTGATCGAGCGCTACGGTTTCATCTGGGTGTGGCCCGGCGACGCCGCAGCAGCCGATCCCACCAAACTCCACGCGTTGCCGTGGGCCGAAGATCCCGCGTGGGCCTATGGCGGCGGCCTCTATCACATCGGCTGCGATTACCGCCTCATGATCGACAACCTGATGGACCTCACGCACGAGACCTACGTGCACGCGAGCAGCATCGGCCAGAAGGAAATCGACGAAGCGCCGCCCAAGACCACGAGCGAAGGCGACGAAGTGGTGACGAGCCGCTTCATGGAAAACATCATGGCGCCGCCGTTCTGGCGCATGGCGCTGCGCGGCAACGGTCTCGCCGACGATGTGCCCGTGGACCGCTGGCAAATCTGCCGCTTCTCGCCGCCCAGCCACGTAATGATCGAAGTGGGCGTGGCGCATGCGGGGCACGGCGGTTATCACGCGCCCGCGCAATACAAGGCGTCGTCGATCGTGGTGGATTTCATCACGCCGGAAACCGAATCGTCGATCTGGTATTTCTGGGGCATGGCGCGCAATTTCCAGCCTGGCGACGCCGCGCTCACCGACCAGATTCGCGAAGGCCAGGGCAAGATCTTCTCCGAAGACCTCGAAATGCTGGAGCGCCAGCAGCGCAATCTCGAAGCGTGGCCGCAGCGCAAGCTGCTCAAGCTCAATATCGACGCTGGCGGCGTGCTTTCGCGCAAGGTCATCGACCGGCTGCTCGCCGCCGAACGCGACACCACCACCACGACGGCCACGGAGGCATGATGTCGGACGCCACGCTCAACGTCACCGTCGCGCGCAAGTGGAACGAAGCTCAGGATATCTACGGATTCGAGCTCGTCAATGCGGACGGCACGTCACTGCCCGCTTTCAGCGCGGGCGCGCATATCGACGTGCATCTGCCCGGTGGCCTGATACGCCAATACTCGCTGTGCAACGATCCCGCCAGCACGCAGCGCTATCACATTGCAGTATTGCGCGATGAGAACGGTCGGGGCGGCTCGCGTGCGATTCATGATCGGGTCGAACAAGGCGACGCCTTGAAAATCAGCGCGCCGCGCAATCATTTCCCGCTCGCGCACGGTGCGCCCCATCATCTGCTGATCGCGGGCGGCATCGGCATCACGCCCATTCTGTGCATGGCGGAGCGCCTGTTTCGCGCCGACGAAGCCTTCAACCTTCACTACTGTGCGCGCTCGCGCGCGCGCACGGCGTTCGTCTCGCGCATCGCGGCGTCGCCTTTCGGCGAGCGCGCGGCGTTTCATTTCGACGATGAGGCGCAAGCGCAACGCTTCGATATCGCGGCCACGCTCGCGAATGCGCCCACGGGCAGTCATCTGTACGTGTGCGGCCCGCGCGGCTTCATGGATGCCGTGCTCGCCGAGGCGCGCCGCCAACAGTGGGACGAAACGCGTCTGCACTATGAGTTCTTCGGCGCTGTGGTCGAGCAGTCGGCCACCGACGCTGCGTTTCAGGTGCGTATTGCGAGCAGCGGCGCGACCCTCGATGTGCCGGCAGGCCGCACCGTGATCGAAGTGCTCGCGGCGAACGGCGTGGAGGTGCTGACGTCGTGCGAACAAGGCGTGTGCGGCACCTGCCTCACGCGCGTGATCGAAGGTCAGCCCGACCATCGCGACGCCTACCTCACCGACGAAGAAAAGGCGGCGTGCGATCAGTTCCTGCCGTGCTGTTCGCGCTCGCGCACGCCGCTGCTCGTGCTCGATCTCTAGACGCCGCGCGTCAAAGGGAGAATTAAACGGCGCTCGCGAGCATCGCGTGCAGCAGCACGTTCGCGCCCGCTTCGGCCCACTCGGGCGTGATCGCTTCGCCTTCGTTGTGGCTCAAACCATCGACGCAAGGGATAAAGATCATGCCCGTGGGCGCGACGCGCGCCAGATAGCAGGCGTCGTGTCCCGCACCCGAAACGATCTCGGCATTCGACAGGCCGAGCGCATCGGCGGCGTTGCGCACGGCTTCGATACATTCCGGCGCGAACGGCACAGGCGCGTAGTCGAAAATCTGCTCGATTGTGTGGCCGAGATGCGCTTCCTGCGCCACGCGCGTGAGTTCTGCACGCAACGCGGCGTCCATCTGCGCCAATACTTCGGACTGCGGATGACGAAACTCCACCGTGAAAAAGCAGCGCCCCGGCACGGTGTTGCGCGAGTTCGGCTTCGCCTCGATCATGCCGACGGTCGCGCGGCCGTGCGGCGCATGGCTGCGCCCGAGCGACTCCACGAACGCGATCATGCGCGCTGCGCCAACCAGCGCGTCACGACGCAGATCCATCGGCGTGGTGCCCGCGTGCGCATCCACGCCGGTGAGTTCGATTTCGTACCAGCGCTGCCCTTGCCCCGCGGTGACGACGCCAATCGTCTTGCCGCTGCGTTCGAGAATCGCGCCTTGTTCGATATGCAATTCGTACGCGGCATGAACCGGCGTACCGCCCACCGGCTCCTCACCCGCATAGCCGATTTGCGCGAGTGCTTCGCCGATCGTCGTGCCCGACGCATCCGTGCGTGACAGTCCATATTCGAGCGGATACACGCCCGCATAGACGCCCGAGGCAATCATCGCGGGCGCAAAGCGCGAACCTTCCTCGTTGGTCCAGATCACCACTTCGAGCGGGTGATCCGTCTCGATGCCCGCGTCGTTGAGCGCGCGCACGACCTCGAGGCCGCCCAGCACGCCGTAGATACCGTCGTAGCGGCCGCCCGTGGGCTGGGTATCGGCATGCGAGCCGGTCAGCACGGGGGCGGCCTGTGGATCGCGGCCCGCGCGCCGCGCGAAGATATTGCCCATGCGGTCGACGCGAATCGTGCAACCGGCTTCACGCGCCCATTGCACGAACAGATCGCGGCCCTCGCGGTCGAGGTCGGTGAGCGCGAGGCGGCAGACACCGCCTTTGGGCGTCGCACCGATCTGCGCCATGCGTTCGAGCGATTCCCAAAGGCGCGCGCCGTTCACGCGCAGCGCGGCCCGATTCGTTTGGTCGTGCTCAGACATCGGCTTTCCCCCCGAGACCGTCATCGCGCATGCGGTAGCGGAAATCGCAGCGCTTGCCGCCCTGCATGATGGTGCTCGTGCGCGTGAGTTCGACGCGCGGATCGTAGCCCGCGATGAATTCGCTATCGCGCGCGCAACTCAGCAGATGACCGATTTCGCCGAGTCCCATCGCGTGATACATCTCAGCATAGCTGCAACGCTTCACGTCGTAATCGTAGGCATCCGCGTCGGCGCGCAACGTCTCCACGTCGAGCGCGTCGTCCTTCTCCCAGAGCACCTGGAGGGCGACGAAGGAAGCGATGCTCGTGCCGTTCGGCTCGCGCTGCGCGAACTGCTGACCCGCTTCGATCGCCGCACCGCGCACGGCCTCGGCGATCACAGCCTGCGCGCGCTCGGCGCCGAAGTCGCGCTTGAGGATCTCGTAGATCGGCTTGATGATTTCGGCCTCGATGCGGCGGCGCGCAAGAATGCCCAGCGTTTCGCCGTTCACGCCTTCATCATGTTGATCGTTTTGCTGCGTCATGATCTTCTCCTCGAGCTTCAGTGCGCAGCGGCTTTTGCGCCGCCGCCGAGCACATCGACCACGGCCCACTTGCCGCTGCGCACCTGATAAATCGTGTACGCCGGGTCCTTGAGATTGCCTTGCGCATCGAAGGCGATGGTGCCCGTCACGCCGTCGCGGCGGATCGTGTGCAGCGTCGCGACGATCTTCTTCGGGTCGGTCGAATTGGCTTGCTGCGTGGCCGCGATGATCGTGGCCGCCGCATCGTAGGCGAACGGCGCGTGCAGTTCGATCGGCGCATGCCAGCGCGCACGATATTGCGCGTCGAAAGCAGGACCGCCCGGCATACGGTCGAGCGGACGGCCCGGCTCCAGCGCCGTCACGCCCTCGCCTGCCGGCCCGGCGAGCTTGAGGAAAGTCTGGCTGACGAAACCGCCCGCGCCCAGCAGCGGTGCCTGAATATGCAGCTGACGCATGCGACGCACGAGCGGCGCGGCCTCCACATCGATCCCGCCGAGGAAGATCAGATCGGGGCGCTTGCCCTTGATTTCGGTGAGCACGCCGCTGAAGTCGATGGTCTTGTCGGTCACGTACTGGTGATCGATCACGGTGCCGCCATTGGCCTGCACGCCCTTGATGAACTGGTTCGCGAGTCCCGCGCCAAAGGCGGTCTGATCGTCGATCACGACGATGCGCTGCGCCTTGAGCGTCCTCACGGCATAGGCGCCCGTGTAGGCGCCGCTGTCGTCGTCGTGACCCATGATGCGGAACGACGTGTCGAAGCCTTGCAGTGTGTATTGATGCCCCGTGGAGGCTGGCGCAATCTGCGCGATGCCCGCGTCGTGATAGACGTGTGCGGCCGGCACGCTGCAGCCGGTATTCCAGTGCCCCACCACGCCGATCACATGACGATCGACGAGTTGCTGCGCGACGGTGACGGCCGTGCGCGGGTCCGATTGATCGTCAGCGCTCGCGAGCTTGTAGACGACCGGCTTGCCGCCGATGCTCGGATGCTTCGCGTTGGCGTCGTCGATGGCGAGTTGCGCGCCGTTTTCCAGATCCTTGCCGATCCGCGCGGAACCGCCGGTGAGCGGCGCGGCGAGACCAATCAAAACGACCTGTTCATCCTGGGCGCGCGCGGCGCTAGCGAAAAGCGTCGCGGCCAGCGCGGCGATCGGCAACAACAGCAGGGCTTTCTTTTTCATGTGCGTGTAGTGGCGTGCGTATTCATGTATGCGGGGAACGGCCAGGCGCGGGTTGCGCTGCCGTCGAATCATGAAAAAGATTACGGTTTGATGCGAAACCGCCTAAATTATCTTTAGTTCGATCAATATTCCAGCGCGCAGAGATAGCCAGTAAACCCATGATCTAACGATATAAATCGCAATTTAACCAGCTACAATGCCGTTCGATATAATTCGATACATGAATAAAATTCAGCAGATTGCCGATGATCCACCGTTGCGCGCCGTGCGTGCCTTCGAGGCGTTCGCTCGCCACGGCTCGGTTGTCGCGGCGGCGCGCGAACTGGACATCACGCCCTCGGCGGTGAGCCATCAACTGCAATTGCTCGAGTCCTTCGTGCAGACGCCGCTTACCGTGCGCAGCGGCCGCTCGCTCATCCTCACGGACGAAGGACGCGACTACTATCGCTCGATCAGCGCGGCGTTTTCGGTGTTGCGCAGCGCGACGGGCTTCGTGCGCGAGCGCTCCTCGCGCCGCCAGATCACGATCAGTCTGATTCCGTTGTTCGGCATCGGCTGGTTCATTCCGCGCCTGCACGACTTCCTCGACGCCAACGAAGACGTGGACGTCACCGTGCTCTACGCGAACCACCGCAACTACCGCAGCGACGCCGCCGATCTGTCGATCCGCTTCGGCACCGGCGACTGGATCGGCTATACGAGCACGCCGCTGCTTTCGGGCGCAGTGGTGCCCGTGTGCACGCCGCGTTTTATGCGCCGCTACGGGCCGCTGCGCAAGCCCGCCGATCTCGCGAGCGTGCCGCTCGTGCATGACGAAGACCGCAGCACCTGGGCGAACTGGCTGCAAAGCGCGGGCGCGCGCCACGTCACGCGCACCGAAGGTCCGCTCTTCGAGGATGGCCAGTTGACCTTGAGTGCGGCACTGGCCGATCTGGGCGCGGCGCTGATACGCGCGCCGCTGGTTTCGCGCGAGCTGGCATCGGGCGCGCTGCACAAGCTGTTCGATCACGAACTGGACGATGGGCGTCATTATTACCTCTGCTGGCGCGCCGACGCGGAAATGCCGAACGGCGCGCAGCGGCTCGCACAATGGCTGCTGGAGTCGGCAAAAAACGCCTGATTGCGTAGCGGCCATTGCTGTGTGCGTGCGATCAGAAGCGATGCCGCATGCCGAGCGCCACCACCACCTGATTGCTGTTCGACGAAGGCGTGAGCGTGTACACGGATGCATCGAATACGGCGTTATTGCGTCCACCGCTCACGCTTTGATACACGCCTTCCAGATAGAGGTCGGTACGCGGCGTCACTGACTTGTCGATCTGCGCGACTACCTGGTTCCACTTGGGCCGTGCGGAGCCCGCACCCGCATCGAAACGCGCCTGCGTATAGGTGTAGGCCGCCGACACATAGAGCGAGGGCGTGACGGCGTAGCGTCCGTCGATCGAGTAGTTGTCGAAAATGATCGTGTTGCCTTTGAGCGTCGCGATCTTGCCGCCCTGATAGAGGCCCGTGACATCGTCGGTGGCCGAATGGGTCCAGCTCACGCCCACCGAATGCGGGCCGAACGCGTAGCGCGCGCCCACCGCCACGATCAGTTGATCGCCGCCCGTGACGGTCGCGGAGCCGTCGGTCACGCTCACCGCGCCCTCCGGGTTGGCGACGTGCCCGTCGCGGTTGATCTTGAGGAAGGCCGCGCCCGCCTTGAAGGGGCCATTCGCATACGACAGGCCCGCGCTATAGGCGGCATTGTTGCCGAAGCTGCCCGGCGTGTTCGAGAAGCCATACATCGCGCCCGCCGTGAAGCCGCGATACGTTTCGCTCGTATAACGCACGGCGTTGTTGATGCGGATGTTCTGGATCGAATCGTCGTTGTCGTAGGGGTGCATCGCCAGATTGCCGCCCCAGCCCGAACCGGCCGCGCCCAGCGGCGTGACGAAGGTGAGAATGAAGTCGTACTGGCGGCCCATCGTGAACGTGCCATAACCGTTCGCGCGTAGGCCCACATAGGCCTGACGCCCGAACAGATTGCCGCCGTTGCTGGTCTTGCCGTTGACCGACGAGAAACCGCTTTCCAGCATAAAGATGGCCGATGCGCCGCCGCCCAGGTCCTCGCTGCCGCGCAGGCCCCATCGCGACGCGCTGAGGTTGCCGCTGTTCATCGACACGTTGCTGCTGCCCGACGAACCCGCACCGTTGGTGCGCTGGTTATTTACATAGGATATCGAAGTATCAATCAAGCCGTAGAGCGTGACGCTACTCTGCGCGTGAGCAACACCCGTGCTCAGGCCGCCAAGGCAGGCGACGCAGGTGGAGAGGACTTTCCTGTTCATCATGTGCGGGTCTTGCGGGCGTCAGGGCCGCGCGCCAACACCACGCGTTGCACCGTGTACCCGTTTTGTTGTTGGAGAAAGGGGGCGCGCAGAGGCCGTGCACGCGCAAGATCGCGATTGTCGACGCAGGCGGGAGGGGAATTAAGACGATGCGCGCGAAAGTACCTTTCCTGAAACAGGTACTAATCGCGCGAAGGGAGGGCCAGGAAACGCGTTGCCTGGCCGGGGATATTAGCGGGGATTCGCTGGCTGGGCGTGCAACGCCGCCAGCAACGCGATCAGTCGATCGACATGCGCTTCCTGGGTGCGCCACGACGATACGCTGATGCGGAAAGCGGGTCGCCCTTGCCACACTGTCGCGCCGAACCACACTTCTCCGCAGGCCTGCGCGGCCTCGCGGATCGCCACGGTCTGCGCATCGCTTTGCGCGCGCACCAGCACCTGGTTGAGCACGACTCGATTCAGCACCTCGTAGCCCTCGTCACGCAAACCCTGCCCGATGCGCGCGGCCAGCGCGCAATGACGTTCGACCATTTCGGCCACGCCCGCGCGACCCAAAGTGCGCAATGCCGCCCACACCGGCAGCCCGCGCGGACGGCGCGAGAACTCCAGATTCAGGTTCTTCTGCGCATCGTGCGATGCCGTCGAATACACGGCATCGGCGTTCATTGCAGCGGCAAGCGCGGAGGCATCGCGGCAGATCGTCATCGCGCCGTCGTACGGCGTGTTGAGCCATTTGTGCGCGTCGGCGGTCCAGCTGTCCGCATGTTCGACGCCCTCGGTCAGGGCCGATTTCGCCGATGCACGCGCCCACAGGCCGAACGCGCCATCCACATGGACCCATGCGCCCGCAGCCTTCGCGCGCGGAATGATCGCGGCGAACGGGTCGAACTCGCCGGTGTTCACTTCGCCCGCCTGCACGCAGAGTATCGTCATGTCGTCGAGCGCGGGCAGACGAGCGGCATCGATGCGCCCGCAACTATCTACGGGCGCAACGATTAGACGGTTCATGCCGAAGCCAAGCACACGCAACGCTTTTTTCACGGTGATATGCACCAGTTCGGAGATCACCACCTTGACCTCGGGCGCGCCGATCAAACCGTCGTTGTCGAAGTCCCAGCCTTTGCGCGCGAGCAAAGCGCGGCGCGCGGCGGCAATTGCAACGAGCGTGCAAGCCGTGGCGCTGGTGCCGAAGCCCACGGCGCTCTCGCGCGGCAGGCCCAGCGCCTCGACCACCCAGCGCCCCGCGACACGCTCGACGGTGGCCGCAGCCGGCGAGTTATCGAAAGTAGACGCGCACTGGTCCCACGCCAGCATCAAGCGTTCAGCCGCAGCAGCAGCGGGCAACGCCGCGCCAATCACGAAGCCGTAGTAGTTCGGGCCATTCGACGCGGTGGTGGCGGGCGAACCTGCTTCGTCGAGCAAGCGCAATGTGTCGGCCGGCGGCGCGCCGACATCGGGCAGTGCTTCGTCGAAGGCCGCGAGACCGGCCAATGCGGCGGCGTCGGGAAACACGCGGCGCTGCGCCACCGAAGCCAGATAGCGATGGGCGCGCTGATCCGCGTCCGCCAGTAGTGCGAGTTCATCCATGCTGGGCCTTTCAGAGTTGTGAAAGTTCGCGGCTGAGCTTTTTGAGCTCGGCGTCGATACGCTTGTAGTAAGTGAACTTGCCGACCCGCGTGGCGCGCACGAGTCCGGCGTCGGCGAGGATGCGCATATGGCGCGTGGTGGTCGCGGGCGCGATGCCCAGCTTGTCCGTGATGAAGGTGCAGCACACGCCCAGTTCGTCGATATTGCCGTGCGGCTGGACCGGGAAATGGCGGCGCGGCGCCTTCAGCCAGCGCATGATGGCGAGGCGGCTTTCATTGGCAAGCGCGCTGATACGGCTGATGTCGTCCATCTAGCAATCTCCATTTTTCATTTTGAAGTTTAGCTAAATGACGAAACGTGTGCAAATGGGTCTACAGACATCGTTGACCTGCATCACGCAATCATGAATGCGACGATATGACCGGGATTTGCCCAGAAGCCCCACGGCACCCGTGGCATAATCGCGGCTTCCTTACCGCCGTTTTTTCCTTGCATCGTGCGCCGGTTTCATCTCAGGCTGGTCAGTCTATTAGGGACGCTTGCGATCCTGATGACGACGCTCGCCCCGGTGATCTCGCACCTGCTTGCGGCGCAGACCACGCCTTCCGCCTCGTTGCTCACGATGTCGGCGCATTGCGATATGCCGTCGATGCAGCACGTGCAGGGCGCCCATCAAACAAGCGGCAACACACACGCCAGCAATAGCGACCTGCAGGACTGCGGCTACTGTAACCTGCTGGCCCATCTGCCCGTGATGCCCGGCGTGCCCGTGTCGCTCGCGCTCGCCACGCGCCTCGTGCATGCGCGCGTCGCCGCCCGCTTCGAGCGCCTTGCGCGCGTCGAGCCGCTGACCTTCGCGCTCGCGCGCGCCCCGCCCCTGGTTTGACCTGATCGTGCCCGTGTTCGCGACGATGCGCCCTTGCGTGTCGCCGCGTGTCTGCACGCGCGTCATGTCGATGCGCGCACCTTCATTGCACCAGGACGCTTCATGTCTGAGCGCTTCACGTCTGACCTTTTCCCGCGCACGGCCGCTTCGCTCGCGTGCGCCCTGCTTTGTTCGCTTGCTTGTTCGTTGATCGTCGCACCGCGTGCGGCCCAGGCCCACGCGATTGCGGGCGACCGCGTCTTTCCGGCGACGATGGCCGTGGACGACCCCGGCGTCGGCGACGAGGCCGATCTTCAATACGGCCACGTCCGCGTGCCCGGCGACGCCGGCGACCAGAGCATCAACTCGTTCGATTTCGAGTACGACAAACTCCTCACGTCGCGCCTCGCGCTTTCCGTCGACGGCGGCTACGTGATGCAGAACAACCCGACCGCGCGCGGTTTCGACACCTTCGGCGTCGGCCTCAAGTACCTGCTCTACGTGAACGACGCGCACGAGTTCATGACCTCGGTGGGCGTGGATGCCGAACTCGGCGGCACCGGCAGCCGCGCGATCGCCGACAACTTTTCAACCCTGTCGCCCACGCTCTACGCGGGCAAGGGCATGGGCGATCTGCCCGACTCGCTCGCGTGGTTGCGCCCGATCGCCATCACCGGCGCGCTGGGGCCGTCGCTCACGACCGGCGCGGGCCAGCCCAACGCTTTCAACTACGGCTTCACCTTCCAGTACAGCCTGCCGTATCTACAACAGCATGTGCATGATCTCGGCCTGCCGCAGCCGTTCTCGAACCTGATCCCGCTCGTGGAAGTGCCGCTCTCGCGCAGCCAGGGGCAGACGACCGGCACGATCAATCCAGGCTTCATCTGGATCAACCGTTACGGTCAACTGGGCATCGAGGCGCAGATTCCGGTCAATCGCGCCAGCGGCTCGCACGTGGGCATCCTCGTGCAGACGCACATCTTTTTCGACGACGTGGCGCCGAACTCCATCGGCAAACCGCTGTTCCAATAATCGCTCTCAAGGAGAACCCGAAATGAAATTTGCCGCTATTCGCCTGGCCGCCGCCGCACTCGCGCTCGGCGCCGCGCAACTCGCCTGGGCCCATGCCTACCCGACCCACCAGGAGCCGGCCGCCGGCGCGAACGTGACGAGCGCGCAGAACGCCGTGACGATCGACTTCGACGATGCGCTCGAACCGGCCTTCAGTTCGATCGACGTCGTCGATAAGGCGGGCAAGTCGGTGATCCGCGAAAAGGCGGCCGTCGATGCGAACAACAAGAAGCGCATGTCGGTGCCGCTCGATACGCTGAGCGCGGGCCAGTACAAGGTCACGTGGATCGCCGTGGCCGCGGACGGCCATCGCACGACGGGGCACTACAGCTTCACGGTGCACTGAGGCACCTTTGAGCACGTCCGGGCACGGTCGCATCCGGCGCGCGGGCAGCGATGCTAAGCTTGCCCGCACCCTGAACTCGCCGCTGCTCACCATGTCCATCAAGAAGCGCCTGTTGTGCATCGCCGTAGCGGCGCTCGTCGCCATGCCGCTGGCCGCCTTCGCTCTCGTCAAGCCGCTGCGTGTGATCGCGCCGACGCTCGTGCCCGGCATCCTCTGCATCAAGGACACGCTCTGCACCGACAACCCGGCCCGCTTCGACGCCGCGCGCACGCTCTATCGCGAGGGCTATGCGACGGCACGCGACGCGCTCGGGCCGTTCCGCGACGCGCCGCGCGTGGTGTTCTGCTCGACCGCGGCCTGCGCGCAGGCGTTCGGCCTTGGCGCGCAGGCGGCGCAAACCGTGGGCGACTTCGGCGTGATCGTCGCGCCGCGCGGCTGGAAGTCGTTCTATCTGGCGCACGAGCTGATTCACTACCGGCAGGCCGAAGTGCTCGGCAATCTCGCGGTCGCGACCCAACCCCGCTGGCTGATCGAAGGCATGGCGTATTCGCTGAGCGGCGATCCACGCCATCCGCTCACCGAGCCCTTCGAGGCATGGCGCGCGCAATTCGACGCGTGGCATGCTGGTATCGGCTCGCAGGATTTGTGGACGGCGGCACGCAGCATTCACTGAAGCATGTGGAGTCGTGTCGTTTGTAGTTTTTACACGCGCGCGGAGACATCATGACCCCATCCGAACAGATCGACGCCCTGATCGCCGGTATCGCCGACTGGCGAGCCGATACGTTTGCCAACGTTCGCAAGACGATTCTCGCGGCGGACAAGGACATCGTCGAGGAATGGAAGTGGATGGGCAGCCCCGTCTGGTCGCGCGACGGCATCATCGCCGTGGCGAACGCGCACAAGGGCAAGGTGAAGCTGACCTTCCAGTACGGCGCGAGCCTGCCGGACCCGGAGGGTCTCTTCAATGCGGGGCTGGAGGGCAACGCGCGGCGGGCGATCGACTTCTTCGAAGGCGACAAGGTCAATGCGCGCGCACTCAAGGCGCTGATTCGCGCCGCCATCGAATTCAATCAGCTCAAGAAGGCGAAGAAGGCGCCCGCCAAAACCGCCGCAAAGCCGCGTGCGAAAGCGGGCGCCTGAGTTACCTCAAGTCACCTTAAGTCACATCATGCGAGGTCCGTCACCGCACGGATCGGAATGACCGTGCGCGCGCCCAAGGTGCGCATCAGATCGCGCAGTTCGTTGATGACCGGGAAGACCTCATGGTTCCAGTCGGCGCCCTGCTGGTCGTGCGCGGCCTGTTCGAGCTCGACAATGGCGCGATCCTCCGCGAAGATGCGCTCCGTGAACCACACCAGCAGGGGCCAGGCGGCGTCGAGCAAAAACGGCACGGAAGGCCGCCGGATCGACAGCATCCCGAAGGTGCGGTTCGTGCGCTGCTGCGCGTCGAGCGGCACATAGACGATCCACAGGTCCATCACGAGTGTGTCGTCGCCCGAACGGATCTGTAGCGTCTGATACGGGTATTGCGTACGGATGGTCATCACGTCGCTCTTGTCCTCGCGCTGCTTGCCCGCGCCGAACACCAGCGCCTCGCCCCTGGGCTGCTTGCCCTCCATACGTTTGAAGGTGTAGTCCACCTCGATCCAGCCGTCGCCGCGCCGGCGGCCCAGCGAGCGCGCGCGCATCTGGCCCATCTGGCGGCGGTGCAGGAACTGGTGGTTCATGTCCATCAGGTTCTCGTGCATGAACGAGTAGTGGCACTTGACCGCGCGCCCGAAGCGGCGCGTCTTGTACGCCTTGTTTTCCGCCGAGGCGAGCGACGGCACCGGGCGCTCTTCGGCCAGCGCGGCATCGCCGGGAAACACGAAGATCATGCCGTGCGCCTCGCGGCACGGGTAGGCGCGCACGCCGTTGGGCAGGCGCTCGCGGCCAAGATACGGCACGTCGACGCACTGGCCGGAGCAGTCGTAGGTCCAGCCGTGATAGCCGCAGCGCAGCGACTCGCCGTCGACCACGCCCTTGTGCAGCGGCACCTGGCGGTGCGCGCAGCGGTCCTCCAGCGCGAACACCTTGCCCGATTGCGTGCGCACCAGCACGATCGGATCGCCCGCGAAATGCACGCCCAGCGCCTTGCCAGCCTTGAGTTCCCGCGACCAGGCGAGCGGATACCAGTAATCGGGATGAATAGGCACGCGGCGAAGATCGCGCACCGGGGCTTCGCTGGTGGAGCCGTCTAGATAAGGCATTGCACGCATGCGTGATGTCTCCTTGCAGAACGGACGCCCGCCGCCGACGAGCCTCCAGCCTTTCGGCCACGCGGCGGCTCCTGCCATGCATGGTACTGGAATGCCATGGCCTTCGCTGGCGGCTCTGGGCGCCGCAAATCTTTTTGTGTAGCAATATGAGTGCCCGCACCCCTAACGCGTGGCGCGGATGGTCATTTCGTTGTTGCACCGGATATCGTAACGCGTTGCGTCACGCCTTCCTCGCGGGCTCGGGTTGGGACATACCCGTAAGCGACCACCCGGCGGATTCGGCAGACTTTTCCCGCTGGCGCGGCGGCGCTATCAGGCGTCTGCATGACGGCGCCCACATTTTCTGATCGCCTGGCCTCGCACATTATTTCGCATACCGAATCATTTACAGAAGTATCGATGATGACGTGTGCATCCCCTGCTTCGCGCTTCAACAGCCATCCAACTGTCACATCGAATCATCGTGCATATTTTCAAGATCATGCTGTGCGCATAGCAGCTATGCTCGACCGCTCAAGCGCCTCTTGATTTTCGTTGTGGGCGGCGCACAATGAGCGCGCAATAGTCGTTGCGTCGTCAGCAAACACCCAGAGAGGACTGAATGAAAATTCCAGAAGGTCTCAAGAAGGTGGTGAATCTGGTGATCGTGGACGAGTCGGCTTCGTCCGCTGAATCGCCCACGCCCGAGGCCGAAAGCCATTCGACAGCCAGCGCCACGCGCACGGCTCAAGACACTCAACCCGCGTCGGCGGGGCAACCCGGCGCTGCAAGCGGACTCGATGTCGCCGACCTCGAAAAGCGCATCGACACGCTCATTCAGGACAATCCGGCCTATGCGCCCTACCGCGCCTTCGCCGAGATGAGCCAGTCGATCGCCGCAGCCGTGCCGGACGAGCAGCAGCGCTATCGCGCGGCGCTGCTGGGCGTGAAGACCAACCTCGACACGCTGCTTGGCGCCGTCAATTCCCACGCCGACGTGCTCGCCAAGGAGCAGCAACACTTCGCTAGCGCCTTCGTCACGCGCTCCGAAGCGGAGATCGCCTCGCTGCGCGAACAGGAGACGCGCCTGAACGACGAGATCGGCGCACTCGCCCGCCAGCTTGCTGAGAAAAACGCGCAGAAGGATGAGGTGAGCAAGTCCATCACCAGCAAGACGGCGGGACTGGCGAAGGCCAAGATCGACTTCGAGTCGGTGCGCTCGACGCTCGTGCAGAAATATGACGGCATCGTGAAGAAGCTTCAGGGCTATCTTGGAGAATCGGCACATGGCTAACGATATCGTCACAACCGGCATCAAGAAGCGCGTGCGCTCGTTCTGGGATACGAAGGAAGGCGGCGTCGGCATGGTGGTGGGCGTGGCGGCGCTCGGCGGCCTCGTCTGGGGCGCGGGCAAGGTCATGCCTTATATCGCGAGGCTGATGGAGAACACGGCCGCGGCGGTCTTTTTCGGCGCGATTGCCGTGGGTCTCGTCTACGTGCTGGTATTCGACTCCACGCTGCGCAGCCGCCTCTGGCTCGCCTATCAGTTGCTCATGAAAGGGCTCACCTATTCGATCATCAAATACGATCCGGCGGCCACGGAGCGCATCCTCTCCAAGGAAATCGCCAAGATGATCGACGAGGCCTCCGACGCGCGTGTCAAAGGCGGCGGGCGCGTCGAAGCCGTGCGCCGAACCATCGAGGAGTTCAAGGAAGAGCAGGAGCAACTCAAGCGCGAAGCGCTGGCGATGGCGCGCAAGAATCGTCCGCAGGAAGAGATCAATTCGCACGCGCGTCGCATTGGCCAGCTCGATGCCGCGATCCAGCGCACCGGCAAGGTCTACGACGAACTGAACGCGACCTACAACAATCTGGTGGAAGCCGAAAACGCCTTCCGGCGCATGCAGGACGAAGCCGAATTCAAGATCCGCCTCAAGGTCAAGGAATACGAGGCCGTGAATTCGATGACCGAAGCCTGGCGCGGCTTTCGGCGTGCGTTCAGCCGCACGACCACGGTCAACGAGTTGCGCGACATGCTGGTCGACTACATCAACGATGACACCGCCGCAAAAATGGGCGAAATGCGCGCGTATGTGCAGGACAGCGTGAAGGTGATCGACGCGGTGGAGATCCGCGACGACGCCGATACCGAACGCGGCCTGCAACTGCTCGCCGACCTCAACAGCCGGCAGATCGACTTCACGCCTGCCGCGCGCCTGACCGAACCGGGGCATGCTGCGTCTGCGAAGGGGCAAACACCGACGCCCGGCCCGATCGATTACACCCGCTACAAAAACTAAGGAGTCCACTCATGCAGTTGACCACTGGTGCGAAGCGCTTCCTCGGCCTCGTCGCAAGTGTCGCGATCGTCTACGGCGCGTACTATGCCTGGCAACATGGCCTGATCGGCAAGCATGGCGACACGCAGCCCGGGGCCGCGCTCGACGTCGGCAATAGCTCGCAATCCACGCCTGCCGCCCCGCAATCGGCGCAGACCGCCGTGCCGCAGCCTGTGGCGCCGCAACCGATTCCCGCCAGCTTCACGCCCAACGCGGACACGCGGCAGCAGATCCTGCAAAACCACGTCGTGCGCATTTCGGTAGAGAACCCGAGCGAGCCGATCTATGGCGAAACCAACGGTACGCCCCACGGCTTCAACTACGAGTTCGCCAAGCTGTTGTTCGGCGAACCCGAATTCAGCGCCAACGGGCCTATCACCATCGACACGCATCACGAAGTGAGCGCCTACAAGGATGTACCGCGCCAGTTGCTGACGACCGACAACGGCACGCCAACCGTAGACATCGCGATGGACGGCCTGACCTTCCCCGACAACACGCCCGCAGGCGTGCTCTACACGAATCCGTATCTGGACGACTTCGGCTATGCGCTGATCGTGCAGAAGGGTTCGGCGATCCATTCGGCGGCGGACCTCGCAGGCAAGACCGTGGGCGTTCTGCAAGGCGACCCCGACGTGAAGGCCTTCGTCACGCGCCAGTTCCCGAACACGCAGTTCGTCGAAGTCAACGACGCCGACGACCAGTTCATCACCAAGGCCATCGACGGGCATCAGGTCGACGCGTTCATTTACGACTACCCGTTCGCCGTCGAATCCATCAAGGGCAGCGATCTCAAGTTCGCGCAGACCAAACTCGATGGATCGTCGATCAGCTACAAGATTGGCGTGCGTGCGAACGACCAGAATCTGCTGGTGTATCTGAACAGCGCAATCGGCCGCGTGAAGCAATCGCCCGCGTATCTGGACCTGCTGCGCAAATACTTCCGCAGCGATCAGGCCGATGTGATCGCGGCCGGTCATGGTGAGCACACCTATGCAGTGCGGCGCGGCGACACGCTCAACACCATCGCCGCCGCGCAACTGGGCGCCGGCGCGCGCTATCGGGACATCCAGCGCCGCAACAACCTGCCGAACCCGAATCTGATTCTGGTCGGCGAACAACTCATCATTCCGGTGCGTTAATACCTGCTTTCGAGCACCGCCCGAAAGACAACGGGGCTATGCGCAGACTGCCGCGCATAGCCCCGTTTTTCATACCGTGGCGCTTGACGTGCCGATCAGAACACCTTGATCGGCATGTTGATCACGAGGCGGTATTCCATGTTGCTCGCGTCCGAGTAGTACTTCGAGCCGTGGTGCCACATGGCGATGAAGGTGACCTTCGTGTCCTTGAAGCGGCCGCTTTGCAGCGTGTACGACGGCACGAAACCGAATTCGTGGTGCGTGCCGTGCACGGGCTGGCCGTCCTTCCAGTACAGGTCGTGCAGCGGGCTCGACGTCGACGCGTTGATCTGCGCTTCGGCCGACGCATCCGCGCCCCAGCCGGTCAGATACCAGAACATCGCCTTCACGCCGGGCAGCCCCGCGTACTTGCCGTCGAACGTATAACGCGCCTGGAACGATTGCTCGTGCGGTGCGTTGTAGTCCACGTCCATCGAGTTCACGAGATAGATGCCGTTGGTCTCGTTCAGGTAATCGAAGAACTGGTTGCCGATGATGTGCTGGTAGCCGAACAGGATCGAGTGCGGGCCGTGCTGCGCCGAAATCGAGAAACTGATCGCGTTGTTGTTGATCTCGCCTTCCTTCGAATCGCCCGTATTGTGCGTCGAATAGACGTTGCCGAAGCCGGTCCACTTGATCGTCGAAGGATCGCCGATGCTCTGCTCAACCGACCCGTAGTACTGGCGCCAGACGTCATCGGCCTGATCGGCGTAGAGCGAGAGCGTACCGCCCTTGGCGTAGTCCCACGTACCGCCCACGTAGCTCAGGCGGTCGATACGCACACCGCCGTACGAGCTCGTGAGGTTGCTCAGGTTGGTGTGACCGCGATCGTTGGCGCGCGTGAAGCTGCCGCCTTCGAGCATCACATCCGTCACGTCCTTGCTCACGACCGACAAGCCGAGGAAGGTCGGCGGCAGCGAACGATTGTCGTGCGGCTCCATGAACGGGTTGACGACCTGCTGAAGACCGTACTTGACCACCGTGTCCGAGATGCGCGCCTTCACGTCGTACATGCCGGGATAGGCCCACGCGAGCTGGTTGGAACCGCCGCCATCCTTGCCGACGTGCACCATGTTGCCCGCGCCCGCGCCGCCGTCGAGCTTGAGCGCGCCGAACAGCGAGGCATCCACGCCCAGGCCGATCAGCCCTTGCGTGAAGCCCGATTCATAGTTGACCTGCGCCGATTGAATCCACGCGTGACGATGCGGACCACCCTGCATGTCGAGCTGGTCCGCGTAGTTGCGCAGATTGATGGTGAGGTGGCTGTCGCCGATAAAACCATTGCTGCGCGCCTGGCTCGATTGGGCCTGCGGCGCGTTATTCGCCACCGTCACGCGGTTCGCGCTCTGGTCGGGCGAGCCTGCCGCCAGCAGCAGCGCGCCGTTCTGGGCTTGACCTTGTGCGGACGCCCCATTCGCGGGCGGCACATTGGCCTGCGCCACCACGATCGTGCCGTTCTGCGCGGTTGCCTGCGCCTTCTTGTCGACGGCCTTCGCATCCGCCTGCGGGGTAATCGCCTGCGCTTGCAGGGTCGCCGCCTGTGGGGTGTCATCGGCCCAGGCCTGCGCGCTCACGCCAAGCGGCAAGCCCAATGCGGCCAGCATGATCGTCGATGTCGCCTTGTTTTTCCTGCGATCTGTTTTCATCATTTTGTCTTCACGTCGTTATATGCTGGATCGTCGGGCGGTGTACCCTCCGATCCCCTAGGCCGCCGGCGGTAGCGCGGCGGCCAAATTCCACGGCGTAGCGGTCAGCCACGCCGCGAAATGCGGTTGCGGCGCGAGTGTTGTCCCCGCGTCGCCTGTTCTTCTCTCAGGTCCTGGCCAGTGACGGCCTCAAGCAGTGGCGCCCAGCAGCGCCGACGCCTCCCAGCACGCGACTTCGCCACGCAACGCAGCGCCCGATCCGATCGAGCGCAGCGCTGGCTTCTCGCTCGCGCAACGCTGCGTGGCTTTCGGACAGCGCGTGTGAAATGCGCAGCCCGAAGGCGGATTGAGCGGCGAAGGCATGTCGCCCGCGAGCAGCGGCACACGGCGCGCGCGCGCCGCGTCGGGATCGGCCAGCGGCACGGCCGCGAGCAGCGCCTGCGTATAGGGATGACGCGGCGCGTCATAGACGGTCTCGCGCGAACCCAGCTCCATCACGCGGCCCAGATACATCACCATCACGCGATGACTGATCGCCTTCACGACCGCGAGATCGTGCGCGACGAACAGCAGCGAAAGCGATAGCTCGCGTTGCAGGTCGCGCAGCAGATTGACGATCTGCGCCTGGATCGAGACATCGAGCGCCGAAACGGGCTCGTCGCAGATCACGAGACGCGGCTCGCCGATCAGCGCGCGCGCGATGCCGACACGCTGGCACTGACCGCCCGAGAATTCGTGGGCGCGACGCGGCAGATGCTGCGCATTGAGGCCGACACGCTCGATCATCGCGAGCACGCGGCGCTCGATCTCGGTACGCCCGAGTCCCGGCGCATGCGTCTTCAGCGGCTCCGCGACGATCTCGCCGATACTCATGCGCGGGTCGAGCGATGCCAGGGGGTCCTGAAAGATCATCTGCACGTCGCGGCGCAGCGTGCTCAGGTCGCGGCGTGCGCCCCGCACGGTTTCCTTGCCGCGCCAGTTCACGCTGCCCGAGGTCACGGGCGCAAGGCCGATCAGCGCACGCGCGAGCGTGGACTTGCCGCAGCCCGACTCGCCGACGAGACCCAGCGTTTCGCCACGGCGCACGTCGAACGAGACGCCGTCGAGCGCGCGCAACTGGGCCTTCTGCCACGGCCAGCCGCCCTTCGCGACGCGAAACTGGACCTTGAGGTCACGCACGCTCAGCAAGGTCTCATCCGCGTTTTTGTCAGCATGGGCCTGCGCATTGGCGACGATTTGTGCGGTCGGGTTCATGCAGGCACTCCGTAAAGCGATTCGACGGGCAGATGGCAGGCGCGTACGCGCTCGCCAATCGTTTCGAGCGTGGGCCTCGCCTCATGGCAACGCGCCATCGCGCTTGCGCAACGCGGCGCGAATGCGCAACCCGCGCCGATCCGGCCAGGCATCGGCGGATTGCCGGGGATCGTCTGCATCGGCTGATCCAGCGGCATATCGAGGCGCGGCAGCGCGCCCAGCAAACCCGTGGTGTACGGATGCAACGGTCGACCGAACAACTCGCGCACGCTCGCGCGCTCCACCGTGCGGCCCGCGTACATCACCATCGCGTCGTCGCACAACTCCGCCACCACGCCCATGTCGTGCGTGATGAGCACGATGGCCGTGCCGTTTTCGCGGTTCAGTTCGCGCAGCAATTCGATGATCTGCGCCTGGACGGTCACGTCGAGCGCCGTCGTCGGTTCGTCGGCGATCAGGACGTCCGGCTCCATCATCAGCGCGGCGGCGATCAGCACGCGCTGGCGCATGCCGCCCGAAAACTCATGCGGATACATGCCGATGCGGCGCGCCGCGTCGGGAATGCGCACGCGCTCCAGCGCCTCGATGGCGAGCTTGCGCGCCTCGCGGCGCGACGCGCCACGGTGCAGCTCCAGCGTCTCGGTCATCTGCCGCTCGATCGTGAGGAACGGATTGAGCGAGGTCATCGGGTCCTGGAACACCATGCCGATGCGGCTGCCGCGAATGCGGTTGAGCGCGGCGGGCTTCATCGTCAGCAGGTTCTCGCCGCGATAGAGCGCCTCGCCGCTCGCGCGGCCGTTGCCCGCGAGCAGGCCGAGCAGCGCCATCACGGTCTGGCTCTTGCCCGAGCCCGATTCGCCGACGATGCCGAGCGTCGCGCCCGCTTCGAGCGAAAACGACACCTTGTCGACCACGGTGACGCTCGGTGCGTCGGCGCCGCCATCGCGCCGCGCGAACGTCACGCTCAGGTCCTTGACTTCCAGCAGGGCCATGTCAGCGCTCCTTCGGGTCGAATGCGTCGCGCAGGCCATCGCCCACGAAGTTCACGCAGTAAAGCGTCGCGCACAGCATCAGCGCGGGACACAGCAGCAGCCAGGGCATCGCTTCGAGCTTCTGCGCGCCGTCTTCGATCAGCACGCCCCAGCTCGTCATCGGTTCCTGCACGCCAAGGCCGAGGAACGACAGCACGGACTCGGTGAGGATGATGTTGGGCACGGTGACGGTCGCATAGACGGCGACGATGCCCGCGAGATTCGGCACGATATGACGCGCGATGATGACGGCGGGCCGCACGCCGATGGCGCGCGCCGCGTCGATGAATTCACGCGTGCGCAGCGAGAGCGTCTGGCCGCGCACCACGCGCGCCATGTCGAGCCACGAAAACGCGCTGATCGTCAGCACGACGAGATAGAACGCGCGTCCGAACAGCGTCATCATGAGGATCGCGATCAGCATGTAGGGGATCGCGTACATCATGTCGACGATGCGCATCATCGTGGCGTCCACGCGCCCGCCGAGGTAGCCCGAGGTCGCGCCGTAGGCGACGCCGAACAGCGCCGTCACGAGCGTGCCGAGCAGACCGACTTCGAGCGACACGCGCCCGCCCACGAGCGTGCGGGCCAGCAGGTCGCGGCCGAGTTCGTCGGTGCCGAACCAGTGTGTGCCCTGCAAGGTGGGAGCGAGGCTGATGGCGGACCAGTCGCTGTCGGCCGGGGCGTTCGGCAGCAGCAGCGGACCGACGAAGCACGCGAGCGCGATCAGCAACAGGATCACGAGGCTCGCGAGCGCCGCGCGGTGGCGCAGGAAGCGCGCGAGCGCGGGCGGCATGCGGCGCGCAGCGCCACCCGCCGCCTGTGCGGCCTGCGCCGCAGAGGAGGATTGGCTATTCATGATGGGACGGACCTGGATCAGTAGCGAATGCGCGGATCGAGCCACGCGTAAGCGAGGTCGACGAGCAGGTTGAACAGGACGGCCACGACCGTTGTGAGAACAACGAGTCCGAGCACCAGCGTGTAATCGCGATTGATCGCGCCGTTCACGATGAGCTGGCCGAGGCCCGGCAGGGCGAACACCGATTCGGTCACGACCGCCGCCGTGATCGACGAAATGCACACGGAACCGAGCAACGAGACCACCGGCATGAGCGCGGGCCGCAGCGCATGGCGCAGGACGATGGTGCGGTTGGGCAGGCCCTTGGCGCGCGCCGTGCGGATGAAGTTGCCCGAGAGCACTTCGATCAGGCTGCCACGCATCACCCGCGCGATCGACGCCATGTTGATGATCACCAGCAGCGCGACGGGCAGCACGCGATAGGACCAGGCGCCGTCTCCCCAGCCGCCCGCGGGCAGCCAGCTTTGGCCCGCACTGGTCTTGAGCAGGACCGCGAAGATCCAGACCAGCACGGGCCCCAGCACGAAGGGCGGCACGACGTTGCCCAGATTGCCGAGCAGCATGACGAAGTGATCGACGAGGCTGTTGCGGCGCACGGCGGCCAGCGTGCCGAGCGCTACGCCGAGCACCAGTGCGATCGGCACCGAAATCCCGCCAATGCCCAAACTCACCGGCAGCGCGCGGCGCACGAGATCGTTGACCGACCAGTCGGTGTAGCGCAGCGACGGCCCGAGATCGCCGTGCAGCAGCGCGCCCAGGTAGTCCAGATACTGCTTCCAGAGCGGCTCGTCGAGGTGGTACTTCGCGTTGAGGTTGGCGAGCACCTCCGCCGAGAGCTTCTTGTCGGAGTCGAACGGACCACCGGGCGTGAGGTGCAGCAGCAGATAGCAGACGGTGATGACGGAGAGCACCGTCGGCACCGCCCACATCACGCGGCGTAGCGTATAAGCCAGCATGGTGTGCCCCGCGTGCTCAGTGACGGATGATGTACATGTCCTGCGACGCGCGCTGGTCCACGTAGTTGGTCGCCGAATAGCCGCCCACGTAAGGCTTCACGAGACGATCCGCCGAATACTGGAAGAGCGGGATCATCGGATAGTCGTTCATCGCCGTCGTGTGGGCCTGGGTCAGCAGTTGCTCGCGCTTCGTGTCGTCGAGCTGGCTGTTGGCCTGCTGCACGAGCGCATCGACCTTCGGATTGCAGTAGTGGTCGTCGTTCTGCACGCCGCCGCAGCGCAGCAGGTCGAAGTACGACATGGCGTCGTTGTAGTCCACGAACCAGCCGTCGCGCGAGGCCTGCACCTTGCCTTCGTGACGCTCCTTGAGCAGCACCTTGTATTCGACGTTTTCGAGCTTCACATTCACGCCGAGCTTGGTGCGCCATTCGGTCGTGGCGAACAGTGCGACCTTCTTGTGCAGATCGCTGGTGTTATAGGTGAGCGTGAAGGTAAGCGGCTTCGCATCCGAATAACCCGCCGCCTTGAGCAGACCGCGTGCGTAATCGACACGCTTGCTCATCGGCCATGCGGCCCATTCCGGCGTGAACGGCAGCGCACCCTTGGTGCCCTTGACGATCAGGCCGTAAGCCGGCTGCTCGCCCGCCTGGGTGAGCTTCGAGGTCAACAGGTCGCGGTCGATCACCATCGAGAGCGCCTGACGCACGCGCGGATCGTGGAACGCCGGATCGTTGTTATCCAATGCGTAGTAGTACGTGGCAATCTGCACACCGGCCTTCAGGTCCGGGGCGAACTGATGCGAGATCTGGCCGAACAGGCCCGAGGGAATCGAATAGGTCAGATCGAACTGGCCCGCCTGATACATGCGCATGGCGGTTTCGTCGCTTTCCACCGGCATCCACGTCACTTTGGTGACAGGCACCTGCGCGGCGTTCCAGTAGTGCGGGTCCTTCGTCACGACGAGGCGGTTGTTCGGCTGCCAGTCGGCGAGCTGATACGCGCCGTTGCTGACGAGATTGCCGGGGCGCGTCCAGGCATCGCCGAATTTGGCGATCGTTGCGCGATCAACGGGCACGAGGGTCGACATCGCGGCCACTTCGGGGAAGAACGCCACCGGCTCTTCGGTCTTCACTTCCAGCGTGTAGGGGTCGATGGCGCGCACGGCCAGTGCCGAAGGCGGCATCTTGCCCGCGATCACGGCGCGCGCGTTCTTCACGAACTCCACCAGGATGGTGTACTGCGAGCCGGTTTTCGGATCGACCACGCGCTGCCAGGCGTAGACGAAATCGCCGGCGGTGACGGGATGGCCGTCGCTCCACTTTGCGTCGTGGCGCAGATGGAATTGCCACGTATCGGGCGCCGTGCGCGTCCATGCGCTGGCGACGCCAGGCACGACCGCGCCCTGCGCGTCGATGCGCGTGAGGCCTTCGAACAGATCGAGGCCGATGGAGTTGGCGGTGGCGGATTCGATATGAGCCGGATCGAGCGACTCGACTTCGGCAGGGACCTGGCGGGTCAACTCCTGGCTTGCGGCCAGGGTGACACCGTGGGGAATGGCGACTGCGGATGCGACGTTTGCCTGGGTAAGGGCGAGCGCAACCAGCGCCGCCGTCAGAACGGACGTTTTTTTCATTATCTTGGGATGGGTATTTGTCTTATTCGAATGAAACCGACGGCGCGCGGCCCGCACGTCGTCTTAAGCCGGAACGGCCAGCGTCATATTCGCGCTGGCAGCAGTTGAGGGTTCTTCATTTCGTCATCCTTACAATTACACACAGGGAAACATTCGATGCCTCGAATGTTCCGGCTATTCCCCGCTTAAAACAGCCGTGGCGTCCCAACCCAGACGACCACCGCTTCCTTGCTGCCATTGTTGCCCCAGCTATGCGGCACCGTGGACTGATAATGTGCCGAGTCTCCTGCCTGGAGCACAAACGACTTGCCTTCCAGTGCCAGCGTCAACTCACCGTCGATCACGTAGAGAAACTCCTCCCCTGCGTGCGTGGTGACTTCCGCGCGCGTCTTGCCCACCGGCAGGCGCACGAGGATCGATTCGAGCTGGCGTCCTCCGGCGGAATTCGTGAGTCGGGCGAACAGGTTCGCCGAATGCGCGAAGCCGAAAAATTCGAGCTGATCACCCCGCTTGACCGAACGTTCCTCCGATGGCGTTTCGACGAAATACTGCATCGTCACACCCAACGCCCGCGCAATACCCGAGAGCGAGGTCAACGACGGCGAAGCCAGACCGCGCTCCACTTGTGACAGAAACGGCTTCGAAATACCCGCCGCCGTGGCCGTCTGGTCGAGCGTCTGACTCAGCCGCTGGCGCAGTGCGCGGATCTTTTCGCCGAGCGCCAACGCAGCCGGGTCCTGCTTTCCACTTGAAGAAACCATATCAGGAACGTAAATTGTCGTCAAAAATTGTTTGATATAAGTAAATCTCGTTTGATACCCTTGCGCCTTGCCGAAATTTCCCTTATAGGATCCGGCACCAAAACAGTGCGTCAGCGAGATCCGCGCCGTCACTGTGATGGACGATCAGACAAATATGAAATTGTAAACCTGGTATCTGCGCGATCCGCAGACTCACCTAGGAGGAGATATGACATCACCTGGCGCCATAAGCGCCGTCCTGACCAGCGGCACAACTCCGGCGTGAGTTGCGGCCCGCTTCCCATTCGCACGCAACCCGCGTGTCATCGCCACTATCGCAGCAAATTTGCAGCAAATTGAGGTCACAATGAATTCATCGGTTTCACGGACGAGATCCTTCTCGACGGTTTTCCTGATCGAGATGTGGGAGCGCTTTGGCTATTACGGCATGGCGGCGCTGCTCGTCCTCTTCATGGTCGAGCGGCTGGGCTTTAACGAAGAGCACGCCACGCTCACCTGGGGCGCGTTCGCTGCGCTCGTCTATGCGTCGCCCTCGATTGGGGGCTGGATCGGCGATCGCGTGCTGGGCTCGCGCCGCTCGATGGTGCTGGGCGCGGCCATTCTGTTCGCGGGCTATTTCATGCTCGCACTGCCTAACGATCATCTCGGCCATCTGTACGCTTCGCTCGGCGTGATCGTGGTCGGCAACGGTCTCTTCAAGTCGAACGCGGCCAATCTCGTGCGCCGCATTTATGAAGGCGACGAGTCGCGTATCGACGCGGCGTTCACGATCTATTACATGGCGGTCAATATCGGCTCGACGGTGTCGATGCTGCTCACGCCGTGGATCAAGGATCACTGGGGCTGGCATGCGGCCTTCGCGGTCTGCTGCGGCGGCATGCTGCTCGGTATCGCCAACTTCTTCCTGATGCAACGCACGCTCGCGCAGATCGGCTCGATTCCCGATGCGGAACCGATCCAGTGGAAGCGTCTCGCGTGGGTGCTCGCGGGCGGCGTCGTGCTGGGCGCGCTCACCATGTTCGTGCTGCAGGACAAGAAGCTCGCCGTGGCGTGCGTTTATACCGCTGGCGTGGCGATCCTCGCGATCTTCGGCTGGATGCTGATGACCTGCGAGCGCCAGGAGCGCTCGGGTCTCGTGGCCGCGCTGATCCTCGTGCTGCAGGTGATCCTGTTCTTCGTGTTCTATCAGCAGATGTCCACCTCGCTCACGCTGTTCGCGGTGCACAACGTCGATCCGGCCTTCCGCCTGTTCGGCACGACGCTGTTCAGCTGGAGCGCGGCGCAATTCCAGGCGCTCAACCCCATCTGGATCATGGTCATGAGCCCGATTCTCGCGACGATCTACTCGCGCCTCGCGAGCCGTGGCGGCGACGTGCCGGTTGCGGCCAAGTACGCGCTCGGCTTCGTCGTGGTGTCCGCGGGCTTCTTCGTCTACGCGGCGAGCGGCCGCTACGCCGTCGACGGCCGCGTGTCGTCGTGGTTCATGGTGGCGGGCTACGGCCTCTACTCGCTGGGTGAGCTGCTCGTGAGCGGCCTGGGCCTTGCGATGATCGCGCGCTACGTGCCGGCTCGCATGAGCGGCTTCATGATGGGCGCGTACTTCGTGGCCACCGGCGTGTCGCAATACCTGGGCAGCGTGGTCGCGACCTTCGCGAAGATGCCGCAAGGCAATCTCTCGCCGCTCGAATCGCTGCCGCTTTACACGAAGCTGTTCGATGGTCTGGGCTGGCTCGCCGCCGCGGGCGCCCTGCTCGCGATCCTGCTGCTGCCGCTGATGGGCCGCCTCTCGCGCGCGCATCAAGAACAAGCCGAACAAAGCGCCGTGGAAGGCGAACTCGCGACGAAGTAAGTCGTCAGCCTCCCCGCAACCGGCGATGCCTGCATCGCCGGTCGCCTCTCTTGACCGGGATCGTTGCCCGCGCATCGATCCCGGTCACAGCCCGCTCCTTCGCAAGCTAGAATCGGCAACGCTCTTTCATATAAGGAAACGACGCGATGCCCGATACGCCCCTCCCCAACACCCTTCCCGCCGATCTCGTCGCGCCCGTCGAGCGGCAACTCGTCGCCTATAACGCGCGCGATATCGACACTTTCATGGCCTGCTGGGCCGACGACGCCGAGTACTACGAGTTCCCCTCGCGCCTGCTCGCGAGCGGCGCACAGCAGATTCGCGCGCGTCATGTCACGCGCTTCGAAGAACCGCATCTGCATGGTCATCTGCTCCATCGGGGCGTGGTGGGCAATACCGTGATCGATCAGGAGCGCGTCACACGCGACTTTCCCGAAGGCGTGGGCGAAGTCGATGTGCTCGCCGTCTATGAGGTCGTCGACGGCAAGATCGCGAAGGCCTGGTTCAAGATGAGCGCGCCGCGCCTGCACAACACGAGTGCATAAAAGCACGATGGTTGTGCACGCAATCAAGTGGTCAGCCTTGCCCGATACTTCATCAAACAAGGCTTAAGTACCGCTTACGCGATGGCCGCCGTGTCGCTTTCAAGCAACGGCGGCAAATGTTCGCTCACGAACTCGATCCACGTGCGCACCTTCGCGTCCAGGTATTTGCGCGAAGGATAGATCGCGTAGATGTTGCGCACATCGAGCCGGTACTCGGGCAGTACGCGCGCAAGGCGCCCGGCCGCGAGTTCGCGCACGAAGGTCGAGACCGGCAGCACGCCCACGCCCATGCCGCATGCGATCGCCTCCGCCAGCGCCTCGGGCAGATTCACCGAAAACGGCATCTTCTGTGGCGCGAAAGTTTCCACGCCCGCGTCGCTCTCGAATACCCACGACTCCGATTCGCCCGAGGGCATCACGAGCTTGAGGCACGCATGCTGGTCGAGGTCCGCAAGCGTCTGCGGCATGCCGTGCCGGGCGAGATATTCCGGCGACGCGCACATGACGTTAAAGATGCTGCCGAGCGTGCGCGAGACATAGTTCGACTCTTTCAGCGACTGCGCCAGCACGATGGAAATGTCGAGCCCTTCTTCGAGCAGGTCCGGCATACGTTGATGCAGCGTGAGATCCACTTCGACGAGCGGCTGCTGCTCCATGTAACGCGTGACGAGCGGTACCACATAGCGCGTGCCGAAGCCGCTCATCGAGTGAATACGCAGCCGCCCCGAGGGCACGAGCGTCGCGTTGCGGGCCTCGGATTCGGCCTGCTCCAGATCCTCGAGGATCAGGCGGCTGCGCGAGAGAAAGCGCTCGCCCGCTTCAGTGAGGGTGATCTTGCGCGTCGTGCGATTGAACAGGCGCGTGCGCAGATGCGCTTCGAGCTCGGACACCGCGCGCGAGGTATAGGCCGTGGTCGTGTTCAGCGCGTTGGCCGCCGCGGTGAAATTGCCCGCGTCCACGACACGTATGAAGACTCGCATGCTTTGGACGAGGTCCATGGGTCACCGCCGGAAGATCGAAGCTTCGTATGAAGGATGAAATAACGCGGGCGCGCCAACCGGCGCGCCCGCTCACGAAGCGAAGTATATCCCGGCGTCCACACGCCTCCGAGAGGATCGAAGGCGATCAGAAGCCTTCGAGCACGATCTTGCCGTGTGCGCGATTGGTCTCGATCAATTCATGGGCGCGGCGCAGATTCGCCGCGTTGATCGTGCCGAAGCGCTCGTTGAGCGTCGTGCGCAACACACCGTCGTCGATCAGGCGCGCGGCACGGCCGAGCAACTCGTGCTGGCGAATCTGATCCGCCGTGCCAAACATCGAACGCGTGAACATGAATTCCCAATGCAACGACACGCTCTTGCTCTTGAGCTTGCGGAAGTCGAATACCTCGGGGTCGTCGATCAACGCGAGACGCCCTTGCGGCTTGATCGAAGCGACGATCTCGTCGAAGTGATGATCCGTCTGGTTCAGGCTCGCGATGTACTCCACACCGTCGATCCCGATGCGCTTGAGTTCCTGCGAAAGCGGCTTCGTATGGTCGATCACATGATGCGCGCCCAGTTCGCTCACCCACTGCACGGTCTCGGGACGCGAGGCCGTGCCGATCACCGTGAGGCCGGTCAGTTGACGCGCCAGTTGCACGAGGATCGAGCCCACGCCGCCCGCCGCGCCGATCACGAGCAGCGCCTTGCCGCTTGCGTCCTTCCCTTCGGGCACGCCAAGGCGATCGAACAACAACTCCCACGCGGTGATGGTGGTGAGCGGCAATGCTGCGGCCTGTGCGAAGTCCAGCGTCGCGGGCATCGGGCCCGCGATGCGTTCGTCCACCAGATGCAGCTCGCTATTGGTGCCCGGGCGCACGAGCGAACCGGCGTACCAGACCTTGTCGCCCGGCTTGAAGAGGGTCACCTGCGGGCCGACGGCGCGCACCACGCCGCTCGCGTCCCAACCCAGCACCTTGGCCTGACCGTCCTCGGGCGCCATGCGCGCACGCACCTTCGCATCTACAGGGTTGACGGAGACCGCGCGGACTTCGACGAGCAGATCGTGGGCGCCCGGCGTCGGCTCGGGCAGTTCCAGATCGATCAGCGAGTCGGGGTCGGTGATCGGCAGGCTGCGGTGGTAACCAATCGCTTTCATCATGTAGCTCCAGTTATATCGGCAAGAAAAAGCACGGCGAATCAGCGAAACGTCGACGGGACATCAAGAGCCATGCAGCGGTTCGAAGTGAATCAGTTCGGGGTCCGCCGCGAAGTACGGCCAGAGCATGCGCAAAAACGGCGGGAAATCGGCGTGCGCCATGAAGGCGCTTTGCGCATCGAGGCTGTCCCACTCGATCTCCAGCACGTAGCAGCCAGCGTCTTCGCATTGAGGACCGAGCCGGTGCCCACGATAGCCGCCCTGGTTCGCCAGGACACGGCTCGCCATCTGCCATACCGCCTCGAACGCCATCGCCCGCTCGGGCCGCAAATGAAAACGCGCGATTGCGATCAGCACCTTGCCCTCCGTCCCGTTCGCTGTTCGTCATGGGGGCATGATGAGCGAATTCGCGCGTCCAACCCAGCAGGCAGGCGCGCAATCAGTTTCAACGCAGGATTGAAAATGCGGCCGGGGAAGAGTCCGGCCAATCAGGCGAGGTAGGCGGCGAAGCGCTGCTGAAGGAAGTCGCGCAGGGCGCTGACCGTCGGCGAAAGCATCGCACGATGCGCGCAAACCAGATGGAGCGGCGCGTGTTCGGTCCCGTAGTGCTCCATTGCGCTCTCCAGCAGACCGGCCTTGAGATCGGCGAGGACGTCGAGGCGCGACTTGTAGGCGAGGCCCAGCCCCGCCAGCGCCCATTTGCGCACGAGTTCGCCGTCGTCGCTGCTGCGGTTGCCGTGCACGCTCACGACGACGGGTTCGTTGTCGTGGAAGAAGGTCCAGCGGTCGTGCAGCGTATCGCTCAACGCGAAGCGCAGGCAGTTATGGCGCGACAGATCGGCGGGCGTCGCAGGCCGGCCGTGGCGCGCGAAGTAATCGGGCGTGGCGCACAGCACGCGCCGGTTGTCGGGCACGAGCGGCAGCGCCACGAGGCTCGAATCCTCGGGCACGCCGTAGCGGATCGCCAGACCGATGGGCGCACGGAACATGTCCGCGATCTGGTCGCCAATGCGCACCTGCAACGAAACGGCCGGATACAGCGCCTGGAATGCGTCGAGCCAGCCCACCAGCAGGTTGCGCCCGAGATCCGAAGGCATCGACAACGACACCGTGCCGCCAATCATCTTGCGCCCATGCGCGACGGCGTTTTGCCCCGCCTCCAGTTGTTCGATGGCATTGCGCGCGAATTCGAGGTAGCGCTCGCCGTCGGCGGTCACGCGCAGGCTGCGCGTCGAGCGGGCCAGCAGCCGCACGCCCAGTTCCGCCTCCAGCCGCTTGAGACCCGCGCTCGCCACGGCGGGCGTGAGATCGAGTTGGCGCGCGGCGGCGGACAGACTGCCATTGGCGGCGGCAGAAACGAAAATCACGAGGTCTTCGAGTCGGATCATGAAGGGTAAGGAGCGAGCCTACGACAGATAAGGCTTCAATACTTCGGATGCCTGATCGAATTTTTGTTCGAGGAAATCAAGCAAGGTGCGTATGCGCGGCGCCATATAGGGCGTGCGCTGGAACAGCGCGTTCACGGGCACCTCGGGGCAGCGCCATTCGGGCAGCAGCAACGCCAGCCGCCCGGCCTGAAGATCCGCGCCGATATCCCAGATCGACTTCATGACCACGCCGCGCCCTTCGATCGCCCATTCGCGTGCAAGCGCGCCATCGTTGGTCTGCCGCGAGCGCTCGGGCGGCGCCGTGAACAACGCGGTCTCGTCGCCGCGCGAAAAGCGCCATTGGTTGGCCACGCCTGAAGCAGAGGCGAGCAGGATGAAGTCCAGCTCACCTAGTTCGTCGGGATGCTGCGGCGTGACATGCGCGGCCAGATAGTCGGGCGACGCGCACAGCGCGCGGCGATTGTCGGCGAGACGCTTCGCGACCATGCCGCTATCCGCAGGCACGCCGAAGCGGATCGCCATGTCGATATCGTCCTGCAACAGATGCGAAAGCGAATCGGAGAGCACCAGCGTGAGCGTGACCTGAGGATGCTGCTCGTTGAACTCGTCGAGCCAGTGGCGCAGCACGGCGCGCCCGAAGTCCGAGGTGGCCGACACGCGCAGCGCGCCGCCCACCGTGGCGTGGCCCGCCTGTAGCGCCGCGCGTGCATCTTCGAGCGTTTGCAGCGCATGCTGGCAATGCGCGAGATAGATGCGGCCTTCGTCGGTGAGGCGCAGCCTGCGCGTGGAGCGCTCGAAGAGTTGCGTGCGTAGCACGCCTTCGAGCTTCACGAGGCGCGCGCTGGCGGCGGCGGGCGACAGCCCGAGTTTCCTGCCAGCCGCCGACAGGCTGCCCTGACCGGCCGCTTCGACGAAAAGCCGTATGTCTGCGAGATTGTCCATGATCCGGGGTTAGGGGTGATGGGGCCGCATGCCGCCCGGCAGCCACCCTACCACGGTTGCGTCAGGCGCGGCCGGCAAGGCGCGGCTGGCCAGGCGCGCCAATTGCTCCAGCAGTGCGCGGCCTCGCCAACCCTTTCCGGCCGCCTCACTACAGGGAGAATCTGCAATGAAGAAATGGCTTCTGATTGCCGCCACGATGGCGGCCTCGCTTGCCGCGATCCAGCCGGCTTTCGCCTACGATCACCACAATTGCCACAAGGTGAAGGTCCATCACCACTGGGAAACGCGCTGCCATCACTAATGCGCGCGATCCAGCGTTTTCTCACGAGGGCGCGATCATTTTCGCCTGATTTTTGCTATATGATCGCCGTTTGAATTTCCGGACACCCCCTCGTGCAGATTTTCGTCGACGCTGACGCTTGCCCGTCGGTCATCAAGGACATGTTGTTTCGGGCCGCGCGTCGCGTCGAGGTCTGTGTCACGCTGGTCGCCAATCAGTACCTGCGCACGCCGCCGTCGCCGTTCATCAAGGCGATTCAGGTTCCGGCGGGGTTCGACGTTGCCGATGCCCGCATCGTCGAACTCGCCTCGGCGGGCGACCTTGTCGTCACCGCGGACATTCCGCTTGCCGCCGCGGTGCTCGACAAGGGCGCCCACGCGCTCGATCCACGCGGCAACTGGTTCACGCGGGAAACGATCCAGGAACGCCTGACGATGCGCGACGTGATGGACCAGTTGCGCAGCGCGGGCATCGAAACGGGCGGCCCCGCGCCGTTCTCCACACGCGACAGCAATACCTTCGCGAGCCAGCTCGACCGGTTTCTCGCGCGTCATGGCACGTCGCCCGGCAAGACGAGCTAAGCGAGACAATCACGCTTCCTTGAGTTCGCCCGCGGCGGGCACATTGCCCGACGGACTCATGACGTGCGGCTGCAACATCAACGCGACCAGTCCGGTCCAGCCCGTCTGATGCGATGCGCCGATACCGCGCCCATTGTCGCCGTGGAAGTATTCATGGAACAGCACGAGGTCGCGGCAGCGCGGGTCGGCCTGGAGTTGCGGATAAGCGCCCATTACCGGACGCTCGCTCTTGCCGTCGAGCAAGAACAGCGTCGTGATGCGCCGCGCCAGTTCGTCGGCGATCTGCGCAAGCGAGAGTTTTTTGCCCGACCCGGTGGGATATTCGACGAGAAATTCGTCGCCGTAATAGCGGTGAAACTCGTACAACGACTCAATCAGCAGATAATTCACCGGCATCCAGATCGGGCCGCGCCAGTTCGAATTGCCGCCGAACACGCGCGAATCGGATTCGCCCGGCAAATACTTCACGCCAAAATTGCAGCCGTTGTAACGGTACACGAACGGCTCGTCCAGATGCGTGCGCGACAGCGCGCGCACGCCATGCGCGGACAGGAATTCGCTTTCATCGAGCACGCGCTTGAGCAGCGCCTTCATGCGATGCCCGCGCAATAGCGAGAGCAGCAAGGCATTGCCCTTGCCCGGCTGATTCCAGCGCGAAACCAGCCGCGCCAGATCGGGGCGATGTTCGAGGAACCAGACGAGCCGGTCGCGCAGACCCGGCAGGCCGCCATGCACCTGCTCCTCCAGCACACGTACCGCGAAAAGCGGAATCAGGCCGACGATCGAGCGCATCCGCAACGGCTCGATGGTGCCGTCGGGCAAGCGCAGCTTGTCGTAGAAGAACTCGTCGACGCTATCCCACAGGCCCGTATCGCAGCCATCGTCGCAACTCACCGCGCCTGCGATGTACAGGAAGTGCTCGAAGAACTTCACGCCGATATCGACGAATACGTGATTGGCAAACGCGAGTTCCAGCGCAATGCGCATCAGGTCCAGCGCATAGGCCGCCATCCAGGCGGTGCCGTCGGCCTGATCGAGCCGGCCGCCTGTTGGCAGCGGCGAAGACCGGTCGAAGATACCAACGTTATCGAGTCCGAGAAAACCGCCCTGAAAGATGTTGTGGCCGTCGGCGTCCTTGCGGTTCACCCACCACGAGAAATTCAGCAGCAGCTTGTGGAAGATCAGTTCGAGAAATTCGCGATCCCCATGACCCGTGATCGAGCGGTCGATCTCATAGACACGCCACGCCGCCCACGCGTGCACCGGCGGATTCGCATCGCCGAAAGCCCATTCATACGCGGGCAGCTGGCCGTTGGGATGCTGGTAGCGATCCTTCACGAGCAACAGCATCTGCTTCTTCGCGAACATCGGATCGACCAGCGCGAACGCCACCGCCTGGAACGCGAGATCCCAGGAGGCGTACCACGGGTACTCCCACTTGTCGGGCATCGACAGAATGTCGCCGTTGCACAGATGCCGCCAGTCCGCGTTGCGCCCGTACTGGCGACTCGCGGGCGGCACCGGTTGCAGCGGATCGCCTTCGATCCAGCGGTGCACGTCGTACTCGTAGTACTGCTTCGACCACAGCATGCCTGCCAGCGCCTGGCGCTGCACGAGGCGCGCGTCGGCGCTTTCGATGTCGCGTTGCAGCGCGTCGTAGAACGCGTCGGCCTCGGCAAGACGTTGGGCAAAGAGTGCGTCGATGTCGAGCGGCACCTCCTCCTTCGGCACGGACAGCGGCCGCCAGCGAAACGTGACGACGGCGCGACCGTACGCGGCCAGTTCGACATGCACGCGGGCGGCGGCCTTCGTGCCCGCGTCGCGGCGAATCGCCCCTTCTTCGCCGTGCACGACATAGTCGTTGAAGCCGTCCTTGAACGGCCCGACGCCGTTCATGCCAAAGAGCCGTTGCACGTTGGTGTCGTTCTCGCAGAAAAGCCACTCGACCTGGCCGTCTTTCGATTCGGCCGTGACGACCAGCGGCTCGTGCCGATCGCCCCGCGCAACAACGTGCTCCCCCTCCTTCCCGGCCGATGAAACGCGCGTGAGCGAGGGCTTGCCGCTCTGGTTCTTCCACGACCACGTATTGCGCGCCCAGATCTGCGGCAGCACATCGAGCGAGGCATGGTGCCCGGCGCGATTCTCCACCGTCACACGCATGACCATGTCTTCCGGCGTGTGCTTCGCGTATTCGATCTGCACATCGAAATATTGTTCGTCGTCGAACACGCCGGTATCGAGGATCTCGTATTCGGGCAGCGTGGTGGCGCGCCGCGCGTTCTCGTCGATCAGATCCTGATAGGGAAACGCCGCATGCGGGTACTTGTAGAGCATGCGCATATACGAATGCGTCGGCGTGCCGTCGAGGTAGAAGTACAACTCCTTCACGTCCTCGCCGTGATTGCCCTGCTGGTTCGTGAGGCCGAACAGCCGCTCCTTGAGGATCGCATCGTGGCCGTTCCATAACGCGAGCGACACGCACCAGCCGAGCCGCTCGTCGGCGAAACCGGCAAGACCATCTTCACCCCAGCGATAGGCGCGCATGCGCGCGTGATCGTGCGGGAAGTAATCCCAGGCGGTGCCGTACTCGCTATAGTCTTCGCGCACCGTGCCCCACTGGCGCTCGCTCAGGTAAGGGCCCCAGCGCTGCCAGCGGGCGTAGTCGTCCGAATACAGGCGCTGGCCTTCGGCAGTGAGGTTGAGACCGGCGGCACGTTGCAGCATGGGATCCCCTTCCCGTCGAGCGGCGGGCGATGGACGACGCTCCGGCGCGTCGAGAGCCTCATGCTACGCGGTTTGCCAGCAGAGCCGCAGCGCGGCGGCAAGACCCGCGCTAGCCGCGCTCGCCTAGCCGTTCAAGGATGCGCAGCAACTCGCCGAGCGACCACGCCTGGAACGGCGTGCCGCCCGGCCTGTGCGGCGCGTCGCCATCGGCGACTTCGCTGATGTGATCGAGCCCGGCGTGGTCGAGATGCGCGAGCAGGGGCGCGACGAAGCGCGCGTGCGCATTCGCTCGCTGCGCCGCATCATCGCCGTAAACACGCAGCCAGGCATCGACGAACGGACCGAGCAGCCAGGGCCACACCGTGCCCTGGTGATACGCGCCGTCGCGCTCCAGCACGCCGCCGCGATATTGGCCGCGATACGCGGGATCGGTTGGCGCGAGCGTGCGCAAGCCCATCGGCGTGAGCAGATGCGCCTCGACCTGCGCGAGCACGGCGCGCGCCGCGTCGCCTTCGAGCAGAGCGAACGGCAGGCCGCCCACCGCAAAAATCTGATTGGGCCGGATCGCGCGGTCGATCTTGCCGTCGACATGATCGACGTCGATCACATCGGCCAGCGCGCCCGTGGCGGCATCGACGTAACGCGCCGCAAACGCAGCGCTCGCGCGCGCTTCGAGTTCATGCCAGCGCGCATCCCACGCGCTCGCGATGCGCAGCGCGTTGATCCATAGCGCCTGGATTTCGACCGGCTTGCCCATGCGCGGCGTGACGACCCAACCGCCCGCCTTCGCGTCCATCCACGTGAGTTGCACGCCTGGCACGCCCGCTCGCAGCAGGCCATCGCGGGGGTCCGCGGCGATCCCGTAACGCGTGCCGCGCGCATAGCCGTCGAGAATGGCGTCGACCGCGCCTTGCAGCACTCGCCGCGTTTCCGGTGGCACATTCGCCGCCGCGAAGAAGTCGTGCACCGCGATTACGAACCATAGCGAGGCGTCGACCGAGTTGTATTCGGGCATGCCGCCTACGTCGGGGAAACGGTTGGGCAGCATGCCTTCGGAAACCGTCGTCGACCATTCGAGCAGGATCGCGCCGGCAGCCTCGTGATCCTCCGTGCGGCCACTCGCGAGCAGGAGGCCACGCATGGCGATGAAGGTGTCGCGCCCCCAGTCGGTGAACCAGGGGTAGCCCGCGACGATCGTTCGGCCATCGCCACGCGCAACGACGTAGGCATTGGCCGAGCCGTGCAGGCGCGAGCCCCGCGACACACGGCGCAAGGCTTCGAGGCCCGCGAGCCGCTGCGCGCGGCTTGAAGCGCTTTCATCGTTCTCATCGTTGGCGTCGCGCATGGATGCACGCAGCAGCAGGACCGCGTCCCCTTTGCCAAGGTCGAACGAGAACACGCCTGGCGTCGCAAGGTCTTCGACAAAGTCGAGACCGCGCTCCTGTTCGCGCGTGTAGCAGAAGTTGCGATACCAGTCCGGTGCGTGCGTATAGCGGCCGTTCGAGAGCGCCACGATCGCGGGGAGATTGCCGTAGGGTTGCCAGCGCACCCGCTCGCCGTCGATCTGGGCATCGAACGCGAACGATGGATTCTCGTGATGTAACCCGTGATAGTCGCGGCCCGAGATCAGCAGGCGGACTTTCAGGGTGATTGCGTGGGTATCGTCAGGCGTTCCGGCTGGCGCCTCAAGACGCCAGCGCAACACGGTCTCGCGGCTCGCCTTCGCCACGAACACTTCGGCGATGAGGACCGCACCGCCGTCCAGCCGGTAGCGCCATGTCGGCCACGGCAAGGTGTCGAAGCTCGCGAGGTAGGGCGTGATATCGACGGAGAGCAGATCGGGCGCGTAGCGCTGCGCCGTCAGCGCGATCTTGCGCTCGCCGTCTTCGAGCCACGCTTCGATGCCGCTCACGAGCGCCACGCGCCCCGTGGGCGGCTGCGTGGCCGCAAGCAGCAGCGCGTGATAGCGGCGCGTGCGCGCGGTGCCGGGCGTGCCCGACGCGAAGCCGCCCGCGCCGTCCGCCTCGAGCCATTCGTCGTCGAGGCGGTCCGCGTCGATCGGGCTGGCCAGACGCGTCATGGCTGGGCCTCACGCCGCGCGCGGCAGATGCACGCTTACTGGCCGATGCCCAGCAGCTCGATCTCGAACGTGAGATCGCTGTTCGCCGGGATCGGGCCGACTTCGCGATCGCCGTAGGCGGTCGCCGCCGGGCAGGTCAGCTTCGCCTTGCCGCCGACCTTCATCGTCTGCACGCCTTGCGTCCAGCACGGGATCACACGGTTGAGCGGGAAGCTCGCCGGGCCGCCATGCTTGGCCGAGCTGTCGAACTCGGTGCCATTGGCCAGCGTGCCGCGATAGTTGACGCGCACGACGTCTTCGGCTTTCGGCTGCGGGCCGGTGCCCTGCTTGAGCTGCTCGACCACGACGCCCGAGGGCAGTTTCACGACGGGGTTGGCGGCGAATGCGGTCGATGCGACGGTGGCCGCGGCGATCAAGGCGATCAGGGATTTCATGCGAGGTCCTCGTTGGATAGAGCGTCGATTATATCGAGAGCGTCGTCGCTTGCCGGAGCAACGCGGCTACACACCAGCCGCAATCATGCGTCTTGCCTGGCTTGCGTCGCGGGAAACCAGCCGCTCATCACGGCCACCGCGCACCTTCGTCCTCGTGATTCACCATCCATTCATAAGCAATCCATATTGATTTTAATTGCACCGAATCTCCCAGCATGACTGCGATTTTTGACAATTCATCTCAATTCGGAATTGTCTGATCGTAGCGCAGGCATGACTTATCTACTATCGCGACCCTGAAAACATCAGGAGATTGTAAGAAATGGCGATGCATAGAATAAAACCATTAAATCGAACGAAACGAGCGTTCCGGTTTTCCTTCTGCACCTTGACCGCAGCCGTGCTGGCGGGATGTGGCGGCGGTTCAGACAGCTCATCGACTTCCGGGGGCGCGACGAACAATATCTCGCCGCCTTCGCCACCGCCCGCGGTCGCCACCCCCACAATCTCAGGGAAAATCACTTACGACAGCGTTCCCACGACTGCCTCCACCTCCGGCAGCACGGGCGGTCTGGACTACTCGAAAACGACCCAGCTCCCCGTTAGCCATGCACTGGTCGAACTCGTATCGAGCGACGGCGCCACCATACTCGGCAACACGACCACCGACGATACCGGCGCCTACACCCTCAACGCGCCGTCAGGCAAGCCCGGCTACGTGCGTGTGACCGCCCAGGCTTTCGAGGGCCCGGCCAGCACACCCGATTACACCATCAAGGTTCGCGACAACACCGCACCGGAATACAGCGCTTCGCCCGATACGGCACCGCTCTACTCGATGCGCGGCAGCGTATTCACCCCGACCACGGGCGTAACGAAGCTCGACCTGAACGCCGGCTCCGGGTGGACCGGCGCGAACTACGGCGGCGCGCGCACTGCCGCGCCGTTCGCGATTCTCGACCAGACCGTCAACGCCGCGCGGCAACTTCATCGCGCCGAACCGGGTGTCGCGTTGCCCGCGCTCAACATCTTCTGGAGCATCAATAACCGCCCCACTTCGGGCGACGCGAACAGCGGCTTCATCACAACGAGTCACTATCAGCGGGCGGATCAGAGCAAAGGCCTCTATATCCTCGGCGCAGAAGACGTCGATACCGACGAATACGACAGCAGCGTGATCGTCCATGAGTTCGGCCATTACGTCGAGGCGAACCTCTCGCGCTCGGACAGTATCGGCGGCGATCACAGCGCCGCAAACATGCTCGACATACGCGTCGCGTTTGGTGAGGGCTTCGGCAATGCGTTCTCGTCGATGATGCGCGGCACCCCGGTCTACACGGACACGGCCGGCGCGAGGCAGTCGGTATTGAGTGTTTCCCTGCACCTCGATCAGGTACCGCCTGCGGACGCAAAATCGTGGGCGAACGAGGCCGCCGTCGGCAATTTCCTGTATTCGGCCAGCCAGTCGGCCGACATTGGCTTTGCGCCGCTCTACCACGCGCTGCTCAATGGCGAAAGAACCACGCCCGCGCTGACCAGCGCATTTTCGTTTGCGACCGCGTTGCGGCCGGCCCTGACCGACGCCGGCAAGAGCAAGCTCGATGCGCTTCTTGGCGACATCGCAGTACAGGGAGGTAGCCAGCTCGATGCGTGGGGAACACAGACGAAGTCCTCGGGCGATCCGGGCGGCGACAATAGCGCGGCCGTACCGGTCTATTTGCCGCTCACCGTTGGCCAGTCCATCACCGCGTGCGTGACGACGGAGTATGGGACCGACAACAAGCTCGGCGTCTATCGCCATTTGCGCGTGACGGTTCCTGCGGCGGGCGCGTACCAGTTCACGACAGTACCGGCAGCCAGGGACGAGAGCGTGAACGACTTTGGCGTGATCGTCTACAGCCAGGGCAAGCCCCTACTGAACCTGACGTCGACCAGCTCAACGGTCTCGACCTATGTATTCCCGGCTGCAGGCGTCTACGCCGCCGACATGATGTCGGCGCGCGCTCTCGATTCGTCGACAGAGACAGCGCCGATGTCCTACTGCGCAAACGTCTTGATGAAGACGGCCAATCCATAACAAGGAACACACCATGAAAATGAATCTGCTCGTGCTCGCAGCCACTTTGCTGATCGGCGCGCAGGTGAGTTGCGCGCAAACGCCCGCGCTCACCGGAAAGAGTTACGGCGGCGTGGTCGTTCAGGCCGCCGCCGCGCGCGGTGCGGCGGGAAGCCCGATCGGCGTGACTGTCCGCTATACCGGCCTGCCGGCATCAGGCGCCAATGTGACGTATGCGACCGAGGGGGCGCTCAAGCTCGCGGGAGCGGACCAGAAGCGGCTTACGCCGGATGGCAAGGGGACCGTTGAGGACAAGGTCGTCGTGCAGGCCGCGACCGATGGCGCGTACTTCCTCAACGTGTTTGCGGCAACGCCATCGGGAACCAGCGTGCTGTCGATTCCCGTCACCGTTGGGTCCACGGCGTACAAGCCGCGGGCCGCAGCGGCGTCCACGGTTCCCACTGCGGGCGGTCAGCGTGTGATCGAAATGCCGGCGCAAGAAACCCGCCACTAGGCTGGGCTCCCAGCGGCGAGCCGCATTCCAGATCGAGGCGAGGGAACCCGCACAGGTGCGCGCTGTGCCCCTCGCCGTTCACCGGAAACCGTGCATTGCGATTACAGTGTCGCGTCCGGCGTCTCGCATGATCGGTGCAGCATAACGAACATGAGCATGACGAATCCGCCCCTATCTGGAAAGCAACATGAAACGACTGAAACACCTGTTCCTCGCCGCCCTCTGCGCCACCGCTTTCGCGACTGGCGCTCATGCGCAAACCAGCGCGCCTGGCCCGTTCGCCACCCCTGCGGGCGCGCTCCAATTCGTGCGCGACGACCACGATTTCGTGGCCATGCTCGGTCATGACATGATCGACCGCTTCGACGCGAAAACGCTGACGCATTTCGACGAACCGGGCGCCAACCCCGACACGGTCTCGCGCATGCTCGTGCAGTCCGCATACGGCCCCGTGCTGTACGACCTGCGCCGCCAACCGCCGCTCGTGCAGCACGTGAGAGCCCAAATGAGCGTCAAGCGCGTGTTCTGGCAACCCGATGAAGTCGTGATGCAAGGCCCGGAAGGCTGGTTCCGCTTCAAGGACGGCACGCTCACGAAGCTGCAATCCTCCAAAACGGTCTACCACTGAGCGTGCGTCGCTCCGTCTGATCAAGTCGAAGCGGGTGTTGAATCACCCGCTTGCAGCAACGCCTCGGTCACGTCTTCCGAAAACCGCATCGGCCGGCCGTCGACCAACAGCCGTTCCGGGTCCGCAGGAGCGCGCCCGATCGCGGGCAGGCCATGCGCGACCAGCGCACGCGCGCACGACGGCCAATCGGGCCGCTCGACGCTGACCGGTTCGTTCACGGACGCCCACGACAGCGTGCCAAGCGCATCGCTGCCATAGCCGTGCGGCTCGCGCCAGTTTGCGCCATGCGCCAGCAGAAAGGCCGCCAGCGCCGCATCGCCGCGGAAAATCGCGTGATTGAGCGCGGATGCGTCCCAGTCCCCGCCACGCACGTCGATGGGCCAGCCCAGCTCGACCATGAGTCTGACCGCGTCGCCCGAGCCCCATGCGGCGGCATCGGCCAGCAGCCGCAACGGCTCGCCTTCGATCGCGCGCGGCAATTCTGGATGACTCGCCTGGAGGCGGCGAGCCTCGACAGCGTCGGCGCGCGCGCAGGCCGAGACGAAGCGGTCTTGCGCACTCAAGGTCTCCTGCGCCCCCGCTGCGCGCAAGCGTTCGGCCACCTCGGGCAGCCCGGTCTGCATGGCGAGGCGATACGCGCTGACGCCCGCGGCGGTCTGCGCCCGCGGATCGGCGCCCGCCTTCAGCAACGCGTCGATGTGGCGAACCGGGCAACGCACGGCAATGGCCCGCAGCAACGGCGCGCCCCACATTTTCGTGGGGCCTTCGCCCGCCGGCTCGTTCGGGTCGCCATCGTGCGCCAGCAGCAATTCGAGCGCCTCAGCATCGGGCATGTCGAGCGCCCGGCGCAGCGCATTCGTGCCGCTCACCCGCGCGCCGTGATCGAGCAATAGACGCGTGCACGCCGGATTTTCGAGCGAGTGGTAGAGCGATTCGCCATCGTTGGGATTGGCGCCCGCCTCCAGCAGCATCGCCGTGAGCACCGGATCGCGCATGACGCCCGCCGCGCCGTAAAGCGCGGAAAGCGGCGCGCTTTCGTCGGGCGCGGCGAGCGAGGCCGGCGCAAAGCGGTTGCCGATCCGCTGGTCCGGGTCGGCGCCCGCATCGAGCAGATAGCGCGCGCACGCGCGCAAGCGGCCGGCATAGTCCGGCAGTTGTCCGAGGCCCGAATGCGTCACGGCCACGAGCGGCACAAGGCCGAGCGCGCCCCCGGCGCGGCCGACCCATGCGGGATCGGCGCGCACCGCCCGTTGCACGGCGTCGAGATTCCCCGCCGCGCAGGCAACCCAGACATCGGCGGCGATCAGTTCGGGGTGGTCGCGCAGCAATTGTGCGGCGACGCGTGGGCGGGCGGCGTCGTAGCTGCCGGTCACATCGCCGCCATAGGCAAGATCGAGCCAGCGGCGAACCAGCGTCGATTGCGCCTGCTGTGCGATCGCGTTCGCCTCCACGAAGGCATTGAGATCCGCCCACGCATTAAAGCCATACTCGCGCGCGATGCAGGACTGTGCATCATGCAGGCGCAATTGCAAGGCGAGCACCTCGGCAGGCGTGCGATGGGCGGCGGACGGGAGCGATTGGATGAAGCGTGCGACCGCTTGCGGATCGCCTTTGCGGTACAGGCCCAGAAGTTCTTTGGCCTGCTTTTTCAGGTGTTCGGCATTGGCCCTGGGGGGCAGCGTTTTCATGGACATCCTCGTGCAGTCTGGCCGAAGGTCCGCAATACCGGCAGCACAAAGGATGGAGACAATCCTGGCTTCGCGACGACAGGTGGGTTCAACCCTTTCCGCGGACCCGGAAGCGGCCTGCACCGCTAAGCCCAGATCGTAGGCGAGCACGAGGCAAGCGGTCAACCCGCCATCTTTCGGCACCGACCTCGTCGCCAGACATCCTTGCTGGATCGCCGGAATCAAAACATCGGGACTTCGAACGGTTCGCGATGTTCGCAAATATCACATGAAACGATGCATGAAAAACCGCAGCGGTGCAGGTGTTTGCTATCGGCGATTTTCCAGGCCTTTGCGGCATTTCAGCGAATTCGCATCGCGCGGATACCTCCCGCGATCTGTCATGCGTCTGGTAGGGCCATAACGCCTCATTTTTTTCATGTAACTCGCTAACGGGCAAGCACCCGAATTCGTCGCGACGCAGCATCATATCGATGCACAAATCGGCCTGTTTTGAGGGTCTCGTGAATGTCTAAGCGCGAATGGTGTTTCGTTATCCAGATAGTACGTTTGCGCCTTTCAGCCATTGATGCTCACGCTAACCACTTCATTTACAGGCTTGCCGAAGCACCACGACAAGCGGCGGCATGGATGAAGTAAAAGACGTCTTGTCATCGCACTCGGCCAATCCAGTGCGACTTGAGCAGTGATTTCGGCAACGAGCAATGGATGAAATACCACTGCATATTCAGGCTATTTCCTGCTGCATTGCCGCACCTCGTACGAGGGCAAATGTCAGGGAATTCACTGAGTGTTCGTGAAATGGCGACCGTGCGACTCTATGTCTCAGTGCCATTCCTAATGGAGCCAGGCATGCAAACCCAGACGCTCAAGAACGCAAAGGCCGCCGTCTTTCTGTATCGTTCGGCGGTGTGTCTCCTGATATTGCCCGTCGCCTGCCTTGTCTGGGCGCTCCAAACTTACCCCCCATTAGATGCCTGCTGGCTTTGCCTCTCGTTGGCAATCTATGGCTGGCCCTTCGCTGGTGTCCTTTTCATCATCGCGGTGGGATTGCGGGGCAACACCCCCGATCATCACCTCGAACAGGACACGGGTTTCCGCGAAGCGCACGGGCATTAAGCTGCTGCGACCTTTCGAATAAGGCCCTCTGGAAGCAGAGGGTTTTTGAGCCGAGGCCTGCCGCGTAGCCGCTGCTGTTTCAGCGTGGCGGTTGCGGGCAGCATCAAGCTCTTGCGTTCGAATGGTCAAACGGGTGCCGATGCCCTGATTCGTTCATTAGGTCAACGATGCATTGACCGTGAGCGAAGCTGTCCGGGTCGAATCTCGAACTGCGATCGCCCATCGATCGCAGACGTGAATCGCGCTCGGACAGTCGCGTAACACGCCATGCTTTGCGAACATGAAGTGTTGCGTCGCCTGAGTTGGGCTATCGCCTGCGCATCGTCATGTACCGTGAAGCTATTCTGGGCACTGCGCGGCCTCTCCGGCGCCGTGCACGCTCGTCGCGCCCACCCCTGATCGCTCGCGAATCATTCACGCCCAGAAGCCAGCATACCGTCTGGCAACGGCACGGCCTGCAAGCACTCTACGAAGCACTGGGCCGTGGGCGTGAGGCGGCTACCGCGCAACGTCAGAATGCTGACTTCGATCGGCGGCAATGTCTCGCGAAGCGCCAACGCGCGCACGCCGAGCGGCACCAGCACCTTATCGAAAAGCGCGGCCGAAAACAGTCCGATCAGATCCATACTGGCAACCAGGTGGGTCGCGATGCCAAACGACTCGCAACTCAATACTTGCGACGGTTCGCTCAGCCCTCGCGAAACGAACAAGCGGGAAACGAATTCCATGTTGAGCGACGGAACGACCCAATATTGGTCTTGCAACTCCTGAATGGATTCAGCAGCCGCGCAGGGATGATCGTTCCTTGCACCCACCATCAATTGCATCAGGAACAGCGGCTGTTGATCGAACTCCGACGGCAGGCTGTCCGGAACGGTATTGGCAATAACGAAGTCGAGCGTGCCGTTCTGTAGTTTTTGCAGGGCAGTTGCCCCGCCGTCCTCCGTGAGGCTGAGCCTGGCCTGAGGCAACCGCTGCCTGAATGCCGCCAGGGCGTCCGGCAGCAAGGTCAGGCCGACGGTCGACGTCACCGCCGCGGCAACGTGACCATGCCCTCCCGCCTTCATGAATAAAAGCTCTTCCCTGGCGCGCCGCATTTCTTCCAGCAAGAGGTTGGCCCGCACGCTAAAGGCCAATCCCGCATCGGTCAGTTCGACACCCGAAACACTGCGCCGCAGCAGCGATACATCGAGATCCCGTTCGAGTTCGCGAATGGTGCGCGTCACTGCCGGCTGGGACACAAACAAGGCACGCGCCGCAGCACGAATGCTGCGGTGCTCCGCGACCGCGACAAACGTGCGTAGTTGCTGCAATTTCACAAGACTTCCCCTGCGGATGACAACAAAAGCTGATCACAGTGACGAAAATTATATCTTCTTCTGATCATGCCCAATCTATACGATCGGAGTGACGCCAAGCTGCTGCTCACTTCCGCAGTGCACGCCGATTAAACGACGACAGTTCATCCGGAGACACATGAAAGCCGCCGATCGCTATTTTTCGCTGAACTATGCGCAAGCGCGTGAGCGATTCCTCGCCGCCGCGCGGGCACGCCCGGCCCGCGTAGCCTCTTTTCCGATCGATGCAATCGGCTCGCTGGGCGAGGCGCTCGCCACCGATATCGCAATCATCGAAGCCCGGAACGCGCAACGTCTGTTGATCGTCACGTCGGCCACGCATGGTGTGGAAGGGTTTTGCGGCTCCGCCTGCCAACTGGCGCTGCTCGACGATGAAGAACTGCTGGCGCGGGCCGCCGAGTCCGGTATTGCGCTGCTGCTGATCCATGCGATCAACCCCTACGGTTTTTCGTGGCTGAGCCGTACCAACGAAAACAACATCGACCTGAACCGCAACGCGCAGTCCTTCGCCGATCCGCTGCCCGACAACCCGGACTACCCGGACCTGCACCCGCTGCTGGTGCCTCCGGAATGGCCTCCCACCCGCGAGAATCAGCAAGCCATCGCTGCGTACATCGAGCAACATGGTCGGACCCGCTACCGCGACGCCGTTTCCCGAGGCCAGTACACGCACGCGGACGGCATCTTCTTCGGCGGAAAGGGGCGCAGCCAGTCCTTGCGCACGCTAGACCAGGTGTTGCGCACCCATGCCAGCGGGTTCGCCGATATCGGCTGGATCGACGTTCACACCGGGCTCGGCCCCTGCGGACACGGCGAAAAGATTTTCGCGGGACGACGCGATTCGGGCGAGGTCGCGCGTGCGCAACAATGGTGGGGACAAGACATTGCGGTGCCGTTTGCCGGAACGTCCACGTCGGCCGACATTACGGGGCATCTCGCGTCGACCATTTACACAGCCTGCCCGGACGCCCGCCACACGCTGATGGCGCTTGAGTTTGGCACGGTGCCCTTCGAGAGCATGGTCGATACCCTACGGGGCGAGGCATGGTTGCGCGCTCATCCGGACGCACCTGCAGCGTTTGCACGCCAGATCCGCCAAACCATCCGTGATGCCTTTTACTGCGATCACGACGTCTGGAAAGGCATGGTGTTGGGCCAAAGCCGGGTCGCAATGCTTCAGGCGCTGTGCGGCCTCGTCGCCGAGCCCATTCCTCCCCGGGACCTGGTTTGAACCCGACCGCCAATACATAACGACAAACTGGAGACACTATGACTCAGGCATCAGCCCCTTCTCTGGCCGCTGTGACAGCGCCCCCGCGCGCCTGGCGCATCATCGCCGCCGCGTCGATCGGCAATGCACTCGAATGGTTCGACCTGGTGGTGTATGGCTTTTTCGCAGTCACCATCTCCAGGCTCTTCTTCCCGGCCGGGGACGATTCGGTGTCGCTGTTGCTCACGCTCGGCACGTTCGGCGTCTCGTTCTTCATGCGCCCGCTGGGCGCAATCGTGCTCGGCGTGTATGCCGACCGAGCGGGCCGCAAGGCGGCGCTGACCCTGTCGATCTTGCTGATGATGACGGGCACCCTGTTGATCGCCGTGATGCCCACGCATGCCTCGATCGGGGTGTTCGCACCGCTGGGCATCGTGCTGGCCCGCATGATCCAGGGCTTCTCCGCGGGCGGCGAGTTCGGCAGCGCGACCGCTTTTCTGAGCGAGCACGCGCCGGATCGGCGTGGCTTTTTCGCCAGTTGGCAAGCGGCCAGCCAGGGCCTCACCACGTTGCTGGCCGCGCTGTTCGGCTCGTTCCTGACCGGCACGCTCAGCCCCGAGCAAATGCAGAGCTGGGGCTGGCGCATTCCGTTTTTATTCGGCCTACTGATTGGCCCCGTGGCGTACTTCATCCGCAAACGGCTCGACGAGACGCCTGAATTTCTCGCCGCCGAAGCCACGCAAACGCCGCTGGCCGATACCTTCCAGAACCAGAAGGAGCGACTCGTGCTGGCGATCGGTGCGGTGGTGGTGGCAACCGTGTCGTCCTATCTGATCCTGTATATGCCGACCTATGCGGTCAAGCAGTTGGGTATTCCGTCCTCGGCGGCGTTCACCGCGATCATCGCGACCGGCGTCGTGCAACTGGTCGGCGCACCGCTCGTGGGCGCGTGGTCGGACACGCATGGCCGCACCGGCATCATGCTCGGCGCGGCGGTGCTGTTCCTGCTGCTCGCCTGGCCCGCCTTCCATACGCTGGCGACGCATCCCACGTTTGCCGTCATGCTCGGCGTCCAGATCTTCGTCGGCATCGTCATGGTCGCTTATTACGGCGCCTTGCCTGCGTTGTTGAGTGAATTGTTCCCCACGCAAACGCGTACTACCGGCATGTCGCTCGGCTATAACATCGCTGTGACGATTTTTGGCGGCTTCGCCCCATTCGTCATTGCGTGGCTCATCAGCGTCACGGGCAACAAGCTGGCGCCGAGTTTCTATCTGATGGGGGCAGCGGCAATCAGCATCGTCGCGCTGTTGCGAATCAGGGCGCTGCAAACGCAGATGCGCCGGTAAAGGGCTTCGGTGGCAGATCCAACCCAGCGCTCATTGACAGGGCTCTGCCACAAACCCATCAAACGCCGTGCCGCTCACGCAGAATCGCGGCGGCCTGAGCAAGCGTGCGCAACTTCGCTTCCGCGATCTGGGCGCTATTCACCGGCGCGTCCGCGAACGTCGCAAAACCGCAGTCCGGATTGAACAGCACCCGATCCTTGCCGAACAGGCCGATCGCCTCTTCGGCCTTGCGCAGCACTTCATCGAGCGATTCGACGTGCGCGTGCTTCTGGTTACAGAGCCCCACGCCGATGCGTTGCCAGTCGGGCAGCGTCTTGAGGATCGCCATTTCCCCGGCGCGCGGCGTGCAGAGTTCGAGGAAAAGCGTGCCGACATTCAACACGGCCAGGGTATTGACGAGCGGACGATAGTCGCCCGTCATCGCCTTGCTTTCGTCGGTCGTCCAGTTCCCCCGACACATGTGCACCGCAACCCGCTCGGGCGGAAAACCGTCGACCACTGCGTTCAGCAGGTCGCGCGCGAAAGCCAGTTCGGTTTGCGGGTCGCCCTTTTCCGATAGCGCGCCGCACATGAAGCTGCGTTGACTCGTGGTGCCGGAGAACACCACTTCGGACAGCACCGGCTCGTCGAACTGCACGAGCGCGGCGCCCTGCGCCAGCAGCGCGGCCAGTTCTTCGCGCAGCACGCGGACCACATCCGCCGCAAGCGCCGCACGGCTTTCATAGGCACGGTCGGAAATGCACTCCATCCACATCGTCCGGGTCAGCAGATAGGGCCCAGGCAGCGCGACCTTGACGGGCCGATCAGTCAAGCTGCGGACATAAGTCATTTCATGCACCGCGAGCGGCTTGCTGCGCCCGAGCGGGCCGAACACCGCCGGATGACGCACCTCGCCCGCCGGGACATCGAGCGCGCGCAACTCCTGCTCGAAGGCCTGCGGGTCATCCACATACGGCAACAGATCCGTCAGCGGAATCAACTGGCAGTTATCGAGCAGACCGCCGACGAAACTCGCGTAACTGTCACGCCGCTGCTCGCCGTCCGTGACCACGTCCACACCCGCGCGTAGCTGCGCGGCGATCGCCAGTTGCACGGCATCATCGGCACTGGCCTGGAAAGTCGCGTCGTCGAGCCGGCCCTCCATGTGTTCATGCAGCGCCTGAAGCATCCAGCGCGGTCGCGGCCAGCTGCCGACGCCCATCACCGACAGCGGGCGGATCGACGGTGCCGGCGATGGCGCGGGCAACGAAGCCGGAATCGTCACCGGCACGATCCGGATCGACACACGCGAACGCGCATCGCGTTCGGGTGATGCCTCGTTGCGCGGTGACTGGGTCCCCTTGCCCGTGAACGCACCTTTGCTCACGAGAAAACTCCGGCGCTTGCCGTCCTTCGTCCACGACACAAGTTCGTTGCCCGTCATGCGGCACCATGCGGGCAGATCCGCTTCGACCGAGGTTTCCGTCGACTGTATTTCCAGCAACTGCCCGCGTTCGAGCGGATCAATGTGCTTGCGAATCAGCAGTAGCAGGCCGTTGCCGCAATCGAGATCGCCGCCGTCGAAACTGACGGCAGGCTCATGCGAATGTTGCGTGGAAGGTTTCATCATGCTGGCGCCCCGATCTTCCCTGTCTTCTCTGCGCGCTTGCCCGCTGCCTGCGTGTAAGTCAGCAGTAGCGGCGATGCACAGGCGCGCAACCAGGCGCGGCGCAACCGACGGCCTGGCGTATCGATGAACGGATCGAGCGCCCACGACGCTGCCATGCCGGCCGCATCGGCAAACGTGTGCCGAGTTGTCATGGCGCCCTCAGTAGCTGAGACTGGGACAGGCGTCGCTCATGAATTCGACGAGCATGGCGCCACCGACGATCCTGGCGCCGGGGATCAGCTTGTCTTCGTCGAGCGTGCGCTTTTTGAAGCACGGCGAGCAGACGTAAATCTGGCCGCCCGCTTCGACGAAGCTGGTGATGAGTTCCTTGAGCGGCGCGAAGCCGGGTTCATGAATGTCGTCGGCGTAACCGGACTGGGACAGGCGCGTACCCTCGATGTTCAGGAAGACGACCACTTCCTTCTCGCTGGCAACGGCCGCATTGGCGACGACGAAAGCAACCGTCGCCCTGTCGGCGTCGTCCTTGGCTCGAGTCAGACTGACTACGAATTTTCCAGACACGATATTCTCCCGGTTCTCTTGCGCGGTGGATTGCTGAAGGCAAACGCCGCTCCACCACGGACGGCATCAGCCTTTCGCCTTGATGAAAAAGATTCCTTTCTCGGGTTCCGCCAACAACAACTGATGTCCGGTGATCCGGCAATACGAAGGGATATCCTCGATCGCACCGCGATCCAGTGCGACGAGTTTGATGATTTGCCCAGGCATGGTCCGCAGCGTCACACGGAGCTTGAGCAGCAGTTCCCCGCAACCGAGTTCGCCGGCGTCCCATTCGACGTCGAATGGGACGCCGGGGTCCACTACGGGTAAATGGGCGTTTCCTGTCATGGCGGTGAACCGCAGCGATGTCCGAACTTTTGCACGGACAGAATACGGCATATTGCGCCGCTGGCGCGCGACGGTGTCCTGAGCCAGCGAGGACGGGGCGCGTTGATGGACTTCACGACCTCAAAGTCGTAGAGCCCGCTTGTCCAGCCGCCTGGCTAGTTGCGAGCTCATCCTGTTCGTCAGGCTTGTTTTCCCCGCTTGTGAAGGCGAGCAATCAACGGGTCAAACTGAAAGCGATTGACCAATGGCGCGATCACGCCAGCAAAATAGGCCAACGCACCAAGCTCGAATCCTTGCGTGATCGAAAACCTCTTCTTCGCGACTCCCTTCAAAATGGCATCGGCCACTTCGTCTGCGGTCATGGCTTTTGCCTTGGCCGCGATCCGGCTCGTGATTTCAGGTCGGATCCTGATCTCCTCACGCAGCATCGGCGTATCGGTATCGGGCGGATAGACCACCGACACGTCGATGCCTTCGGGGCGTAGCTCCGCGCGCAGCACTTCGGCAAGGCCGCGTAGCGCAAATTTGGTCGGCGTGTATGCGGAAAGTCCGTAGACCCCCAAGAGTCCCGCGCCGGAGGAGATCAGAACGATATGTCCTTGGCCAGCTTGCTGCATCGATGGCAATGCCGCGCGCACAAGATAGACACTGCCCAGATAGTTGATGTCCATCGTCTGCTTGAAGGCAGAAATGGCCAACTCTTCGAAAATATGGGGAATGACAATGCCTGCACTCGCAACAACCAACGCAGGTGCGCCAAACGCATGCACGGCGCTATTGACTGCATCCTGTACCGCTTGCGGATCGACCACGTCTACGCTAATGGCTAGAACACGCTGATCCGTGCCGCGTCGCGCCGATTCAATTTCGAGGCGTGCGGTGTCGAGACGCTCCGCATCGCGCGCGAGAATCGTAACGTTATACCCGGCAGCCGCTAATTTTTTTGCAAGCGCCAGGCCAATGCCACTGGACCCGCCGGTGATGATGGCATGCTGCGTCAATTTGAATCCCTTTCCTTGTTCCAATGTTTGGCGGACATCGCTTCGATCCGCGCGCTCTAAACCGCAAAACTCGCTAGAAGAAGACCTGCGAATAGGCAGGCTTTCCGTCTTGCTTGTTTGATTACTTCGGCGTCTCTTTTTTACGAATGTCTTTCTGCCATCCGAAAGCCACCGAACCGCGACGCCGAGCCCCACTCAAGCCTCGACGTCCGCCAGGATGCCGGTC
>NZ_CAJMZK010000008.1:0-317951 GCF_905220265.1 Paraburkholderia sp. J67
TAAACCGCGAAAACAAAGCAAAAAAAATCTCTCGACAGGAACCAAACACACAGATGAATAGAATCAAACCCCAAGGTGCCGAAAGCGCTCCAACCTCCCCACTACGCCGCGAGTGGCTTCGAAAAGCCGCGCTAGCGACGGGCGCCACAGCCCTGGGCAGCCTATCACTCGGTCTAACAACAACCCGCGCGCAAGCCGCCGACACATCGAAACCGCTGAAACTCTCCTGGAACGCCGGAGCGATCTGCACGGCCCCGGTGCCCGTAGCGCTGAGCCAGGGCATCTTCAGCAAGCACGGCCTAAACGTAGAGCTAATAAACTTCGCAGGCTCGACAGACCAACTGCTAGAAGCGATCGCCACAGGCAAATCGGACGCAGGCGTGGGCATGGCGCTGCGCTGGATCAAGCCACTGGAGCAGGGCTTCGACGTGAAGCTCACGGCGGGCATCCACGGCGGCTGCATGCGCCTGCTCGCCACGAAAAGCTCGGGCATCGTCGACCTGCCAGGCCTCAAGGGCCGCACAGTAGGCGTGAGCGACATGGCAAGCCCGGCCAAAAACTTCTTCGCGATCACCCTCAAGAAGCTGGGCATCGATCCCGACGCCGATGTGCGCTGGCGTCAGTACCCAGCCATTCTGCTAGGCGAAGCGCTCAAAAAGGGTGAGGTGCAGGCAATTGCCGATGGCGATCCAACCATCTGGACGCTGCGCGAATCGGACCATCTCCACGAGGTGTCAAACAATCTCTGCGGTGAATACGCGAACCGTGTGTGCTGCGTACTGGGCGTGCGCGGCTCGCTGGTGCGCAAGGACCGCGCGACCGCGCAGGCGTTGACTGCTGCGCTGCTCGAAGCCACCGAATGGACGGCGGACCATCCCGACGCCGCCGCCAAGGTCTTCTCGGCCTATGCGCCGAATGCCGATGTGGGTCAGCTAACCGCGATGCTCAAGAGCCACACGGATCGCCATCATCCGGTGGGCGACGCGTTTCGCAAGGAGATCGCGCTCTACGCCGACGATCTCAAGACCGTGGGCGTGGTCAACGCGAGTACGGACTCCAACCGCTTCGCGTCGCGCGTGTTCGCCGACGTGCTGGCCTAACTTGTGAAGACTGCCGCGCTCATCGAGAGTTCGAGCCAGCGCGGCAGCGAGCCTTATATCAAGCCGCCCGCAGCGCAGCGTCTTCCTTCGCGACGGCCGCCCGCACGAGCGGCAGCAATTCGCGGCCATAGGCGAGTGCATCTTCGAGCGGATCGAAGCCGCGTATCAGGAACGTGGACACACCCAGCTTGCGGTACTCGAGCAGCGCGTCGGCCACCTGCTGCGGCGTGCCGACGAGCGCGGTGGAATTGCCCGCCGCGCGCGTGAGCGCTGTGATACCGGTCCACAGTCGCGTGTCGACGACCTCGCCTTTGGCGGCCTCGGCAAGCAGTCGTTTCGATCCGGCATTCTGCGGGTCTTTCGGGCGGCGCGTGAAATTAGGTGAGCGTGCAACGATATCTTTCGCGCGTGCGAGGATCGACTCGGCGCGCGCCCAGGCGGCGTCTTCGGTCGGCGCGAGAATCGGTCGCAGCGAGAGGCTGAAGCGAATCTGCTGCGCCCGCCCGTGGATGGCCGCTGCCGCCCGTACGCGCGCGATCGTCTCGCGCACCGCGTCGAGCGATTCGCCCCACAGCGCGAACACATCGGCATGTTTGCCCGCCACGGCAATCGCCGCCTCCGACGAGCCGCCGAAATAGACAGGCAGATGCGGTTGTTGCAGCGGTCTGACCTGCGAGCGATGACCGGCGACGCGGTAGAACGCGCCCTCATGATCGAACGGCGTATCGCTGGTCCAGGCGCGCTTGACGACGTCGAGGTATTCGTCGGTACGGCGATAGCGGTCGTCGTGCGTGAGCCAGTCGCCGTCGCGTTGCTGGTCGATGTCGTCGCCGCCCGAGATGATGTGCACGGCGGCGCGGCCCGCGCTGAAGTGGTCGAGCGTCGCCAGTTGGCGTGCGGCCAGCGTCGGTGCAATGAAGCCGGGCCGATGCGCGAGCAGGATGCCCAGGCGCCGTGTCTGGTGCGCCACGAACGACGCGATTTGCAGGCCGTCGGGCGAGGCGCTCGAATGGGCGATCAGCACGCGATCGAAGCCGCCATATTCGTGTGCCTGCGCAACGGCCGCAATCCACGGTGGATTGACGGCCGCGCCTTCGGGCAAGTGAATTTCACTGGACTCCTGATGACTGACGTAGCCGATAAATTCAACGCTCATGGCATGGCTCCTCTATTGATCGCGGGCGGGGTGATCGGCGTGTGCCGTGAATGCGGCGAAGGCTGCGCGGCCCAGGTTGCCGAGCACGGTGTCGTTCTGCGGCGTATGGATGCGCGCGCACAGCACGTCGCGGTAGTGGCGCTCCAGCGCGTTGTCGCGGCTCAGGCCGGGGTTGCTGCTGGCTTCGAGCGCGATCTCCACCGCGTCGATCGCATGACGGCTCACCAGGTATTTGAGTGTCTGGGCTTCGTCAGCCGGGATGTTGCCGTTCGCGCCTGAGTCGAGCAGCACGCGGTTGGCGAGCAGCAGGGCGTCGATGCGGCCGACTGTCTGCTGGAACCGGTCGAGGCTCGCGAGCGGTGCGTCGAGGCCCGATGGCACGCGCTTCGCGGCCCACTCGACGAACCAGTCGCGCGCGGCGCGCGCCACGCCGTCGTAGATCGCGGGCAACAGGACGTTCATCCAGACCGCCGTGACCGGGTCCATGCCGTTGGCGGGACCTGGCGCTTGCAGATCGACGGCCTGTTCGAGCGGGACTTCGACGTTTTCGAAGATCACTTCGTGGCTGCCCGTCGCGCGCATGCCCAGATGATTCCACGGCGCGCCGAAGCGGATGCCGGGCGTGTCGCGATGCACGAGCCAGGTGCCTACGCGCGGCTGCGCTTCGTCGGTGCGGCCCCACACGGCGAACCAGGTGAGCCCGGGGCTCCCGGTCGAATAGAGCTTGCGGCCGTTGAGGATCCAGCGCTCGCCGTCGCGGCGGCCTATCGTTGCGGGCAGTCCGCCGCGCGAGGGAGAGCCGAGTTCCGGTTCGACACGCAAGGAGTTGATCAGCGCGCCGTGCTCGACGGCGTCGCGTGCGAGCCGTTCCTTGAGCGCGGTGGGCCAGTGCGGATTGGCCTGCAAGCGCAGGTGGTAGAGGCACTGCATGACGAAGATGAGCGCCGTGGAGGGTTCGCCGCGCGCGATCGCCCGCACCACACGCAGGCTTTGGGCGAGCGTGGCTTCGTGGCCGCCCAGTGCGCGCGGCACGGTCAGTGCGAGCAGTCCCGCGCGACGCAGGCGCGCGAGATTGTCGTGGGGGAAATGCGGGCCGGCGTCGAGCGCGGCGGCCCCTCGTGCAAAATCGGCGCTCAGTTCGTCGAGCCATGCGGCGGCGGCTGGCGAGTCGAGATCGGCGAGCGCCGCAATGGCGGCGGCATCGCGTTCGGTGTCCTGAATGTCCCGGCGGTCCTGGTGAGCGGCGGCGAGGAGGGTGTCGGGCGGTCGGTGGGTCATGGGCGTAGGTGTGGCGGTTCTGGGCAGCGGGATCAACGCGCGTCGGTCGGGAACTGCTTGTTGAAGCTCGGCGTGACGTCCAGGCGCGTGCGGATCACGTCCGCGCGGTGGTAGAGGTCGGCGGTGCGCTGCTGTTCGGCGATCAGCCCGTCGTCGATCGGCACCGGGTGCCATTGGCCGCGTTGATAGACCGTCGTGAGCACGTCGGCGGGCAGGCCGGTCACCTTCGACTGGATCGCCGCCACTTCGGCCGGGTGCGAAAGCGCCCAGCGCTGCGCGGCTGCGACGCGGCGCAGGAAATCGGCCAGCTCGGCATGTTTGTCGCGGATCGCCGTATCGGTAGCGGCTTCGAAGCTCAGGCCCGACGACAAGCCGACGCCGTTTGCGACGCTGCGCGTATGGTCGCGCGCTTCAGAGAGCGCGACGTAGGGGTCCCAGGTCGCCCAGGCGTCGACACTGCCGGAGGCGAGCGCGGCGCGCGCATCGGCGGGCTGCATGAAGGACCAGGTGACGTCGGTGAGCTTGAGGTTCGCACGCTCCAGCGTGGCGACGGCGAGATAGTGGCCGATCGAGCCGCGCGTCGTGGCGATGCGTTTGCCTTTGAGATCGGCGGCGCTGCGGATGGGGGAGGCGCCCGGCACCACGATGGCGAGATCAACCGGCGTGTAGCGTGTGGCCGACACGGCGCGAATCTTCGCGCCCGCTGCATAGGCGAAGATGAGCGGCGCGTCGCCGAGTCCGCCCACGTCGATGGCGCCCGCGTTGAGGGCCTCACCAAGCGGCTGCGCAGCCGGGAAGTTGAACCATTGGATCTCGTAGGGCACTTCCTTCAGTTGGCCCGAGGCTTCGAGAATACCGCGCGTCTGCAACTGCTGGTCGCCGACCTTGAGCGTGGCCGCGCTCACGCACAGCGGAAACACGCTGGCGAGCGCCAGCAGGGCGCGCGACAGATGCCGCAGACGCGACAATGGGGCGTGACGTGACGAAGAATGGACGGAGCGACGGCGCATGAAGAAATCCTTGATCGGGCAGAATCTGGCGATGCCGGGGGCGTGCATGCCCCGAGCGAAATAAACACGATAAGGAGCGCGCCACCATAAGGCAAACGCATTGTTCTTCCATGCAAATATGCATACGTGAAATAGCAATGCTTGAAGTCTGGACCGCAAAGACGCTAAGCTAGACGGCACTTTTGCTGCGCGAGACACGCTGCGGCGCATGGACCCACTCGCATGGAAATAGAACAACACTCATGAAACTCGACGAAATCGAAGCCTTCGTCGCCGTCGTGCGCAGCGCCTCGCTGAGCCAGGCGGCCGAGGGGCTCGACCTCACGCAGCCCGCCGTCACGCGGCGCATCCAGAATTTCGAGGAAGCGCTGGGCGTCGCGCTGCTCGACCGCAATACCAAGCCGCTGCGCACCACGCCGATGGGCCGCGCCGTGTACGACCAGTGCCGCGCGATCCTGCGCGAGATGGAGGCGCTACGTCAGCTCGTCAACGACGGTGCGCCGCTCGCGGGCGTGCTGCGCCTGGGCGTTGCGCAGACCGTCGCGGACATTGCGATGCTCGATGCGCTCCAGGCCTTGCGTCAGGCGCATCCAGAGTTGCAGGCGCGCGTCACGACCGGTTGGGGGGCGCCGCTGCTGCAGAAAGTGGAGGATGGGGAACTGGATGCTGCCGTCGCGCTGTTGCCGGCCAATCGCACGCTGCCGGAAACACTCGCGGGCGAGTCGCTCGGTTCGCTCAAGCTCGCGGTCGTCTCGAAGAAGGGACTGCTCAAGCGGCGCGCGCATACGCTGGCGGAATGCCAGTCGTACGGCTGGGTGCTTAATCCCGATGGCTGCGGTTTTCGGGCGGGTCTGCAACACGCGCTCGCGGCGCAAGGGCATTCGCTCAAGCTCAATCTGGAGACGCTCGGCAGCGAACTGCAACTGGGCCTTGTTGCCGATGGTGTCGGGCTGGGTCTGGTGCCGCAGCCGCTCGTCGCGGCGAGCGCCTGGGCCGAGGCGCTCGACATCGTGCAGGTGAGTGATTTCAAGCCGGAAATCGCGGTCTGGATCGTGCGCTCACGCGCTATCGGCAAGATGGAATCGGCGCTTGCCGTGCTTGCGCAAAGCGTCGCGCGCAGCTTCAAGGCGGTGCGGGTCGCGCGCGCGGCCTGAGCGGCGCGCGCCGTGCAGCTTCAAACCGCAGGTTCAGACCGTAAAGAAACCGTGCGTGCCGTCGCGGCCGAGTTGTTCGACGAGCCCGTATTCCCACTCGAGGTACGCGTTCATCGCTTCGCGGGCGTTGTCGGTGCCCTCGTAGGGACGGCGGTAGCGGTCGATGCGCGGTGAGGCGAGTTGAGCGTCCCCGTTCTCGATCGGCAGACCGGCGCGCTGCCATGCCGTTGTGCCGCCTTCTAGCACCTCGACCGGCTTGCCGGTGAGCGCAGCGATCTCGGGCGCGGCGAATGGCGCGAGCGCATTCGTCATGCAGACCGCCACGTAACGCTTTGCATCGGGCAGTGCGCGCAGATCGTCGAAACCCGCCGCGAGATGCGAGCGCAAGGTCCACCATGCACCTGGGATGTGCGCCTTGACGTGATTCGCGCTCGACGTGAAATCGAGTATCACCGTTCCGTGACCCGGCTCGGCGAGACGCGCGGCGAGTGCTTCGGGCGTGATGGCCGTAATCGTTGAAGCGGGCGCGGGTTTGGCGGTGCGCCACGGGCCGGTTTCGCTGAGCGCATCGGCGCTTGCGGCGTCCACGACGTAGACCTCGATGTTCATCTGTGCGAGCCATGATGCAGTCATGTTGGCCCGCACGCCGTCGTCGTCGAACAGGACGATGCGTGCGCCGCGCACCGGCGCGAACATCTCCGTTTCCTGCACGAGCTGACCGCCCGGCGCACCCTGGAAACCCGGCGCGTGGCCACGTTCGTATTCGGCGGGTGTACGCACATCGAAACGATAAGTAGTCCGTGATGTGTCGCTCGACCACAGCGCTGCTTCTTCCAGCGTCGTGCGGCGCACGCCCGCGCGTTCGGCCAGTGCGTGCGCTGCCTCGCGCGATTGCGCGAGCGTGGCAGGATCGCGTCCGGCTTCGGCATCGAATTGCCGCGCAGCGCCGTGTTCGAGCGACTGGCCCGCGAGCGTCCAGCCGATCGTGCCATTGCGCAGGGCCGCCACCGGATTCGGCAGCCCCGCATTGACGAGCGACTGCGTACCGATGATGCTGCGCGTGCGACCCGCGCAATTGACGATCACGCGTGTGGCCGGGTCCGGCGCGAGCGCGCGGGCGCGCAATGCCAGTTCCGCGCCCGGCACGCTGATGCTGCCGGGAATGTTCATGGTCTGGTATTCGTCGAAGCGGCGCGCGTCGAGCACCACGACGGGCGTGTCGCCCGCGAGCAGCGCTTCGACTTCTTCCGCGGACAAGGACGGCGTGTGCCGCTGGCCTTCGACCAGTTCGCCGAAGGCCTTGCTCGGCACGTTGACGTCGCGAAACACCTCGCCGCCCGCGCGAATCCAGCCCGCGAGACCGCCATCGAGCAGCGCGACATCGGTATAGCCGAGCGCGTCGAGCTTCACGGCCGCGCGCGCGGCGAAGCCTTCGCCATCGTCGAGCAGCACGATGGGCACATCGCGGCGCGGCAGCTTCGTCCAGGCATCGAGTTCGATCTTCGCGAGCGGCAGATTCGCGGCGAACAGCGGATGGCTTTGTGCGTGCGGGTCTTCTTCGCGCACATCGAGCAGCGCGATTTCGCGGCGGGCGAGCAGGGCGTCGCGCACGTCCTGATACGAGCGCGTGGGGAATGACTTCATGAGGCGATGGATTCCTTGCTGAGGTCCCAGAGATTCGGGAGAACGTCGTTCGAGTAGCCTGAAATAAAGGGCTTGGGCGCACCGTCCGAGGGATAGGTCGAGCGCTTGATGGCGCCGATGTTGCCGCCATACACGTGGATGCTGATCGAGACGCGGTCATCGTAGGCGTTGCGCACGCGATGGATATCGCCGATCGTGGGCGAGACCGCTTCCACCGCGCCGCGCCCGAGCCGCACTTCGGCGCCGTGCGCGCGCAAACTGCCGTCGGCGTGGCGCGTATAGGGCTGGGCGTATTCCGCGCCGCGCAGCACGCCGATGAGACCCCAGACCGTGTGGTCGTGCACGGGTGTCTGCTGGCCCGGCCCCCAGACGAAGCTGACGACCGAAAAGCGCTGGCGCGCGTCGGCATGCAGCAGATATTGCTGATAGCGCTCGGGGGAAGGCACCGCGTAGGCCTCGGGCAGCCAGTCGTCCTCGCTCACGAGTTCGCGCAATGCGTCGAGCCCATCGGCGATCAGTTCGGATTCCTTTGAAAATCCTTTCGGCTGACGTTCGACCAGTTCCGCGATGGTGCCGACAAAGCGGCGAAGTTTACGAATCGCCATCAGTCGAGCAGGTCCGGTTCGCTTGCGACGAGTCCTGCATAAAGGCTCTCGAATGCATGACGCGCCCCCCCGGGGCGTCCCACCTGGCCATGCGTGAGCGTCGCGATATCGTGCGGGATGCGCTGCGGCGTGCCTGCGGCCTCGGCGAGCAGTTGCGCGTGGCAGGCGTTGTCGAGCGCGATGTACCACCATGCGGCCGCTTCGACGCTCGGCCCCGCCGTGAGGATGCCGTGATTCTTCAGGATGACGGCCTTGCGTTCTCCGAGCGCCTGCGCGATTCGCGCGCCTTCGTCGGTATCGAGCACCACGCCGCGAAAGTCGTCGAACAGCGCATGGTCTTCGTAAAACGCGCACGAATCCTGGGTTAGCGGATCGAGCGTGCGGCCGAGCGTGGACCATGCCTTGCCATAGAGCGAATGCGTGTGCGCGGCGGCGACCACATCGGGATGCGCTTCGTGGATCGCCGCGTGAATCGCGAACGCGGCCTGATTCACGGGGCCTTCGCCCACGACGATCTCGCCGTGCCGGTTCACGAGCAGCAGATCGGACACGCGAATGCGCCCGAAATGCAGGCCCAGCGGATTGACCCAGAAGTGATCGTGCCACTCGGGGTCGCGCGCGGTGATATGGCCCGCCAGGCCCTGATCGAAGCCGTAGCGCGCGAACAGGCGGAACGCACCCGCGAGGCGCGCCTGGCGGTAGCGGCGCTCTTCGGCGAGCGTGCGCGCGGGCTCGGCTTCATCGTCGAACCAGAACTTGCGGACGGGCGCGTGGCGGAAGTCCGCACGCGGGGCATCGGTGAGGAGGGTCGCGCTCATGTCGCTCCTTGTTTGGGCTTGGCGTGGTTATGCTGCGGCGCGCACGCGGCTCGTCAGCTCACGCGTGGCGGGGATCAGCACGCGGCCATAATCGACGGCGTCTTCGAGCGGATCGAAGCCGCGGATCAGGAACGTGCTCACGCCGATCTCGTGGTATTCGGCGAGGGTTTGCGCGACCTGCTCGGGCGTGCCCACGAGTGCCGTGGAATTCGAGCGGCCGCCGATCTCCTTCGCGACCGCGGTCCACAAGCGGTCGTCGGCGCGCACGCCGTCACCGCCTGCGGCGAGCAGGCGGCGTGCGCCTTCGCTTTCGAGCGGGCCGCCCTTGTCGAGCCCCTGAGCCACGCGTAGACGGCGCGTTTCGTCGAGGATGTGTTCGGCGCGTTCCCACGCGGCTTTTTCGGTATCGGCGAGGATCGGCCGGAACGACACGGAGAAGCGCACGTTGCGGCCATGCTTCGCCGCTTCGGTGCGCACGCGGGCGATCAGATCGGCTACGCCCTGTTTCGATTCGCCCCACAGCGCATAGACGTCCGCGTGCTTGCCCGCGACTGCGAGCGCCGCTTCGGACGCGCCGCCAAAGTAGATCGGCACATGCGGCTGCTGGCGCGGCTTGACTTCCGAAAACGCCTGCTCGAAGCGGTAGAAGCGGCCCGTGTGATCGAACGGCTTGTCTTCGGTCCAGACGCGTTTGAGGACTTCGAGGTATTCGTCCGTGCGCGCGTAACGCTCGTCGTGGCTCAGAAAATCGCCGTCACGGCGCTGGTCGGTGTCGCTGCCGCCCGAGATGAAGTGCACGGCGAGGCGCCCGCCTGAGAAGTGATCGAGCGTGGCGATCTGGCGAGCGGCAAGCGTCGGCGACACGAAGCCAGGGCGGTGCGCGAGCATGAAGTGCACACGCGAGGTCACGCTCGCGGCGTAGGCGATGGTCAGGGTGGCATCGGGGCTGCTCGAGCTATGCGGCACGAGGATGCGGTCGAAGCCCGCGCGCTCATGCGCCTGCGCGAAGTCGCGGACGTAGTCGACGTCGATCGCGGGGCCAGCGGCGAGGTGCGTTTCCGACACCTTGCGCTGCTGGATCATCCCGATGAATTCGATGCTCATGCTGGCTCCTTGAAGGACGGCGCAGGCCGTCCCGCGAAACAGATTGGACGTGTCCGAGGGCGTCTCGGGTACGAGCAGACTAGCATCGCGCTATGCGAGACTTAAATATTGAATACGTATAAATATTCCACACAAGCATCATGTGAGGCGGCGCGCTCACCTTGGCCATCTGCGATGTTGCGGGTATTGACGCTGCTGCGTCGGATGGTGCGGCGCGACAATATCGGTGCGATCGTCGTGCGCGGCTTATGCCATGCACGGGGAGAATCCGGCGAGACCTGAATGCGGGGCCGGTACGCCTATCGGCGGTATAGGAGCGTTCAATTGGGGCGTGTCATCGGTAACGGCTATATTAGGGCGTTTTCCCCCACGCGAATGGAGTCCACATGAGTACGCCCATCGATACACCTACGCCCGATGAAGCCAAATGTCCGTTCCATGCCGCTACGAAGCCGGTCGCCGGCGGCGGCACCGCGAACCTCGACTGGTGGCCCAAACAGTTGCGCGTTGATCTGCTGAACCAGCATTCCAACCGCTCGAATCCGCTCGGCGAAAGCTTCGACTATCGCGCCGAATTCAAGAGGCTCGATTACAGCGCGCTCAAGGCCGACCTCAAGACGGTACTGACCGACTCGCAGGACTGGTGGCCGGCCGACTGGGGCAGCTACGCGGGCCTCTTTATCCGCATGGCGTGGCACAGCGCGGGCACGTACCGGATGATCGACGGCCGCGGCGGCGCCGGTCGCGGCCAGCAGCGCTTTGCGCCGCTCAATTCGTGGCCGGATAACGTCAGCCTCGACAAGGCGCGCCGCCTGCTATGGCCGGTCAAGCAGAAGTACGGCCAGAAGATTTCGTGGGCCGATCTGATCGTGCTCGCGGGTAACGTGGCGCTGGAGAACGCGGGTTTTCGCACCTTCGGTTTTGCCGCTGGCCGCGAGGATGTGTGGGAGCCGGACCAGGATGTGAACTGGGGCGACGAGAAAAAGTGGCTCACGCACCGCAACCCGGAGACCCTCGCGAAGAATCCGCTCTCGGCCACGGAAATGGGCCTGATCTACGTGAACCCGGAAGGCCCGGATGCGAGCGGCGACCCGGTGTCGGCGGCGCCGGCGATTCGCGCGACGTTTGGCAACATGGCGATGGACGACGAGGAAATCGTCGCGCTGATCGCGGGTGGTCATACGCTCGGCAAGACCCACGGCGCGGGCTCGGCCGAACACGTGGGCACGGACCCGGAAGCCTCGTCGCTGGAGACGCAAGGTCTTGGCTGGACCAGCAGCTACGGCCAGGGCGCGGGCGCCGATGCGATCACCTCCGGTCTGGAAGTGGTCTGGACGCAGACGCCGACCCAGTGGAGCAACCACTTCTTCGAGAATCTGTTCAAGTACGACTGGGTGCAAACGCGCAGCCCGGCGGGCGCGATCCAGTTCGAAGCGAAGGATGCACCGGAGATCATTCCCGATCCGTTCGACCCGTCGAAAAAGCGCAAGCCGACCATGCTGGTCACCGACCTCACGCTGCGCTTCGATCCGGCATTCGAAAAGATTTCGCGCCGCTTCCTCAACGATCCGCAGGCCTTTAGCGAAGCGTTCGCGCGCGCGTGGTTCAAGCTGACCCACCGCGATATGGGGCCGAAGGCGCGTTACCTGGGGCCGGAAGTGCCGTCGGAAGATCTGCTGTGGCAGGACCCGCTGCCCGCGGCGGTGCATCAGCCGAACGCGGCCGATATCGCCGATCTGAAAGCGAAGATTGCGGCATCGGGGCTTTCGGTTAGCGAACTGGTTTCGGTGGCGTGGGCATCGGCATCGACGTTCCGTGGCGGCGACAAGCGTGGCGGCGCCAATGGCGCGCGAATCGCGCTGGCACCGCAGAAGGACTGGGAAGTCAACAAGCTGGCGGTTAGCGTGCTGCCGAATCTGCAGGCGATCCAGCAGGCATCGGGCAAGGCCTCGCTCGCCGATGTGATCGTGCTGGCTGGCGTGGTCGGCGTCGAGCAGGCTGCTGCGGCGGCGGGTGTGAAGGTCGACGTGCCGTTCGCGGCGGGCCGCGTGGATGCCCGCCAGGATCAAACCGATGTCGAGTCGGTCGGCGTGCTCGAACCGCTTGCCGATGGCTTCCGCAACTATCGTCGCGTGCAGGACGGCCCGTCGACCGAAACCCAGTTGATCGACAAGGCACAACTGCTGACGCTGACCGCGCCGGAGTTGACTGTGCTGATCGGCGGTTTGCGCGCGCTGGGCGCCAATTTCGATGGCAGCCGCCACGGTGTGTTGACCGAACAGGTGGGCGTGCTGAGCAATGACTTCTTCGTGAACCTGCTCGATATGGGCACGGTCTGGAAGCCGACGGATGCATCGGCCGAAGTGTTCGAAGGGCGTGACCGCAAGAGCGGCGAAGTGAAGTACACGGGTACGCGTGCCGATCTGGTGTTCGGTTCGAACGCCGTGCTGCGTGCGCTGGCGGAGGTCTATGCCAGCGGCGATGCGAAGGAAAAGTTCGTCAAGGATTTCGTGGCGGCCTGGACGAAGGTGATGAATCTCGATCGTTTCGATTTGAGTTAAATCTGGGCCGGGGTTGGATTGTCATTCATGCCCCGGCCTCACGTTTAATACGCTTTATCACTCGCTTTTCGTCTTACCGTCATGCGGACCGATTGGCCTCTCCGGCCAGTCGGTCCATCTGTCTTGACGCGTCGCTTCATAGGTCGCATTCAGCGGATAGCGAATGCGATTCTCTTCTTTCGGCGTCTCGCCAATCACCATCAAGCGCACTTCCTCAGCGGTATTGTTCAGGAAGGTGTGGCAGATACCTGTGCCAGCGGGAAAGGCCACGGAATCGCCGGGTTTCAGGCGGTGCAGATGGCCGTCGATCCACGCGTCGGGCGTACCTTCCAGCACGTACACGAACTCTTCTTCCGCGCTTTCCGCATGCGGGTACGAGGTCCGGCGTCCCGGCAACAGTCGCACGTGATGAATGCCGATGCGTGTGAGGCCGAGCTTTTGGGCTAATGGGGCGTCTAAGCCCATCAGTTCAGTGTCGCCGTTGTAGTGACCGGCTTCGGTTTCCTCTAGCTCGGTCCAATGCTTGATAAAGCTGGGGCGTGGCATGGGGTGTCTCCGGTGGAAGTTGGGCTTCAGTATTGCACAGGCGGTTGCGTCTTCCGTCGGCCAACCGTATTGCTCCCCGTCACGAGTTTGTGATTCGCGCAATGTCTAACGAACAATTGTTGAAATCGAACTGGGACTGCCCGCGCGCAAGGGCGCTAATGGATAGCGCTGCCGCCAGTCATGCGCAATGCGTATCTGCCTGATGTCACCTTGGCGATAGTCAGAGTTTGACGTTTTTCAATGACACCGTTCACGAATGCGGAGTAGCCTGAAATCTCCGAAAAATATGAGGGAGTCGTGATGGCAGATATTTTTATAAGCGGAGAGCAAAGAACGTCCGCCGAGGTGCGTTTCATTGCATCGAGAGTCCACGATGCGTCACGCTAAATTACAGACCGTCTTATCTTTAATCTATTTTTTTCTTTGCTCAGTGTCGATCGCAAAAACGGATCCAGTATGTCTGAAGCATCTTGGTGGCGGAAGCGGTGATGATCAATGCTACCAAGACCTGATCAATGATTTAATTTTGGATAATCAGAGATTGTTCAAGAGCATACTCACAACGATTCCAAATGGAAATATTCATGAAAAATTGCTTGAAGAGTACATGAAATCTCAAGATCGAGGTATTCAATATTGCGAGTTGCAGAGAAACGCCGGTGCCAAATGGAAAGTGGAACACGATGGCTCAATGTTTCCGGCTCTCTATGCGCAATGTGTCTACGATATCAGGAAGAATCAGAATCAATTTCTAAATGACCTCGCAGAAATGGCGTACTGGTAAAAATGCCCCGCTCAGCGGTAATACCGTTCAGCTAGGCCCGAACGCTATTTTTGCTTTCTGGGCAGGAAGTCGTTGTAAACACCGAGTCGGGCTGTTAACTTTTCGGCGCCGTCCTGTCTTGTACCCATTGCACCGCCGCCGTCTCGGTGATGCGGATCATACGCGAGCCGATGCGGATTTCTTCCGGGCCTTCGCCACGCTTGCGCATCTGGAAATACGTCGTTTTCGTCAGACGGTAACGTTCACAAAACTCCGTCACCGATAGCGATAAAAGCGGGGCGATCGGTTCATCGTCCGTCGCCGTCTGATTGTCCATCATCGTTTGTTCTCCCTATAGCAGTTCGGTTTAGTGGGATGTCTGCGCAACGGTAGCGAGCAACCGGAACGCTTTGCCGTCGAACGTGTACCAATAAGTACCGTGGTCACTGCTTTCGTTGCGACTCCCCTGGACGGATAGCAGACAGCTATTCGCGCGATAGGATAGCGGCTCAGACACGTCTAGCGGCCAGTCCGAGACGGTGAACGGTAGAGATGTAACGTGACCGCTTTTCGTGTCTATCGCTGCCGCCATGACGCAACCGGACCCGCACCCCCATTGTGCAAGAATGTAACGACCGGCGAAATTGACGGGGCCGTTAGAGGCTTCGCGTATTGCACTACGGTACTTGCGCGACCGCGCGTCAAACGTCAGGCGCGGGGGGCGGTGGTGTGCCTGGAGTGTTGACGGGCAATCCTCGAACTTCGGCACTTGCTGCGCGTGGGCGACACCTGACGCCGCGCACAGGAAAAGAAAAGCAACGGCTAACGAAGGCTTGCGCATGGCATTAGTACCAAAGATGGCTTTTCCAGAAGTCGCGCGCACGGCGAGCGGTGTGATAGCGCCCGTAAATGTAGCGTATTCCGCCTTGGCATTCTTCTACTGGGTCACCGAATGAGGCCTCACCGTGCGGGTTTAATTCGTATTGCGCGTGGAGTAACTGGAACAGACCGCGCGCGGATGAGCCGTGGTTTCTGGCATTGACGATACCCGCCGATTCCTGGGCCATGATCCATAAAAGATCGTTGTAATCCGCCGACGAAACGCCTTCTTTTTGCATCGCTTCCCGAAGTGCGAATTGCGAATTCAATGGAACAACGCTGACGGATTTTTCTTGCCATTTTCCCTTTTGGGCATGGATGGGATGATGCGTACGCGCATGAACAACGATCATTGACTTATCTCCTGATTTTGATGGAGCTGCCAAACTATCGCGAAATGGCGATACGCAATCTGTTCCCTGTCAAACAAGACTTATCTTTTGCGTCCTGAATACGCCGCCTCTCAAGCCGTGCGATTGTTATGACCCGTCTACGTCGATCTATCAGAGCATCAAGCATCCGCTAACGTTCGATCCCGCGCGACACTACGCATGCGCAACCGGTCAGCACTTTACGGAAATCACGCGCGAGGAAGTGGACGATATCGCTGAGGCCATGCGGATTGCACGGCTCGCCTTCCTCACGGGGAACGTGTTGCAGCGCGCGCCACCGGGCGAGAGCGACGATTTGCGCGCGGTGCCTGAAAGGAGGAAGCTGTTTGGCACCTGTGCGTCGGCGCCGGGATACATGGCCGCCCATCAAGTGATCGAGGAATTTGAACGCGCGAGCAAGCGCGGCCAACTGCGGTTTGTTCCCAGCCCGGAAGACTTGCACGACTGCGTAAAGGCACTCCAGCAGAATCGGGCGAACCGGCACGCGCATGCCGCGCCATCCAGGGCGGCTTCGCTAGTGCTGATCGCGCAAGCGTTCCAGCGGGCCGCTATTGGTCGGCTGTTGTGTCAGTCGCGTAACGCCGCCAAGCCCCTCACTCCGCCCTGACATGCACCCCAACATCCACCTGATGCGCCCCCCCACCCAGAATCACCCCGCGCAGCAGCGACACATCGGTGTAATCACGGCCAATCGCCAGCGTCACATGCCCTTGATCGGCTAACACGTCATTGGTCGGATCGAGGTCGACCCAGCCCACCGACGGCACGAACAGCGACACCCACGCATGCGATGCATCCGCGCCGATCATCGGCGGCGCGCCTGCTGGCGGATCATTGCGCAGATAGCCGCTCACATAGCGCGCCGCGAGCCCGATCGAGCGCAGGCAGCCGATCATCACCTGCGCGAAATCCTGGCAGACCCCATGCCGCAACTCGAACGCCCGCGCAGCAGGCGTGTCGAAGGCCGTCGCGCTCGGCTGGTAGGTGAAGTCCGCATGAATGCGATGCATCAGATCGATCGCGCCTTCCAGCACACTCACGCCAGGTTCGAAGCTCTCGAGCCCGTAAGTCCGCAACGCAGGCAATAACGCGATATTTGGCGAAGCGAAACAAAATTCGGACTCCGCATGAAATGCACCGCCCACTTCGTAACGCAACGCATGCGCGACGCTTTCCCACGCAGGCGTCGCGGCCACATCGAGCGACGCGTAGCGCGGTGCGAGCAACACCGTCGTCTCGCTCGTCATTTGCAGATGATCGTGCGGCGCATCGAACGAGAAATACAGCACCTCGTTACCAAAAGCGTCACACCGGCTCGTCTGATAAGAAGGCGCGGGTTCGATCTCCGAGCGATGCGCGAGCACGCGCTGCCACGGCAATTCGAGCGGCTGGATCGTGGCGAGATGCTGCGCGGTCTCGACCGGCGTCGAATAGCGATAGGTCGTGCGGTGCGTCACCGCGAGGCGCGTGCCGCTCATGACCACACCTGCGCGGCGGGCGGCGTGGCGTGGCTGAACCAGCGCGCGCTGATTTCGTTCGAGGTCGCGGCCATGCGCGCGGCCAGGCTGTCGCACAAGGCGACGAGCGCGGGATAGCGGTCGTCGTCGCCGGGCTCGCAGAGCGTTTCCAGCGTGGGCAGCGCCTCGATGGGCGCGAGTTGCGAGGCGAACGGTTCGCGGCGCGGGCCGCCTGCGGCCTGGGCGATTTCGTCGAGGCGCGTGCGCAAGCGGTCGTACACGCCGTAGAGGCCGCGCGGATTGGTCGGGTCCGTCACGATCAGGTCGAGCAGGGCAGGCACTTCGAGGCGTCCAGGGTACAGCGAGCGATAGGTGAGGGTGCTGTCGAACAGTTGCAGCAGCACGTCGAAGCCCGCGGGCGTCGCGAGCGTGCGCTCCTGCGCGGCGATGCGCAGCATCGTGGCCATCGCGGCGACACGCTCGATGTGGCGGCCCGCGAACAGCAGGCGCCACGCTTCGTCGCGGGTCATGCGGTCGCCCTGGCAGCCGCTGATCGCGCTCAGTTGCGTCGTCAGCGCATCGAGCGCGCGGATCAGCGCCATGCGGTCGTAGGGCGTGGGCCGGCGCAGCGGCGTGGCGGCGTCCTGGCGGGTGGGCGACGGCGAGAGCGACAGCGCTTGCAGTGCGTCGCGGAAGTCGTTGCGCGAGGCCAGCACGTTGCGCCAATGATCGCTCGACAGCCTGCCGCGAATTTCGCCGCAGGCATACGCCTGGCTGGCAAGCGTCTGGCCGATGCTGGCCGTGCCCGCGCTTTCGTGCAGGTTGGCCACCAGCGCGCGCTCGAAGGCGTCGAGCCCGCGGCGCACTTCGCCTTCGGCTTTCGGCACGAGGCCGCTCGCGGCGGCCAGTTCGATGAAGGTGCCGGACAATTCGGCGGCGTCGCTGCCTTCGAGCGAGCCGAGAATCAGGCGGCACAGGCGCACGCCGTTCTCGGCGCGCTCGCCGTAGCGGCCGGCCCAGAACAGGTTTTCGGCGGCGCGACTCGGCACGCGGCGGCGCTCGCGGCGCAGGTCGCCCGGTTGCATCGGCCGGGGCAGCAGGGAGAAGGCCGTGCCGGGCTGGCTCGACAGCACCCAGGTGTCCACGCTGCTGCCGCCCGTTTGCATCGACACCGATTCCTGATGCTCGGCCGCGAGGCGCGTGAAGCCGCCGGGCAGCACGCGCCAGCCGCATTGCGGGTCGGCGATGGCGTAGACGCGCAGCACGGCGGGACGCGCGCCGAGCACGGCCGCGCCGCTCTCATAGCGCGGCGTGTAGCTGTAGCGCAGCGGCTGCTGGACCGTGAAGGCGTCGGGCAACTGTTCGATGCTCGCCTGCCAGTCGGCGAGCGATTGCGGACCGGCCGCGAGTCCGGGCGCCGAGCCGGTTTTGTCCTGCTGCGTGGCGGGCGCACGATGGCTGCGCGGCCAGGTCGGCACCAGCAGCCCTTCGCTCAATTGCGCCTGTGCGTCCTGCCAGGCGGCTTCCTCGCCGCACCACCAGGTCGGCACGCCCGGCAGCGCGAGCGGCTCGCCGAGCAGCGCTTGCGCCATCGCGGGCATGAAGCCGTGCAGCGCGGGCGATTCGGCGAAACCGGCTCCCGGCACGTTGGAGACCATGACGTTGCCCGCGCGCATCACCTGGAGCAGGCCCGGCACGCCGATGGTCGAATCGGCGCGCAACTCGACGGGGTCGCAGAACACGTCGTCGAGCCGTCGCAGCACGGCATGTACGCGCTCCAGGCCGCCCAGGGTCTTGAGGTACAGCATGTCGTTGCGCACGGTCAGATCCTTGCCCTCGACCAGCGTGAGGCCGAGGTAGCGGGCGAGGAAGACGTGCTCGAAATAGGTCTCGCTGAACGGTCCCGGCGTGAGCAGGACGATATGTGGCGACGCGCCGCTTTCATCGTCGCGCATCAGCGCCCGCGCGGCGGCCGCGAGCGTCGCGACGAGTTGCGAGTACGACGGCGCGAGCCGGTGCACGCGCATCGCGCGAAACGGCTCGGCGAACAGGCTTGAGACGATCAGCCGGTTTTCCAGCAGATAGCCGAGCCCGGAGGGCGCTTCCGTGCGGTGCGAGACCACCGTCCACTGGCCGGCGGGCGAGCGCGCGAGATCAAGCGCCACGATCTGTAGATACTGGCGGTCGGGCGGCACGAAGCCTTTCACAGCCCGCAGGTAGCCGGGGTGGCCGAACACCAGCGCGGGCGGCAGCAGGCCGCGAGCGAGCAGCGTTTGCGGCCCGTACACATCGGCGACGATCTCGTTGAGCAGGCGCGCGCGCTGCGCCACGCCGCGCTCGATCTGCGCCCATTCGTCCTCGCCGATGATGAGCGGCAGCAGGTCCAGCGACCACGGACGCGGCCCGCCGCGATCGGCGTAGACGTTGTAGGTGATGTCGTTTTCGCGGACCTGGCGCGCCACCGAGGCGACCGCGCCGTCCAGACCCGCCACGCCCGCCTTGTCGAGCAAGCCGAAGAACTGCTGCCACGGCTCGCGCAACACGCCGTCCGGCGCGCTCAGTTCGTCCCAGTGCCCGCTGCGCACCGGTAGGGTGCGCAGCGGCGCGCGCGCCTCTTCGTCGTGGGCGGCGGCGTCGAACGGCACATCGAACGGCAGGGTGGTCTGAGTCGGCAAAATGGTGTGGCGCGCCCGTCGTCGGGGCGCGTTCGCAGTGAGGCTGAGTGGTGAGCGGCGTGGGCGTCAGGGCTGCCGCAGATCCAGCGTGAACGGAAATTCGAGGCTGCGCTTCGGTTGGGCGGCGTCGACCTGGCCGGGCGTGTGCCCGGTCGTGAAGAAGCGCGACCGACGCCGGCTTTCGGCCTCGTAGGCGTTGACCGGGAAGGTCTCGTAACTGCGCCCGCCCGGATGGGCAACATGATACTGGCATCCGCCGATCGCGCGGCCACTCCAGGTGTCGACGATGTCGATCGTGAGCGGCGCATGCACGCCGATGGTCGGGTGCAGCGACGAAGACTGCTGCCATGCGCGATAGCGCACGCCCGCCACGCTCTCGCCCGCGCGGCCGGTGGGCTGGAGAGGCAGCGCGTGACCGTTCACGGTGACGAGATGGCGGCTCTCGTTGATGCCGAGCACGCTCACCTCGATCCTTTCCACCGACGAATCGACGAACCGCACCGTGGTGCCCGCCGAGCCTTCCTCGCCCATCACGTGCCACGGTTCGAGACCGTGACGCAGCGTGAGCGCGATGCCGCTCGTGTGCAACTCGCCGACCAGCGGGAAGCGGAACTCGAAGTGCGGCGCGAACCAGGCCGCGTCGAGCGCGAAGCCGGCTTCCGCCGTTTCGGCCAGCACGTCGTCGAAGTCCATGCGCACGAAGGTCGAGAGCATGAAGCGGTCGTGCAGCGCCGTGCCCCAGCGCGTGAGGCGCTGCGTGTAGGGCGTCTTCCAGAAGCGCGCGACGAGGGCGCGCAGCAGCAGTTGCTGCGCGAGGCTCATGCGTGCGTGCGGCGGCATTTCGAAGCCGCGCAATTCCAGCAGGCCGAGACGCCCGGTCGGGCCATCGGGCGAGTAGAGCTTGTCGATGCAGAACTCGGCGCGGTGCGTGTTGCCGGTCACGTCGATGAGGATGTTGCGCAGCGCGCGATCGATCAGCCAGGGCGGCACGCGCGCGCCGCTGTCGGCCTGTTGCGACGCGCCGTAGCCTTGCAGCAGATCGACCTGGCGCTGGATCTCGGCAAAGGCGATTTCGAGTTCGTAGACCTGATCGTTGCGCGCTTCGTCCACGCGCGGCGCCTGGCTGGTCGGGCCGATGAAGAGGCCCGAGAACAGATAGGACAGCGACGGATGGTTGTGCCAGTAGGCCACGAGGCTTGCGAGCAGATCGGGGCGGCGCAGGAAGGGGCTGTCGGCGGGCGTCGCGCCGCCGAGCACGAGGTGATTGCCTCCGCCGGTGCCGGTGTGGCGTCCGTCGAGCATGAACTTCTCGGTGGACAGCGCGGTCTCGTGCGCGGCCTGGTAGAGGAATTCGGTGCGCTCGACCAGTTCGCCCCAGTTCGCCGAGGGGTGGATGTTCACCTCGATCACGCCGGGGTCGGGCGTGACTTGCAGCGTCTTCAGGCGCGGATCGCGCGGCGGCGGATAGCCTTCGATCACCACGGGCAGCGCGAGATCGGCTGCGGTCGCTTCGACGGCCGCGAGCAGGTCGAGATAGTCGTCGAGTTCGGCGAGCGGCGGCATGAAGACGTGAAGCTGGCCCTGGGCCTTGCCGAAAGCAGCCGCCTCGGCTTGCGGGCCGGCGGCGCGCGCGGGGTCGCGTACCTCGACGCACAGCGCGGTGCGGTGGATCCACGCCGCCGATTCGCCGCGCGCGGGGAATCGGCTCGTGGCGCTCGCGGCATCGGCGTCGCCCGTGGCGAGGGCGGCGGCCGCAGCGGTCGCCGCGCTTGCAGCCTGTGCGGCGCCCTGTGCGGCGGTATCAGCCTGCACGCCTTCGCCGCGATATTGCATGCGCAATTCGGCGGCGCTGCGCAGCGGCGCCTGGGCGGCGAACGGATCGCGCGTGTGCTGCCACGGATAGTCGGCGGCGGAGACCCACGGCAGCGAGTCGAGCGGCAACCGGTAGCCCATCGGCGAATCGCCGGGGATCAGATACATGCGTTCGTCGCGGAAGAACCACGGGCCGCTCACCCAGCGCGGCCCTTGCAAGGCGGGCTGCGAGGACGGCTGTGAAGCCGTGGGCGCGAGCGGCAGCACGTAGCCCGTAACCGCGTCGAGGCCCGAGTCGAACACGCGGCGCAGGCGCAGGCGCTCCATCTCGTCCTCAAGGCGCGAGTCGAACGGGTCGACGTTCACCGGCAGGCGGCGTTCGCGCCACAGGTAGTACCAGGTGTCCTCGTAGCCGGTTTGCACATGCTTCGGGTCGACCGCGAGCTTCGTCGCGAGATGCGCGATGAAGCGCTGCGCGTCAGCGGCCGAGTGATGTGTGCTGCTGCGCTCGTCGGCGAAGAGTGACGGATCGTGCCAGCACGGCTCGCCGTCCGCGCGCCAGAACAGCGACAGTGCCCAGCGCGGCAATTGCTCGCCCGGATACCACTTCCCTTGGCCGATATGCAGGAAGCCGAGCGCGCCGTAGCGCGCGCGCAGCTTGTCCATCAGCGAGATGGCGTAGCGGCGTTTGGTCGGGCCGAGCGCGTCGGTGTTCCATTCGGGCGCGTCGCGGTCGCTGGCGGCCACGAAGGTCGGCTCGCCGCCCATCGTCAGGCGCACGTCCGCTGCGACCAGCGCGGCGTCCACCTGGTCGCCCATCGCCTGCATCCGCTCCCATTGCTCGTCGGTGTACGGCAGGGTCACGCGCGGCGTTTCCTGCACGCGCGTGATGGTCATGGAGTGCGAGAACTCGACCTCGCAATCGTCGAGCGAGCCCGAGATCGGCGCGGCGCTGCCCGGCTCCGGCGTGCAGGCGACGGGGATATGCCCTTCGCCCGCGAGCAGGCCCGAGGTGGGATCGAGGCCGATCCAGCCCGCGCCCGGCAGATAGACTTCGCACCAGGCGTGCAGGTCGGTGAAATCGGCTTCGGCGCCTTGCGGGCCGTCGATCGCCTTGACGTCGGGCGTGAGCTGGAGCAGGTAGCCCGAGACGAAACGCGCCGCCAGACCCAGTTGACGCAGCGTTTGCACCAGCAGCCAGCCGGTGTCGCGGCACGAGCCCGAACCCTTTTCCAGCGTCTCTTCGGGCGTCTGCACGCCCGGCTCCATGCGGATGAGGTAGCTGATGTCGTGTTGCAGCCGCTGGTTCAATTCGACGAGGAAGTCGATCGTGCGGCGCGGCGTGCGGTCGATCGACTCGACGAATTCCGCGAAGCGCGGCGTCGGCGCGCTGCGCACGAGATAGGGCGCGAGTTCGGTGGCAAGCTCGGGCGAGTAGGCGAACGGAAAGCGCTCGGCGCTCGGCTCCAGGAAGAAGTCGAACGGGTTGTAGACGGCCATCTCCGCCACCAGGTCGACCGTGACGCGGAACTCGCGCGTTGGCTCGGGGAAGGCGAGGCGGGCCTGATAGTTGGCGAACGGGTCCTGCTGCCAGTTCACAAAATGATCGGCGGGCTCCACGCGCATCGAGTACGAGAGGATGGGCGTGCGGCAATGCGGAGCGGGGCGCAGCCGCACCACGTGGGGTGCAAGATGCACGAGCCGGTCATAGCGATACTGCGTGACATGGTTTAACGCGACACGGATGGACACACCCGACTCCTCGTTCGACAGGGATGAAATGATTGGAAACGCGCAGGGCGCGTGTACATGATGCGCACGGCGCGAGTGGCGCGTATGACAGCGCGCGCATTTGCGTGGCGCGGCACGCGGCGTGCTTCTGCTGCTTGAGCGATTTGAGCGGCTTGAGCGATTTGTGCGATCGACTGGCTTTGCGCACCCACTACAGAAGCGACAGGAAAGCGGCCATGAAGACGTTTCACTGCGACCACTGCAATCAACTGGTGTTCTTCGAGAACGAGCGCTGCGAGCGCTGCAATTCCCGGCTCGGCTACGTGCCGCAAAGCGGCGACATGCACGCCTTCGAGGACGCGGGCGACGGACGCTGGCGCAGCCTGCATCCGCAGACGCCGGGCGCACTCTTTCGGCAATGTAACAACTACGCGCTGGAAAACGTCTGCAATGGCATGATCCCCGACGACGAGGCGCACGCGAACGACACGCTGTGCCGCGCCTGCCAGTTCACGCGCACGATCCCCAATCTCACGCGCGCGGAGAATCGCCTCTACTGGTATCGGCTGGAAACGTCCAAGCGGCGGCTGCTCTACACGCTGGGCGCGCTCGGCCTGCCGCTGGTCACGCGCGCCGAAGACCCCGAACACGGCTTGCAGTTCGAGTTCCTCGAAGACATGGCCGACGGCCAGGCGGTCCTGACCGGCCACGATCACGGCCTCATCACCATGAACATCGCCGAAGCGGACGACGCGCACCGCGAAACCACGCGCGTCTCGCTGCACGAGCCCTATCGCACCTTGCTCGGCCATTTCCGGCACGAGGTCGGCCATTACTATTTCGACCGTCTGGTGGCGGGCACGCGCTGGCTCGAACCGTTCCGGCAGTGTTTCGGCGACGAACGCGCCGACTATGCCGAGGCGCTCGCCACGCACTACGCCAACGGCCCCGCCCCGGACTGGGCCGAGCGCCACGTGAGCGCTTACGCATCGGTCCATCCGTGGGAAGACTGGGCGGAGACGTGGGCGCACTATCTGCATATCGTCGATACGGTGGACACGGCGGCGGCCTGCGGCCTCACGCTCTTGCCCGCGAGTCCCGACGAGCCGGTGCTTACCGATCAGACGCCAGTCGACGAAGCGAGCTTCGACAGCCTGATGGCACGCTGGTTTCCGCTGACCTATGCGCTCAACAGCCTGAACCGTAGCCTCGGCATGCCGGACGGCTACCCGTTCACGCTGGCTTCGCCCGTCATCGACAAATTGCGTTTTGTTCATCGCGTCATTTCGGCGGCGGCACGAGGCGCTGACGATGCGCTCGCCTCAGGCGGCGGCCGCGATCGGCTCGGGGATGGCGGGGCGCACGAGATCCCGGCCGACCCGCCGCGATAGATCGTTCACGCGCGCGATCAGCGCGCCCAGCCAGCTGCGCAGCTCGCCGGGCTGGGCGGCCGTGAGCCATTGCGCAAGCGGCGCCTGCCGCACCTCGTCGCACAGCTGTAGCGCGAGGCGCTCGGTCTGCACCGATTGCCCGTTGCGCAGGCGCACGGCGATGCGGCGGATTTCCTCCAGACTCGCGGCAAGCGAGCCGGGCCAGTCCTGGCACTGGATCAACAGCGCGGCGATGCGGGCGGGCGCGATGGCGTCGCGATAGACCTCGCGATAGGCGTCGAGTGCCGAGACGGCTTGCAGCAGCGCGTTCGCGCCGTGATAGTCGAAGCTTTTTCCGGCGCGAGGCGGCTCCAGCAGCTCGCAATGCGCTTCGAGCGTGCGCGCCATATGATCGGCGCGCTCCACGCAGGCGCCCAGGCGCAGGAATTCGGCGGTCTCGTTTTGCACCGGGGCGGCCAGTTGCACGCCGCGCGCGAGATGCAGGCGCTGCTTGACCCATTCGAAGAAGGCGTACGGATCGTGCTCGTGCAGACCATCCGCGAGCAGGCGCTGCACGTCGAGCCACGTGGCGTTGAGCGACTCCCACAGCTCGGCGCTCACGCAACTGCGCACCGCGCGCGCATTTTCGCGCGCAAAACGCAGGCTGCTGACGATCGACGAGGGATTCGCCATGTCGGCGCCCAGATACGCGATCAGTTCATTGCGCTCGATGCCGTGCTGCGGAAGTCCGTAGTGCTCTCGATAGTGATCGGTGAGACCCACGATCGACAGGATCGCGAGCCAGCCTTGCGCGCTGTCCTCGCCCGGCGCTTCGTGCGCCGGCAGCAACGAGCGCTGATACTGCGCGTCTAGCAGACGCGCGAGATGATCGGCACGCGCCGTGTGGCGGGTCATCCAGAACAGATGTTCGGCAGTGCGGCTCAGCATGAGGCCTCCGGTTTGGCGTGGGCGCGTGCGTGCAATGTGAAGCGGTTCGATCGTTCGGATTGCAGATTGATGTGTGGCATGCGGGCGGTTATCGCTCCAGCACCCAGGTATCTTTCGTCCCGCCACCCTGGGACGAATTGACGACCAGCGAACCTTCGCGCAGCGCAACGCGCGTGAGGCCACCCGGCACCATTCGCACTTCCTGACCCGACAGCACGAACGGCCGCAGATCGATGTGGCGTGGCGCGATGCCGCTTTCGACCCAGGTGGGGCAGGTGGACAGCGAGAGCGTGGGCTGGGCGATGTACTTGTCCGGGTTCGCCACGAGCGCCGCGCGGAAGTCTTCGATCTCCGCGCGCGTCGCCGCCGGCCCGATCAGCATGCCGTAGCCGCCCGCGCCGTGCGTTTCCTTGACGACCAGCTCCGGCAGATGATCGAGCACGTAGCGCAGATCGTCGGGCTTGCGGCACATCCACGTGGGCACGTTGTTCAGCAACGGCTCTTCGCCCAGATAGAAGCGCACCATGTCGGGCACGTAGGGGTAAATCGACTTGTCGTCGGCGACGCCGGTGCCTACTGCGTTGCAGAGCGTGACGTTGCCCTTGCGATAGACGTTCATCAGACCCGCCGCGCCGAGCGTCGAATCCGGGCGGAACGCGAGCGGGTCGAGGAAATCGTCGTCGACGCGCCGGTAGATGACGTCCACGCGCTGCGGGCCCTGGGTCGTGCGCATGTAGAGGTGATCGTTCTCGACGAACAGATCCTGGCCTTCGACCAGCTCGATGCCCATTTGCTGCGCGAGAAACGCGTGCTCGAAATAAGCCGAGTTGTACATGCCCGGCGTGAGCAGCACGACCGTGGGATTATCCGTTCCCGCGGGCGCGGCGGCGCGCAAGGTGTCGAGCAGCAGGTCGGGGTAGTGCGCGACGGGCGCGATGCGATTGCGCACGAACAGGTCGGGAAAGAGCCGCATCATCATCTTGCGGTTTTCCAGCATGTACGAGACGCCCGAGGGCACGCGCAAATTGTCTTCGAGCACGTAGAACTCGCCCTCGCCCGCGCGCACGATATCGATGCCGGCGATATGCGCGTAGATGTCGCGCGCAACGTTGACGCCCTGCATCTCCGGCCGATACTGCGCATTGCGAAGTATTTGCTCGGCGGGAATGATGCCGGCTCGCACGATCTCCTGATCGTGATAGATGTCGTGGATGAAGCGATTGAGCGCATTCACGCGCTGGCGCAGACCGCGTTCCAGCTTCGCCCATTCCTCGCGCTGGAAGATGCGCGGGATCACGTCGAAGGGAATGGTGCGCTCGGTGCCCGCGCCAGTCACATCCTTCTCGCCATACACGGCGAACGTGATACCCACGCGCCGAAAGATCGTATCGGCTTCCGCGCGCTTCTTGTGCATCTGATGCTCGCTCTGGGCGCGCATCCACGCGAAGAACTCTCGATAGTGCGCGCGCGGCTCGCCAGTATCGGCAAATGCCTTGGCCGCCACGCCCCGAACATCGAACTCCCCGTACTCGAACATCTCGTTGAAGAATGTTTGCGTCATATCCGTTCTTCCGTTCGCTGCTTCCGTCGACTGTGTCTGGCAGATTGTGCCCTGACCAGCGTTGGCTCGTTGCGCGCAAGCGTGCTGCTCTCGATCGGTGACGCCTGAATGTCGTCGACGCACGCCGTTGAATGGCGTTTTTATCTGCGTCAGCGGATTCGCCGGATCGGAACATCGGTGCGCGGCACGCGTCGCGAGGACGCGGCCGGCACGCACGCCGCAGCTTCTGCTACGCCGGGTGATCGGGCTAAATGGTGCAATGCAACTTCCGTGCCGATGCGCTCTAAGTGATGCTGTGCAGCGCGTTTTGCGTGCACACCGGCGCGGCGCCCGCTGTGCACGATGCGTGACGCATCGAAAGCGGGGCTCGCGCGGATGCTCAGCGCGTACGAGGCACTAAATCGAGGCGTAATCCGGCGGTGAGCGGTAGAGGGCGCGGGGCGCCATGCTCGATGATGGTGCGCGTGACCCGATCGGCCGCCGGGTGCTGGCGGCGTGGGAGATCACGTGCTTCATGACGGGGCGGTTTGCGATGGCGGCGGCGCTGGCATGGCGCGGCCGCGTGGGTCGACCGGCAGTCGACGCGGGCTGGGGGCGGTTCGGAATCGCGGATGAGTCCATATGCGACAAATAATCGAAGAAACGGCGCGATGGCTGGCGCCCAATGCGCGCAGCCGCTGGCGTCAGCGCGCGTTCTTGTTGTCTTCGTATATAAGGCCCGCCGAGCGTTTCAGGATGATGACAAGGGGGAGGTTTGTCTGGATTCTCGAACGCCGAGTTGATCGAAGCGTCGCCCTTGAGCGCCTCGCTGCGAAAGGGCGTATCAACCCTTGCACGGTGGTTATGTCCGAAGCATTTTTTCTCTGCATTTCGGATTTCCCTGATTCTTACCGTCCCTTTCTCCGTTGAGTATCTTCAGCCGATCTGGTCGGAGAGACGCCCACAACCGGATCCAAAAGCGGGATTCAAAAGCGCGGGCCCTGGATGGCCCGCGCTCAACTCACTGCTGCGTGGCATCCTGCGCGTTGAAACCGCCGCCCAGCGCTTTGGTCAGGGCGACGTCCTGGCTCATCCGCGCGCCGTCGATCAGCAGCAACGCGGTTTGTTCCGCGATCAACGGCAGGCGCGCCGCTTCGGCGATGACGCGACTCGCCAGCCCTTGCGCGTAGGCCGCGTCGGCGGCATCCAGCGCGAAGCGCGCCGCCTCCACCTTCTGGCTTTGCAACTGGCGCTCCTCGTCGAGCGTTTGCAGGCGATTGCCGCTCACTGCTACGTCACGCACCGCGTCCAGCACCGCCTGGTTGTATTGATCGATGAGGATGTTGCTCGCAGCGCGTGCGCCATGCAGATTCGCGTTGAGGCGCCCACCGTCGAAGATCGGCAGATACAGGCCCGGGATCAGGTTGATCTGCTGGCTGGCGCTGCGAAACAGTTTGCTGAGCTGAATCGTGTCGAGGCCGAAGAACGCCTTGATGTCGATGCTCGGATAGAACGCGGCCTTGGCCGCATCGATTTCGCTGAACGAGGATTGAACGTACCAGCGCATGGCTTGCAGATCCGGGCGGCGCGCAAGCAACTGGTAGGACAGTTCGTGGGGTAGGCCGGTAGCGGCCTGGGGCAGCGGCGTCGCGACGATGTCAGGCAAGCCGTCGGCGCCGGCGCCGAGCAGCGCGCGCAGCGTTTCGCGCGTCTGGGTAATCTGGCCTTTGGTCGAGGCGATCTGGCGGTCCACCGCCAACAATTGCCCGCGTGCGCCACGTAGCGAAACTTCGGCTTCGAGCCCGGTTTTGCGTTTGCCCTGATGCGCTTCGGCGGCGTACGCCAATACCGTACGCGACTGTTGCAACAGGTCCAGCAAGGCGTAGCTGGCCTGCATGCTGAAATAGAGCTGGGCGACGCCCGTGGAGAGTTCGAGCTCAACGGCCGAGGCTTCGGCGGTACGCGCATTCTTCGCGCCGATGGCCGCCTCGACCAGCGATCGCTGGCGGCCCCAGAGGTCGATGCTGAGGTCGGCAAACAGGCCGATCGTGCCTTCGGTGTACCACGGTCCCGTCAAGCCCAGCTTGGGGTAATTCAGCGCGTAGGGACCGAGAAAACCATCTGCCGAAGCACGCTGCCGATTGAGAAAGCCGAGCGCCGACACCTGGAGATTGGAACCCGCCTTGAGGAGTTCGACCTGGGAGCCCGACTGGGTCACGCGGGCCTGCGCCGCGGCAAACGTCGGCGAGTCCTTGAGCGCGCGCTCGATCAGCATGTCGAGTTGCGGGTCGCCATAACGTTTCCACCATTGGGCGTCCGGCCAGCCGTCGCGAGCGAGGTGGATGTCGCTTGCCAACTGGATTTGTTCGGGGGCGAGCTGGGCGACGGGGGGCGTGTCGTGGTGCATCAGCGCACAGCCTTGCAGCAGGGCTGCGAGGCAGGCCGCCGCGATGACAGGTGTCTTGTTCATTTCGTGATGCGCTTGGGTGTGTTGCGGGTTTCAGTGCGAAGGCCGTCTGTTTCGGTCGGGTTGGCGTCGTTGGTGTCCCAGCCAGGAAGCGCCGCCGCGTGAAGCGCGAGGCGCTGCATGTGCGCGACCAGCGCCGCCGCAGCGGGTTCTACGGTTTGCCGGGCCTGAGTGCTCAACTGCGCCTGTTCCCGCAAGGGTGGCTCGCCGTGCTGGGCAATGCGTTGTGCGTAGAGTTCGATCAGGTTGGCGGTTTCGTCCTTCAGGCGCTCGACGGCCGCATCGGTGGCGATGGCCGCGCCGACGTTGGGCCGCCCGTCTGGCAGGCCGCTTGCCAGCGTCTGCGCACGGACCAGGTCCTGGGCCACGAGCAGATCGCGGCTGGCGGCGAGGAGAGTGTCGGCCTGCTCGACCAGCTTTGCCAGCGCGCCGCGCCTGAACTGACGCTCGTAACGCACGCGCTCGACCTGCATGGTGCAATCGTTCAGTGTTGACCAGCACAGCATGTTCTGCCGGTCGTAGGCCAGCTGCGCCATCGGATCGTTGCGACGCACCGGCGCGCGCACGAGCGCCGCGATCGCCTGCATCAGCGAGGCGAGTTTGCTGCGGGCGTTGCCGCCTTCGCTTTCGGGCCACAGAAACGAGTAGACGAGCCAACAGATACCGACGCCCAGCATGATGCCGACCATGCGATCGCGTATTTCGGTGAGGTCCGTGCTGGGTCCGAAATGCTCGAGCAGCGCCAGCGAGAAGGTTGCCGCTCCCTGTGTGCCGATGTAGGCGAGGCGTTCAGAACCTGCGGCTACCCAGGCGCCCAGGCCGATGACCGGGATCATCGCGAGCAAGAGGCCGAAGATCGTATCGATGCGAGGCATGACGAGGAGAAAGACCAGCAGGGCGCAGAGGCTGCCCGCGAGCGCGCCGTAAAACCGCAACGTCATTTGCCGCACCGATGTGCCGAGTCCCGGCAATGCGACCATGCCGCTCGTGATCAGAATCGTGTGGATGCCGGGCCATTGAAGGACATTGAAGACGAAGTAGCCTGACAAGCCGCAGATGAGCACCTTCAGCGCGAAACGCACGTAAGCCGGATTGGTCAGGGCGTCGGGTGCGACCAGCGGTTCCTTGACGGGCGCAGGCTCTCGTTCGGTCACGCCTGCATTGTCGAAGTGACCGAGCGCTTGCAGGGTGTGATAGAGATCCTCGGCCTGCGACAGTGTTTGCAGGGCCGCGCGCTCCTGCGGCGCCGGCGCCCAGGCGAGCTGAAAGGGTGTCCCGTGGGTGATCGCCGCGTCGAGTGCCAGCAACGCTTCCTGCAAGCCTTGCAGCGCGCTGCGCAGGGCGGGAGAGGAATCAGGCAGCGTGGCGGGCAGGGTATTGCAGACGCGCTCGACGTGCGACACGGCGGCCACGCAGGATTGCAGATACAGGCGTGCCGTGGCGTCCTTCGCATTGCCCATGCTCGCGAAGGGAATCAGGTTCTGCAACGTGGTCGATTGTCTTTGTAGCGCCTGCACGGACAACGGTGCGGCGGCAAGCTCGCCGGCCGCGAGCCGGCGCAGACGCTCGATCGCCCGCCCGAGCTGCCGATGCGTTTCGTCCCGCAGCTGACGCAGCGGATTGGCCGAAGGAAAGAGCGTATTCACGAGCAGCGCAATGACGCTGCCATAGGTGATGGCCGCGATGGACCACAACACCTGCTTCACGAGGTATTCGGCTTGCCCGGTGAGGTCGGCGAACGACTGGGCGTAGAGAATCACCAGCGCCGGGCCGAGCAGGATCGCGCCCGCCTTCGACACGCGAACGCAGAACATGAAACTGAAGAACAGCACCGCCGAGGTGACGATGCGCAACAGCGGATAGTCGTAGGTGAAGTTCAGCAGGATGACTAACAGGACAACGGCGATCGTGTCCGCGATGGTGAGCGCGGCGAAGATCACGCGCGTCATGGCGACGTTGGCCTGGACCGTGAAGAAGATGGCGACCAGCGCCATCACGGTGTACGGAATCTGGAGCGTTTCGCCGATGATGATGGCAATGGCCGAAGCGAGCGTCAGGCGCAACGCGAACTGGCCGCGGCCGGGGAAGGGCGCCAGTTCCGCGGCGAGCGCGCGCAGCCGGGTCAAGGTGCGGTCTGCAAGCGGAGTAGTCATGCGCAGCGTCCTGACTCAATGCGAAGACTTCGCGGTGCCGGGTTCGAGCCTGACCACGGCCGAGGCGCCGACGCGGAACAGGTCGGGGTTCGGTGCATCCACGCGGATCTTGACCGGGAAGCGTTGGGCCACGCGCACCCAGTTCAGGCTGCGCTGGATGCGCGGCAAGCCTTCGAGCACGAGGCCGCCGTCGTCCGGCAGCACGCCATAGCCGATCGAGTCGACGTGACCGCGAAATATCTGCCCCGTGTCGGCCATCAGATAGACGGCGGCGGGCGTACCGGCGCGAATGCGGCCGAGTTCCGTTTCGCGGAAATTGGCGACGATGAACCAGTTGCGCGTGTCGATCAACGTGAAGACGGGTTTGAGCGGAGACGCGAACTGGCCGGCTTTCGTCTTCAGCGACACCACGCGTCCGTCGAACGGGGCGCGCACCGTCGTCATGTCCTTGCGGTATTCGGCCAGGGCGATATCGGCGAGCGCGACCTCGCGCTGGGCGACCAGGGCGTCGACGCCGGTCACGGCGGCCGACGCCTGCTGTGCCTGCATGCGCGCGGCCTCCAGTTCCGCTTCGGCAGAACGCTGGGCCGTGCGGGCGCGGTCGACCTCCTCAGCGGAGACGTAACCTTTGGAGAGCAACGGTTCGGTGCGTTTGAGCGTCTGGATCGATTGTGCGGCGGCGGCCTGCGCGCGCGAAACGGCGGCGCGTGCGGAGTCGGCGCCGTACTGCTGGGCCTTGACCGTTCGCTGCATCATCGCGATCTGGGTATCGAGTGCGGCCAATGACGCCCGTGCACGTGCGAGTTCGTCGTCGTAAGGGCGCGGATCGACCTGGAACAGGATGTCGCCCTGCTTGACGGCCTGACTGTCGCGCACCGCCATCCCGACGATGCGGCCGTTCACTTCCGATACGACGTCGACCGAATCGGCGTAGGCATAGGCGTCGTCGGTGCGTGGCGAGGCGTCCAGCTTCCAGAGTACGTAGACCAGCACGAGGAGCGTGACGAGCACGAGGAGTGCCGGGACGATCCGGCTGGCAATGGGATTCGGCTTGCTAGCCATGAGGTCGATCCGAGATTTCAGGAGTTGAAGATGAACAGCCAGACGAGCAGCGAGAACAGCGTGATCAATGCCGAATTGACGATGAGGGGCGGACCTAACAGGCGTTCGCGTTGCAGGTGGACCAGCACGCCGTGCACGATCAGGGTTAGCAACAGACCGCCCACCAGGCTGAACATCCAGTCGGGGAAAAAAGCCCCCAACACGCTGATGGATGGCGACGCCGAGCAGCCAGCCAGCGCGGTCAATGACAGGGTGGAGAGTACGCGCGCGGCGGCGCTGCGTCGGCGCACAAGCCATGCGCCTGCCGGATTGCCGATGGGTTGAAAGCCGTCTGGTTTATTGAGTCGGAATAATCGTTCGGCGTGCTTGATAGTGAGGAATCTCATGGATAAAGAAGCTGCGCGAGTCGGACTGCGTAGGGTGGTCGAGGCGGGCGGTATGTGGCGCGAATCCGCGCGAATAGCGTTTGCTGCGCGGACTGGTATGCGTAGCCAAATCAGGTTTCCGCTATGTTAAGGAGAATTTCACAAAGCGGTTCCGGCGACGACAAAAACCTAGACGTACCGCAAACAAATGAGCTCTCGCTTGATTGCGAGCGGTGAAGTCTCCAGAAAAGTGAGCACGTTCTGGCGGTGACTTCACTCCTCTTCCTCACAACTTCTATCGTGGCGGTAAGTCACGTAGCGGCCCATCGGCCCGGAATAAATGCATTGAAAGTGCGCGATATCCTGCGCGCAAGCAAGGTGCCGATCAACAGGATCCGGATAATGCCGCCTGCTTGGGACTCTGAAATCATATTCGTCGCTATGCGAGGAAACACAAAATGAAGCGAAACGTGAAAAGAAAATTAGGCATGCTCTTCATTGCCGCGATTGCATCGTCGGCTGCGCAGGCCGAGACGTCGCCGAAGCCCGTCGTGCCGGTCACGGCCGATAACTTCAATCGCGCGGAATCCGACCTGTATTTCGCCGAGAGCGTCAAGGAGTCCGGTGGCGTGGGCATGATTTTTCATCATCGCGATGTCATGCCGATCGACAAGCAGACCGTAATCCGCGCCAATCGGGATACGGCTTATTCATCGGGCGTTTTCGATCTGGACGCGGGGCCGGTGACGGTGACGCTGCCTGACACGCATGGGCGGTTCATGTCCATGATGGTCCTCAACGAAGACCAGTATTCGATCGAGACCGTGTATGCGCCGGGTGCTTATACGTACTCGAAGGACAAGGTGGGAACCCGCTATGTGATGCTGGGGCTGCGTACCTTCGTCAATCCGGATGATCCGAAAGATCTTGCGAAGGCGCACGCGCTGCAGGATGCCGTCAAGGTCACGCAGCATAGCCGCGGTACCTTCGAAGTGCCCAACTGGGACAAGGTCAGTGAGAAGAAGGTTCGCGACGCCTTGTTGGTGCTTGGGTCCACCATCGGCGACACGGAAGGGATGTTTGGTCCAAAGGGCGCGGTCGATCCGATCCGTCATCTGATCGGCACAGCGACGGGTTGGGGCGGGAATGCTCCGAAGGATGCAACCTATATTGCCGTCGTGCCGGCGCGCAATGACGGCAAGACGATATACCGACTCAACGTGAAGGACGTGCCCGTGGATGGTTTCTGGTCGATCAGCGTCTACGATCGCGACGGCTACTTCCAGAAGAACACGCTAGGCGCATACTCGCTCAATAACGTGACTGCGAAGAAAAGTGCGGGCGGTGCGGTCGATATCCAGTTCGGTGGCTGCGATAGCCATGTGGCGAATTGCTTGCCGATCACGCCGGGCTGGAATTACTGGGTTCGCCTCTATCGTCCGCATGAGTCGATTCTCAACGGCACCTGGAAATTTCCCGAGGCTCAGCCGAAAGACTGATTGAGCGGTGCGGTGACCGGTAGCGGCATCAGATGAAAGATGCGCGGAAAGCACGGCAGCGAGTTCCCTCGACTCGCCCCGTGCGTACCTGTGTACCGCGGGCGGTCTGATCTACGTATTCCAGATCACGGGGCGGCCCAGCCTCGACCACTCCTCGAAGCGCGGTGCAAGCAGTTCCTCCACCCGGCTACGCTTGACTTTCAAGGTTGGTGTAAGCGCACCGTTCTCGACGGACCACGGTGTTTCGCAGATAACGATGCACTGAAGTCTTTCGTGCGGATCGAGACTGGCGTTGATCTGCTCCAGGTGCGCGGCGAGCGACTGCGCCAGGGCATCGCGTCCGCCAGCGTGGCGCGATCCGTTGAGCGCCGTTTCAGTGAGCACCGCGAGCGCCAGCGGTTGATGCAGCATCGCGCCGGCCACAAGGCAGTTCTCCAGTGCGGGATGCGTCAACAAGCGATTCTCGATCGGTGCAGGCGCAACATACTTGCCCTTGGTTGTTTTGAAATTGTCTTTCACCCGGCCCACGATCTTCAGGTTGCCGTGGGTGTCGAGTTCGGCCTTGTCGCCGGTACGAAACCAGCCATCGTGGGTATAGGCGGCGCGGGTGAGTTCCGGGGCCTCGAAATAGCCGAGCATGAGCGAAGGCCCCCGCATCTGCACTTCGCCGGTTGCCGGATCCAGACGCACGTCCAGTTGTGGATAAGGCTTGCCCACCGTGCCTGGATAGAACTCGCCTGGAAGCGTCGAATGCGATGCGGCGGCGTTTTCGGACATTCCGTAGCCTTCGGTGATCAGCAGGCCCAGGCGGTTATACCAGCGCAGCAATTCCGGCAGGATGGGAGCCGTTCCGGACACAGCGAAACGAACCTCGGCGAGCCCGAGACCTTCCAGGATCTCCTTTTTAACCTTCTCACCGGCTTCGGGCGTGGCCAACAGGCGCTCCAGTTCGGCCGGCGCGATCTTCGCGCTCACGCCTTCCTGAAATTTCGCCCATAGACGCGGGACGGAAATGAAGATGGTCGGCTGCGCACGGCGCAAATCGGCGCCAAAGGTAGCAAGTGTGTCGCCGAAGTAGACGCGCGAGCCGCCCCACAGGGAGCCGAGTTCGACGAGCACGCGTTCGGCGAGATGTGCAAGAGGCAGATAGGACAGCATGCGATCCACGTCGCAATAGCGAATGCGCGTGCTGATCATGGAGACGGCCGCCGTCAGCGTCGCGAAGCTGTGCATCACACCTTTGGCTACGCCCGTCGTGCCCGATGTATAGACGATGGTGGCGAGATCGTCGGCGGAGCGTGTGCGTTCGCCTTCCATGGGCGCGGTGGTCGCCATGATCTCATCCCATTGCAGCGCCTCGATCGCGGGCGCGAGGGGCAGGGCGATGCGGGTGAGCCTGGCCGGGAGTGCCGGCTCGAAGCGCGCCCAGTCGTCGAGGCGGCCGACGAAGCACGCGACGGCACGCGAATGCGCAAGGATCTGGCCGGCGTTCTCACCGGTGTTGGCGGGAAAAAGTGGGACCGTGACATGACCCGCCATCCAGATGGCCAGGTCGGCGATGATCCAGTGCGCACTGTTCTTGCCGAGAATTGCGATGCGCGATCCGGCCGGCCATCCCTGTTGCGAGATCCAGGCTGCCATGCGCCGGGCTTGCGACGCCGCGTCGCGCCACGTGTAGTGAGTCACGCTGTCGCCCGAGGGTTGCGTCAGCCAGATCGTGTCAGGACGAGTGCGCTCGTGGTGATAGAGCTGTTGCAGCGGCAGCGCGTCAACGGAAGGTAAATTCAATCTTGTCTCCTCATAGGGCTGCGTTTTTTTGCCCTTTTTCCGGCGCTCCGCAAACATGGATGCCGTCGTTTTTCATGATGCTTGCTTCAAGCCCCACGTCAGGACTCATTGCACGATTTGCGCCTCCGGGAACGTCCACGTGGCCTTGACGATCTCCTCGCGCGGCCGATAGAGCCGGACGGTGTAGTTCCAGCCGTTCATGACAGGCAGGCAGTTCGAGGTCGTGCCGTCGCAGCCGCCGAACTGGATCGCGATGGAACCGTCATCGCTTTTCTTTGCCGTGATGTTATTGATCGAATAGGCATCGTAGGGGTTGAGCTGGAAATGCCCCTCGCCGTTATAGACGGTGACCGACCAGAAACCGTCGACCGGCACGTCCTTGACCGTGAGCCGGTAGCGAGTCGAGCCGTCGTTGCGCGGCGGCGTCACGTTGAGATAGATCGCATCCTTGTCGGGAATGCCACCCCACGCCGCGGCGGTGGCGATGAGATGGCGAACCGGGTCGACTTCCGCCGCGGTGCCGAACGCGTGGCGGAAATCCGGTAGCGTCGAGCCGAGGACGAGCAACGCGTCGTGAATCTTTTTCCGGCTCTCGCCATCCCATGCCTGCGTCTCGAATTGTCCGACGCTGGCCTGGTTCACCTGGATGGCGTCCTGTAACTGGTGAACCCGTTCGAGATCCTTGGGATCGGACGGATCCACCAGGGTGCGTACAGCCAGGATCGCGTAGCGGGTTCCTACCGACTGCCGCGTGAACGTGAACGTTCCCGGCGCGCTGACGACTTTCGGCACATAGTGGTCCTGGTTGATCACCTGCAATTCCATGAATCGCTTTGCGTCGGGCAGCGTGACGCTCAACGGCGCGGCGTCGAGGTCGAATACGCCTAGCGAGTACAACGTGTCGCGATTCGGCCGGGGGACGCCGGCCTCGCCAATGCGCGCGACGTTGCGGCTATGCACGAGTTTGCCAAACTTGCCTTGCTTGACATACGCCGCAAAGTACTTGTCGGACTCGGCCCTCGCGAAGTTGTCGACCGTCACGGCCGTCGCCTGAGGCGCAGCGGTTTGAGCATGCGCGTGGCTGGTGGCCAGAAACACAAATGCCAGAGCGGCGCCCGTCGATTTCATCCTCGTTTTCATGCTTGGATCTCAGGTTAAGGGGGTGATCGGCACGACAACTGCGTGGTGAGACTCGCGCTTGAGCTTTAACGCACCTGTTCGAGTGGCGGAAGCTTCCAGTCTCCGTCGTATGCTGCTGGCTTGGGCGCATAGAGGCGCACAGCCACGGAGAACTGCCCCTGCGGTGCCGGGAGCCAGTTCGATTCCTTGTCCTTCCCGGGGGATTCGGTCTGGATGTAAATGCTCAGCCCGCCGTCGGCGTCACGCTTCAACGACGGCAGCATCGGCGAATTGATGAGATAACGGTTCAACGGATTGGCGTATAGCAGGCTCGCCGGCATCTCGTACAGCGTGACTGACCAGAAGGCGTTGACCGGCGGCAGTTGCTCCTTCGCGAATCGCAGGACATAGTCGTGCGAGCCACCGTTGAGCGGCTTGCCGTCGCCACCGAGGATGTAGCCCGTGTAGACGGCTTCTTCCTGGTCCTGGCCGTAAATGCCGAATACCGTGCCGGCCATGCGATAGAGATAGTTGTTCTTCAGGGCCGCGCGCGATCCGAGTATCTGGCCCGCCGTGATCTCGTGGTGAGCGAACTTCTTGTGCACCGCGTCCAGTTCCGTCCACGCGTCGGCCATGCCCTCGCTGATAGCCTGCTGGACGTCGGCGGGGAATGCCTTGAAGTCGAAGGATTGTCCCGCACCAATATTCAGCTTCGCGAAGCGCTTCATCAACTCGACTTCGGTGGGATTGGTCGGACAGAAATGCAGAACGAAGTTTAGGACGTCGAAGAATTCAGGCGACGTGCGCTCCTGCTTGTTCGTGAGCGGCTTGATGAAATCGATGACGGGAGCGGCAGGCGGCGGCGTTTTCCCTTCGAATTGCGACAGCGTCTGGACCTTGTAGCCGGCCTGCACCTTCTTGACGTTGTCGATGTCGCCCGGGTTGAACAGTTGGGTGCGATAGAAAACGAAAGCAAACTGTGTTTCCGAGCGGATCCCTTTCTTGATGCCCGGTGGCGGCGTGCCGTGCCAGTCCGGGCCGGCAAGCAGGAAATTGCCTGCGCCGTTGCCGGTGGTACGGGTGCCGATGAAGGCGAAGTTGAACGTGTATTGATCGACAAACTGCACCGAATACCAGCGCTTCTCGTCGATTTCCGGCACGCTGATGACGAGCGGTTCCGCGCGCAGGTCGGCGCCGACATAGGAATAAGGCGTATCCGAATTAGGCGTCTGGATGGCCTTGTCCTCGGGCGTGTACAAGCGGGCGTTGTTGACCAGTGTGTTCCACGGCGCCTTGTATTCACGACCGGTCTTGTCGACGAAATAGGAGTGCTGGATGCGGTAGTTGTCGACGAGCGGATAGCCGTAGACGTAAGCATCGTGGGCAATGCTGCGGGCCTCGGCGGGGGGCAATGTTTGCGTCTTCCCCGGTCCAGAAAAGCTGAGCAGTGCCGCAGCGGCAATGCAAAAACGCAGAATGGATATTTTCATTTTCTACCTGCTGGAAAGAAACGTCGTCGGGGTGTCGTGCACATTCGGCATAAGCACACGGCATAAAGTAAGTGCACCGAAAAATCTGTCTGGCTGACCTGCCCAGGAAGCATAGCGCTTCAGCTTCATGGACCCATCCGACGCTGACGAACGAGAGGGCTTGTTCAGGGCAAGTGCGGGTTGCACGGGACTTGTGCTGGGCTGTTCGCTCTGGGGCGCCTTGTGGCCGTGGGCTCGTGGCCTTGTTGGCAATGGCAGGCAAGCGCAATGCTGGATTCAGGTTCATCGGCCAGTTTACCTGGCGCTTCGAGAACGTTCGAGGCGCCAGGATAAGTTTCCCTAAGTCGGTTTGACGTTCGTCAGCAGTATGTCTCGTTTGCAAGCCGTCGCGGCGTGCTGCGGCTCGCGGTGCTCGCACACTTCCGGCGAGATCAGAACAGGTGGCTGATCCCGACGGCGAACAGCGTTTGCGACGCTCCCGGTCCGTTCGCCGAATTCCCCGGCCAGGTCACGGTTGCGGTGCCGTTGTTCTTGATGTAGCCAACGCGGCTATAGAGCGAGGTCCTCTTGGAGATGTGGTGGTCCACGCCGATCTCATAGCCGATCGAATTGTCGTGCGCCCCCCGCACGCTGCGCTGGAGAACCGCCAGTTCGATCTCGTCCGCGGCGCTTGCCTGAATCGTCGCACCGAGTTCCATGTAGCTGAGCGAATGCGCGATCGAGGCGAGCGGTAGCGTCACGCGACCCGGTACGACGGTCACCATTGCGTTTGGCGATATGTCGGCGGGACGCGAATAGGTGTAGTTGAATTGCAGGTTGACGATGCCAAAGCGATAGGCGAGCGCCGCCGTATAGTGATCGGTTCCAACGAGGTCGAACGTCGTGGCCGGCAGCGGTTGCGGTGCGAGCTGCGCGGTTTCCTGTCCCCCATGCTGCTTGAGGTAGGCCAGTGCTGCGTACAAGCCGTAGCCCTGATACGAAACCGCGAGGTCGAGCATGTTGCCGGACTTCGTGGGGATAGGCTGCGACGAGGTCGTGGGAAAGCCGTACATCGCGTAGAGCTTGACGCCGCGCATGTTGGGCGACTGATAGAAGATCGTGTTGCTGATGCGGCCGGGCGCGTATTGCGTCGCCAGGCTATTGCGATCGGACGCCGCGGCAAGATCGAACGCCGACAACGGGGAGAGCACCTCATTGCCGCGGAACGGCTCGGCATAGTAGACGGCCCAGAAGCTCGGCTGGTACTGGCGTCCGAAGGTCAGCGAGCCATAGTCGTCATGCTTGAGGCCTACCCACGCCTGCCGGTAGAACAGCACGGAACTGTCGGCGACCAGACCGCCGTTATTGATGTTGAAGCCGGTCTCCAGATCGAAGACCGCCTTCAGCTTGCCGCCCAGTCCCTCCGTTCCCTTGAAGCCGATCATCGAGCCAGTGGAACCGCCACTGCGCTCGGCGAACGAGCCTTTGCCACCGTTATTCATGTACTGCACGAAGGTGTCCGCAACACCGTACAGCGTGACGCTGCTTTGTGCCGATGCAGCGCCGGCCGCCAGTATCAATGTCGCGCCGCAGATGCCTTGATTCACGAAACGCATACAAGTCTCCTCCTGGTCATTGTGTTTTTTTGCCCTGCGGTGTCGGCCATGCACGGGCGTCAGCGTGTGCCGCAGTCGATATCGAGCGTCAGGGCATTCAGATAGGCGTTCTCGACGACGTGCTGGACCAGCGCCGCGAACTCCGTGGGTTTGCCCATGCGGCGCGGGAACAACATCATGTTGACGATCGCTTCCGACACCTTGGGCGGCATGCCCGACGACATGCCCGATTCGAACAGTCCCGGTGCGATGGACACTACGCGGATGCCGTGCTCGGCGAGGTCGCGTGCAATTGGCAGCGTCATGCCGATCACCCCCGCCTTGCTGGCGCTGTAGGCGGCCTGACCCATCTGCCCCTGGCGGGCCGCGCCCGATGCCGTATTGATGATGACGCCGCGCTCCCCGGTGTCCTCCGGCTCGTTTGCGCTCATGGCGAGCGCCGCATGGCGAAGGACGTTGAAGGTGCCGGTCAGATTGACGCCGAGCACGCGGTTCCAGAGTTCGGTCGGAAAGATCTCTCCCTTCGAGAGGGTCTTGGACGGGCCCAGGATGCCCGCGCAATTGACGGCCACATGCAGGCGGCCGTGTTGCCGGACGACGCGCTCGATGCCGGCCTTGACGCTGGCCTCGTTGGACACGTCCACCGCGATGCCTTGCAGGTCGGGGCCCAGTGCATCGTCGAGCTTTGCCTGGTCGAGATCGAAGCCAACCACTTTCGCACCGGCGGCAGCGAGTGCCTTGCAGGTGGCGAGGCCGAGGCCCGAAGCCGCGCCGGTTACGACGACAATTTTCTCGGACAGATTCATGTTCGATTGCTCATTCGTTAAGTGATACTAATGATTGATGGCGGGGCGGGAAACGTCGTGGCTTGCCTGGCGATCAGACTGATCGCCAGTGACTCTTACGGTATTTGCCGCGCAATTCCCACGCGTCGTTCAGCGTCCGAGGATCGTGATGCAGGCCACGGCTTCTTCCACGCCGTAAAGACCGCCGCCGTTTTCCGCTACCGCGATGCGCGCGCCGTCCACCTGGCGTGCGCCGGCTTCCCCGCGCAACTGGGTCACGAGTTCGTGGATCTGGGCGAGGCCGGTAGCGCCGACCGGATGCCCCTTCGACTCGAGCCCGCCGGACGGATTGACGGGAATGCGTCCGCCAATCGTGGTGTCGCCGCGTTCGGAAAGCAGGCCACCTGCGCCGAATTCGCAAAAACCGAGGTTTTCGATCTGGACGATTTCGCCCATTGCGGTCGCGTCGTGGACTTCCGCCACCGAAACGTCCTTCGGGCCGACGCCCGCGATCTCATAGGCCCGGCGCGCCGCGCGTACGGTCACGTGCTGCTCCAGATCGGACGGCGCGCGGTCGGTGCCGGTCTGGATGACCGAGGCGAGCACACGGATCGCCCGCCGCGGGTCGATGTCGAGGCGCCTGAGCGCGTCGCCCGTGCAGACGATGGCCGCCGCCGCGCCGTCCGAGACCGGCGAGCACATGGGCACCGTGAACGGATAAGTGATCGGCGCGGCGGCGAGCACCTCTTCGATCGTGTACGCATTGCGGTATTGCGAAAGCGGATTGTGAACCGAGTGCTGATGGTTCTTGGCCGCGACGGCGGCGATCTGCCGCTGGGTCGTGCCGAAGCGCTTCATATGCGCCCGGCAGAAGGCCGCGTAGACGTCCATGAACACGCTGTACGGCTTAGGCGAGGTCGTGCCCGGCGGGATCGGCAGCCCTTCGCCGATCTGGCGCAGTTCGGCAAAAATCGCCTCGGCGCGCGACACGTCGAGCGCGCTGTCGAACACCGAAAACATGCGTTGCCGGTCTTCCGTGAACATCTTTTCCGCACCGATGGCGAGCGCGACGTCGCCCGCACCCGCGAGCAGATGGTTGACGGCGAGCACGAAGGCGCTGCTGCCGCTTGCGCAGGCATTCTCGACGTTGACGACGGGGATGCCGCCAATGCCCATGTCGCGCAGCGCGATCTCGCCGCGGATCATGTGCTGGCCGTCCATGTGCCCTTGCGAGGCATTGCCGTAGAAGGCGGCATCGACCGCTTCCTTCACGATGCCCGCGTCCTTGAGCGCCGCCTGCGTGGCGCCGCGCACCAGCGATTTGATGCTTTGGTCGAGCAGACGGCCAAACGGCGTCATGCCGATGCCCACTACATAAATGTCTTTCATGTAAATGTCCGGCGCTGATTGCCGTTCCGTGACTGGGTTGGTATGTAGCTTACTCATGAGTAGAAACTGTGTCTACGGGGAAGGTTTTTAGGTTTACCCCAGGGCTTTGACCTTGCCGTCGGACTTGAGAATCGTTTCGTTATGCTGACCGATTGCCGGAACCCCGGCGGTCGGCCCGGGATGTTCTCCGTCATCGAATACGAGTGGCTGGGCGACGTACCACGACTCGTTTCCATCGCATTCGGCGACGCGCTGGAACATGCCGCGCGCATGAAAGTGCGGATCCTTCGTCACCTCCTCAAGGCTGTTGACCGGCCCCCACGCCACACCGGCGCGGTCGAGCAGCGGGCCCCATTCGTCGCGCCCCCGCTTGAGGAGCGCGGCGGCAATCAGCGGGCGCAACTCTGGCTCTCTGACCGTGCGCTCCATGCTGCCGATGGCGGCAAGCGCCGGCAGTCCGAGCACTTCGCACAGCGGCGCCCAGAACCAGTCTTCGTGCGTGACTGACAGGGTGAGGAGACGACCGTCGGCGCAGGGGAACACACCGTAGGCCGGCTGCCCGTTGATCTGCGTCATGCCGAGTTCACCGCCGTTCATCAGCGGGCCAAGGAATACGCTCATCCACGAGACGAGGCCGTCCGTCATCGAGACATCCACATATTTCCCGCGCCCCGTGCGCACGCGTTCGAGCAGCGCCGCCAGGCAGCCGGTCACGGCGAACATGGCCGATGACAGATCGCCGATGGCGAGTTCGGGCGGCAGTTCGGGCTGGCCAGTGTGCGCCTGCCGGTGAAGCAGGCCGGCAATGGCCTGATAGGACAGATCGTGGGCGGGGCGGTCGCGATACGGACCCGTCTGACCGAAGCCGGTAATGGAAACGTACACCGCGCGCGGATTGATCCTGCTCACGTCTTCGTAACCGAAACCGAGCCGCGCCATCGTGCCCGGGCGGAAGCCCTCCATGAACACGTCCGCCGATTCGATGAGCTTGCGCAGGTCCGCGCGATCCGCGTCGAGCTTGAGATCGAGCGCCACCGATCGCTTGCCGCGGTTGAGCGCCGCGTGGAAATCGGCGAGCTGGCGGGCCGGATCGCCGCCGCGCGGGCGCTCCACGATGACCACGTCGGCGCCTAGATCGGCGAGCACGAGCGTGGCGTAGGGGCCGGGGTACTGCTCGGCCATCGTAACAATGCGGATTCCGGCGAGCGGCAGGCTCATGCTTGTCTCCTTTGGGTCAGATCAAGGGTAGGGTCTGGCCGTATGTTCGCACGATTCTACTTGTGAGTTAATAAAAAATCGCATGAGTAAATTCGATGTCGCATAGTGCGACAAGACGGATTCAGACTGGCCATAGGCTGGAGGAAAAGCATGGAAGACAGCAGCGTTATCACCGAGGTGCGCCACGGCGCGATGTGGATCACGTTGAACCGGCCGGCGGCCATGAATGCGATTTCACCGGACGTGGTGGCCGGTGTCGGGCGCGCACTCGACGAGGCCCTGGCGCGCGACGATGCACGTGTGATCGTGCTAACGGGGGCGGGGCGCGCATTCTGCGCGGGCGCGGATCTGAAGTTCGTGCGCGGCGAGACTCAAGGTCAGGCCCAGAGTCAGGCAAACGGCTCCGCGCAATTCCTCGGTGCGCTGCTGGCTTTGCTCAATCGTCTCGAACGGTTTCCACGACCGGTGATCGCTGCAGTCAATGGCCTGGCGCTCGCGGGCGGCCTCGAACTCGTGCTGTGCTGCGATCTCGTGCTTGCCACGCAGTCAGCGCGCTTTGGCGACGCGCACGCAAATTACGGACTCCTGCCGGGTGGCGGTGGGTCGGTGCGCCTGCCGCGCAGGATCGGCGCCGCGCGCGCCAAACATCTGATGTTTACGGGCGATTTTGTTGCCGCCGAAGCCATGGAAACCGCGGGGCTGGTGAATCAGGTCGTCGAAGATGGTCGGCTTGTCGAGGCCGTGGACGCGCTGGTCGCGAAGATCGCCGCGAAGAGTCCGCTTGGCATCAGCCGTATGAAAACCCTCGTCAACGACGGGCTTGAGCAGCCCGTGGAGGTCGCGCTACGTCAGGAACTCGTCATGACGGCGCTGCACGAGCACAGCGAAGACATTGCTGAAGGACTGGCCGCGTTTCAGGAAAAGCGCGCGCCGCGTTTTACGGGGCGCTGATTCCGGCAATCGGTGCGGGGCGACGGCGGGAAGGGAGCGCAGACGTTTGCGCCCCCGTGCGCGAATCAACGCGCGAGCGAGAGGCTGGTTGGATCAGCGGCGAGACCGCGAACCATGAACTGGATGAGCGCCTGGGACAACTCCTCGGGACTGCGATCGCCGTCGTGACTGAACCACTGCGGAATCCAGTTGATCGCGCCCATCAGCCATGCAACGGCGAGTCTGGGTTCGCAAGGGGAGATCGAGCCGTCTTCGATGCCCTCCTGAACGATCGTCCTCATGTGCTGATCGAACGCGCGCCGGCGCTGGCGGACGATGTCCTGGTGCTCGGGCAGCAGGTCGTCGAGCGGCGACACAAAGAGGCTAAGCACGGAATCGTCGGTGACCAGCAGGATGAACTTGCGCACGATCAGCACGACCTTCTCGAGCCCGGTCTTGCCGTGGTTGGCCTCGGTGAGCGCAACGTCGCCGAGATCCAGCGCCACGCTTTGCGTTTCGAACAGGAGCTCGCGCTTGCCCTTGACGTAGTAATAGAGCGCCGCCTTGGTGACGTTGAGCCGTTCCGCGACGTCGTCGAGCGACACGTTGTGATAGCCCTTTTCCTTGAAGGCGCGGCTGGCCTCCAGGATGAGCGCGGCCTTCTTGAGCTTCTGGAGTTCCTCGCGCGACGGCAGCGCGCTTTTCCAGCGCGTGGTCGACTCCTTCGGCTTGCGGGAAGTGCGGGGTTTCGTGGCAGGCGCGGTCATGGTCAGTCGTGCAGGAATTGGGTCAAAGGATGTTACCACGTAGTCGACAAGACTTCGGGGCATGGCGGAACGCGTATCGGTGGCGTGCGCGTTACGCCACTCAAGCCGTGGATCGAGGTCAGTTTGAGGCGGCTGTGCAAGGGAATAGCCGATTTGCGTCGCACGCTGTCAGAAATTAACTGTGTGGATTTTCTATTAACTCGTGAGTAGAATTTGTTAGATGCGAGCATGCACATCAGCGGTGTGCTCGACGGCAGTCCGACCCGACCATCGAAACAATCTGGAGACAAACATGGCAGACGCATCGAGCGCCTTTCTGAGCGAGCAACAAATTCTGATCCGCGATTCGGCACGGCGTGTCGCCGCCGAAGTGATCGCGCCGACCGCCGCCGAACGCGATCGCACCGCGGCGTGGCCGCGCGCGGAACTCAAGGCGCTCGCGAAGCTAGGCTTTCTCGGCATGCTGGTGCCCGAGGAGTATGGCGGCGCCGGCGCGAGCGTGACCGACTTCTGTCTCGCCCAGTACGAGTTCGCGGGCGCCGATGCGGGTCTCGCGACGATTCTTCACGTGCATAACTTTGCCGCGCTGTGCATCGCGCTTCACGGCACCGAAGAACAGAAACGCCGCTACCTGCCGGCCATGGCCAGCGGCGAGTCGATCGGCGCATTCCTGCTGACCGAGCCGCAGGCCGGGTCCGATACGGCGGCATTGCGCGCCACGGGCCGCCGCGACGGCGACCATTTCGTGCTCGATGGCACGAAGCAGTTCATTTCGAACGGCAACGAGGCCGGTGTCGGCCTCGCCTTCGTGGTGACCGACAAGGCGGCGGGCAAGCGCGGCGCCACCATGTTCATCGTCGATCCGAAGCAGCCGGGCTATGTCGTCACCGGTATCGAAAGCAAGATGGGCCAGCACACGGCGCACACGGCGCAGATTGCACTGGACGACTACCGCGCGCATGAGCGGGACATCCTCGGCAAGGAGGGCGACGGCTATCGCCTCGTCATGGGCGGGCTGTCCGATGGCCGGATCGGCATCGCCTTCATTGCGGCCGGCGTGGCGCGCGCGGCGCTGAACGCCGCCGTGGCCTATGCGAAAGACCGCGTTGCCTACGGCAAGCCGATCGCGGAACTGCAGGGCGTGAGCTTCGACCTGGCCGATATGGCCGCGCAGACCGACATCGCCTATCAGTACGCGCTGCACGCCGCGCGCCTGTGCGACGCCGGTATCGAGTGTATGAAGGAAGCCTCGATCGCCAAGCTGTATGCCACCGAAATCGCCGAAAAGGTCTGCTCGGACGCGATCCAGATTCACGGCGGCTACGGCTATCTGAGCGACTTTCCCGTTGAGCGCTACGCGCGGGATGTGCGGGTGTGCAAGATCTACGAAGGCACGAGCCACATCCAGAAGCTCATCATCGCTCGCAGTCTTTGACGGCTCGCGGCGCTGGCGGTTAGACAGCCAGCCGCAGTCCGACCGGTTCGACCGACACGGGACAGGAGACCTCCATGTATCAAACCCAGGCATTGCATCGCGCCGTGCAGCAGTATGGCGATCGCGTGGCCGTGCGCTTCGCGGGACGCGAGCGCACCTTCTGCGAACTGGCCGATCGGGTGGCGCGTCTCGCCGGCGCGTTGCAGCAACTGGGGATGCAGGCTGGCGATCGCGTCGCGATGCTGGCGCTGAATTCGGATCGCTATCTCGAGTTCCAGATGGCCGTGCCGTGGGGTGGCGGCGTGCTCAATCCCTGCAATATCCGCTGGTCGGCCGCCGAGTTGCTGTGCGCGCTCGACGATTCCGGCTCCACGCTGCTGCTCGTGGACGATGCGTTCGCCGTGCTTGGCGCGCAGTTGCGCCGCGACGCACAAACCGTGCGCGAGCTGATCTATTGCGGCGACGGTCCGGTGCCGGACGGTATGCACGCCTACGAGGCGCTGATCGCGGGCACGTTGCCCGTGGCCGATCGCTATCGGCGCGGCGAGGATCTGGCCGGCATCTTCTATACGGGTGGCACGATGGGCTTCCCAAAAGGCGTGATGCTGAGCCACACGAACCTGGGCGTCGCCGCGCTCACCGCCTGCGCGGCAGGACTCGCGCGCCCCGGCGCGATCTACCTGCACGCCGCGCCCATGTTCCATATCGCCGACATCGGACTCGCCGGGCCCCATTGGGTGCAAGGCAATGAGCACGTGATCCTGCCCGCGTTCGAGCCGGGCGCCGTACTCGACGCCATCGCCCGCTATGGCGTGACCCATACGGTGCTCGTGCCGACCATGATTCAACGCCTCGTCGAACATATCGAACGAGAGCCCCATTACGACGTAACGACGCTGGAAACCGCGATCTACGGCGCTGCGCCGATGGCGGCCTCGCTGCTCGCGCGCGCGAAGGCCGCGTTTCCCGCCACGCGATTCGTGCAGGTCTATGGCATGACGGAAGCGGGCCCGGTATCGATCGAAACCCCCACTGCGAGCGTGCCGGAACCACCGGACGCGGCCGGGCGGCCCTGCTACTGCGTGCAGGTGAAGATCGTCGACGCCAACGGCCAGGAAGTGCCGCGCAACACGCCAGGCGAGGTGGCGCTGTGTGGCCCGAACGTGATGCAAGGCTACTGGAACAAGCCGGAACAGACCGCGGCCGTCCTGCGCGACGGCTGGTATTTCACCGGCGACGGTGCCTGCATGGACGACGACGGCTTCCTCCACGTGATTGATCGTCTCAAGGACATGATCATCACGGGCGGCGAGAACGTTTATTCGGCCGAGGTGGAAAACGCCATCGCGTCGCATCCTGGCGTGGCCGTATCGGCGGTGATTGCCGTACCCGATGCGCGCTGGGGCGAGGCCGTGCACGCCGTCGTGGTGGTCATGGAAGGGGCGAAGGTGAGCGCCGCAGACATCATCGCCCACTGCAAGGCGCGCATTGCCGCCTACAAGTGTCCGCGCAGCGTGGAGTTCGTCGATGCGCTGCCCGTCTCGGGCGCCGGCAAGGTGCTCAAGATCCGGCTGCGCGAGCGTCACTGGAAAGATCGTTCGCGCAACGTGGCGTAACGATACCGATCAATCGAGACCCCAGGAGGAGATCACCATGAGTCGAGACGTCTTTGTCGCCGGAATCGGCATGATCCCGTTCACCAAGCCCGGCATGAGCGAGCCATATCCGCAGATGGGCGCGCAGGCCGCGCGCCTCGCCTTGCAGGATGCGGGCCTGAGCTATGCGCAGATCCAGCAGTGCTATGCCGGTTTTGTCTACGGCGATTCGACCGCCGGGCAACGCGCCATCTATGAAGTGGGCATGACCGGCATTCCGGTCATCAACGTCAACAACAACTGCTCGACCGGTTCGACCGCGCTGTATCTGGCCCGCCAGGCCGTGGCGAGCGGCGCGGCGGACTGTGTGCTCGCGTTCGGGTTCGAGCAGATGAATCCCGGCGCACTCGGCACGACCTACAAGGATCGCGCGTCGCCATTCGACCGCTTCGACGCGATCACCGACGAACTCGTGGATGCCCGCGACGTACCGCACGCGCTGCGCTACTTCGGTGGCGCCGGGCTCGCCCATATGAAGCAGTACGGAACAAAGCTCTCGACCTTCGCGAAGATCCGTGCGAAAGCGAGCCGTCATGCCGCGAACAACCCGCTGGCCGTGTTCCGCAACGTCGTCACGGAAGAGGACGTGCTGGCCGCACCAGTGATGTGGGAGGGCGTGATGACGAAACTCATGGCCTGCCCGCCGACCAGCGGCGCGGCGGCGGCGATCGTCTGCTCGGAGGACTTCGCGAAGCGCCACGGCCTGAACCGCCAGGTGCGCATCGCGGCGCAGGCCATGACGACTGATTTCGCTTCGACGTTCGAGGCGCGCGACATGCGCGAGATCGCTGGCGTCGGCATGACGAAGGCGGCCGCGCGACAGGTCTACGAAGCAGCGGGCGTGTCGCCGAAAGACATCGACGTGATCGAATTGCACGATTGTTTCGCTCACAACGAATTGCTTACCTACGAAGGGCTCGGTCTGTGCCCGGAAGGCGGCGCCGAACAATTCGTGCTCGACGGCGACAACACCTACGGCGGCAAATACGTGACGAATCCCTCGGGTGGGCTGCTATCGAAGGGGCATCCGCTGGGCGCGACCGGCATCGCCCAGTGCGTCGAGCTCGTCCAGCATTTGCGCGGCACCGCGCAGGCGCGCCAGGTGGAAGGCGCGCGGCTCGCGCTCCAGCACAACGTCGGCCTTGGCGGCGCCTGTGTGGTCACGCTCTACGAGCGCGTTTGATCCCGCGCGCTACAGCGGCGATACCCCTACCCAACATTCAGGAGACGTTCCGATGGACTTTCAACCCGATGCGGGCCTGGCCGCATTTCGCGAGTCGGTGCGCGCGTTCCTGCGCACGCATTTACCGCCCGATCTGGCCGACTCGCAACACGGTGTACGTTCGCCGCGCGCCGCGCTCGCGCGCTGGCAGGGCATCCTCAATGATCACGGCTGGGGCGCGCCTTACTGGGAGAAGGAACACGGCGGCACGGGCTGGACGCCGCAGCAACGTCTCGTGTTCGACGAGGAATGCGCCGCCGCGGGTGCACCGACACAGGACCTGTTCGGGCAGCGCCTGCTGGGGCCGGTCCTGAATCATTTCGCGTCGCCGCAGCAGAAGGCCGAGCATCTGCCTCACATCTTCGCCGGCACGAGGCTTTGGTGCCAGGGCTTCTCCGAGCCTGGTTCGGGCTCGGACCTCGCGTCGCTGCGCATGCAGGCGGTGCGCGATGGCGACGATTACATCGTCAACGGCCAGAAGATCTGGACGAGCTACGCGCACGAGGCGGACTGGATCTTCCTGCTCGTGCGCACCGATCCGGCCGTCAAGAAGCAGGCCGGCATCAGCTTCCTGCTTGTCGACATGAGGACGCCAGGCATCACGGTGCGCCCGATCATGACGATCGACGGCTGCCATCACCTGAACGAAACCTTCTTCGACAACGTGCGCGTGCCGGTGGCCAATTGCGTGGGCGGCGAGGGGGCGGGCTGGACCGTGACCCGTTTCCTGCTCAACAACGAGCATGCCGCGACGGCCGAATTGCCGGCTCTCGTTCGCTTCCAGAGGCAATTGCGCACGCTGGGGGCCACGCTTCGGGTCGAGGGGCAGCCGCTCATCCGCCAGACATCCTTCGCGCGGCGTCTCGCACGCCTCGAAGCCGAGCTTCAGGCCGTCGCCATGATGGTCCAACGGGTCGCGGTGCTGGAGCAGGACCATAGTCCTGCGGCCCACGTCCTCGGGTCGATGCTGAAGATTCGTGGTACTGAACTTCAACAGAAAATGGGTGACTTGCTGGTCGAAGCGCTGGGCGATTATGGCGCGATTGCCTACCCGGAAGCGCACGCCGATCAACACGAGCCGCTCCCGCATCCCATCGCGGGCATCGGGCCGGGCATCGCCAGCGAAATGCTCTTTCGCCGCGCCACGACGATCTACGGCGGCACGAGCGAAGTCCAGCGCGGCATCATCGCCAAGCTGATGTTTCAACTCTGACGCGGGACGCCAGCATGAATTTCACTCTCCTTGCCGAGCAGCAGATGCTGCAGGACAGCGTGCGCCGCTTCGTGACGAAGGCGTGCGGTTTCGAGGCCCGGGCCGCGCAGATCAAGCAGGGGCAGCACGCCTGCGCGCGCAACTGGGCTGCGTTCGCCGACAACGGCTGGTTGGCCGCGGCGCTGCCGGAGGCCTATGGCGGGTTGGGCGGATCGGTCCTCGATAACGTGCTGATCGGCTTCGAACTAGGGCGCGGGCTCGTGATCGATCCGTTCGCGGGGCAGGCCGTGCTCGCCGCGCAGACTCTCGCGGCGAGCGCCACCGACGCGCAGAAGGAAACCCTCCTGCCGCACCTGGCCGACGGTACGCTGCGCATCGCCCTGGCCTATAGCGAGCCCGAAGCGCGCGGCAACCCCGCCGTTGTGCGTACGCGGGCGACGCCGCAAGCGGGCGGCTACGCGCTGCGCGGACACAAGACGCTGGTGCTGGGCGCACCGGGCGCGCAGAGGTTGCTGGTGTCGGCTTGCGTCGACGGCGTTGGAAACGCCCCCGGCAGCATCGCGCTGTTTCTCGTCGACCCGGGCAGCGCGCGGCTCACCCAGCGCGCGCTGCCGCTACACGACGGCAGCTGGGCCGCAGACATCACACTCGACGGCGTGCAGGTGGGCGCCGATGCGCGCATCGGCTACGGCGGCGATAGCCTGCCGGCCCTGCGTCAAGGGCTCGCCCACGCCATCGCCGTGCAATGCGCCGAACTGGTTGGCGCGATGGAAGCCGCGATCGACATCACGTCGGACTACCTGAAGGTCCGCAAACAGTTCGGCGTGCCCATCGGCAGCTTCCAGGCATTGCAGCATCGCATGGCCGACATGGCGGCCGAAATGGAGCTCGCCCGTTCGATGCTGTTCGCGCTGCTCGCCGCCTTCGAAGCGCGCGATGCCGGCGATGCCGCCGCGCTGCAATTGAGTGCGTCGGCCGCCAAGGCGTTCGTGTGCCGGGCGGCGAAAAAAGTCTGCGGCGAGGCGATCCAGTTGCACGGCGGCATCGGCATGACCGAGGAGTGCGTGATCGGCCATTACTTCAAACGCGCAATCGTCGCCGACCTCGTTTTCGGCAGCAGCGACCAGCACGAAACGGTGTGCGCCGATGCGCTTCAACGCGTGCTCATTTGAATCGAGGGAAGGTCTGATGAAAATCTACGAATCGCCCGATGCCTTGAAACCCCTGAAGGGCGAACTCATCGGCGTGAGCGACTGGCTCCTGATCGAGCAGCCGCGCGTGAACCTGTTCGCCGACGCAACGAACGATCATCAATGGATACACGTCGACGTGGAGCGTGCCAGGACCGGTCCGTTCGGCGCGCCCATCGCGCACGGCTATCTGACGCTGAGCCTGTTGCCGGGCCTGGCCGCGTCGGCCTTCGAGGTTCGCGGCACCTCGGCGGGGGTGAACTACGGCCTCGACAAGGTGCGCTTTCCCGCGCCGGTGCCCGTAGGCAGCCGCATTCGCGGGCTGTTCCGGCTGCTCGACTGGGAAGCGCTCGGCAACGGCGCGGTGCAGATCAAGATCGAGATGACGATCGAGTGCGAAGGCGCATCGAAGCCGGCCTGCGTGGCCGAGCCGATCCTGCGTTTCTTTCGCTAACCACGCTACACCGCGACTGAACACACCAACACGAGGAGCGAGAGATGAACATTCGATTTGACGGAAAAGTGGCCATCGTCACGGGAGCCGGAGCGGGCCTCGGGCGTCAGCATGCGCTGGCCTTTGCCGCGCGTGGCGCGAAGGTGGTGATCAACGACTTCGGCGGCAGCCGCGAAGGCTCGGGCGGTTCCTCGGCAGCCGCGCTTGCGGTGGTCGAGGAAATCCGCGCGGCGGGTGGCACCGCGATTGCGAATGGCGCCAACGTCGCCGACTTCGGCCAGGTGCAGGACATGGTCGCGCAGACGATGGACGCATTCGGGCGTGTCGACATCCTCGTGAACAACGCCGGAATTCTGCGCGACAAGAGCTTCGCCAAAATGGACGTGGCCGATTTTCGCACGGTGCTCGACGTGCATCTGATGGGCTCGATGCATGGTTCGAAGGCGGTCTGGGACATCATGCGCGAGCAGAAGTACGGCCGCATCGTCATGACGACTTCGGCGGCCGGGCTGTATGGCAATTTCGGCCAGGCCAATTACGGCGCGGCGAAGATGGGACTGGTGGGCCTGATGAATGTGCTGCATCAGGAAGGGATCAAGAACAACATCAGGATCAACACGATCGCGCCCATCGCAGCCACGCGCATGACCGCCGAACTGCTGCCGCCCGAGGCGCTCGCCGCGATCCAGCCGGAACGGGTGACGCCCGGGGTGCTGTTCCTGTGCAGCGAGGCGGCGCCCTCGCGCGTCGTGCTCTCGGCAGGGGGAGGCGCGTTCGCAGCGGCAACGATGGTCGAAACGGCGCCTTGCCATTTCAGCGCGGACACGTTGACGCCCGAAGCCATCGCGAACCGTTTCGCGGAAATTTCGGACTGGAGCACGGCGTCGGCCTATGGCGAAGCCGGTCAGGAAGTGGGGCGGTTTATCGAAACGTCGCTCGGGGCGCTGCGCGGTTAAGCATTGTCACCGCTGTGTAAGCGCGGCGAATCCATCATTAAGGAGTCCATTGTGAAGGTATTGGTGGCGGTGAAACGGGTGGTCGATCCGAATCTGAAGGTTGGCGTGAAGTCGGACGGGACAGGCGTCGATATCGCCAATCTGAAGATGTCGATGAACCCGTTCGACGAGATCGCCGTGGAAGAGGCGGTGCGCTTGAAGGAAGCGGGCGTGGCGACGGAAGTGATCGCCGTCTCGTGTGGTGTTGCACAGGCACAGGAAACATTGCGCACGGCGCTGGCGATCGGTGCGGATCGCGCCGTGCTGATCGAGGCGAATGAGGATTTGCAGCCGTTGGCCGTCGCGAAGCTTTTAAAAGCGCTCGTCGATAGAGAGCAACCTTCGTTGATCATCCTCGGCAAGCAGGCCATCGACGACGATTCAAACCAGACCGGTCAAATGCTCGCTGCCCTAGCCGATCTACCGCAAGCCACGTTCGCATCGAAGATTACGGTGGCCGATGGCAAGGCCACGGTTGCGCGTGAAGTCGATGGCGGTGCGCAAACTTTGTCGCTCAAGCTGCCCGCCGTGGTCACGACGGATCTGCGCCTGAACGAGCCGCGCTACGTGACGTTGCCGAACATCATGAAGGCGAAGAAGAAGCCGCTGGATGTGCTCAACCCCTCGGATCTGGGTGTCGATGTCGCGCCGCGCCTGAAAACACTCAAAGTCTCGGAGCCGCCAAAACGCAGCGCAGGCGTGAAAGTCGCCGACGTCAACACGCTGGTCGAGAAGCTGAAGACCGAAGCCAAGGTGCTGTAAGGAGCGCTGCAAAAATGACGAATCTGGTAATCGCAGAACACGACAATCTGTCGATCAAGCCCGCAACGTTGAACACCGTTGCGGCTGCACACAAAATTGGCGGTGACGTTCACGTATTGGTCGCGGGCCACAATGCGCAAGCCGTGGCCGATGCAGCGGCGAAGATCGCGGGCGTCGCCAGGGTGTTGCTCGCCGACGCGCCGCAACTTGCGCAAGGTCTCGCGGAAAACGTCGAGGCCACGGTGTTGAGCATCGCGAAAGACTACTCGCACATCCTGGCTGCGGCCACGGCAGCGGGCAAGAACGTCACGCCGCGAATCGCCGCGAAGCTCGACGTCGCACAGATCAGCGACATCACCGCAGTCATCAGCGCCGATACCTTCGAGCGCCCGATCTACGCAGGCAACGCGATCGCCACGATTCAATCCGCCGATGCCGTCAAGGTCGTCACGGTACGCACGACCGCATTCGACGCGGTGGCGGCAGAAGGCGGCCGTGCAACGATCGAAAAGATCGACGCACCGGCAGACAGCGGCCTTTCGCAATTCGTTAGCCGTGAAGTCACGAAGCTCGACCGTCCGGAACTGACCAGCGCGAGGATTATCGTCTCGGGCGGTCGGGGTCTGGGCAATGGCGAGAACTACACCCGCGTGCTGGAGCCGCTGGCGGACAAGCTCAACGCCGCACTGGGTGCATCACGCGCGGCAGTCGATGCCGGCTATGTGCCGAACGACTACCAGGTGGGCCAGACCGGCAAGATCGTCGCGCCGCAACTGTATATCGCCGTGGGCATCTCGGGCGCTATCCAGCACCTGGCGGGCATGAAGGACTCGAAGGTGATCGTCGCGATCAACAAGGACGAAGAAGCACCGATTTTCAGCGTGGCCGATTACGGCCTTGTTGGCGATCTGTTCACCGTCGTGCCGTCAGTGACGGACATCGTTTGAGCCATCCTTTCGCATGACCACAAGGATTGCTGATTAAATTCTGAAGACAAGGAGTAAGCATGTCTGACTTGCAGGGAAAAGTCGCCATTGTCACGGGCGGGGCATCGGGCATTGGTCGCGCCACCGCGCAACTGTTTGCGCAAGCGGGCGCGCATGTCGTGATCGCCGACCTGGCGGAAGCCGAGGCGCGAACGGTCGCCCTCTCGATCGAGGAGCAGGGTGGTGAGGCATTGGCATTGCGTGTGGACGTCACCCGCGACGAGGACTGCGCGGGCATGGTGGCGGCCACGCTGGAGCGCTTCGGCCGCCTCGACATCGCCTTCAATAACGCCGGCATTTCCGGCACCGTCGCGCCGACCGACGCGCAGGGCCTCGAAAACTGGCGCAGGATCATCGATGTCAATCTGGGCGGCGTGTTCAACTGCATGGTGCACGAACTGAAAGCCATGAAGGAGCAAGGCGGCTCGATCGTGAATACCGCGTCGATCGCCGGCGTCATGGGTCTGGGCGGCCTCGCGCCTTACACCGCAGCCAAACATGGCGTGATCGGTTTGACGCGTGCGGCCGCGAAGGAATATGGCAAGCAGGGTATTCGCATCAATGCCGTGTGCCCGGGGCTCATTGCCACGCCCATGACCAACGCGGGGCACGATCCGCGCCTCGCGCGCGCGCAGGAGGCGGCGATGGCGAGCGCCATCATCCGCCGCGCCGCTCATCCCTCCGAAGTCGCGGAAATGGTGGTGTGGCTGGCCTCGGATCGCGCGTCGTTCGTCACGGGCGCGCACTATCTGGTCGATGGCGGTCTGACCGCCTAGTCGACAGCAATGCCGCCGGGTTCTGGCGCCCGGTGGCCGTCCCCGGTGGCCGTCATTACCCGCCTGCGCCACCCGCGCCGAATCGTCGGATTCGACGACGCCGCGCTGCACAACTCCCGCTAATCTGCTCAGCATGCCCGTCGCCGTATTGAAGCGGCGCCAAGCCATCACCAGAGGGGAGTCCCAGTGCAAGACGCCTATATCTACGACCACGTGCGCACGCCTCGCGGCAAAGGGCGCGCGGACGGCAGCCTTCACGAAATCACGCCGGTCCAGCTCGCGGCCCAGGCGCTCGCGGCCGTGCGCGATCGCAGCGGGTTCGATACCGAACTCGTCGACGATGTGATTCTCGGTTGTGTCGCGCCCATCGGCGAGCAGGGCGCGAATCTCGGCCGCGTGGCCGCGATTGCCGCCGACTACGCGCAGGCCGTGCCCGGCCAGCAGATCAACCGCTTCTGCGCGTCGGCGCTCGAAGCCGTCAACCTGGGCGCCTCGCTCGTGAGCAGCGGCCAGGCGCGCAGCGTGGTCGCGGGCGGCGTCGAATCGATGTCGCGTACACCCATCGGTGGCGACGGCGGCCCGTGGTACGCCGACCCGCAAACGGGCTGGAAATGCTATTACGCGCCGCAAGGCATCGGCGCAGACCTGATCGCCGCGCTCGACGGCTACAGCCGCGAGGATGTCGATGCTTTCGCCGTCGAAAGTCAGCGCCTCGCCGCGCAGGCCTGGGACGAGGGCCGCTTCGCGAAGTCGGTCGTGCCGGTGCGCGACGTGGCAGGCGAAATCGTGCTGGCGCGCGACGAACACATGCGTCCGGGCACGACGCTCGCCGATCTCGCGCGTCTGAAACCCGCTTTCACCGCGATGGGCAAGCAGGGCTTCGACGCCATCGCGCGCCAGCGCTATCCGCAGGTCGACACGATCGAGCACATCCACACCGGCGGCAACTCGTCGGGCATCGTCGACGGCGCAGCGGCCATGCTGATCGGCAGTGCTGAGTTTGGCAAGCAGACGGGCCTCGCGCCGCGCGGCCGCGTGATCGGTTTCCAGTCGATCGGCAGCGAGCCGACCATCATGCTCAGCGGCCCCGCGCCGTGCAGCAAGCGTCTGCTGGAGCGTCTGGGCCTGAGTTTCGACGATATCGATCTCTTCGAGGTCAACGAGGCGTTCGCTTCCGTCGTGATGCGCTTCATGCGCGAAACCGGCGTGGAGCGCGAGCGCATCAACGTGAACGGCGGCTCGATCGCGCTCGGCCATCCGCTGGGCGCGACGGGCGCGATGCTCGTCGGCACCGCGCTCGACGAACTCGAGCGGCGCGGCGGCAAGCGTGCGCTGATTACGTTGTGCGCGGCCGCCGGCATGGCGACCGCCACGGTCATCGAGCGGCTCTGAGCCACCGCAAACACGACGAAATAGAGACGACATCCATGCAGAATCTTGCCTATGAAGTGGATCGCGACGGCGTCGCGCTGCTCGGCATCGACGTGCCGGGCCGCACGTTGAACGTCCTCACCCCTGCGCTCCAGACCGAACTGGCCGACGCGATCGAGCGCATCGCCGCCGATCCCGCCGTCAAGGGCGCGGTGATTTTTTCGGCCAAGGCGCGCGGTTTCGTGGCGGGCGCGGACCTCAAGGACCTCGTGACGGCGTTCGACCGTGGCATCACGGTCGTAGAAGCGCGTAATGAAAGCCGTCGCTTGCAGGCCATCCTGCGGCGTATGGAGACGCTGGGCAAGCCGTTCGCGACCGCGCTCGGTGGTCTTGCGCTCGGCGGCGGTCTGGAGCTGGCGCTCGGCACGCATTACCGCGTGCTGGCGGACGATGTGGGCGCCGTGGTCGGACTGCCGGAAGTGTCCGTGGGCCTGCTGCCCGGCGGTGGCGGCACGCAGCGTCTGCCGCGCCTGATCGGCATTGCCGAAGCCTTGCCGATGCTGCTCGAAGGCAAGCCCGTCGATGCGAAACAGGCGCTTGCGCTCGGTATCGTGAACGAACTGGCGCCTGCCGCGCAGATCGTCGAGCGCGCCCGCGCCTGGGTGCTCGCGCATCCCGATGCCCAGCAGCCGTGGGACAAGCGCGGCTGGGCGCCGCGCGATGTGAAGGGCGCGCCGTACAACTCGGGCCCGTACACGGGCGCTATCGCACGCCTGCATGCGACGAACCACGAGAACTATCCGGCGCCGATTGCAATCCTTTCCGCGGTCGCCGAAGGCATGGCGGTAGGGATCGACGCGGGCCTGCGTATCGAGTCGAACTACTTCGGCAAGCTGCTCGCAGGTCCGGTCGCGCGCAACCTGATCCGCACGCAGTTCATCAACAAGCCGGCGGCGGAGAAGCTCGTGCGCCGCCCGGCGCAGATCGCGCCGTCGCGTGTAGAACGTCTGGCCGTACTTGGCGCGGGGATGATGGGACGCGGCATCGCCCGCGTTGCGGCCGAGGCGGGCATCGACGTGGTGCTGCTCGACGCGACTGAGGAGAGCGCAGTCCACGCACGCGCCGCGCTCGAAACGTCGTTCTCGACCGACGCGTCGCGCGGCCGCATTACCGGCGCGGCGGCCGAGGCCGCGCTGGCCCGGATTCGCGCGACGGCCGACTACGCGCTGCTCGCCGATGCCGATCTCGTCATCGAAGCCGTGTTCGAGGATCGCGCCATCAAGCGCGAGGTGATCGCCCGCGCCGCCGAGGTCATGCCGCGCACCGCGCTGCTGGCGAGCAATACGTCCACGCTGCCGATTACCGGACTGGCGGCGCGCTTCCCGCGTCCCGCGCAGTTCATCGGGCTGCACTTTTTCTCGCCGGTGCCGCGCATGCCGCTCGTCGAAGTGATTCGCGGCCGCGAAACCTCGGACGAAACGCTGGCGCGCGCGCTCGACTTCGTCAAGCAACTGCGCAAGACGCCGATCGTGGTCAACGACAGTCCCGGCTTCTTCACGAGCCGCGTGTTCGGCAGCTATGTGGACGAAGGCTTCCTGATGCTCAAGGAGGGCGTCGCGCCCGCGCTGATCGAGAACGCCGCGCGCGCAGCGGGCATGCCGGTCGGGCCGCTCGCCGTGGCCGACGAAGTCTCGCTGCCTTTGCAGTTGAAGGTCAACGAACAGGCCATCGCCGATGGACTCGACGAACGCTTCCAGCGCGGCGCGGCGATCGATCTCGTGAGCAAGATGGTGCGCGAACTCGGTCGTCCGGGTCGCCCCAATGGTTTCTACGAGTATCCGGCCGAAGGCGAGAAGCGGCTGTGGCCCGGTCTCGCGGAGCATTGGCCGGTGGCGGCGGCGCAACCCACGCTTGCCGAATTGCGCCTGCGTTTCCTGACGATCCAGGCGCTCGAAGCGGCGCGCTGCGTGGAGGAAGGTGTGATCGAGACCGCCGCCGATGCGGACCTTGGATCGACGCTCGGCATTGGCTACCCGACGTGGACGGGCGGCGTGCTTTCGTATATCGACACGCACGGTCTGCGCGCCTTTGTTTCAGACTGCGAACGATTTGCTGCGCACTACGGCAGCCGTTATGCACCCTCGGACTGGCTGCGCGAGCGTGCCGAGCGCAACGAAACGTTCCACTCCGTCCAGGCCGCCGCCTGACCTTGCCGGCAACGACACCATGAAAACACGTATCACCGAACTGCTGGGCATCCGCTACCCGATCATCCAGGGCGGCATGATGTGGGTGGGCCGCGCGGAGCTTGCGGCGGCCGTTTCGAACGCGGGCGGACTCGGCATCGTCACGGCGCTCACGCAGCCCACGCCCGAGGCGCTCGCCGATGAAATCGCGCGCTGTCGCGCGCTGACCGACCGGCCCTTCGGCGTGAACCTCACGATCCTGCCGTCGATCAATCCGCCGCCCTATGAGCGCTACCTCGACGTGATTCTCGAAGCGAACGTGCCGGTGCTGGAAACGGCGGGCAACAACCCGCGCCCGTTCATCGAGCGCGCCAAGGCAGCGGGCGTGAAGGTGATCCACAAGTGCGTCGCGGTGCGGCATGCCTTGTCGGCGGAACGTCATGGCGTCGATGCCGTGTCGATCGACGGTTTCGAATGCGCGGGCCATCCGGGCGAGGACGACATTCCCGGCCTCGTGCTGATTCCGGCCGCCGTGCGCAAGCTTAAGGTGCCTGTGATCGCCTCGGGCGGCATCGCCGATGGCCGGGGACTTGCGGCGGCGCTCGCGCTCGGCGCGGAAGGCGTGAACATGGGCACGCGTTTTTGCGCCACCCGCGAAGCGCCCATCCACGATTCGATCAAGGCGGCACTCGTCGGCGCGAGCGAGCGCGATACGCGGCTCATTTTCCGCTCGATGCAGAACACGGCGCGCGTGTTGCGCAACACGATCTCGGAAGAGGTGGTGAGCATGGAGCGCCGCCCCGGCGGCACCACGTTCGAGGAGATTCGGCCGCTGGTCGCCGGTACGCGTGGACGCGCGGCGCTCGAAGCGGGCGATGTGGATGGCGGCGTGATCACGGCGGGGCAGTGCGTCGGCCTGATCGACGACGTGCCGGGCTGTGCGGAACTGCTCGAACGCATGGTCGCCGAGGCGCGCGACTACATCGCCACGGCGGCGCAGCGCCTGGCGGCCTAAAACTGGCGTTCACGCAGAATTTCAGAGCATTCAGAGGAGAAAGCACCATCATGGATCAAGCGTATATCGTGGCAGCCGCCCGCACGGCGGGCGGTCGTCGCGGCGGTCGTCTGTCCGCCTGGCATCCCGCCGATCTCGCAGGCGAAGTGCTCAATGCGCTCGTTGCGCGCAGCGGCATCGACCCTGCCCTGATCGACGACGTGCTGCTGGGCTGCGTGAGCCAGATCGGCGAGCAGTCCACCAATGTCGCGCGCAATGCGGTGCTGGCCTCGCGCCTGCCCGAGAGCGTGCCCGCGACCACCATCGACCGCCAGTGCGGCTCGTCGCAGCAGGCGCTGCATTTCGCGGTGCAGGCGGTGCTGTCGGGCACGCAGGACGTCGTCGTGGCGGGCGGCGTGGAGAGCATGAGCCGCGTGCCGATCGCGCTGCCGCAGACGCTCGCGCGCGAACACGGCTACGGCGACTATACGAGCCCGCGCATGAGCGAGCGCTATCCGGGCGTGGTGTTCAGCCAGTTCGACGGCGCGGAGGCCATCGCGAAGAAGTACGGTCTCACGAAGGACACGCTCGATGCTTTCGCGCTGGAGAGCCATCGCAAAGCGGCGGCGGCCACGCGCGCGGGTCACTTCGACGCCGAGATCGTGCCGGTGCAGATCACGACCGCCGACGGCGAGGTCCAGCAACATACCGTCGACGAAGGCATCCGCTTCGAGGCGACGCTCGAAGGCATTGCAGGCGTGAAGCTGCTGCGCGAAGGCGGACGGGTCTCGGCTGCGAGTGCGAGCCAGATTTGCGACGGCGCCTCAGGCGTGCTGGTCGTCAACGAACGCGGCCTCAAGACGCTGGGCGTCGAGCCGCTCGCGCGCGTGCATCACATCGGCGTGGTGGGCCACGATCCCGTCGTCATGCTCGAAGCGCCGATTCCGGCCACGCGGCGCGCGTTGCAAAAGACCGGCCTCAAGATCGACGACATCGACCTGTTCGAAGTGAACGAGGCGTTCGCGCCCGTGCCGCTCGCCTGGCTCAAGGCGCTCGAAGCCGATCCCGCGCGCCTTAACGTGAGTGGCGGTGCGATTGCGCTGGGTCATCCGCTCGGTGCGACCGGTACGAAACTCATGACGACGCTGCTTCATGCGCTGCGCCGCGAAGGCAAACGCTTCGGATTGCAGACGGTGTGCGAAGGCGGTGGCCTCGCGAACGTCACGATCATCGAGCGCCTTTGAGGCGCTTAGGGGAAAAAGGACAAGACGTGAAACTCAATCAATCATTGAGCGCCGTGATTACGGGCGGCGCATCGGGGCTGGGCGCATCGACGGCGCGCGCACTTGCCGCACGCGGCGTCAAAGTCGCGCTGTTCGATTTGAACGAAGTGGCTGGCGAGGCGCTGGCGAAAGAGATCGGTGGCGCGTTCTACAAGGTGGACGTGACCTCGGAGGAGAGCGTCGAACGCGGCTTCGAAGCCGCCCGCGCGGCGCAGGGGCAGGAGCGCATTCTCGTGAACTGCGCGGGCACCGGCAACGCGATCAAGACCGCTTCGCGCGACCGCAACACGGGCGCTGTGCGTCATTTCCCGACCGCCGATTTCGAGCGCATCGTGCAGATCAACCTGATCGGAACGTTCCGCGTGCTCGCGCGCGCGGCGGCGGGCATGCTCACGTTGCCGCCGCTCGAAGACGGCGAGCGCGGCGTGATCGTCAACACGGCATCGGTCGCCGCGGAGGACGGCCAGATCGGCCAGGCCGCGTATTCGGCGTCGAAAGGCGGTGTCGTGGCGCTCACGCTGCCGGTTGCGCGCGATCTGTCCGGCGAGGGCATCCGCGTGAACACGATCATGCCCGGCATTTTCGACACGCCGTTGCTCAAGGGCTCGCCCGACCATGTGCTGGCGGCCTTGTCCGAGTCCGTGCCGTTTCCGAAGCGGCTCGGCCGCACGGAAGAGTTCGCGGCGCTCGCAGTCTCGATCGTCGAGAACGGCTATCTGAACGGCGCGTCCTTGCGGCTCGACGGCGCGATTCGCATGGCGCCGCGCTGAACGGAGACGCTGCTTTGGACTTCTCACTTTCTGCGCCATTGCTCGAACTCCAGGCGCGCACGCGTCGCTTCATCGCCGAGCGGATCATTCCGCGCGAGCAGGACCCGCGTCAGGATGCGCATGGTCCGCATGAAGCGCTGCGCGACGAACTCATCGCCGAGGCACGCGAATGGGGCCTGCTCACGCCGCACGCGAGCACCGAACTCGGCGGCCTTGGCCTTTCACACATCGCCAAGGCGGTGGTGTTCGAGGAGGCGGGCTACTCGCCGCTCGGACCCGTCGCACTCAACATCCACGCCCCCGACGAAGGCAATATCCATCTGCTCGAAGCCGTGGCCACACCGCAGCAGAAGGCGCGCTGGCTCAAGCCGCTGGTCGAGGGCCGCGCGCGCTCGTGCTTTTGCATGACCGAGCCGGACCCCGGCGCGGGCGCGGACCCGTCGATGCTGCGCACGACCGCGCGCGCGGACGGCGACGACTTCGTGATCGACGGCGTCAAATGGTTCATCACGGGGGCGCAAGGCGCACAGTTCGCGATCATCATGGCGCGCGACGAAAGCGGCGCGGCGACGATGTTCCTCGCCGACATGGACCAGCCCGGCATTCACGTCGAGCGGCTGATGGACGCGCTCGATTCGTGTTTCACGGGCGGCCATGCCGTCGTGCGTTTCGAGGGCTTGCGGGTTCCGGCCGCGAACGTGCTGGGCAAGCCAGGCGAGGGCTTTCGCTATGCGCAGGTGCGCCTCGCGCCCGCGCGGCTTACGCACTGCATGCGCTGGCTTGGCGCGGCAAGGCGCGCGCATGAGGTTGCTGTGGCCTATGCGAACCGCCGCCAGGCCTTCGGCAAAACGCTGATCGAACACGAAGGCGTGGGTTTCCAGCTTGCCGATAACGAAATCGACCTGCACTCCGCGCGTCTCGCCATCTGGCATTGCGCATGGGTGCTCGATCAGGGCGAGAAGGGGCGGCACGAATCGAGCGTCGCCAAGGTGCTCTGCTCGGAGGCGCTCTGGCGCGTTGTCGATCGCTGCGTGCAGGTGCTGGGCGGGCGCGGCGTGACGGGCGAGGCCATCGTCGCGCGCATCTTCAGCGACATGCGCGCGTTCCGCATTTACGACGGCCCGTCGGAGACGCATCGCTGGAGCATCGCCAATCGCATCGCGCGCCAGGCAACGGCGCTAGAAGCCTCGCGCGAAGGCGCATCGGCGGGAGGCGCGCGTCATGGCTGATCGCTTCGATTTGACGGGACGCCGCGTGCTCGTCACCGGCGCGTCGAGCGGACTGGGCGAGCACTTCGCCGCCATGTTCGCGCAAGCGGGCGCACAGGTGGTGGTGGCGGCGCGGCGCGAGGAGCGCTTGCACGCGCTCGTCGAGCGCATTGGCGTGACGGGCGGCAAGGCGCAGGCGCTCGAAATGGATGTGGCCAGCGCCGCTTCGGTCGCCGCCGCCTTTGGGACGCTCGACGAGACGGGCGGCGTCGATGTCGTCGTCAACAACGCGGGCGTCACGGTCGCCAAAAGCGCGCTCAAGCAAACGGAGTCCGACTGGGACACGGTGATCGACACCAACCTCAAGGGCGCCTGGCTCGTCGCGACCGAAGCGGCGCGCCGCTGGGTGGCGGCCGGACGCCCTGGCTCGATCGTCAATATCGCGTCGATCCTGGGCGAGCGTGTGGCGGGCGCGGTCGCGCCCTATGCGATCTCGAAGGCGGGCGTGCTTCAACTCACGAAAGCGCTTGCGCTCGAATTCGCGCGTCATGAGATTCGCGTGAATGCGCTCGCGCCCGGTTACGTGAGCACCGATCTGAACCGCGATTTCCTCGCGAGCGAAGCGGGCCAGCGCTTGCAGGGGCGCATTCCGCAAGGCCGCTTCTCCAACCCCGAGGATCTGGACGGCGCGCTGCTCCTGCTCGCCTCCGACGCGGGGCGCTCGATCACCGGCGCGGTGCTGGCCGTCGATGGCGGGCATCTGGTCAGCTCGCTCTGAACGGCACCCGAAACACAGGGAGAACACGATGGATTTCGACTTTACACAAGAGCAGACGCTATTGCGCCACGCCTTGCAGTCGTATTTGCAGGACCACTACACATTCGAGGCGCGGCGTCGTGCGATCCTGTCCGAAGCGGGCTGGCGTCGTGAGGTCTGGAAGACGCTCGGGCGCGATCTGGGCGTGCTGGGCGTTGCGTTGCCGGAGCGCGTGGGCGGCTTCGGCGGCGGCGCGGTCGAAACGATGATCGTGATGGAAGAGCTGGGTTCGGTGCTGTTCATCGAGCCGTTTCTGGAAACCTGCGTGATGGCCGCAGGCGCGCTTGCGCGCATCGGCGGTGAGGTTGCGGAGGATGCGCTTGGGCGCATCGCATCGGGCGAGGCCGTGTTCGCGTGTGGCTGGGAGGAAGTCGCGTCGGGCGGCAGGCTCGCTTTCATCGACACGCGTGCGCGCCGCAACGCGCAGGGCGGCTGGCGGCTCGACGGCGCGAAGCAGGTCGTGATGGCCGCGCCGTGGGCCACGCAACTGCTGGTCGCGGCGCGCACCTCGGGCGCGCGCGGCGACGCTGCGGGCCTCTCGCTCTTTCTCGTGGACAAGGACGCGGCGGGCGTCGCGGCACGCGACTACGCGACCATCGACGGCCGATGGGCTTCGGACCTCGTATTCGAAGGTGTCGACCTGAGCGCCCGCGCGTTGCTGGGAGCAGAGGGCGAGGCGCTGACGGTGCTCGAAGCGGTGCGCGACACGGCCATCGCGGCCGTTTGCGCCGAGGCCGTAGGCGTGCTCAAGCGGCTGCATGGCGACACGCTCGACTACACGCGCGAGCGCAAGCAGTTCGGCCAGCCGATTGCGCGCTTCCAGGCGTTGCAGCACCGCATGGTCGATATGTATCTGCAAGTGGAATTGGCGAATTCGGCGATGTATCTGGCGGCGCTCTCGCTAGACAAGCCGGTGGCGGACCGACAACGCGCGACCTCGGCCGCGAAAGTGACGATCTCAAAGGCTTGCCGCTTCGTCGGGCAGAACGCCGTGCAGTTGCACGGCGCGATGGGCATGACCGACGAACTCGCGCTCGGCCATTACTTCAAGCGCGCGACCGTCCTTGAAAGCGCATTTGGCGGCGTGGATCATCATCTCGCGCGCCATGCACGGGTGATGGCGGCGGCCTGAACACATTCTTCGTACAACCAGGCGCCGTTTCGCAAACGTAAGCGAAACGGCGCTTTCTCTTTATCGCGCGAACACCTCACGCTCATTCACGAAGAACAGCGGCGAATTCACGACATCGATGAAATTGCGCTCGTCGGCGACGAGACGGCGGCTGGCCGCGCGCCCCTCGCTCGATTCGCCCACCGCAAGCATCGTTTCCACATCGTCCCACCAGAGTTCGGCGATACCGTCGAAGGGCGCGGCCTCGATGCCTCTCGTAGCACCGATGCCAGCGAAACGTGGATCGATCAACGTATGCGACTGCACATAGCGGCGCATGCGCATTGCGTCGGCGAGCTCGCGCACGAGTGGCCCGTGCACATCGTGCCAATAGTCCTGAAACGCCTTGGGCGTGAGGTGGGGAAGGCGGCGCAGACAGAAGGTCAGTTTGAGCATCGTGTCCTCGTGAGTGGGGTTAGTCGAGCGTGCTGACACGCACGATCAGCTTGCCGTCGTGTTTGCCGGTGAAGAGCCGTCGCAACGCGTCAGGCGCGGCCTCCAGCCCATCGACGACGTGATCCTTCCACTGCACGCGGCCCTCATCGATCCAGCGCGCAAGATCGGCCATTGCGTCCTTCGCACGCGCAAGGTGGTCGATGACGACGAAGCCGCGTATCGTCAGACGGTTCATGAGCACGCGGCCGAAGTCGGTCGGCCCGGCGAGCGGCGCCTCGTCGTTGTAGCCCGAGATCAGACCGCAGACGGCCATGCGCCCGCCACGGTTCAGACGCTGGAACACGGCATCCATGATCGCGCCGCCAACGTTTTCGAAACTCACGTCCACGCCATCGGGGCACAGACGCGCGAGCGCGGCGCCGACGTCCTCGCGCTTGTAGTCGATCGCGCCGTCAAAGCCGAGCTGATCGGTCAGCCACGCGCATTTCGCGGGACCGCCCGCAATGCCGATGACGCGACAACCCTTGATCTTCGCAATCTGCCCGGCAACCGAGCCGACCGCGCCGGCCGCTGCCGATACCACGACGGTCTCGCCGGGCTGCGGCTGGCCGATGTCGAGCATGCCGGCATAAGCAGTGAGACCGGTGAGCCCTAGCACCGAGAGATACGCGCTCAGCGGCAGACCGCGCGCGGGCGTGAGCCGGCGGCAGGACGCGGCGCGCTCGACCGAATAACGCTGCCAGCCGCCGTGCGGCGGCATCACGAGATCGCCGGGCGCGAAACGAGCCGAGCGACTCGATTCGACGACGCCGATCACCGTGCCGCGCATCACCTCGCCCAGCCCCACGGGCGGCAAATATTGGTCACGCTCGCTCATCCAGAGCCGGTTGGTGGGGTCGATCGAGAGAAAGAGCGAGCGCACGAGGATTTCGTCGTCGGCGGGCGATGGCAAGGGCGTGTCGATCAGTTCGAGATCGTCGGCGCTGACACTTGCAGTGGGGCGACGGCGCAGAATCCATTGCTGGTTCGAACGCGGGTTGGGTGAGCCTGTCATGGCTTGGGTATCCGAAAGAAGACGCGCTGCGCGTCGCGCGCGCAGCGTGGCAGGAAGTTGGGCGAGGTCAGTTCAGATCGAGCGCTGCCTTGGCGAGGATGTTGCGCTGGATCTCGTTGGAGCCTGCGTAGATCGAACCCGCGCGATCATTCAGATAGCGCAGCGGCGCGGTGACGGCGGCGAGCGGACCGGCCTGTGTTCCGCTGGCATGCGGCAGCGTGACGGGGCCGCCGGGGCGCGCCGCGTGCGGCTGGTATGCATGGCCATAGGGACCGGCCGCTTCTAGCCAGAGCTCGGTGATGTGCTGATGAAGTTCGGTGCCGAGGATCTTCATGACGGAGGCACTCGCGCCTGGCGAGCCACCGGCCGAAATCGCCGACATCGTGCGCAACTCATAGACTTCGAGCGTTTCCACGCGCACGCTGGCCGCCGCGAGCTTTGCCGCGAATACGGGACAGTCGATCAGGCGCGGCGTGGATTCGCCGGGCACGCTATGGGCGAAAGTGCGCAGGCGGTCGAGCATCAGATGGAACTCGGGCGTATAGGCGACGCCGCCGCGCTCGAATTCGAGCAGATATTTCGCCACGGTCCAGCCATCGCCGAGCTTGCCGATGACATTGGCCTTGGGCACGCGCACGTTGTCGAAGAACACCTGGTTCTGGATGTGCTCGCCCGACGACATCACGATGGGCTGGACGCTGACGCCTGGGGTCGTCATGTCGATTAGCAGGAAGGTGATGCCGAGTTGGGGTTTGCTTTCGCGTGAAGTGCGGACGAGGCAGAAGATCCAGTTGGCGACGTTTGCGTGGGTCGCCCAGATTTTCGAGCCGTTGCAGATGAGGTCGTTGCCGTCTTCTGTGGCGCTCATTTGCATTGAGGCTAAGTCGGAGCCTGATTGTGGTTCGGAGTAGCCCTGGCACCAGAAGTGTTCGCCGCTTAGCATGCGAGGCAGGAAGTGGGCCTTTTGCTGCGGTGTGCCGAATTCGATTAGTGCGGGGGCGCACATCTGGATGCCCATCGGGGAGAGCGGCGGGGCGCCCGCTGCTACTCGCTCGCGAGAGAAGATGTAACGTTGGGAGGCGGTCCAGGCGCAGCCGCCGTGCTCTTTGGGCCATGCTGGTGCTGCCCAGCCTTTTTTCGCTAGTATGCGCTGCCAATTCATCGAGGCTTCGTGGTCCGCGTATACGCTCGTCATTAAGCGGCCCGCTTCTTTTAGGTCGTCAGTCAGGTTTTCTTTCAGGAAGGTGCGGACTTCCTCGCGGAAAGCTTCGTCCGCTTCGCTCCATTTCAGGTCCATTCTTTTTTCTCCTTTACTGCTTTTGGTTTTTTCGGTTGTGGGTCCCTTTTTTTGTGGTTCTTGCGGTGTTGGCATTTCCTTGTTTTCTTGTCGGTCTATTAGCGTCGCCCCTGTGCGGGGCAGCACCTACTTTTCTTTGCCGCGGCAAAGAAAAGTAGGCAAAAGAAAGCCGCTCAAACCGCTAGTGTGACGCAGTCCGCAAACCGCCTTTTAGGGGGAAAGGTATAGGAGCATCCGTCATATCGCACCACTAAACAAAGTGACAAAGCCATCATTCATCCGGGGGCGCTCCGCGCCCCGTGAGGCATAACAGCAAACCGAAGGTTTGCGAGCGCTCGCGCTAATGGCAAAAGCACGTTTGGTTTCCCTTGCAGACCCGTCCGCTGCGCGCGTAGCGGGCAGCGGGATGAATGAGCCCTTTGTCACTATGTTTGATGGTGCGAAAACACGGATGCTCCTATACCATTCCCCGCGTAAGGCTGGTTGTGAACTGCGTCACACTGGCGGTGTGAGCGGCTTTCTTTTGCCTACTTTTCTTTGCCGCGGCAAAGAAAAGTAGGTGCTGCCCCGCACAGGGGCGACGCTGGCAGACCGACAAGAAACCAAGGAAATGCCAACCCCGCAATAAGCCGCAAAAAAAGCGGATCAAAGCTCAAAAGCCGCCACCAAGTGCCACCAATAAAAGCGCCTGGTGCAACACAAACTTATTCAGCCTGCCAAACGGGCGCCCGTTTCTGGGCAAAAGCAACAGGCCCTTCACGCACATCATTAGACTTAAAGAGCGCGCGCACGGCGGGCAAGCGATTTTGCTGCCGATAGGCATCCTGAACAGAAGCACAATCGAGCCCATGCCGCAGCACCTCGATAGAGGCCCGCACAGACATAGGACTACAGGCAACAATCTCGGCGGCCCATCGCCTGGCGGCATCGAGCGCGCCGCCGGGCGCGGTGACTTCATTCACGAACCCAAGCGCGAGCCCTTCATCAGCTGAAACCCGCCGCCCGGTAAGAATGAGCCCCATAGCCTGCTTGAGCCCAATCTGCCGAGGCAACCGCAGCAGGCCTCCAGCCAGCGCAGCGAGCCCCACCTTAGGCTCAGGCAACGCAAAAGTAGCGTTCCCTGCAGCAACAATCAAATCGCACGCGAGCGCGATCTCGAACCCACCGCCCATGGCCACGCCATTAACCGCAGCAATCACAGGCTTGTTCAAATCGAACCGCGAGGTAAGCCCAGCAAAGCCGGTAAGCGGCGGCTCGATGCTTTCTCCGCGTGCCATAGCCTGCGCCGTAAACTTGAGATCATTGCCCGAGCAAAAGGCGCGCTCCCCAGCGCCAGTCAGAATCGCTACCCACTGCTGCGGGTCACGCGCAAAGTCGTCGAAGACTTCGGCCAATTCAGCATTCGCGGCCGGCGTGAGGGCATTCATCGAATCAGGTCGATTGATCGTCACAATCGTCACGTGACCTTCGCGCTCGACTTTGCAATAACGCAGTACTCGCGCCGCACGATCGCGCGCCTGTTCTCCAGCCTCCCAGATGGCATGCCCAAAGGTATCGGTGCGCACGTGGCCCACTTCGCCAACGGCATTGCGTTCGGTCGAAAGCAGCAAGGCCATCGACGCTTCGTCATCGGCGGCAACTTTCGCCATCAGGCGTTCGTCACCCGGCGTGCGCAGCACCACGATCCCGTGCAGGGGCCGCCCGTCGCGGCCGTAGAGGACGGTGTAGGTCTCGATGCGGGCAGGGCCCGCGTAGCCGTCGACCAGCGCGGGCACGCCAGCGCGTCCGGCTTCGGCCTCGGCCTGCACCGAATACGACGCCGCAAGCGGCTGCGGCGCAGGCCGCGCACTCACAACCAGCGCGTGATGCTTGTTGACGTAGCCGCCCTGGCCATAGAGCAGGCCAGGCTGTTCAGGCGCGGCGCGTAGCGCGCGCACCATCGCGCACACCGCGTGGCCCATGTAGTTGTTCAGCGGGCCGCCGAAGAACGTCAGACCGCCCGCCACGCTCGGCGCGTGCGTCGCCGCATCGAGGCCCAGCGCGCGCAGCGCCATCTTCGGCACCACTGGGAAGCAGCTATACAGTTCGATCGGACCGAATCGGCGCGCGTCGCCGCCCGCCAGTTCGACCGCGCGGCGCAACACCGCCGCCTGCGCGCTGCTGTGGTCGTAGGTGTCGCGTTGAAGGTAATCGGCCGCCTCGTTCGCCGCCGCGCCGCCCCAGATGTGGACGATGCGGTCTTCGGGCACGCCCGCCCGGCGTGCTTCGGCCAGGCTCGTGACGATCACCGCCGCCGACTGGTTCACCTGCGGATTGGCCACCATCAGCTTCGGATACGGCCAGTTGATCATGCGGTTGTTGTCGTCGATGGTCGCGATGGTCGCCGCATCGGGCGTCTTGCGCAGCCACGCGCCAGGGTTGTCGGCGGCGATGTCGGCGTAGCGCGCCCAGAGTTGTGCCGACTCGGCTTGCGCTTGCGCGGGCGTTTGGCCCCACGCGGCCTGCGTCGCCATTTCGTAGAGCGGATAGACCTGGGCCGGGTCCACCACGCCCAGCCGCTTGGCCATCGGGTTGATCGAGAAGTCGCCGGTCGGGAATGCAACCGCCGTCTCGCGCGGGGCGAGCGGTGTCCACGGCAGCGCGGTCTTGTCCTTGCGCGCGCGGGCGCGGGCGTTCATCGCTTCGCCACCGGCCACCGCCGCCGCGCGGATCTCGCCGCGCGCGATGCGCAGCGCGGCGTCGTGAATGGCGCGAATCGGCGATTCGCCGCCCATCGGGCCGTTGAAGCCGCAAGCCGCGTCGATGCCCAGGCGCTCGCACAACTGGCGCGCGGGATCTTCGTAGCGCCAAGTGATGAAGGCGACCAGATGCAGCGAGTCGAGCTTGTCGATCCAGCCGCCCCCCGCGTCGCGATCCGCGGCGCGCAAGGCCTCGGCGATCGAATCGAGCGGTTCGCGCGCGTCGGCGGGCTGTGCGGGCCGGTCGATGAACTCGCCGACACCGACGATCACGGGCGTGGTTTCTGCCGTATTCATGGTCGTATTCATTCGGATTCCTTCCATTCGGTCAGGCCATCCAGCGCTTCGACGCGCGCACCGTCTACCAGCAGCGGGTTGATTTCGAGCGAAACGAGATCGGGGCCGAGCGCCAGCGCGGCCTGGCCGATGGCGACGATCGCGCGCGCGAGCGCCTGACGGTCGGCCGCCGGCGCGCCGCGGAAGCCGTCGAGCAGCTTCGTGCCGCGCAGTTCCGCGAGCATGTCGAGCGCGTCCTGTTCGCCGATCGGCAAGAGGCGCAGGCTCGTGTCCTTGAGCGCCTCGACCCAGATGCCGCCCAGGCCCACGGCGATAGCCGGGCCCCATTGCGGATCGTTCATCGTGCCGACGAAGAGTTCCACGCCGCCCTGGCGCATCGGCGCGACGACGATGCCGTCGATACGCGCTGCGGGTGCGGCCTCGCGCACCCGCGCAAGCATGGTGTCGAAGGCGTTACGCACGGCCGCTTCGCCGCGCAGGTTCAGCGCCACGCCACCCACTTCGGTCTTGTGCGCGATGTCGGGCGAGGCGATCTTGAGTACGACGTTCGCCTCCAGTGCGAGCGCGATCGCGACGGCCTCGTCGGCGCTGCGCGCGAGCCGTGCGGGAATCACGGGCACGCCCGCCGTGGCGAGATAGTCGAGCACGTCGCGCTCACCGTTGGGGCGCGCCGCGTTCGTGGTGCCGGCAGCCGCAGGCACGTTGTCCGCCGCCGCCGCCGCGCGCCGCCGCCACGCGTGATGCGCTGCCAGATGTCCCAGCGCGCTCACGCCATGCCGCACGCCGCCGCCCGAATAGATCACGCCGGCCGAGTCGGTCATCTCGCGCGCTTCGCCGTTCACGGCGCTGAAGGTGTGGCTCATCATCACGCAGGGTTTGCCCGCCGCCTTGAAGCCTTCGCCGATATGGCGGATGAAGCTGCGCGCGAAACCGCGCGCGTCGTCCTTGAGCGGTGCGTCGAACACGAAGCCGAGCGCGCCCACCGACGCATCGCTCGCGAGCGCCGCGAGGGCAGTGGGGATCAGGTCGGGTTGCAGCATGGCCGCGCCGGTGATGTCGAGCGGATTGGCTGGTGTCGCGAAGGGCGGCAGTGCCTCGCGCAGGCGCTTGAGCGTGCCGTCGGCGAGCGTGGGGATCGCGATGCCTTCGGCGTCGGCCTGGTCGGTCATGATCTCGCACATGCCGCCCGACATTGCGGTCAGCGCGAGACCTTCGCACTCGACGGGGCCAAGGCGCGCAAACAGGTCCGCCGTCACGATCAGTTCTTCGAGCGAATGCACGCGCGAAAGGCCGAGCTTGCGGCACAGGGCATCGAAGATACGGTCGTCGCCGACGAGCGAGCCGGTATGCGCCTGGGCCGCGCGCGCGGTCGCCTCGCTGGTGCCCACCTTGAGCAGCACGACGGGTTTGCCCGCCGCAGTCGCGGCCTGCACGGCAGCGGCGAAGCGCGCCGGATCGCGCACGGATTCAAGAAAGAGCGCAATGGCGCGTGGCTCGGGCTGACGCGCGAGATAGTCGATGGCGTCGGCAATCGTGATGTCGGCCTCGTTGCCGGTCGAGATCATGTGCGTGACGCCCACGCGCTGCTGATAGGCGAATTGTTCGAGCTGGCTGGCGATGGCGCCGCTTTGCGACACGATGGCCACGCGCGCGTCGGCCATCGGGCGGCGCAGCGGCGTGGTCCAGATCGGTGCGCCCGCAACGAAATTGGCGAAGCCCAGACAGTTCGGCCCGAGAATGCGAATGCCTGCGCCCTTAGCCGCAGCGGCGACGGCGCGCTGGCGCTCGGCGCCGTTCTCGCCCAGCTCGGCAAAACCCGCCGAGAGAATCACGGCGCCGCCCACGCCTGCAGCTTCCAGGTCGGCGAATACGTCGATCATCTTCGCTTCCGGGACCATCAGCAGCGCGGCGTCGATGGGCGCACCCACGGCGGCGCAACTCGTCGCGGCCGGCGCGCCGAAGATCGTGCCGCCCTTCGGGTTGACGTAGTGGATGGATCCCTTGAAATCAAATCGTCGTAGATTATCGTTCGCGGCGATCGACCAGATCGAGCGTTCGGTCGCGCCGACGAGCGCGATGGAGCGGGGATTGAACAGGCGATCAATCGCCTGACGTTCTGCGGGGCTTTCGGGGGCGGCGGACAAAGACGTGTCTCCTTTGATTTGGCGGACTAAATTCACGTTATGCGCATAAAGTTAGTCTGCTTTTACGGTCTATTGGACCGTCTGGGGCGTCGAACGCCCCGCGGTCTGATGCTGGGTGAAGCCGTGTCACGCTCGGGTGCGATGCCCGTTAAATGCGGGTAAAACCGCGTCTCCTGGGTCGTGACTTTAGCCTAATGATATTAGATAATTAAAGCGCTGTGCAATCCCGCACACGCCAACAGGCGAGGAGACAAAGATGAGTTTCGGCGTGGACTACACGATGACGATCGGCGGCGAGCCGGTCGGCTCGACGCGCAAGATTGATGTGATCAATCCGGCCACGGAGCAGGTTTTTGCGTCGGTGCCCGACGCCACGGCGGAGGATCTCGATCGCGCGGTCGCGGCCGCGCAACGTGCGCTGCCGGGCTGGCGTGCGACGCCGTTCGCCGAGCGCGCGCAGGCGCTGCGCCGCGCGGCGGAGTTGCTCGAAGCCCACGCCGACGCGCTGGCGGAGCTGTTCACGAAAGAGCAGGGCCGTCCGTTCGAAGGCGCGAAGCAGGAGATTCTGGGCGCGGCGTTCTGGTTCAGGCTGACCGCGAAAATGAGCGTGCCCGTCGATGTCGTCGAAGACACGCCCGCGCGCCGCGTCGAAGTGCATCACGAGCCGCTGGGTGTGGTCTGCGCGATCGTGCCGTGGAATTTCCCGATCCTGCTCGCAGCCTGGAAGATCGCGCCCGCGCTGCTCACGGGCAACACGATGGTCCTCAAGCCGTCGCCGTTCACGCCGCTATGCACGCTGCGTCTGGGTGAGTTGCTGCGCGAGGCATTGCCGCCGGGCGTGCTCAACGTCATCACCGGCGGCGACGCGCTGGGGCCCATGATGACGAGCCACGCGGGCTTCGCGAAGATCTCGTTCACGGGTTCGACCGCAACGGGCAAACGCGTGATGGCCTCGGCCGCGCAGGACCTCAAGCGCATCACGCTGGAGCTGGGCGGCAACGACGCCGCGATCGTGTTCGGCGACGTGGATGTGGCGCAAGTGGCCGAGCAGATTTTCTTCGGCGCATTCCACAACACGGCGCAGGTGTGCGTGGCGACCAAGCGGCTCTTTATTCACGACTCGATTTACGACGAGATGCGCGACCGCTTGCATGCGCTCGCGAAGCAACTCAAGGTGGGTGACGGCGCGGACCCGCAAAGTGTGTTCGGGCCGTTGCAGAACGAGCCGCAGTACCGGCGCGTGCGCGCGCTGATCGACGAGGCGAGGGCTGATGGGCTCACGTTGCTCGACGGCGGCGCGGTCCCGGATCGGGGTTACTTCATTCCGCTGACGCTGGTCGATAACCCGCCCGATACGGCGCGTGTAGTTGCCGAAGAAGCGTTCGGCCCAGTGCTTCCGCTGCTGCGTTTTAGCGACGTCGATGAAGTGGTCGCGCGCGCGAACGACACGGAATACGGCCTGGCCGGTGCGGTCTGGAGCAAGGATGTGGATCTCGCGCTGGCGGTGGCGAAGCGGCTCGATACGGGCACGGTCTGGATCAACCAGAACCTTCAATCGACCCCGATGATTCCGCTCGCTGGCCACAAGCATTCGGGATTCGGCGTAGAAAACGGCCTCGCGGGCCTGCTCGAATATACGCAGCCCAAGTCGATCTTCATTCCCAAGCCGGTTTGATGGCGATGAATTAAGTCACCTGGCCCGCACACCGGACGGTCGAAATAACGACCGCTCCGGCTGAAGCCGCCCGCGCGCGAGCCGCGCGAGGCGGCTTTTTTTGCGTCTGAACCGAGCCCGCCGCGTCTTGCTGCGTGAAGCGAACATCGGGCAAACCATGCCCAACCGATCAAATCGTCAGTTTCGACGATGCGCCGGACAGCCGACTCAACGACACTTTCCCTCAACGGCAACACCCGTCCAGCAGATTCCGGGCAGCGTCGCCGTTCGATGCGCGCCATGCGGCGACTTCATCTGGCAGGGCGCACATTCTGGCAATTCGGAGTTCGAATCAAAAGAAAGCGGGAATCATCCCGACGCTGCGTCGATGACGCCGATAAAAGACAGTCCTGCGCACAAGACGCGGGCAGCCTATTCAGGAGACAGGTATGCAGTTTCGCGGAGAGTTTGCATCGGGCAGGCGAGCGAGTGCGGTATCGATTGCCGTGCTTTCGTTGTTTTCCTGGGCGGGCACGGCCCACGCATTCCAGTTCGATACCAACCCCGACTGGGAAGTCCACTGGGACAACACGATCGCATACAACCTGGGTATGCGTGCGCAGGGCATCAATCCGGCCATCGGCAACAATCCCCTGCTGAGCGAGTCGGAATACAAGTTCGCCCATGCGGGTGACATCGTCACGAACCGCGTGTCGGATCTGACCGAGTTCGATGCGGTGTTTCGCAACAACTTCGGCTTCCGTATCAGTGCTTCGCTGTGGAAGGACTTCGCGTACGGCGGTGGCGTCTCCAACAATCCGGGCGAGGCGATGACGGGCGTGCCGTATTCGGCGCTCAATTCGTACTACAACAACCGCTATAGCAGCTATACCGAACGCTATTACATGCAGGGCGCGGAACTGCTCGATGCGTTCGTCTTCAAGAATTTCGATATCGGCGGCCAGCCCGCGTCCATCAAGGTCGGTCGCCTGACGCAGTACTGGGGCAACGCGCTGATCTTCGGCACCCAGGGCATCAACTACGGTCAAAACGCCTCGGACGGCATCCAGGGCGCGGCCACGCCGGGCACCCAGGCCAAGCAGCTCGCCATTCCCCGCGCGCAGATCCTGTTCGAATCGCAGCTCAACCCGACCATGTCGGTGGCGGCGCAGTACTTCTTCGAATACATGCCGAGCCGCTTCCCCGAAGGCGGCACCTATCTCGGCACCAACGGCTTCGTGTTCAACGGCCCGAGCCTGCTGGAAGGCAGCATTCCGCGCGGCAGCGACATCATGCCGAACAACGGCTTCCACAACGACTACGGCCTGAAGTTCACCTGGTCGCCGAACTGGCTCTCCGGCGGCACGATGGGCTTCTATTACCGCAACCTCACGGAGACGGACCCGTGGGTGTTGCTGGGCGTCAATCCCGCCACGGGCGCGACCAACTATCACCTGGCGTACGCCTCGAACGTGCACCTCTTCGGCTTTAGTCTCGACAAGCAGGTTGGCGACTACAGCACGGGGCTCGAAATCTCGTATCGCCAGAATACGGCGCTCAATAGCGGGCTCGGGCCGCTGTCCACGGATCTGAGCGGCCGCGAAGGCGCGCGCGGCGACACGCTCAACGTGATCGGCAACGTGGTGGCGGGCCTCACGCGCTCGCCGCTGTGGCAAACCGGTACGGCAATGGCCGAAGTCGCGTTCACGCAGAAGACTGCTGTCACGAGCAACGCAGCGCTCTACAACGGCGTGGGCAATTCCGCCGAGTGCACGACGGGCAACAAGTGGAGCGGCTGCTCGACCAACAACTCGGTGGCGGTTGCGGTGAGCTTCGATCCGCAATGGTTGCAGGTGTTCCCGGGCGTCGATCTGGATATGCCGCTCTTCCTCGAGTACGGCGTGTGGGGCAACACGCCCAGCACCAACGGCACTTACCAGGGAGAACTGATCTACACGGCAGGTCTCCATGCGCTGATCCAGCAGAAGTACAACATCACGCTGCAATACAACGGCTATCACGCCCATACCAGTGGCGGCCTGACCAGCTTCGGTCCCGGCGGCGGCCTCTATTACGCAGGCGGCAACGGTCCTTATTTTTACAACGACAAGGGCTGGATTTCCCTGACCTTGTCGGCACAGTTCTAAACGGAGACATAGCATGCGCGTTCTTCAAAGCGTTGTGGCGGGCCTCGGGCTCACGCTTGCCTGCGGTGTGGCGACGGCGGCAGTTTCGTCGCAGGAAGCGGACGAGCTCGGCAAGTCGCTGACCCCCTGGGGGGCGGAGGTGGCCGGTAACGCCGACAAGACCATTCCGGCCTACGCCGGTGGATTGCCCGCTTCGACCGATCCGGCCGGATGGAAAAAAGGCTCGGGCCGATGGGATGTCGGTCCCTTCGATCAGGAAAAGCCGCTGTATTCGATCACGGCGGCGAACTATGAAACGTATTCGAAGCGTCTGACGCCGGGCACGGTTGCGATGCTCAAGAAGTACCCGGAATTCCGCGTCGATGTGTATCCCACGCACCGCAGCGTCTCCTACGACAAGTCGTGGCTCGCGCGCTGCAAGGACAACGCCGAGAGCGCGAAGCTCAGCGCCTCGGGCGACGCCGTGCAGGACGCCTATTCCTGCGTGCCGTTCCCGATCCCCAAGACGGGCACGGAGGTCATGTGGAACGCCGCGCTGCATAACACCTTCGGCGTGAGTTCGTCGCTGACGCTGTCGTTCTGGCTGGTGGACGCGGACAGCAACGTGACCGACATCGGCCACGTTGCGCTGAACTACGCGTATCCGTACCGCGACCCGTCGAAGAACGCGGGATCGACCGACTACTACACCTATGAACTCGCGCGCTGGCTGGGGCCGTCGTCGCAGGTCGGCACCAAGATTCTCACGGTGTTCCCGATGGACTGGGTCAAGAACCAGCAGCTTTCGTGGGTCTATACGCCGGGCACGCGCCGCACGCGTCTTGCGCCCGAGTTCTCGTACGACACGCCGATCGCCTCGAACGGCGGCGCGCTCAACTACGACGAACCGTATGGCTTCGCGGGCCAGCTCGACCGCTACAACTTCAAGCTGCTCGGCAAGAAGGAAATCTATATCCCCTACAACGCGGGCCGCATGATGTTCGCGTCGCCGGACAAGATGCTCGCCAAACGCGTGTTCAATCCGGATGTCTCGCGCTGGGAACTGCATCGCGTCTGGGTCGTGGATGCCACGCTCAAGGACGGCAAGCGTCATTCGCAACCGCACCGCACGTTCTACGTGGATGAGGACACCTGGGCGATCTCGGCGGTCGATGGCTTCGATCAGAGCAGCAACCTCGTGCGCGTGCAGTACGACCCGCTGTTCCCGGTCTGGGATGCGGGCACCACGGCGCAAGGCGTGCTGATCTACGACCTGAGCAAGGGCACGCTGTACATCAACAGCATGTCGCGTCCGACCGACTACGTGAAGTCTTCGGATTCGCTCGGCGACATGAACCAGTTCACGCCGGCGGCGCTCACATCGAGCGGCGTGCGTTAAGGCGCAAAAGCTGAATGCTGGACCGATGAAGTAGCACCGATGAAGTTGGACCGATAGATCGCGGCGGCGGGTTGGCAATCCACGCGGGCCATGCAGGACCGACGCGCGAGGGCGGCGCGCCCGCTCGCCGCCGCACGCCAGGGCGTTTTCCCATGAAAGACACAATGCGTTTCGCTTTGCTTCAAGCGCTGATGAGCCTGGCGGCGCTCGGCGTCGCGGCGGTGGCGCCCGCCGCGACGGCCACGGCCACCGCCACGCCGTCCGCGTTCCAGGACCCGCTCGCCGCGCCCGCCGTCAGGCTCTCCAGCCCGGCGTTGTTGCAGCAGCCCGTGATCGCGCTTGCACGCGTTGCCACGGGCAAGACGGTGCGCCTCGTCGCGGCCGGGCTGCGCGGCGTCATCCTGATTTCCGACGATGGCGGCGCGGCCTGGCATCAGGCACGCGTGCCGGTGCAGTCCGATCTCGTCTCGCTGGATTTCACGTCCTCGGGCCAGGGTTGGGCCGTGGGTCACGACGGTGTGATCCTGCACAGCGCCGACCGTGGCGACACCTGGACGCTGCAGTTCGATGGCCGCGCCGCGCAGCGCACGCTGCTGCCGTACTATCAGGCGCGCATCGACCACGGCGAGAAGCAGCTTGCGCCGTTCGCGGAGCAGGTCGCGCTCAATACCAAAGACGGCCCCACGTTGCCGTTCCTCGCAGTGCACTTCGACGACGACCGCGCGGGCTATGCGATCGGCTCGTTCGGCATGCTGGTCGCCACCGACGACGGCGGCAAGACCTGGCGCCCGTGGCTCGACCATATCGACAATCCCAACTTCCTCAATCTCAACGACATCCGCGAGATTGCCGGCGATCTCTACATCGCGGGCGAGCAGGGCGGCGTGTACCGCCTCGACCGCGCCGCGCAGCGCTTCGTCGCCATTTCGCCGCCGTACAAGGGCAGCTTCTTTCGCATCGCGGGCAACGAGCGCTTTCTGCTGGCGGTGGGCCTGAACGGCACCGCGTACCGCAGCAACGATCGTGGCGCGAGCTGGAGCCCCGTCGAAACCGGCGCGAAATCGAGCCTGACTTCGGCGGCGTTCTCCGCCGACGGCAAGACGCTCCTGCTCACGGCCGAGGGCGGCCAGTTGCTCTACAGCACCGACGACGCCCAGACCTTCCATGCATTGCGCGCGTCGCGCCCCATGCTGTTCGCCGATGCAGTGGCCGATGGCGATAACGACGACTTCGTGCTGGCGGGCTATCAGGGCATCGGCCGCCAACGTGTGACAGAACACCAGAAGTGAGGAATGCATGAACGCCCCCGAAAAATACCAGGCCGTGCCGCTGGCGTGCGAGACACCTGAATTCGACGTCGGCTCGGGCAACGTGGTCGAGCGGCTGATCTTCAACCATCGCCGCCTGATCCTGCTGCTGTGCGCGATCGTGACGCTCGTGCTCGGCACCCTCGCGCTCAAGACGACGATCAACGCGAGCTTCGAGCAAATGCTCCCGCAGTCGCAAAGCTATATCCGCAATTACCTGGCGAACCGGCTATCGCTTGCGAGCCTCGGCAACTCGATCCGTATCGACGTCGAGAACGTCAACGGCGATATCTACGATCCCGCCTACCTGCGAGTGCTGCAGCGCGTGCACGACGCGACCTACCTGATGCCGGGCGTGGATCGCCCGTTCATGAAGTCGCTGTGGGCGCCGGGCGTGCGCTGGACCGAGTTCACCGAGCAGGGCTTCAAGGGCGGCCCGGTGATGCCCGACGATTTCGACGGCTCGAGCGCCATGCGCCAGCGCCTGCACCAGAACGTGCAGCGCGCGGGCCTCGTGGGCAGCCTCGTGTCGAACGACGAGCGCTCCAGCTCCGTGTTCGTGCCGCTGCTCGACAAGGACCCGCAGACGCGCCAGCCGCTCGACTACGCGCAGATCGCGCGCTACCTCGACGAGAAAATCCGCGCGAACCAGAGCGCCACGGTGCGTATTCATGTGGTGGGCTTCGCGCAGGTGGTGGGCGACCTCATCAACGGCATGACGCAGGTGATGATGTACTTCGGCGTCGCGGCGCTGATGGTGGGCGTGGTGATCTTCTGGTACACGCGCTGCCTGCGCAGCACGCTGCTCGTGATCGCGTGCTCGATGATCGCCGTGGTCTGGCAACTGGGCCTCGTGCGCATGCTGGGCTTCGCGATCGATCCGTATTCGGTGCTGGTGCCGTTCCTCGTCTTCGCGATTGGCGTCTCGCATGGCGCGCAGAAGATGAACGGCATCATGCGCGACATCGGCGAGGGCACCGATAAATACGTGGCCGCGCGTCACACGTTCCGGCGTCTGTTCCTCGCGGGCTTTACGGCGCTGGTGGCCGACGCGGTGAGCTTCGCCGTGCTGGTGGTGATCGACATTCCGGTGATCCGCCACCTGGCGTTGACGGCGAGCCTGGGCGTGGCGGTGCTGGTGTTCACGAACCTCGTGCTGTTTCCCGTGCTGCTCTCGTACACTGGCGTGAGCCCGCGCGCCGTGCGCCGCGCGATGCGTGCGAGCGCGGCCGAAGGCTCGCGCGATGGCCTCGCGCGTCTCGCGTACTTCACGCGCCGTCCGTATGCGGCCGGGGCGCTCGTGATCGCGTTGTGCCTGGGCGCGGGTGCGTGGCTCGTGAGCCTGAACCTCAAGATCGGCGACCTCGACGCCGGGGCGCCCGAGTTCCGCGCCGACTCCACCTATAACCGCGACAGCGCGTTCTTCGCGAAGCAGTATGGGCTTTCGGGCGATCAGTTCGTCGTGATCGTGAAGACGCCTGCGGGCCTGGGCGGCACGTATCCCGCGCTGATCGAGCAGGACCGCCTCGCGCAGACACTGCGCGCGCTGCCCTTCGTGCAGAAGGTGTCGACGGCCTCGGAGATGGTGCGCTTTGGCACGGCGGGCAACTTCGAAGGCTCGCCCAAATGGCTGACGATCAATCGGGATCAGTCGGTGCTCACGCAAGCGGTCAACGCGGTCTCGGACTCGAACCCGGAACTCATCAACAAGGACTGGACCGTCACGCCCGTTATCGCTTACCTCACCGATCACAAGGCCGAAACGCTCGCACAGACCGTCGACGCCGTGGAGCGCTTCGCGGCCGAACACAATTCCTCGCAGATCCAGTTCCTGCTGGCGGCGGGCTCGGCCGGCATCGAGGCGGCCACCAACATCACCGTCGAAAAAGCCAATCGCCAGATGCTGCTGCTCGTCTACGCCTCGGTGATCGCGCTGTGCTTCATCACGTTCCGCAACTGGCGCGCCGTGATTGTCGCGATCATTCCGCTCGCGCTCACTTCGATCATGTGCGAGGCGCTCATGGTGATGCTCGGCATTGGCGTGAAGGTGTCGACGCTGCCGGTGATCGCACTGGGCGTGGGTATCGGCGTCGATTACGCGCTCTATTTGTTGAGCGTGCAACTTTCGTGGCAACGCGCCGGACTGCCGCTCGAAGAAGCCTATGCACGCGCCATCGGCTTTACTGGGCGAGTGGTCGCGCTGGTGGGCGTGACGCTCGCGGCGGGCGTGGTCACGTGGGCCTGGTCGCCCATCAAGTTCCAGGCCGACATGGGCATCCTGCTGACCTTCATGTTCCTCTGGAACATGCTGGGCGCGCTGATCCTGATTCCGGCGCTCTCGCACTTCCTGCTGCGGGCCGTGCCGGCCCGCCGCGCGGTCAATCTTGCGCACGTCTGAGGAGGCACAGCGATGATCGATACAAGAGGCGACCAGCGTAACGTCCTGACGGCCGATTACGTGATCGTGGGTGGCGGCAGCGCGGGCTGCGTGGTGGCGAGCCGTCTGAGCGAAGACCGGGGCGTGAGCGTGATCCTGATCGAGGCGGGTGGCGAGGCCGATTCGTTTCTCGTGCGCATGCCTGCGGGCATGTCGCGGCTGATCGGCAACGCGCGCTATGACTGGAAGTATCCGAGCGAAGCCGACCCGTCGATTGCGGGGCGCCGCTTCATCTGGTCGGGCGGCAAACTGCTCGGCGGCGGCAGCTCGATTAACGGGCAAGTCTATATTCGCGGCTCGCGTGGGGACTTCGACTACTGGGCTGACGTAGGCTGCACGGACTGGAACTTCGACGCTTGCCTGCCGTACTTCCGGCGTGCCGAAGATTTCGCGGGCGGCGCGAACGCATTTCACGGTCGCGGCGGGCCGCTGGCCGTTTCGCATCAGCGCGACCCGCATCCGCTTTCGCATGCGTTTGTCGCCGCGTGCGCTTCACAAGGCCTGCCGACACTCGACGACTATTGCGGCGGCGATCAATACGGCGCGTTCCTGTCGCTCGCGACGCAGCGAGATGGCTGGCGTTGCTCGACGGCGCATGGCTATCTCGCATCGGCGCGTCAGCGCGAGAACCTGCGCGTGCTGACCAACGGCATAGCCGAACGCATCGTGTTCGAAGGCAAGCGCGCAGCGGGCGTCGAACTCGTGCGCAACGGCGAACGGCTGCGCGTGAGTGCGCGCCGCGAAGTAATCGTGAGCGCGGGCGCGATGGGCTCGCCCGCCTTGCTGATGCGCTCGGGCGTGGGGCCGGCCGCGCAGTTGCGGCGCTTCGGCATCCACGTGGTCGCCGACCGCGCGCAGGTGGGCCAGAACCTTCAGGAGCACGTAGGCGTGGGCCTGAACAAGTTCGTCAACGTGCCGACCTACAACAGCCAGATGGCGCCGTGGCAGATCGCCGGGCACTTCGCAAACTATCTGCTGCGCAAGCGCGGCCCGATGGCGACGCCCGCCGTGCAGGCGATGGCCTGCGCAAAGACGCGTCCCGATCTCGACGAACCCGACGTGCAACTGCATTTCCTGCCGCTGAGCTACGACATCACCCCCGAGGTGGAATGCGCGGCGCTCGCGCAGATGACGCGCCAACCCACCGCGATGGTCACCGCCAACGTGTGCCATCCATTCAGTCGCGGCTCGGTGCAATTGCAGGGCCCCGACGCGAGCGCGCTGCCGCTCGTCTCGCATCAACTGCTTGGCGATGCGCGCGACGTGGACACCCTCGTGGGCGCGTGCAAGCTCATCGAGCGCCTGTTTGCCGCGCCGCCGTTGCGTCGCTTCGTAAGCGGCGAGCGCATGCCTGCGCCGCTTCCCGCGAGCGACGCCGTGTGGGCGCAGTTCGTGCGCGAACATGCGAACGTCTGCTACCACCCGGTCGGCACCTGCCGCATGGGCAGCGACGACGAAGCCGTGCTCGATCCCACACTCGCCGTGCGCGGCGTGAGTGGCTTGCGCGTGGTCGATGCCTCCGTGATGCCGCGCCTCCTGAGCGCCAATACCAACGCAGCGGCCGTGATGATCGGCGAGCGCGGCAGCGACTTCATTCGCGGCCGCACGCTCGCACGCGCCGCCACCCTGGAGCTTCAATGAACGACCGCCATGCACAGATCGTGCACGACACGCCGGCGATGATCGCGGCTGACCTCGAAGCGCGCCTCGCGCCCATGCGCGAAGCGTTTCTCGCGGACCAGCCCGTCTCGCTGGAAGTGCGCCGCGACCGCTTGCGTCGCGCGATTGCAATGACGCTGGCGCACGCGGATCGTATCGTCGCCGCCTCGCAGCGCGACTTCCCCAATCGCGCGCCGGAACTCGCGCGCCTGAACGAAGTGTTCATGCCGCTCGACGCCTTGCGCCGCGCCGAGCGCTCGGTCGCGCGCTGGATGAAACCCGAGCGGCGGCGCGCGCCTGCGCCGTTCTCGCTGTTCGGCGCGCGCGCGGCGATCGAGTATCAGCCACTGGGCGTCGTGGGCGTGATCTCGCCCTGGAACGGCGCGATCACGTTGCTGCTGTTGCCGCTTGCGACGATACTCGCCGCGGGTAACCGCGCGTTTTTGCGTCCGAGCGACCAGACGCCGCATAGCGCCGCCGCCATCGACGCCGCCGTGCGCGAGTATTTCGATCCCGACGAAGTCACGGTCGCACTCGGCGGCCCCGAGGTCTCCGTCGAATTCTCGAAGTTGCCGTTCGACCATCTGCTGTTCACGGGCAGCACATCGGTGGGTCGCGTGGTCGCCGAGGCCGCGGGCCGCAACCTCACGCCGGTCACGCTCGAACTGGGCGGCAAGTGCCCCGTCTACGTGATGCCTGACGCCGATACCGAGGAAGTGGGCAAGCGCCTCGCCTTCGGCAAGCTCATCAATGCGGGCCAGGGGTGTCTGTGTCCCGATACGGTCTACGCCTCGCCCGCTGTGGCCGAGAAAGTGCTGGCGGCGATGGATGCCGAAGTGCGTCGCCAGTCGCCGGGCGGCATCGGTGCGCCCGAAGTCTGCGGCATCTTCGGCGCGCGACAGTACGAGCGCCTGAGCGCGATTGTCGCCGACGCGCGCGCACTCGGCGCGCAGATCCGCACACTCGGCGTCGATATGGGTGCGCTCGCAACGATCGACGAACAGCACAAGATGGCGCCCGTCGTGATCGTCGATCCGCCCGAGACTGCACGCGCGAGCCGCGAGGAATTGTTCGGCCCGGTGATGGTGCTGCACACGCGCGACGACCTCGACACCGTGCTCACGCGGCAACGCCAGCGCGACAAGCCGCTCGGACTCTATGTGTTCTCGCGCAGCAGCGCGACCGTGCGCCATGTGCTCGACCGCAGCTTTTCGGGCGGCGTGACGATCAACGACACGATCATGCATCTGAGCGTGCCCGATTTGCCGTTCGGCGGCGTGGGGCATAGCGGCACGGGCGCGTATGGCTTCGGCATCGAAGGCTTCCGCCGCTTCAGCCACGCGCGCGCCGTGTATCGGCGCGCGGGACCGTACAGCCTCGTGCGCGCGATGCATCCGCCGTTCGGACGCCTCTACGACTTTGCCGTGCTGCGCAGCTTGCGGCGCCTCTCGCGGCAGTACGCGAAGGTCGCGCCGCGCCATACGGCTTGAGAACCGAAGACACCGACAAAACACCGACCCTATCAAGGAGGCAGAGATGCTGCCCGAACGAAAGCAGGACATCGAAGTAAGCGAAGCGGTCGCCACCCGGTTGATTCAGCATCTGCGTGACGACACGACCGATCTGGCGGAAAGCGACCTGTTCGTGCCGGCGTCGCACTTCACTTGCCCGCAGCGCCTGGCGGACGAAATCGCGCTGCTGAAGACGCTGCCGCTCGTGGTCGCGCACTGCTCCGAACTGGCGAACCCGGGCGACTTCATCACGCGCGACGTGCTTGGCATGTCGCTGCTCATCGTGCGCAAGAGCGACGGCACGGCGCAGGCCTACCTGAACATGTGCCGCCATCGCGGCGGGCGTGTGGAGACGCGCGAAGCGGGCAACAAGCGCGTATTCATGTGCCAGTACCACGGCTGGTCGTACGAGCGCGACGGTGGCCAGTTGCGCAACGTGCCCTACGAGGATTCGTTCGAGACGATCGAGCGCGGCTGCAACAGCCTGATTGCCTTTCCGACCCAGGAGCGCCACGGGCTGATCTTCGCGACGCTATCGCAAGTCCCGGCCGAGCCAGTCGACGCGTACCTCGGCGTAGAAGTCGACGCGCAGATGGCGCCGTGGCGCATGGACGATTCGGTGATCTGCATCGAAAAGACCTACACGCTCGACATCAACTGGAAACTGGTGATGGACGGCGCGAGCGACATCATCCACCCGCGCTTCCTGCATCCGGGCGGCGTGGGCAATTTGATCGAATCGAACGTCGGCGTGTTTCGCGACTATGGGCGACACGGCCAGCACTTTGGCGTGCGCTCGAAGCTCAAGACGCTCGTGAAATCGAACGCCGAGGTGAGCAGCGGCTCGCGCTACATCGCCTCGAACCTCATCATCTATCCGAACGCGATGATGATCGCTGCGCCCGAGCATATCGAATTCTGGACGGTGTGGCCGGTGCCCGGCAACCCGGCGCGCTCGACCGTGCATCTGCGCTTTCTGGTGCGCAAGGAAATCCTGAGTCCGGAGATCGAAGCGCGCGTGCATAAAAGCTGGGCCGTGCTCGAAAACGCGGCGACTCAGGAAGACTGGCCGATGGAATTGTGGATTCAGCAGAACGCTGCGGCGTGGCCCGACGCTAGCTATCGCTACGGACGCAGCGAAGTCGCCTGTGCGCATCTGCATCGGCAGCTCAGACGCGATCTGGATGGCGAATCGGCATAGACCGCGACATAAGGAATAGGGGAGATTCGATGTCTGGATATAACTTTCTCGAAGGTGTGCGCGTTATTGAAGTCGCGCAGTTGGGGCCGTCGAGCCTGGGCGGCTATCTGGCCGATATGGGCGCCGATGTCATCAAGGTGGAAGGGCGCGATGGCGATCCTGTGCGCTACAGCGGCACGCCTGCCATTGGCTCGCCCGATGGCCCGGGCTTGCTGCATCTGCGCTGGAACCGTGGCAAACGCAGCGTTGGCCTCAATCTGAAAAGCCCGGAGGGCGCGGCGCTATTTCGCCAGCTGGTCGCGAAGGCCGATATTGTTATTGAAGGCATGCGTGCTGGGGTGCTCGAACGGTTGGGTTTGGGTTTCGAGGCGCTGCGCGAGGTGAATCCGCGCATTGTGTTCTGTTCGATTTCGGGGCTGGGCAGCACGGGGCCCTATGCAGAGCTTGGTTCGCATGGGCCGTCGTTTGATGCCTTCGGCGGGCTTTCTTCGCTGAATCCTTATGGGCTTTCGCCCGAGGAGCGCAAGGCTACCGATTGGGCGCCTATCGGCATGCATGCCATGGGGTTGAATGCGGCGCTTGGGACGCTTGCCGCGCTGACTCGTGCGCAGCGCACTGGCGAAGGGGCGTATGTCGAAGTCTCTGGCGCGGAGTCGGCGGCGCACTGGTTGCCAGAGGGCATTAATAGCGTGCTCAATGCGGATTTGCTTCATGTGCGCGAAGGATTTCTTAATAGCCGCGGGAAGATGGCGGGCTGGCCGAGGTTGTGCGCGTATGCAACGCGGGACGGCAGGAAGGTCTTTTTTCAAGGGCTTTTTCCGAAGTTCTGGGCGCGGTTTTGTGATGTTGTCGGGCGGCAGGATCTTGCCGATATTTATGCGCAGATGGCCGATTCCGGTGAGGCCGATGAGCGTGCTTATGCCGAGCTAGTCACGCTATTTGCTTCGCGGGATTTTGATGACTGGATGACGGTTTTCAAGGAGCACGATATTCCTGGTGGGCCCGCTAATTCGCCGCAGACGCTTGCGGTGGATCCGCATTTTCTTGCGCGCGAGAATGTTTATGAGGTCGAGGTGGAAGGGGTTGGGAAGGTGAGGTTGGGGTCTACGCCAGTTAAGGCGCCTGGGCAGGATTTCTCGCCTGAGGCCGCGCCTGGGCTTTGGCAACATTCAGGGCAGGTTTTGATTGAGTTGCTCGGGCTCGATTTGAAGGATATTGAGCGCTTGCGGGCTTCTGATGCTGTTTATATGGGATAGATTTTTTTCGCGGTTTTTTGCTGGGTTGGCATTTCCTTGTTTTCTTGTCGGTCTATTAGCGTCGCCCCTGTGCGGGGCGGCACCTACTTTTCTTTGCCGCGGCAAAGAAAAGTAGGCAAAAGAAAGCCGCTCAAACCGCTAGTGTGACGAAGTCCACAAACAGCCGTTGAGGGGGAAAGGTATAGGAGCGTCTGCCATCTCGCACCATCAAACTTGGTGACAAGGCCCTCATTCATCCGGGGGCGCTGCGCGCCCCGTGGGGCATAACGGCAAACCGAAGGTTTGCCAGAACTCGCGAAAATGCCCTTAGCAAGCGGTTTCCCTTGCAGACCCGTCCGCTGCGCGCGAAGCGAGCAGCGGGATGAATGAGTCCTTTGTCACTCCGTTTTGTGGTGCGAGGTGACAAACGCACCTATACCTTTCCCCCTTAATGGCGGTTTGCCGACTTCGTCACACTAGCGGTTTGAGCGGCTTTCTTTTGCCTACTTTTCTTTGCCGCGGCAAAGAAAAGTAGGTGCTGCCCCGCACAGGGGCAACGCTAATAGACCGACAAGAAAACAAGAAAATGCCAACCCCGCAATAAACCAAGAAAAAATGGCGACGCAAGCCCAAAAAAAGCAACATCGTCGCAACCGACGATGACCAAAGCGTCCGGATGAAAGAACATAAAAGCATCGGCAACGCATACGCCCTCTGAAACGGCGCAGCCAAAAACCCAACCATCGACAGGAAACAAAAAAATGCCGCTTGCTTTTTCGCGCTCCTGGAGCGATGAGGATATCGAACTATACCGCGACAACGTAGAAAAATTCGTCGACCGCGAGGTAAAGGAAGGCGACGAATCGGCCCGCAAGCGCGGCCACGTAGGCCATGAAATCTGGCGCAAGGCCGGCGCCCTCGGCCTGCTATGCGCCGACATACCAGAAGCTTACGGCGGCGCCGGCGGCGACTTCCGCCACGAAGCGGTATTCCTCGAAGAACTCGCCTCCCGCGCGCTAACGGGCATGAACACGGGCGTCCACAGCATCGTAGCCCACTACATCCTGAACCACGGCACGCCCGAACAAAAAGACCGCTACCTGCCGCGCATGGCGCGAGGCGAACTGGTAGGCGCGATTGCGATGACCGAGCCCGGCGCGGGCTCCGACCTGCAGGGCGTGCGCACACGCGCCGTGCGCGATGGCGACCACTATGTAATCGACGGTTCGAAAACCTTCATCACCAACGGCCTGCTGGCCGGCATCGTCCTCGTAGTCGCGAAGACCGATCCGTCCCAGGGCGCACGCGGCATGTCGATCCTGATCGTCGAGACCGAAAACTGCGCGGGTTTTCGCGTGGGCCGTCTGCTCGACAAGATCGGCATGAAGGCGCAGGACACGGCGGAGCTGTTTTTCGACGGCGTGCGCGTGCCCGCTTCGCGCCTGCTAGGCGGTGTAGAGGGGCAGGGCTTCATCCAGATGATGTCCGATCTGCCGTATGAGCGGCTCATCATCGGTGTGAATGCGCTCGCGGCAATGGAAGGCGCGTGGCAGGCAACGCTCGATTACGTGCGCGATCGCAAGGCCTTCGGCCGCGCGGTCGTCGAATTCCAGAACACGCGTTTCAAGCTCGCCGAAATGGCCACCGAAATCACCGTGGGCCGCGCCTTCATCGACCGCTGTGTGGAGCAGCTCGTGCAAGGCAAGCTCGATACGGCCACGGCTTCGATGGCCAAGCTCTGGGCGTCGGAGGCGCAGGGGCGCGTGCTCGACGAATGTCTTCAGCTCTTTGGCGGCTATGGCTACATGAACGAATACATGGTCGCGCGGATGTACACCGATGCGCGCATCCAGCGCATCTTCGGCGGCACCAACGAGATCATGAAGGAAGTCATTTCGCGCGCTTTCTGAGGCGCTTTTTGCAGGTCTTTTCCTTTCGCAACGCCCGCACCGCACACGCTCATGGTCATGCTCATCGACACGTCGCCCCGTTTGCGCGCGCCCGCCGAACAGGTTTCCCAGCCCTGGCAGGCGCTCGCGCAGTATCTCGCGTCGCACGGCCACGCGCTCGCGCTCGATCCCGCGCCCCGGCAATTCAGCGGCGGCCTCGCGAATCTCAACTATCTGCTCGATATCGATGGTCGCGAAGCCGTCCTGCGACGCCCGCCGATGGGCACGCTGCCGCCCGGCGCCTACGACATGGGCCGAGAATTCGGCATCCTGCAACGGCTCTCCGCGGGCTTCGATCTCGTGCCGCAAGGGATTCATCTCTGCGAGGACGCGTCGGTGATGGGCGCGCCGTTCCAGATCATCGAGTATCGGCGCGGTTTCGCGGTGGGCGCGCAGTTGCCCGAGTCGCTGTGCGGTGTCGCGGAGGTTGGCCAGCGCCTCGCCAATGCGCTGATCGGCGTGCTCGTGCGGCTGCATCGGGTCGATCCGGCGGCGCTCGGGCTGGATACGTTGGGTCGTCCCGAGGGGTTTCTCGCGCGCAGTGTTGCGGGCTGGCGCAAGCGTGCCCATCTCGCCACCCAGGGGACCGAGACGCCGCTCATCGAGGAACTGGGCGCGTGGCTGGAGCGGCATCTCGTGCCGGATGGTCCGGCCACACTGCTGCACAACGACATGAAGCTCGACAACATTCTGTTCGACGGCGATACGCTCGCGCCAACGGCGGTGCTCGACTGGGACCAGGGCACGCGCGGCGACGGACTGTTCGATCTCGCCACGACGCTCAGCTACTGGACCGAGCCCGACGATCCGCCCGCGCTGCACGCGCTGCGCCAGATGCCGACCGCGAACGGCGGCTTTCCCTCGCGCGAGTGGGCTGCACAGACCTACGCGCGGGCGATGGGCCGCGATCTCTCGGACTTCCGTTTCTATCGCGTGCTCGCGATGTACAAGCTCGCGGTGATCTTCTATCAATTACATGACCGCTACCGGCGCGGAGCGACCAACGATGCGCGCTATGCCGCGTTCGGCACGCTCGCGGATGGTTTGCTCGACGCCGCGCATCTCGTCGCGCTTGGGCGGCTGTTTTGACAGCGCGTGAAGCCTGCGTCGGCCCGCGCGCCGACACGCCGCTCACGCGCCACGCGCTCGCTTATCCATGCGGCGAGCCGCCCGCCGTGGGGCAAGCCCGCGAGGTCGCCGCGGGCGTGCTCTGGGTGCGCCTCGCGCTGCCGTTCTCGCCGCATCACATCAACATCTGGGCGCTGCGCGATGGCCCCGGCTGGGCCGTGATCGACTCTGGCTATCCCGATCTCGCGACGCGCGCGGCCTGGACGCATCTGCTGCGCCCGGCGGGACCGCTGGCGCCCGGCGTAATCACGCGGCTGATCGCAACGCACATGCATCAGGACCACATCGGCATGGCGAACTGGTTCGCGCGCGAACACGGCGTCGCGCTGTGGATGACGCAAGGAGAGCATGCGGCGTCGCTCGACGCGGCGCGCGAGGCGCAGGGCGCGGTGCCTGAGGCGCATCTGGACTTCTATCGCCGTGCAGGCTGGACGGAACGCGCGCTCGTGCAGCATGCAACGCGCTATCCACGCTCCGAGGTCGCCGCGATGCACGCCTTGCCGGCCGATTACGTGCGGATCGCCGAGGACGAGACGCTGCGCGTCGGCGCTGACGAATGGCGTGTCGTCGTCGGCTCGGGGCATTCGCCGGAGCATGCCTGCTTCCATTGCCCTGCGCGCGGTCTGTTTCTATCGGGCGATCAGGTGCTGCCGCGCATCTCGTCCAACGTCTCCGTCTGGCCCGGTGCGCCCGACGCGGACCCGCTCGGCGCCTGGCTAGCCTCGCTCGATCATCTTGCCCGCACGGTCCCCGACGACGTACTCGTGCTGCCCGCCCACAACGAGCCGTTTCGCGGCCTGCACGCGCGGCTGGACGATCTGCGCGGCAAACGCGAGCGTGCATTAGGCCGTCTGCGCGCGCTGCTCGGCGAGCCGAAGCGGGCCGTCGATGTGTTCGGCGCGCTGTTCGCGCGGCCGGTCGATAACGAGGCGGGGCTGCTGCGCATGGCGACGGGCGAGAGCCTCGCTTATCTGAACTATCTGCGCCATCGCGGCGAAATCGAATCCAGCACGGACGCGCAGGGCGTGGCGTGGTATCGCCGCGTCTGAGCGCGTTCGCTTCACCGACCAAGGAATGGAAACCATGAGCCAGGACGAACTCCTCTGCGACCGCAGCACGCCGGGCGTCGCGGTGCTGACCCTCAACCGGCCCGAGCGCCTCAATGCGCTGAGCCAGCCGGCCGTGCGCCATCTGTGCCGCGTACTCGATGAACTCGCAACCGATGCGGCCGTGCGCGTGGTGGTGCTGACCGGTGCGGGGCGCGGTTTCTGCGCGGGCTGGGATCTCACGAGCCCGTTGACCGCCGCCGACGATAGCCCGCTGCCCGACCCGCCCGGCGTGAGCGGCTACTACGCGGGGCAGGAAGTGTTCGCCGGCATGATCCGGCGCGTGCGCGCGCTCGACAAGGTGGTGATCGCCGCCATCAACGGCGCGGCCGTGGGCGCGGGCTTCGCGCTGGGCCTTGCCGCCGATATCCGCGTGGCGAGCCGCCAGGCGTCGTTCCATGTGGGCGCGGTGCGCATTGGCCTGACCGCGGGCGAGTGCGGCATCAGCTATCACCTGCCGCGCCTGATCGGCGCGAGCCGCGCGTTCGAGGTCATGCTGAGCGGACGGCCGATCGGCGCGGAAGAAGCCGAGCGCATCGGCCTCGTGAGCGCGGCCGTGGACGGCGACGCGCTGCTCGGGCATGCACTGGAAATCGCCGCAGGCGTACTGCGCAACAGCCCGTACGCCACGCAGCACACCAAGCGCGTGATGTGGGCGAACCTCGAAGCAGGTTCGCTCGACGAGGCGCTCGAACTGGAAAACCGCGCCCAGGTGCTGGCGCTCATGACCGAGGATTTCCGCGAAGCCTCGGCGGCGTTTGCGCAAAAGCGGGCACCGGTATTTACGGGACGTTGAACGCGGGACGCTGAAAACGCGAACCAGCGCGCAGCCGCAAACGTAATCGTCGTATTCGACGATTGCGCGAAGCGGGGGGCCTTTGCTACGGTCTTACGCAAACAAAGGTTGCTGCGCGCGAATTGCGAATAAGTCAGAGGAATAGCTCGAGCCGAAACGGGCGAAGCTGTTCCCCGCGCTCAACCATAACCATTCCCTGCGATCACGATGTCCGCACCGGCATCGTCAGGGACACAGCAGCCATGCTGCACGAGGCCCGATTCGGCGCACGAGCGCTAACACGGGTCGACAGGAGAGAGACGTGACTGCAACCCTCATCGATACCTTCAAGTGGTGGGCGATCGAACGCGCCAACGTGCCTGCCATCGTCGTATCTTCCGATAGCGTGACTTACGCCGAACTGGACCGCTGGGCCGAGGCGATCGCCGCATGGCTCGAGCAGCAGGGCCTGCAGCGTGGCGACCGGGTGGCCGTGATCGGCACCAACAGCCTCGAATGGGCCGTGCTGGCCCAGGGCGTCATGCTGGCGGGCGGGATACTCGCGCCCGTGAATCCGCGCTTCACCGTGAGCGAAGCGTCATATATGGTGGCCGAGCGCTACCAGGCGCGCTTCGTCTTTCACGATGCCGAGCGCGCCACGCTCGCGGCTGCCGTGGCGAAGGATCTGCCCGGCGCGATGGTGCACGGCTTCGAGACCGTGCGCGCACTGCGCGCCGAAGCTGGCAACCCGGCGCAGAATAGCGCGCCGCTGCGCGGCATCGGACCCGACGACGACGTGGTGATTATCTCGACCAGCGGTTCTACGGGGCGTCCCAAGGGCGTCGTGTATACGCACCGGACGCTGTGCGGCTACATGGGCGATACCTGCATGGCGCGCCCGGCCGCGATCGATCGCGCGCGCGTGCTGATGTTTGCACCGCTGTGCACGTCGGCGGGTTATGTGCAGTTGACCCAGTACCTGGCCTATGGCGGCACCGTTTACCTCGAAGAAGCCTTCGATCCTCAGGCGGCGATTACGAAGATCATCCGCGAGAAAATGACGACGGTGATGGGCACGCCTATTTTCTTCGAGCGTATGGCGGCTTGCGAGGAGTTCAAGGACGCGGATCTCACCAGCATCCGCTATAGCCTCGTGGGCGGTGCGCCGGTTTCGCGGCAGTTGCTGCAGGCGTGGCTCGATAAGGGGGTGTTGCTGCGGCAGCTTTATGGGCAGACTGAAGCCGGTGGGCAGGCGACGTTCAATAGCGATGAAGGCGCGCTCGCGAGTCCCGAGAAGTGCGGGCGCGGGTCGCCCTATACGCGGATCGCGATTATTGATGAGCTGGGGCGGTTTTGTCCGCCTGATACGCCGGGCGAGATCGTTATTCGTGGGCCCGGTGTCATGGCGCGATACTGGAATGATGCTGAGGCTACTTCCAAGGCGCTTGTTGATGGGTGGTTACGGACGGGCGATCTTGGGAAGGTGGATGCTGATGGCTCGCTGACCATGCTCGATCGCATCAAGGACATTATTATTTCTGGTGGGCTCAATATCTCGGCGGCTGAAGTCGAGCGCGTGATTGCCGAGGTGCCCGGCGTGCGGGAAGTCGCTGTTATTGCGGCGTGTGATGCGAAGTTTGGGGAGACGCCGCTTGCTGTTATTAGCGCTGACGCTTCGGTGGTGGTCGAGCAGGTTGTTGCTCACTGCAATATGCATTTGAGTGGGTTTAAGGTGCCCAGGTATGTGGTTATTGGCACTGATCCTCTGCCGCGGCTTGCTACCGGGAAGCTCGCTAAACCTGCTTTGCGTGTGCAGTATGCTAATGCGCATCAGACGCTTGAGCGGGTTCGGTAGGCGTTATTTTTTGTTGGCCTTTCCTTGTTTTCTTGTCGGTCTATTAGCGTCGCCCCTGTGCGGGGCGGCACCTACTTTTCTTTGCCGCGGCAAAGAAAAGTAGGCAAAAGAAAGCCGCTCACACCGCCAGTGTGACGAAGTCGGCAAACCGCCGTTGAGGGGGAATGGTATAGGAGCATCCGTTACTTCGCACCACAAAACTTGGTGACAAGGCCGTCATACATCCGGGGACGCTACGCGCCCCGTGGGGCATAATGGCAAACCGCAGGTTTGCCAGGGCTTGCGAAAATGCCTTTAGTACAGGGGTTTCCCTTGCAGACCCAACCGCTGCGCGCGTAGCGGGCAGCGGGATGAATGAGTCCTTTGTCACTTCGTTTTGTGGTGCGAGGTGGCAGACGCCCCTATACCTTTCCCCCTAAACGGCGGTTTGCCGACTTCGTCACACTAGCGGTTTGAGCGGCTTTCTTTTGCCTACTTTTCTTTGCCGCGGCAAAGAAAAGTAGGTGCTGCCCCGCACAGGGGCGACGCTAATAGACCGATAACAAAACAAGGAAATGCCAACACAGAAAAAAACCACAAAGCGAAAAAAAACACAACCGCGTAGCGAACACTTATCGCACAGACCACTCCACAGGCAGATTCAGAAGCGCAAGCGCAAATCCCATCCGATGCTGAAGCTGCGCCCCAGCCTGCAGCGAAAAGCGAGGAATCCGCTGAGTCCACACTTCAGCGAGCACGCGCAGCTCAGCCCTGGCGAGAAAATGCCCGAGACACAAATGCGCCCCGCTTGAAAAAGTCAGATGCTCGCGCTTCTCGCGGTCAATATCGAACCGATTGGGATCATCGTTCTTGCGTTCATCACGTCCAGCGATAGGCAGCAAGTTAAGCACCATATCGCCCTTACGAAACTGCACCCCAAAACGCTCATAATCCTGAAGAACAAGCCGAGGTGTGCTAATCACGCCAAAACACCGCAACCCTTCATCGACAAACTTGGGAATCAAAGCGGGATCGGCAGCAAGCCGCGCCTGCAAAGCGGGATCCTGCGCGAGATGCCGCCAGGTAAAAGCCGTGACATTGGCGACCGTATCCATGCCCCCCAGGAAGAGCAAAAAGCACATATTCTGAATCTCTTCCAGGCGAACAGGGCGCCCGTCAATCTCGACATTCAGCAGATGGCTGATAAGGTCATTCCCAGGCTGCTCACGCTTGAGCTCGATGAACTCGGTCATCAGGCCAATAATGCGCGCGCTCAGCGCATGCAACTCGGCAGCCACATTGGTTTTGAAAAAATCATCCGAGAGCGCGCGGAACTCGCGCAGCCTATCGAGCGGCATCCCCATCAGTTCCATGAAGATCGACACCGGAAACACCGACGCAACGTCATGCACGAAATCGCACCGCCCTTGCTCGATCACATCGTCGATGAGTCGATTGGCCCAATAGCGGATCTTCTCGTCCATCTCCTTGACCGCTTTCGCCGAGAAATACGGCATCAACGCCTGGCGATAAGGAATGTTGTGCGGCGGATCGAGGCTCAGCGGCAGGAATACCGGTGGCGGGTCGATGCGCGGGATCTGCTGCTCGGATGACGAAAAATGCTCCGGGTCGCGCACGATTTCGGCAATGGCGTCGTAGCGCGTCACGATCCAGTGGCCGCCGTTGTGGCGCGTGTAGAAGATGTCCGGCGCGTCGCGGTGCAACTTTTCATAGTCGCTGTGAACGTTCGCCGTAATGCGCGCGTCGCCGACGATGTCGAAGTCGTAAAGCAGCGCGGCAGGTACGTGGTCTGGCAATGGCACAAGTGGGGTCGTCACGGTGGAACTCCGGCTTCGAGTCAGGGCAGGTGGCCCGGGTGATGGCTTGCCGGAAGTGAAGGATGGCGGCCCCGGCAAGTGCTGGCTTGCAATTGCGTGTTCGGTTGCATGGTCTGTTGCGACTCGCATATTAATCTACAAAGTATAGATTTATAAGGTCGGGTAAGCCCGCAGACGCTATACCCAAGGCACGTGCGACAAGCAATCAGGACGGTATCGACCGGTTTAAACCTATTGACATTAGGTTTATCGAAGCATAACCTGCGTCCATATCGACGAAGCGGGTATGGCCGGCGTTGCCGCACCCGCAAGACCCCATCGCAGGCAAGGAGGATTGCGTGACCAACCAGAACGAAACGGCAGTCGAGCCGGCACCGCTCGGTCTGACCGAGAGCCAGTGGGAAGCGATTTGCGCGCTCAGGCCGCACAGCGAGGCCGAGGTCCCGACGCGCGAGGACAAGCGGCCCACCTCGATCTATCTGAGCGACGATCATTTCGACCTGGAAATCCAGCAGCTTTTCAAGCGCGTGCCCGTGGTGGTCGCGCCGTCGTGCTATCTGCCGGAGCCGGGCATGTCGTTGCCGGTCGACAGCTACGGCGTGCCGATGGTCGTCACGCGTGACAGCAAGGGCGAGATCCGCGCGTTCCTGAATGCGTGCCGTCATCGCGGTTCCAAGCTCGTGGAAGGCAACGAGCCGGTCAAAAGCGGGCGGCTCTCCTGTCCGTATCACGCGTGGACTTATGCGATGGACGGCAAGCTGATCGGTCTGCCGCGCGCGGAGACGTTCCCGTCGATCAAGAAGTGCGATATGGGTCTGGTGCCGTTGCAGGCCTATGAATCGGGCGGTCTGATCTGGGTCGGCATGGACCCGAAGCAGCAGCCCCCCATGCTCGAAGCCTCTGAGCAGTTGGGCGCCGATCTCGACGCCCTCGGCCTCAAGGACATGCACGTCTACGGGCGTCGTCAATACGATCTCAAGGCCAACTGGAAATTCGTGATGGAGCCGTTCCTGGAGGCCTATCACATCCAGCGTCTGCACGCGAATTCCATCGCCTCGATGTTCGTGGATGTGCCGAGCGTCTATCGCCGCATCGGCCATCACCAGTGCCAGACGTCGGGCAAGGCGAACTTCGATCCGGAGATCCTCAAGGGGCCGGTCGACAATCTGCACAAGTTCGTCACGCACGCCTATCTCGTGTTCCCGAATACGGTCGTCATCACGAGCCCGTATTACTTCAGCGTGATGATCCTGATGCCGCGCGCGAAGGACCGCACGATCGTCGAGTACTACATGCTCACGCGCGGTCCGGCGGAGTCGGCCAAGGCCGAGGATCTGTTCCGCCGTTCGTTCGAGCTGATCCATGAGGTGTTCGGCGGCGAGGACTTCCGCGCGGCCGAGTTGCAGCAGGCCGCGATGTGCGCGGGCGGCATCGACGAGGTCTATTTCGGCGGCATGGAGGAGATGATCGGGCCGTTCCATCGCTCGATCGAATCGTTCCTCGGCTAGCGCCGCATAGCGATAACGGCCAGGCGCGAGACAGCGCCCCGGACCATAAAAAAGTTGGAGACACACTGATGCGCGAATTCGATTACGTGATCGTGGGGGCGGGCGCGGCGGGCTGCGTGCTGGCGCACCGGCTGTCCGCGACGCCCGGCGTCACCGTTGCGCTGCTGGAAGCGGGCGGCAGCGACAAGCATCCGTTCGTCCAGATGCCCAAGGGACTCGCGAAGGTGATGGGCGACCCGAAGCGTACCTGGCAATATCGCGCGGACCCCGAAGCCGCCACCGCGTTCCAGCCCGAGGTTTGGGCGCGCGGCCGTTTGCTGGGCGGTTCGTCCAGCGTGAACGGCATGATGTATGTGCGCGGCCAGCCCGCCGATTTCGACGACCTCGCGCGCATCAGCAGCGACGACTGGTCGTGGAGTCATATCGGCGCGGCCTATCGCGCGCTCGAAGCGCACGAACTGGGCGAGGCGGGCACGCGCGGCGGCAGCGGCGCGCTGCGCCTCACGCTCGCCGACCGCCGCACGCCGCTCACCGAGGCCATGATCGCCGCTGGCGCGGCGATGGGCCTCGCGCGCAAGGAGGACGTCAACGATCCCGACAACGCACCGTGCGTGGGCTACGCCTCGCGCACGATCTGGCGCGGGCGGCGGCAGAGCGCCTCGACCGCGTTTCTCGATCCCGTGGCGCATCGTCCGAACCTCCAGGTGATCAGCGACGCAACGGTCGATCGCATCCGCTTCGAAGGCCGTCGCGCGGTCTCGCTCGACGTGCTGGCCGACGGCGAGCGCACGGCGTTTCGTGCGCGCAAGGAGATCATTCTCGCGGCGGGCGCGATGGCTTCGCCTGGCATCCTGCAACGCTCGGGTGTCGGGGCCGCGGCGCAACTCGCGCAACTGGGCATCGAGGTCGTGCACGACAGCCCGGAAGTAGGCCGCAATCTGCGCGAGCATCGCGGCATCATGCAGCAATGGCGCCTCAAGGTGCCGATGTCCGACAACAGCGAATACGCAGGCCTGCCGCTCTTGCGCAACATGCTGCGCTATTACACGTCGCGCTCGGGCGCGATGGCGTCGGCGGCCTACGAGGTGGGCATGTGGCTCAAGTCGGACCCGGCGGTGCCGCGTCCCGACATCCAGTTTCTCGTGGCGCCGTTCAGCTTCGATTATTCGACCCAGCGCACTGCACTCGAAAAGCAGCCGGGCATGGGTATCGTCGGCTATCCGCTGCGGCCCACGTCGAGTGGCGAAATCCACATTCGCAATCGCGATCCGAATGCGCTGCCCGAACTCAAGCCGAACTACCGCGTCACGTCCGAGGACCGCGCGCTGATGGTGCGCACTGTGCAGCTCGCGCGCGAGTTTGCGCGCCAGGGACCGTTGCGCGATTTCATCGAGACGGAGACGTTTCCGGGGCTTGCGTGCGAGAGCGATGAGGCCATCATCGAGGCCTACGACAAGTTCGGCACCTGCGGCTATCACGCGGTCGGTAGTTGCCGCATGGGCAACGACGAGGCGTCGGTGGTCGATCCCGCGTTGCGCGTGCGGGGCGTCGAGGCGCTGCGGGTGGTCGATACGTCGATCTTCCCGCAGATTCCCTCGGGCAACACCAACGCACCGACGATGGCGATGGCCTGGCGTGCCGCCGATCTCATCGAGCGCGACGCCGCGCACTGACAGGTTGCGTGCACAACAAGGAGACTCAATGTGAAAGGCCTGGGAGCGGACCGCGCGTATTGGGACGCGCTGGAAAACGGCATCGTGAAGATGCAGCAGTGCGCGGGCTGCGCGAAATGGAACTGGCCGGCGGTGTGGCGTTGCGGCGAATGCGGGTCGTGGGAGCATCACTGGCGCGAAGTCGAACCGAAAGGCCGCATCTTTAGCTGGACGCGCACGTGGCACGACTTTGGCGCGCCGGCCGAACTGGGCTTGCCGTTCGTGAGCGTGGTGGTCGAGCTGGACGGTGTGGGCGGCAAGCGGCTGATCGGCACACTAGCCAATCAGGATGCCGAAGTGAAAATCGGTCAGGCGGTGAAGGGCGAAGTGCATCGCGTGAGCTTCGAAGGCGAGTCGATCCCGGCGCTGCGCTGGCATCTTGTCGAGGATTCTGCGGACCCCACCACGCAATTCGGAAAAGGAGACCCACGATGAGCCGCACGCCGTTTTGCAACGGAGTTTCGGTGGCGGGGATCGGGCTGCGCCAGTACAAGCGAGGCGCAGCGCCCGAGCCGGAGCAGGGCGTGCTGGTGCGCGCGATCCATGACGCCTGCGAGGACGCGGGCTTCGCGCCTGAGGATATCGACGGCTTCGTCGCGTATGGCGACGACCACAACGAACCCGTGCGCCTGATGTCCGACCTCGGCACGCATGAGTTGCGTTTTAGCACTCAGGTCTGGGGCGGCGGCGGTGGCGGGATTGCTGCGGCCTTCGGCGTCGCTGCGGCGGCGATTGCGACCGGTCAGGCCGAGTCGGTCGTCGTATTCCGCGCGCTCGTGCAGGGCAATAGCGGGCGCATGTCGGCGGCAGTGATGCGCCACCATCTGAACGATCACGTGATCGGCGGCGGTCTGCTCGCGCCCGCGCAGATTTGCGCGTTGCGCGCCCAGCGTCTCTTCGAGCATCACAAGGTGCCGCTGAGTGTTGCCGAGGAGCTGGTGCGCGCCTCGTATTACCACGGCTCGCGCAATCCTGAGGCCACCGCGTTCGGCAAGGATCTCGATCTCGACGTCTACCGCAACGGCCGCCGCATCGCCGAGCCGTTTCGTCTGTTCGACTGCTCGCGCGAGAACGATGGCGCGGGCGCGCTGCTCCTCACTTCAACGGCGCGTGCGAAGGATTTGCGCAAGAAGCCTATCCGTCTGCTTGGCGTGGCCAATGGAGCGTCCAAAGGCTGGGGCGACCTGGCCGAAAACGATCTGGACTACGAATCGGCAGGCTTCAGGCCGATTGCCCGGCGGTTGTGGCGTGACACCGGCCTCACGCCCGCCGACGTGGACGTCGTGCAGCTTTACGAAAACTTCAGCGCACAGGGCGTGGCCTCGCTGATCGATCATGGTTTCTGCAACTTCGAGAACGTGGCCGAGGTGATCCGCTTCGACAACCTGATTGCGCCGCACGGCAAGCTGCCCGTCAACACCTCGGGCGGCAACTTCGCGCACGGCTTCGTGCATGGCATCGGCACGGCGATCGAATCCGTGCGCGTGCTGCGCGGCGAGTCGGCCAATCCGGTGCCGGACGCGAAGATCTGTCTGCTGGCGGGCGGACCGGGCGCGCCGACGGTCAGCTCGGCGCTGTTCGGCACCGAGGATCTATGAGGACCGTGCCGTCATGACAGTGAACGACTGCGAATCGAAGGGAGCAGGCATGGAAGCAGGGCATTGCGTGATCGTCGGTGGCGGGCATGCCGTCGCGCAACTGACGGCGAGCCTGAGGCAGGAGGGCTGGACGGGACCGATCACGCTGGTGAGCGCCGAGACCGTGCTCCCCTATCATCGGCCGCCGTTGTCGAAGGCCTTCCTGTGCGGCAACGATAGCGACGACACGCTGCTGATCCGCCCGCGCGAGTTCTACGAGAAGCAGGCGATCGACGTGCGTCTGGGCGTGCGGGCGCAAGCGATCGATCGCAATGCGCGGCGCCTGACGCTCGACGATGGCACGACGCTCGCGTGGGACAAGCTCGTGCTGGCCACGGGCGCGCAAGTGCGCCGCCTGAATGCGCCGGGTGAGTCGCTCGCGAATGTGTTCTATCTGCGCGAGATCGCCGATGTGCATGCGCTGCGCGCGGCCGTCGTGCCTGGCGCGCGGGCGGTGATCGTGGGCGGCGGTTATATCGGCCTGGAAGTGGCGGCTTCGCTGCGCAAGTCCGGGTTGGAGGTCACCGTGCTCGAAGCGCAGCCGCGCGTATTGCAGCGCGTGACGGCGCCCGAGGTTTCGGCGTTCTATACGCGCGTGCACGAGGAAGAGGGCGTGCGACTTTTAACGAACGTCGCCATCGAGGCGATCGAAGGTGAAGGCCGCGTGCGCAGTGTGCTGTTGCGCGACGGGCGCAGGCTCGACGCCGATCTCGTGATCGTCGGCGTAGGCGTACTGCCCGCGACGACGCTGGCCGAACAGGTAGGCCTGAAGGTCGATAACGGCATCGTCGTGAATGAGCAAGCGCGCACGAGCGACCCCGATATCTACGCGATCGGCGATTGCACGCGCCATTTCAATCCGCTCTACGCGCGCTGGCTGCGGCTCGAATCGGTGCAGAACGCCAACGATCAGGCGCGCACCGCCGCGCTCGCGCTGTGCGGCAAGCCCGAGCCTTATCGTGCGCTGCCCTGGTTCTGGTCCGATCAGTTCGATCTGAAGTTGCAGATCGCGGGTTTGTCGGAAGGCTTCGACGATGTGGTGATGCGCGGCGACCCGCGCCAGGGACGCAGCTTCGCGGCGTTCTATTACCGCGAGGGGCGTCTGATCGCCGTGGACGCGATCAACCGGCCCAAGGAATTCATGTTGAGCAAGCGCTTTCTGGCCAGTCAGCAGTCGGCCGATCCGCAGCGAATCGCAGATGAATCCATCGATATCAAAGATTGTTTTGTGTTGTGACAGGGGACGAACATGCCGTTGATTACTTTTATTTCTCACGATGGCGCAAGCATCGAGGTCGAGGCGCAGACCGGTGCGAGTCTGATGCAGGTGGCGGTGGCGAATGGCGTGACGGGCATCATCGGCGAGTGTGGTGGCGTATGTAGTTGTGCGACCTGCCATTGCTATATGGACGCGCCCTGGGCCGAAAAAGTCGACGGCCCCGATAACCAGGAGCGCAACATGCTCGACTGCGTGCTCGATCCCGAGCCGGTCAGCCGCCTGAGTTGCCAGGTGAAGGTGAGCGATGCGCTGGATGGCGCGGTGATCCGCCTGCCGGCTTCGCAATACTGACGCGCGGGAGGCCAGTCAACATGAATGCGACCACGCCCTTCGCTGCCCCCAACTTCACGACGCGTCTGGATGGACGCGTGGCGCTCGTCACAGGCGCATCGAGCGGCCTCGGCCGCCGCTTCGCCCAGGTGCTCGCGAGCGAGGGCGCGGCCGTCGCGCTGGCGGGCCGGCGGCTCGACCGGCTCGAAGCGCTCGCGGCTGAGATTCGCGCGACGGGCGGCCGCGCGCTGCCGCTCGAACTGGACGTGCGCGACGCGCAATCGTTGCCTGCCGCGCTCGCGCGCGTGGAGGCCGAGTTCGGTGTCGTCGATATTCTCGTCAACAACGCGGGCGTGGCCGAGGGACGTTTCGCGACGGACCACACGCTCGACGAAATCGATTCGATCATCGACACCAATTTTCGCGCGCCTTTCGTGCTGGCTTCGGCGGTGGCGCGTGGGCTGATCGCCGCGCGCAAGCCGGGGCGTATCGTCAACGTGGCGTCGGTGGGCGCGTACCACTACACGGCGAGCAGCGGCGCGGCGCTCTATTGCGCCAGCAAGTCGGCCGTGATCCGCATGACCGAGGCGCTGGCGATGGAGTGGGCGCGTCACGGCATCAACGTCAACGCGATCGCGCCCGGCGTGTTCCGCACCGAGATGACGGCGGAGCATCTTGAGACCCACGGCGACGCCGTGCTCGCACGCATGCCGCGCAAGCGCGCGGGCGAGCCCGAGCAACTCGACGGCACGCTGCTTTACCTCGTTTCGCCCGCTTCGGAATTCGTGACGGGCATTTGCGTGCGCGTCGACGACGCGCAGTTCCCTCGTTGATGCCGCGCCTCAGTTGACCTTGCGCTCGCGCGTAGCCCAATACGCTTCGCGCAGCGGCTGCTTGAGGATCTTGCCGCTCGGCGAGAGCGCGAGTTGATCGACGAACGTCACACTGCGCGGGCATTTGTAGCGCGCAATCAGCGTGCGGCAATGCGCGATCACGGCTTGTTCGTCGAGTGTTTCGCTCGCGCGCAACGCGATAACGGCATGCACGCGTTCGCCCCATTGATCGTCGGGCACGCCGATCACCGCGCATAACGCAACCTGCGGCAACTGCGCGACGGCGTTTTCGACTTCCGCTGAATAGACGTTCTCGCCGCCCGTCACGATCATGTCTTTCAGACGATCCACGACGTAGAGGAAGCCGTCCTCGTCGACATAGCCCGCGTCGCCTGTATGCAGCCAGCCGTCGCGCAGAACCTCGGCGGTGCGCTCGGGCTGGTTCCAGTAGCCCGCCATCGTCATGGGCCCGCGCGCGACGATCTCGCCGACTGCATGCGTCGGCGCGGTCGTGCCATCCGGGGCGACGATGCGCACCTCGGCGATCGGCACGGGCCGACCCGCCGCACGCAGACGCGCGGCCGGTTGCGCGGGATCGTGGCACCACGGCGGCAGAACCGCCACGACCGGCGACAACTCGGTCATGCCGTAGAGCTGGCAGAAGCGCGTGTGCGGCAGACGCGCGAGCGCGGCCTTGAGCAGCGTCTCGTCGATGGGCGCGGCGCCGTAGAGCACGAGTTCGAGGCTCGACAAATCGTGCGCGGCAAACTGCGGATCTTCGATCAGGCGCTTGAGCATGGTCGGCACGAGGAAGGTCTCGCTCGCGCGCTCGCGTTCGATCAGAGTCAGCACGGTGGTTTCATCGAACGCGGGCACGAGCACCTGTGTGCACAGACGCATCATCAGTTGCAGCGTGAGGCCGAGACCGCCCACGTGAAAGAGCGGCGCGAGGTTCAGGCCGATGGCGTCGTCGGGGCGCGGCGCCGCGAAATTGCTCGACAACTGGCTCACGTACAGGTTTGCGTGCGTGAGCATCACGCCCTTGGGGCGACCCGTGGTGCCGCCCGTGTACATGATGGCGGCGAGATCGTCGCCGCCGCGCAGGGCGTCTTTCAGGGGCGCGGCCGTGCTCATGCGCGCCTCGATATCGTCGATGCCTCGCGGCCGCGCATCGTGCTCGCTCGCGCCAAACCGCAGCACCGTTTCGAGCGACGAAGAGAGGGCGCGCAGTTCGCTCACGAGCGGCAGGAACGGATCATCGACGAGCAGGATGCGCGTGTCGCAATCGTCGAGCGAGGTGGCCATCTCGCGCGCACTCCAGCGCGCGTTGACGGGATTCACCACGCCGCCCGCCCACCACGTGGCGTACAGATACTCCACATAACGATCCGAATTGAAGCCGAGCATGGCAACGCGCTCGCCGTTTTCCACGCCGAGTTCGCGCAGCACGCTGGCAAGCCGCACCACGCGCGCGACGAACGCGGCGAAGCTTTGACGCCGCTCGCCGCAGATCAGCGCGGTGGCGTCGGGTTTCTGGAGCAGGGCTTTGTGCAGGGGTTGGGTGAGATGCATATCGGGACTCCGCTGGATGGGCGCTTGCCGCCCGTGCCGATGATCGGTCCCCGCGCGCCAGCGCTCAATCGTCGGATTCGACGATGTTGTGACCAGGGGCCGACGCCTATCATCAACTGCACTATGGCGTGCGTTGCTGATTGCAGTCGTGCGTCTGGCGAAATTGAAAAATCATAGGGAGAGCGATGTGTTCGCGGGCGAAAGCATTCAAGTGAAGCCGATCGGCGATGGCCTCGTCGAGCTGAGTTTTCATCGGCCGGCCGAGACGATCAACAAGCTCGATCAGCGCACCCTCGACGAGTTTCGCGAGGCGAGCGCGATGATTGCGCGCGACGCGTCGGTGCGCGGCGTGCTCGTCACGAGCGCGAAGGACGTGTTTATCGTCGGCGCGGATATCGGCGAATTCAGCGCGCTGTTCCAGCGTCCCGCCGAGACGATCGCCGCGCACGTTCGGCGCAACAACGACGCGCTTGTCGCGTTCGAGGATCTCGCGGTGCCCACGGTGGCCGCGATCAATGGCTTCGCGCTGGGGGGCGGGCTCGAGCTGGCCCTGGCGTGCTCGCTGCGCGTGATGTCGACGAGTGCGCGCGTTGGCCTGCCCGAAGTCAGTTTGGGGCTTTTTCCTGGGCTCGGTGGCACGGTGCGGCTTGGACGCATCGCGGGGGCGCGCGTGGCCGTGGACTGGATTCGCACGGGCAAGCCCGCTGGCGCGGAGCAAGCGCGGGAAGCGGGCGTGGTCGATGGCGTGGCGGACCCCGCAGCCTTGCGCGACGCCGCGCTGGATCTGTTGCGCCGCGCGGCGGCGGGCGAGATCGACTGGCGCGCCGCGCAGCAGCGTAAACGCGATGCGATGGCGAGCGATGCGCTCGATGCATTCGATGCCGCGCTGGAGCAGGTGAGCGCCACCGCCTCGGCGCATCAGCCGGCCGCGTTGCGCGCCGCGCAGACGATGCGGCAAGGCGCGACGCTCACGCGTGACGCCGCGCTCGACCGCGAGGCGCGTGCTTTCGCCGAGGTCGCTAAAACGCAGGCTGCCTCGGCCCTCGTGCAGACGTTCATGAGCCAGCAGGCGCTCAAGAAGACCTTCAAGGCCTACGCCGCCAAGGCGCGCCCGGTGACGCGCGCGGCCGTGCTGGGCGCGGGCATCATGGGCGGCGGCATCGCCTATGCGAGCGCGCTGCGCGGCACGCCGCTGCGTCTGAAGGATATCGCGCAGGGCCAGCTCGATCTGGGCATGGGCGAGGCGCAGCGCCAGCTCGCGCGGCAGGTCAAGGCGGGTCGCCTTGCGCAGGACAAGGCCGATGCGGTGCTCGCGTCGATCACGCCGCAACTCGATTACACGGGCTTCGATGAAAGCGATCTCGTCATCGAGGCCGTCGTTGAGAACCTCGCCGTCAAGCGCAAGGTGCTCGTGGAGCTGGAGCAGCAGGTGCGCCCCGACGCGGTGATCGCGTCAAACACATCGAGCCTGCGTATCGACGATATTGCGACGCCGCTCGCGCGTCCCGAGAACTTCGTCGGGATGCACTTCTTCAATCCGGTGCCGGTGATGCCGCTCGTCGAGGTGATTCGCGGCGAACGCACAAGCGAAGCCGCCGTCGCATCCGCAGTGGGCTATGCGGTGGCGATGGGCAAGACGCCGATCGTCGTCAAGGACTGCCCGGGTTTTCTCGTCAATCGCATTCTCACGCCTTATATTCTTGCGTTCGTCGACCTGGTTGCCGAAGGCGTGGACTTCGAGCGCATCGACCGCGCGATGGAAGCGTTCGGCTGGCCGATGGGGCCCGCGTATCTCCAGGACGTCGTGGGCATGGACGTGGGCAGTCATGTGGTCGATGTGATTTCGGCGGGCTATCCCGAGCGCATGCGCCCTGACGATCGCAGCGCGCTGCGCCTGATGGTGGCGAACGGCCGCTACGGCCAGAAATCCGGTGCGGGTTTCTATCGCTATGAAAAGGATGAAGCGGGCAAGCTGCGCAAGCAGGTCGCGCCCGAGGCGCACGCGCTGCTCGCCCAGCAACGGGCCGCCTCGACGCGCATGATCGCGGATGCGGAAATCGTCGAACGCCTGATGTTGCCGATGATCGGCGAGGCCATTCACGCGCTGGCAGAAGGCGTGGTCGCCACCCCGGCGGAGCTCGATACGGCGCTGCTGCTGGGCCTGGGCTTCCCGGCGCATGTGGGCGGCGCGCTGAAGTACGCGGACTGGCTCGGGCTCGATGCGCTGCTCGCGCGCTTCGCGCACTATGCGCCGCTTGGCGAGGCGTATCGCGCCCCTGCGCTGCTGCGCGAGATGGCCGCGGCGCAACGGCTTTTCTATCCGGCGTAATTTCGCCGAAGCCAACCCGAACAGGCACGACATGACTGCATCACCGATTCTTTTCGAACGCGATGGCGACGTCGCAATCATCACGCTCAACGAGACCGCCAGGCTCAACGCGCTGAGCCTCGATCTGCAACACGCATTGCGCGTGCGTCTGGCGCAGATTCGCGACGACCGCTCGATTCGCGCGCTGCTGCTCACGGGTGCGGGCAAGGCGTTCAGCGTGGGCGCGGACCTCTCGACCGAAGGGCCGATGTCGCCGGGCACGCCGGGCCTCGGCCAGCGCACCGCCGATCTCATGCACGAGTTGTCCAACCGCATCGTGACCGACCTGCGCGCGTTGCCGGTGCCGGTGGTGGTCGCGCTCAATGGCGCGGCGGCGGGCGCGGGCGTGGGCATCGCGCTGGCGGCCGATATCGTCGTGGCGGCGCGCTCGGCGTACTTCTATCTGCCCTTCGTGCCGAAGCTGGGCTTGTTGCCGGACCTGGGCGCGACGTGGTTTCTCACGCGCCTGCTGGGCCGCGCGCGCGCGACTGCGCTGACCTTGCTGGGCGAGCGCCTGCCGGCGGCGACGGCGGCCGAGTGGGGGCTGATCTGGTCGTGCGTGGACGACGAGCGGTTGCGCGAGGACGCGCTCGCGCTCGCGCGACGCGTGGCGCGTCTGCCCGCAGCGCGGGCGCTCGAAGCGCGCCGCGCGTTCGATGCGGGTTTCGCCAATACGCTGGACGAGCAGTTGGACTATGAGACTTCACGCCAGCGCGAACTGCTTGAGCAGCCGGAATTCGCCGAGGGAGTGAGTGCGTTTCTGGAGCGGCGCGAGCCCGTGTTTGGCTCGCGTTGACGGTTCTCGTTGAACGCAGAGGGGCAGGCGCCCCTCATTTACGCGTCACGCGTCTTGTGCGCTGTCCGCCTCGGACACGGTGACGGCTTCGCCTTCGCTGCCACCTTCAGTCGCCTTGCGCGGCTTGCGGGCCGCGGTCTTGCGCGCGGGCTTTTTCTTCGCGGGGGCGTTCTTGCCGGTTGCATCCGTCGTATAGGCCGCGAAGCCGTCGATAAAGCGCCTTATCGTTTCGATGAAGAGCGCTTCGTCGTCGAGCGTGTTGGTGCGCATCGCCTCGGCCAGATGCGGGTAGCGGGCGTGATCGAACTGCGGCATCGGCTCGACGGCGCGCGCCCGGCAGGCCGCATCGAACAGCGCCGAGCCGAACGTCAGCTTTTCCAGCCCCTCGACGAAAATCATGTGCTGGTCGGGCGGCAGCGGATAGTCGCGAATCCAGTGGTCGTAGCTGCCCAGCAGCAAATGGCGCGGAAAGAACTGCAACAGCAGCGGCGCCGCGTTCGGATGCTGAAGGATGGAGCGGCGCGTCGCCACGCTCAGCGCGATCATGCGGTCGCGCCAGTCGCCTTCCGTTTCTGGCGGGATCTGCACATCGAGCAGCAGGAGTCTCGCCACCTCCGCGAGCAATGCGGTCTTGCTCTTGAAGTGGTAGTAGAGCGACGGCGCCTTGATGCCGATCCGATTCGCGACGAGTTCGAGACTGAACGCATCCAGCCCGCGAACGTCGATGACCCCGAGCGCGGCACGCGCGGCGCGTTCGGTCGAAATGATTGGCTTGGTCGGTCGTCCCACAAAAACTCCGCTTGATAGATAAAAGGGTCGCTTCCGGCGCGGCGCGCCCCGTGCGTAAGTGTGCCCGCCGCGGGCGCGCGTGCCAAGGGGCGGCGGCGTGTGCCGTCGCCCGCCGGACGGTTAAAGCGTCGCGACTGGCGCAGCCTTCTGCGCGGCCCGTGCCGCGGCAAAGGCCGGACGCGCGCAAAGCCGATCGCGGTAGGCCACTACGGCTGGCGGAAACTCGTTTTCCAGACCGAGGGCGCCGGCCAGCATCAGCGCATAGGCGACGCTGATATCGGCGCTCGTGAAGCGGCCGTCCGCCAGGTATTCGCGCTGCGCAAGCGCGCGATCGAGCACGGCGAGCTTGTCGATGAACTGCGCGCGGCAGTCGGCCGCCGCGCCCGGCTGGCGCTGCTCCGGCGGCAAGCGATGGGCGAAGCGGAACAGCGCCGCGAGCGGCACGGTCAGCGAGGCTTCGCCGAAATGCAGCCAGTTGAGCCAGTTGCCGTGCTCCGGGTGGCCCGGCGGCACCGCGAACGCACTGCCTGCCTCGCCAGCCGCGAGGTATTCGAGAATCGCGCCCGACTCGAACAGCGTGGTCTCGCCGTCCACGAGGCAGGGCACGGTGCCGGCCGGGTTGAGCGCCAGAAACTTCGGGGCGGTCTCCTTCGGCGGATAATCTAATTTTATAAGATTGTATTGTCTGCCCATTTCTTCGAGCAACCAAAGGCAGCGAAACGACCGTGCATCCTTGCAATGATAGAGATTAAGCATGTGTCTCCTCCCTGTTTGACGGGCCCTGTCGGGGTAAATACGCACTGCGATTTTATCTAATAGAATAAGATAATCGTTGTGAGGCGTCAAACGCCCGCGCGGCCCGGCCGCGGCTTTCCCCAGGTTTTTGCTCAACCCAGACAAGGCGGCCGCTAGATGGACACCATCGTTCCCACCCAGCCCAGATCAGCCGAGGGGCTGTCCACGTCGATGCGCTTTCTGGATGCGCTCAAGGTCAAGGTGATGCCGCCCACGGCGGGCGCCGTGCAGATTCCGCGTGAAGCGCTCTGCGAGCGTATTGGCGCTTCGTCGGCCAAGGTCGTGCTGGTGCGCGCGCCAGCGGGCTTCGGCAAGACTTCGTTGCTCACGCAGTGCTTCCGCATGCTGGAGGCGCACGGCGTCACTTGCGCCTGGCTCACGCTCGATCGTTCGGATAACGATGCATCGCGCTTTCATCACAACCTTACGAAAGCGGTGGCGCGGCTCGGCCTCGATGCGCGCGTCGATCCGATCAGCGCGCTCGGCGCGTGGCAAGGCCCGTTCGCGCTCTTTCTCGACGACCTCGAAACCGTGTACGAGCCCACCGTGCTCGGCTGGCTGCGCGAGGTGATCGATCAGTTGCCGCATGGCTGCCGGGTCGTGATCGGCTCGCGCAATCTGCCCGCGCTGGGTCTGGCGCGCCTGCGCGCACGCGGTCAGTTGTGCGAGATCGACACCGAGGACCTGCGCTTCGATCTGCGCGAGACCGATAGTTTCTTTGGCCAGCGCAGCGTCACACGCTTGTCGATCGACCTGCTCGACCAGTTGCGCCGCAAGACCGAGGGCTGGATCGCGGGCCTCTGGCTCGCGTCGATGGCGCTCGAACGCAGTCACGACGCGGCCGAATTCATCGAACGTTTCTCGGGTTCGGACGTGGGCGTGGCGGGCTATCTCGCCGAGGACGTGCTGGCGAGCCAGCCGGAGGATGTGCGCGACTTCCTGCTGCGCACGAGCATTCTGCGCCAGCTCGATGCGCCGACCTGCCAGGCGCTGTGTCCGCGCACCGACTGCGAACGCATGCTCGAACGCCTCGACGCGATGAATCTGTTCATCACGCCGCTCGCGGGCAAGACGCGTGCGTGGCGCTATCACAGCCTGTTCGCCGATTTTCTGCGCACGCAGCTCGTGCGCGAGCGGCCCGACGATGTGATGCGTCTGCATCTCGCCGCTTCGGGATGGTACGAATCGCAGGGGCGCATCGTGCAGGCGATCGATCACGCGATCGAAGGCGGCGACTTTCCGCAGGCCGTCACGCTGCTCGACAACTATGCGGAGCCGTATCTGGAACAGGGGCGCATGCGCATGCTCGCGCGCTGGTTCGCCGCGCTGCCGCCCGCGTTGCTCGACGAGCATCCGTTTCTTCAGGTCATGGCGCTGTGGGCGACCGGCTTTACGCAGGGGCCGTGGGTGACGATGCAGCGGCTCGAGACCTCGCGCTGCGCGACGAGCGACGATCCCGGCGTGCGCGCCAACGTCGCCGCGCTGCGCCCGCTATTGTTGGCCATGCAGGACCGCTATGAGGAGGCGCTGGAAGCGGGGCGCGGCGCGATGACGGCGCTGCCCACCGGCAAGCCGTTCGCGGACAGCTTGCTGCTGAACGTCACGGCGAATGTGCTGGTCACGCTCGGCGAGCAGCGCGAGGCTCAACGCCTGCTCGACGAGGCGCGCCGCGAGCAGGGCAGTAGTCCGTTCAATCGTATGTACATCGAATCGTCGGAGGGCTTGCTCGATTTATACGGCGGGCGCATGCGCCAGGCGAGCGCGCGCTTTCAGCTGGCGCTCGACGCCACGCGCCAGGCGAGCTATCCGCATTCGCACGGCAATGCCTGGGCCGGCGTGCTGTTCGCCTGCGCGCTCTATGAGGCGGACAAGCTCGAACAGGCCGATCGCCTGCTGAACGTGTACCTGCCGCTCGCGCGCGATATCGGCTTGCCCGATCACATGATCATGACGCACGTGGCCCGCTCGCGTATCGCGTTCGTGACGGGCGACGTGGAGAGCGCGCTATTGCTCCTGACCGAACTCGAATACGTCGGGCATCTGCGCCAGTTGCCGCGCGTGGTGGCGAGCGCCAAGCTCGAACGCGCTCGCGTGCTGCTGTTGCAGGGCAATGGCACGGCGTCGCTCGACGAGTTGCGGCGCGCCAACGACGAAGCGGTCTGGGAACGCGAGCGCGACCGTCGTTTGCCCGCGCACGATCTCGACTATTACGCGCTCGCGAGGCTGCGTTGGGAGCTGGCGTTCGGCGACGTGCACTCGGCGCTGCCGCTCATCGAGCGCGAAATGGCGGTGGCCGAAGCGGCGCAGCGTTATCGCCGTCTGCTCAAGCTGCGGCTGCTCCATGCGATCGGCTTGCAGCGCGCGGGCGATCTCGGCGCGGCCGTCAAGGAGGCCGATACCGTGCTGCGCACGGCGAGCGAAGAGGGCTTCGTGCGTCTCATCCTCGAAGAAGGCCCGGCCGTTGCGCCGCTGATCCAGTGCTATGAAGCGCTGTCGCGCGAACAGTCCGGCGCGCTGCGCAATCCGATTCTTTCGGAGTACGTGCAACGCCTGCTCAAGGTGCTCGGCCCCGCGCCCGAGATCGGCAACGGTGGCTTGCAGGAGCCGCTCACGCGCAGTGAGATCCGCGTGCTGCAATTGCTGGCGGAAGGCGATTCGAACACGGCTATCGCGAGCAAGCTTTTCGTATCGGACAGTACCGTGCGCACGCATCTGCGCAACATCAATGTGAAGCTCGGCGCGCATAGCCGCACGCAAGCCGTGGCTAACGCGCGGCGTCTGGGCATCATCCGCTAGGCGTCTAACGGGCATCGAGCGGAATATCGAGGGAGACAAGACCATGAGCGCAGATGAAGCGCGCACGATGCCGTATCGCGCGGCCTATGGCAGCGGCGTGTATGTGCGATCGCTGGCGATCCGCAGCCCTGCGCCCGGCCGCATCAACCTGGCGATGGAGGACCCGGTGCACGCGTTCGAGATCGACTTCGAGCATCGCGACGATCGCGTCACCGCAGTCCGTGGCGCATGGGTGCGCCAGCCGCTGAGTTCCTGCGCAGGCGCGCCCGGTGCGCTGGCCGATGCGATGGTGGGTTGCCGACTCAGCGACAACGTATTCGATATCGCCCGTCACACGGACGCCGCGACGCAGTGCACGCACATGTACGACATGTTCTGCCTCGCCGCGACGCATGCCCACGCCCGCCGCGCCGACTGCCGCTATGACGTGATCGTGCCCGACGCCCTGGATGGTCCGCGTCGCGCGACGCTCTCCTGTAATGGCGAAACGCTGCTGAGCTTCGCCATCGACGAAAACGAAACGATCGTCGAACCCGCCGCTTATGGCGGCATCGGCGTGCTGAAGGGTTTTATGGCGTGGGTGCGGGCGAACGTTCCCGTGCAGCAGCACGAGCATTACTTCATCATGCAGCGGGCGCTGTTCGTCGCGCGGAGCCAGCGCATCGACATCGAATCGATGATTGGCGAGCAGGCGCGGCATAGCGGGCCGGCAGCCGGGAGCTGCTTCGGTTCGCAGCCGCAGCGTTATGAAACGGCGTTGCGGGTGGGCGTGGTGAAGCGCTTTGATCGCGCGAGCGCGGACGATGCGCTGAGCTTCTTTTTCGAGCCGCGTTAAGCGGGCAGCAGGCTGCTTTCAGGAATCGGCCTTGCCGAGAAACGAGGCGAAGGTCGCGCGGCCGTCGGCCGGAGGCATGACGGTCGCGAGCGCGAGTTGTTCGGCGTGGAACTGTTCGTCGAGCGTGCGTCCGTGGCCTTCGTCGATCAGCTTCTTGACCCATTGCACGCCGAGCGGCGGCAGGGCCGCAATCGCGCACGCCTTCGCAAGCGCCGCATCCAGCAGTCCGGCGCGCGCGACGACGTCGTGATACAGGCCAATGCGCAAGCCTTCTTCCGCGTTCACGATGCGCCCCGTTATCAGGATCTCTTTCGCGCGTGCTGCGCCCACGAGTTGCGGCAGTTGCCACGCGCCCTCGGCGGCGTTGTGCAGGGTCGCCGCGACGCGGAATTCGGCTTCCGGGCAGGCGAGGCGAATGTCGGCCGCCATCGCATAGAGCGCGCCCACGCCATGCGCGAGTCCGTTGAGCGCTGCGATCACCGGCTTGGGATGACGCGCGAGCGCATGGATCACGGGGCAGCGGCGCAGCGCGGCGCCGAGCATCGCATCGGTATCCATCGCGGCCATCTCGCGAATGTCGTAGCCCGCGCTGAAGCCGCGCTCGCCCGCACCGGTCAGGACGATGGCGCGCACGCTTGCGTCGCTGGCGGCCGCGGCGAGTGCATCGGCCAGCGCCTGAGCGAGTTCGAGCGTGACGGCATTCAGCGCACGCGGACGATTGAGCGTCAGTTGCAGCACGCCGTCGTGCGGGCGCTCGATCAGCAGGGCGGGTTCGCTCATCGTCAAGCCTCCATGTAGTGACGCCAGGCGCGATGAAACACGCGATTGCCGACTTCGTTCAGGCCGAGCAGGACGGAGCCCGCATGCGGCATCTCCGCCGATGCCTGGATGCTGTCGCCCACGGGCACGTCCTCGTTGAGGATCGCCGCCGAGGCGATGTTCCAGTTTTTCTCCATGATGGCCTGGCCGCGTTCGTCGAGCGTTTTGTGCGGCGTGAGGATGCGCAGCATCGCGCGGCAGCGGCCCGGGTCCTTGACGTCCTGGTAGAGCGTCCAGTGCTCGATGTGATGCGGGTGCAGCACGAAGGTCGCATTCGGCGAGACGAGGTTGCCGAACACTGCATACTCGTCGAGCGACGACTGGCCCGGCGGCTCGTGGAGGATGCGCTCGATCGCGCGGCGCGGCGTGGCCGTGACGTGATGGTGGCCGAAGTCCTCGATCGCCATCATGTTCAGGTAGAAGTAGGGTTTGATGGTCGCGCCGTGTACGAACGACACGTGATAGCCGTCGAGCACGCCTTCGAGCATGATCTTCCAGTTCTGCGCCAGCTCGAAGGTCGCGTTGCGCCAGACGTGGTAACGCGCGAGTCCGTAATCCGCGAGCAGGGCGTCCATCTGCGGGTCCAGATGCGCGGCCACGTCGATGTGGCCGTCGGGATCTTCGACGATCCACACGAAGCCGTGGCGCTCTTCCACCGGCAATTGCACGAGGCGGCGCTCTTCGGCAGGGCAGGCGCCGAAGGTCTCGCCAAACGAGATCGCCTTGAGCGCGCCGTCGCCCGCATAGCTCCAGCCATGATAAGGACACACAAATAGATTGCGTCGGCCTGATTCCTGTTTGACCAGGGTCGCGCCGCGATGGCGGCAGGCGTTGATCATCGCCTTGACGCTGCCGTCCTTCTGGCGCGAGACGATCGCCTGGGTGCGGTTCAGTTGCACGGTGACGAAGTCGCCCGGTTCGGGAAGCTGCGAGCTGTGCAGCGCCATCATTGGCAGCTTCTCGAAGATCTTCGCGCGCTCGGCGGCGGCGATGTCCGTATCGGCGTAGATCGAGAGATCGTAGGGCAGCATGTCGGCGTTCTGGTCCGTCGTGCCGTTTCGCACATGCTCGAACAACCGTTGCGCAAAACGCCGGTTGCGTTCGGGGCTGAAGTACATGGAGTCGATCCTTGACATCGCGTGCAGCGCAGCGGGTTCAGGCTTCGGGTGCTGTCACTGCCTTGTCGTGCGCGGGCAGGTCGCTGGCGAACACGCGCGGCGCGTCGCGCAGCGCGTCGTAGAGTTGCGCGAACTTCGTGCGTTGCAGCTTGCCCGTCGAAGTGCGCGGCAGGCTCTCTGCGACGACGATGATTTCCTTCGGCGTCTTGTACGCGCCCAGCGCCGTGCGCGCCGCCTGCATCAGCGCGCGCGCGTCGAGACCATCGACGCCATGCACGACCGCCACCACGCGCTCGCCCCAACTCGCATCGGGCATGCCGAAGGCGACGATCTCGATCACGCCGGGCAGCGCGCTCATCGCGCGTTCGATTTCAGCCGGGTAGATGTTGACGCCGCCGCTGATGACCATGTTCTTCTTGCGGTCGGTGATCTGGATGTGACCCGACTCGTCGATACGGCCGAGGTCGCCGGTGCGATACCAGCCGTCCTGCCAGGCCTCGGCGGTGGCCGCTTCGTTGCCCCAGTAGCCCGAGAACATCTGCTCGCCGCGCAGGATCAACTCGCCGACCTCGCCGCTCGCGCAGGGCGCGCCCTGGGCATCGACGACACGCACCTCGACCGTTGGTAGCGGCACGCCGCAGGCCCAGGGCCTGGCAAGGGCATGCGCTTCGTTGGGCGTGGCGATTAACCCGCTGGCCTCCGTGCAGCCATAGACCTGGCGAATGCGCACACCCTTTTCGATGTAGCGCTGCAATAACGCTGGCGATACCGGTGCGCCGCCCGTAGCGGCCGAATTGAGCGAACCGAGATCGGCTGAGGCGAACTGGCGGGAGTCGGCCATGCGCTCCCAGAGAATCGGGACGCCTGTGATCGCCGTGATTCGCTCGCTCGTGATGGTCGCGAGCGCGCGCTCGGGATCGGCGGATTCCTCGATATAGATGCAGCCGCCTGCCAGATAGGTCGGCGAATAGACGGAGATGATGCCGCCCGTGAAGGCGAAGGGCGCGAGCAGCAGGACGCGCTCCGCCGAGGTGAAGCGGTTGGCCGCAATGGCGCTCATGCCCATCGCGCGTATCGCCCGATGGCTGAGCATCGCGCCTTTGGGCAGGCCCGTCGAGCCTGAGGTGAAGGTCACGACGGCGATATCGTCGGGGCGCGCCTCGATCGACGGTGGCCGGGCCTCGCCTGCGATCGCGTCGCCAAAGGCGATGGGCGCGGCATCGGTTTGCAGCGCGAACAGGTGCACGCCGCTGGCGCCGTGCGTGCGCGCCGCGACGGCTGGCGCGATGCGCTCGACATCGCGCGGCAGCGAAACGATCGCGCGACAGCCTACGTTAGCGACGATCTCGCGCAACTCGTTGTCGCCGTAGCGCGGGTTCAACGGCACCAGGATGGCCCCCGCTTTGAGGGCGGCGCACCAGACGACGACCCATTCCAGGCCGTTGGGGAGCAGGCAGCCGAGGCGATCGCCCTGAGCGATGCCGGCGCTCGCGAGGCTGGCGGCGAGCGCATTGGCCTGCCGGTCGAGCTCGGTCCACGTGAGGCGTTCGCCCCTGAAGACAGCCGCCGCTTCGTCGCCGCGCATGGCGGCCCAATAGGAACAGTAGTGGGCGAGATTCACGTTGTGTCTCCGGGGCGACGGCGTCGCCGGTTCATTGCAGCTTGCGTCCCGCGTGTGGGCGCGCTGTCTGGATGTCGAATACGTCGAATACGTCGCGTGGGCCTTGCCGCGGCCGAGTGCGTTAATTCTGGAGCAGTGGGGACAGGGCCGCTTCGTCGGTTTCGACGATTCGGCGGTTTGTGGGCGGCGGCGGGATCCATGCCTGCGTCGATAACTGCAAACTATAAAGCTCGCGTCAATACCAACGCGTCAGTGACGGACCCTATGCCACGATTAACGGTATTTATCCAGAAACTGCGTGGAGTATTCACCCCACGCTTCTTCGAACGCGGCCATCGTGACGAGGCCCGCGTTGCGTACCATCAGATGGTCGAGCCAGTTTGCCTTCCAGATGCCTTCGGGTGCGCGGTCATCCGCGCTGACCTCGCGCGCCAGGCGGCCTACTGGATCCTCGCGTTCAGTCTGGATTCGAATCCAGGTGTGGAATGACGTGATCATGGGTGGTTTCCAGTTCAGATTTGATTCGTACTGCAAGTTATTTTCGATTGGCAGACTACAAAAGCCTGTCGAGCAGCAGATGTTCGGCGCAATAGGCGCCACAAAAGATGAACAGACAGGCCATGCCCATTCCATAGTCGATATACAGGTGGATATGGCGCTCGATGTGCGCGGCAAGCAGGCTGTCTGGATGTACGGGAACGATTCCCCGTTTGTGTTCGGCGTGAGGCGTGGGCATGGTTGACTGATTTCGTGCGGGCGTCCGTACGCCGCGCGTAGCGTCCGACGATCAGCCTTCGTCGAACAGGGAGCGGGTTGCTGCCATTCCCGTCAACGAAACCAGGATGCCCGCAAAGAGTGCGCCAGTCAGCGCGAAGCGGTTGCCATGTTGTTCGATGCCCGTGGCAGCTTCATCGTGGGTCTGCATGGCGGCCACTCGCCCTCGATTCGCCTCGCCGTCACCGGCGATCGTGCTCACGCGTTCTTGCATCGACGACACGTCAATCAGGGAATAGGGGCTCATGGTTATCTCCAACAATATCGGCTGAACAGGATCAGAATACGGTCGCCGTCGCTGGCCTGATATCGCATAAATTCGAATTGCCGTACGTAGGGTCGGAACGTAGCCAATCATTCACGAGTCGGCGATTGATAGATAGTCAGGACTACCGTCCATTCCTAAGCCGAAGATCAAGAATTGTCAGAACCTCATTCATCCGTCAACGCAAGATTTTTGAGACCGTTAAGTCCGGTTTCAACGATGATGGGTGGTGTGTTGTGGTCTCGATCCGATTGGGGGGCATGCTCTCGATGCTTGCGCTTTTCAGTGCGTGCGCCGCAAGTCCGCACGATCACGCGATATCGAATCGTGGCGGTGCAGCCGATTCACCCGCGCCGTCCGCGAGCGCCACGGTCGAGGAGGCCGCGTTGAACCCGGTAGCCCAAACGGGCCGTTCCGCAGGCAAGGTGCTGGAATCCGGCGAAGCGTCGTGGTATGCGGCAAAGTTCCAGGGACGGCGAACGGCGAGCGGAGAGCGATTCGATAGCGCCGCGTTCACGGCAGCGCATCGGACCTTGCCGTTCGGCAGCTATGTCTGCGTCACCTCCGTGGCGACCGGAAAGTCGATTACGGTTCGCATTAACGATCGCGGCCCATTTGTGAAGGGACGCATCATCGATCTCTCTTATGCAGCGGCGCAGGCCCTGGGGTTGCCTCGCGCGCGCTCGAAGCGCGTGCAGATCGCCCGCACGGCGAAGATGCTCGACGCGCGACGCGTGCCGGACGGGGACGCCGCTTGACCCGCGCGTACGGCGGGTTGCGCCGCAGCGAGGCGGACGCGGCGAGCGTCGTTGTGCGAGGCATCGCGATTGCGGTGCTCGTTTTGCACAGCGCCGCCAACGCGTATGCCGTTCAATCTGCCGCCAACCCGAAGGCCGGCGATTCGCATAAAAGCACGCCCGTGCATTCGCCCCGCAAGCGTGTCGCATCGACTTCGCCGCCGAAGCGTCCCCATGCGAGCCGTCATGTCAAAAAGAAAAATCGGCAGCCGGATGTTTTCTACCACTGGTCGAGCAAACAACTGATGCTGGGCGGGGTCGATCCGTCCGGCCGCGATAGTCATGCTGGCTATCCTGGTCAGGCGCACGACGGGCATGAGGACGCGACGTCGGGCAGGGCGGCTGCCTCCGGCCAGGCGCTGCGTACGCCGCACGAGAACTGATCGACGGGTTGCAGCAGAAGGGGGCGGTCCGGCGCGTTTCGTCGACACGGCAAGCGCGCCGAATCGCCCTAAAGAATACGGACGGATTGCCGTTAAGGATTAACCAAACAGTTAATTTTGGCTATTTGCCCGACGTCTTCTCCGTCCCCTCGACCCGAAATGAAAGTTTCAACCAAGCTGATTCTTCTTGTCGGCACCGCGCTCGTCGGTGTCGTTTGCATTGCTGCGACGACCTTGTCGCAACTGAAACAGTCGCTCGTCGAAAGTCGACAGGAGCAGATCAACAACCTGCTGCTCAAGGCCGAGCATCTGGTGCTCTACTACCAGGCGCAGGAAGCCCAGGGCAAACTTTCGCGCGCCGACGCGCAGACGGCGGCGAAAGCGGCAATCACCGAACTGAATGCGGACAGCAAGAGCTATTTCTGGGTCACGACGACGGACAGCATCAACCTCGTGCATCCGAATCCGGCCCTGATCGGCACCAAGACGGGCGGCAATCGCACGACGATGGGCGATCTCACCGACACGCAGGCCTATGCGCAAGGGCTCGAAAGGCGCCATGTCGCGCTCGTGGACGTGCTGATCCACCGCTCGCCGGATAGTCCGCTCGAACCCAAGCTGCAAGGCGTGGTGGCGATCCCGGGCTGGCAATGGTGGATCGGCACGGGCTTCTTCTACGACGATATCGACGCTGCGTACTGGCGTGTCGCGCGCACCATGATCGTTATCGCGGTGCTCATTTTCGCGGCTGTGGGCACGATGGCGTGGTTCATGACGCGCAGCATCCGGCGCGCGCTCGGCGGTGAGCCGGCCGTTGCCGCGGAGCTGGCGGCGCAGATCGCAGCCGGCGACCTGACGACGCACGTGGCGCTCGCCGCCGACGATCATTCGAGCCTCATGCACGCCCTTCGCGAGATGCGGGGCAAGTTGCGCGATCTCGTGCAGGGCATCCAGCAATCGAGCGATTCGATTGCTACGGGCTCGTCGGAGATCGCGCATGGCAATGCCGATCTGTCGCAGCGTACCGAAGAGCAGGCAGCCTCGCTCGAAGAGACGGCGGCCAGCATGGAGCAACTCACGGCGACGGTGAAGCAGAACGCCGAAAACGCGCGGCAGGCGCGTCAGCTCGCCGTGCTCGCGTCGGACGCCACGGGGCGCGGCGGCCAGGCCGTCGACGAGGTGATCGAAACCATGCGCGGCATTGCCGACGAATCGAAGCGTATTGGCGAGATCATCGGCACGATCGAGAGCATCGCGTTCCAGACCAACATTCTCGCGCTCAATGCGGCTGTCGAAGCGGCGCGCGCGGGCGACGAGGGGCGCGGCTTCGCGGTCGTCGCCGGGGAAGTGCGCGCGCTCGCGCAGCGCAGCGCGTCGGCGGCGAAGGACATCAAGGCCTTGATTGGCTCGTCGGTGGAGCGCGTCGATACGGGTTCGGGCCAGGTCGCCGTGGCCGGCGAGCGCATGAAGGAAATCGTCCAGTCGATCATGCGCGTGAGCGACATCATGGGCGAGATCGAGGCGGCGTCGGTGGAGCAGAGCACTGGCATCGAGCAGGTGAATCTCGCGGTTTCGCAGATGGATACCGTGACGCAGCAGAACGCGGCGCTGGTTGAGCAGGCCGCGGCCGCTGCTGCCGCGCTCGATGAGCAGGCGAGCAAGTTGCGCTCGACCGTGGCCGTCTTCAGGGTTGCTGCGTAGCGGCGTGGGTGGGGGTGGCGCTCAGGTGGGGCGCCAGACGATGCGGGTCGCTCTATACTGACTCGCTCTCGCCCATCTCTGTTGCCCATGTCGTCCGATCCTAAGCCGCGAAGTTCGTCGGCGCACGCTGCCACGCGCAGCACGAATCCCGCTGACTATCAAGAGGCGCCCGGCCCGGCCTCGGTCATGGCGAAGGAATACGCGGACGGTTTCGAGGTCGGCGCACATCGGCATGCTCGCTCGCAGCTCATCTACGCGACGCGCGGCGTGATCGAAGTGATCGTCGGCGAGGCGCTGTGGCTCGTGCCGCCGCAGCGCGCGCTGTGGATGCCGGCCGGCACGCTGCATGCGATGCGTGCGCGTGGCGCGGTGTCGTTGCGCAGCCCGTATATTCGCGCCGAGTTCTGCCCGGCAGGCTTTCCTGCAACGCCGAGCGCCGTCAACGTGACGCCGCTCTTGCGCGAACTGATCGTGCGCGCCGCGACGATTCCACTCGACGACGAACCCACCGGGCGCGATGCCCTCGTCATTACGCATCTGCTTGCCGAAATCGACTGGGTGCCGGGCCATCCGCTACGTATGCCGGGCGGCGGCGACCGGCGCCTCAAGCGCATCTGCGATGCGCTGCTCAACACGCCCGGCGATGCACGTTCCCTGGATGCCTGGGCCGCCGAAGCGGGCGCCTCGACGCGCACGCTCGCGCGCCTCTTTATCGCCGAAACCGGTATGTCGTTCGTGCACTGGCGCCAGCTCGTGCGTGTCCAGCATGCGCTGCCGCTGCTCGCCAGCGGCAGGCCCGTCGCCGACGTGAGCCTCGCGCTCGGCTATGAAACGCCGGGCGCTTTCGCGGCGATGTTTCGCCGCGTGACGGGCTCGACACCGAGCGCGTATTTCAATTTGTCCGATCCGGCGTAGCCGATGTCCGGACCCACGGCGCGCCGCTCGTCGCCGTTGCGTATCGTCTATCCCACGCGCCGCATTCAAGCGCCGCGTGCCTCACAGGGGATAGGCAATGGAACGTCAAAACGTGGAGTTTCTTTCGGAAGGTGCGCGCCTGCGCGGCTGGTTCTACCTGCCTGCGCACCCGGCGCGTGAGGGCGGGCATCCGGCGATCGTGATGGCGCACGGATTCTCGGCGGTCAAGGAGCAGTATCTCGATCGTTACGCCGAGGTGTTCGCGAAGGCCGGCCTGGCCGTGCTCGTCTACGATCACCGCAATTTTGGCGAGAGTGAGGGACTGCCGCGTCAGGAGGTCGATCCGGCCTTGCAGAAGCGTGGTTATCGCGACGCGCTCAGCTATCTGTCGACGCGGCCCGAGGTGGACGCGACACGCCTGGGCATCTGGGGCACGAGTTTTAGCGGTGGCCACGTGCTGGAAGTGGCCGCGATCGATCGGCGGGTGAAGTGCGTGGTATCGCAGGTGCCGCAGATCAGCGGCTATCAATCGGCCTTGCGCCGCACACGCGCCGATCATGTGCCCTTGCTATTGAGCCGCTTCGAGGCGGATCGCGCGCGCCGTTTCGCTGGCGGTGCGCCCGCGATGCTGCCCGCGACGAGCGCCGATCCTGGCGGGCCATGTGCCATGGCGGGCGCGGATAGTCACGCGTTCTTTGCGGGCACGACGGCCTTCGCGCCGAACTGGCGTAACGAGGTGACGCTACGCAGCGCCGAGCTTTCGCGCGAAAACGAGCCAGGCGTGCATATCGCGCGCATCAGCCCGACGCCATTGCTGATGATCGTAGCCGACGCCGATACGCTGACCGCCACGGATTTGTGTCTACGTGCCTATAAGGACGCGCTGCAACCGAAACAACTGACGATGATCGCGGGCGGGCATTTTACGCCCTATGTCGAGCATTTCGAAACCACCAGCCGGAGCGCGGCGGAATGGTTTCAGTGCCATTTGAATTCCCATTCATGACATATAAGGATGGCTAATCAAATGCCTCGTTTATTTTCAGGAATGGACGGATTCATATCGGGCATTGTCGCGGACAGCGGGCGTTAATTGCGTTCGCGAATCCCCGGATCGCTCGATCAGAAAATCGTCGTAATCGCGATTGCGTATCCACGACGGAGCCCGCCCGCGTCCGGTCCATGTCGCGCCGCTCGCGGGATCACGGTATTTCACCGTTACGGGCTGCGTGTTATAGCTGCCGCGCCGATCGACGCGCAATTGATTCGGCACGAGGTTGAAAAAGTTCATCACCTGGCGAATGTGTTCGATGGCCGCATGCTGCTCTGCCTGCCACGCAATCGAGATCTGTTTGTCGAGCCGCGCAAGCTGCTCTCGCAGATTTTTAACCCTGCTCCCCATATTCGTCTGCATCCGCTGATCGAGTTATTCGATACGAGGCGCGATAAAACGTGCGCACTCTCGATATTCTGACTTTCAAGCCCTGAAGGCTATGTGAAATGCATGTGTAATAATATCACCTGAAATTTAAATATCAACTGATATGTGAAACATGGCTCAGTCCTCACCCTCCCGTCGTCTCACGCGTGAAGCGAGCCGCTTGCGCACGCGCGCCGATCTGCTTGCCGCTGCGAAGCTTCTGTTCGTGGAGAAAGGTTTTGGCGCGACTTCGCTGCGCGATATTGCGGCGCAAGCCGGATACACGCAGGGCGCGTTCTATTCGAATTTCGCCGACAAGGAAGCGCTTTTCATCGAGTTGATGCAGTCGCGCGCGAGTGCGCAACTCGGCGAGGTGGCGCAGATGCTCGGTGATCCGGCGCTCACGCAGCAGGCCATGCTCGGCGCGCTCGATGCCTGGTCGAAGCGGATCGACGACGAACCGGAATGGGCCGTGCTGGGGATCGAATTCGAGTTGCAGGCGGGGCGCAGCGTGGCGCTCGCGAACGCATCGCGGGCGCTCTGGAGTGCGCATCGCGACGGCTTCGCACGCTGCATCGAACTGGTCTTCGCGCGGCTCGATCTGGTGCCGCCTGAGGCGCCGCCCATGCTGGCGGCGTCATTCATGGCGCTCTCGCATGGGCTGGCTTTGCAGCGCCCGATATTGGGCGAAGTGCCGGCGGGTCAGGCCATCATGGTGTTTCTGCGCGGACTGATCGCGGCTGCGAAGCCCGTCACGCGCGCAAAGAAAAGCCGTGGTTGAAGGGTGTTTTCGCGTATCGCCGCGATTGCACACTCACCGTTACCGCGCCAGGCGTTCCTGAAGAGATTCAATGAAGCGCCTGATTTCGTCGAGCGCATCAAGACCCATGCGCCAATGAACGGGCCGCACAGAGAGGGCTTTTTGGGAGGCTCAGAAAAGTTTTACACCGACTATCCGACGCTGGGCGAACCAGCACGCGCTAAGGGCGGATCACGCCGCCTGGTCGCGATGGATATTTGCCAGGTCTAAAGGTCTAAAGGCGTACAGGGATTGGAGTGTGTCTCGGGGGCTCAGGCGGCTTCGGCGCGCTCGGGTTTCACGGAGGCCAGGCGGCTTCCGGCGAAGGGGTCATTGCGCCAGTCGACCGTGGCACGGGTGGGGGCGGCTTTCGTCGGCGCTTCTGCGATGGCGAAATGTTCGAGCGACTGGCCCGCGCTGGTCGCTTGCACGACCCACAGCGGCGGTACGCCTTCGCCATCCCATGTGTGACCCATAGCGTCGCGGAATCGCGCCGCTTGCAACTGCGCCTGGTCTTTTGCTATTGAGGCGGCCAGCGCTTCCGGGCTGATGCCAAATTCGGCCATCCGCCGTTGCAGATAGGCCACGATGCTGTCACGCTTTCTTTCATCCATTTCAATATTCTCGGCACTTCAGATAATCGGCGAGCAGGATACTGCAAATCGCGTTCCGTCAGAATAGCACGCACAAGCCCGCACTTTCCGCCAAGTCGTTAGTGGGTGTAACGGGGCGTAGCGTAATCGACGTATTTGCCTGCTGACGCAGGCGCGCTGGGGACTTGCCGCGCGGTGCGGCGACAGACTCGATATTATCCGTGATTTTTGGCAAAATGTCGCATTGATTACCGATCATGAGAGACATTTTGTCTAAATCGATATGAAGCCAGCCGACCTTTCCTATGCGCTGGCGCGCCTTGGCTGGACACAGGTGACGTTCGCTGAATATTCGGGTTATGACCGACGCACAATCGGTCGATGGATTGGCGGTGAATCGCCTATTCCGCAGCTGGTCGAACGACACCTCGACCTGCTTCTCGCTATCCGCGATCGGCTGCCGTGAGCGGCCCGCCGCGCACCGTGCGCAATCTGGCGCACGTCAGGCGAGCCGCCCAGACGGACGGCCGCGCCCGCTAATGCGTTTTAGCGCATGCCGCCGCTGGCGACGATATGCTCGCCCGTCAGCCACTTCGCGTCGTCCGATGCGAGGAAAACCACCGCCGAGGCAATATCGTCCGGCTGGCCGATGCGGCCAAGCGGCGTCTGGCTGACTGCCATCGCTTCGAAATCCGAGCCGATCACCCCTGCCGTGTGCGTCCCTTCGGTCGCCACGACGCCAGGGTTGATCGCGTTCACGCGGATCTTCCTCGGTCCGAGTTCGCGCGCCAGCACGCCGGTGATCGCGTCGACTGCGCCTTTCGTGCCGCTATACACGGCGGTTGCCGCAGGCGTAGCGGTCGTCACGACCGAGCTGACATTGACGATGCTTGCGCCTTCGCCAAGGTGTTTGACGGCCGCCTGCGTCGTGAGCAGCACGCCGAGCACGTTGATATCGAATTGCCGGCGGTATTGCTCTTCGGTGAATTCCTCGATGGGCGCGAATTCGTAGACGCCCGAGTTGTTCACGAGAATGTCGAGTCGACCATAAGTTTCGATGGCCGCGCCGACGATACCTTGCGCGTCGGCGGCCTTCGACACATCGCCGCCAACGGCAACCGCTTTGCCTCCGGCGCTGGCGATCGCGGCCACGACCGCGTCGGCACCGGCCTTGCTGCTCGCGTAATTGACGACTACCGAGGCCCCTTCGGCCGCGAGTGCTTTTGCAATGGCGGCGCCGATACCTTTCGACCCGCCCGTGACAACCGCGACTTTTCCTGCAAGCTTGCCCATGATGTTTTCTCTCAACGTAAGTGGGTTGCCCCATGCATCGATTGGAACCGGCGTCTGCGTCAAGCCATCGCCGACCGTCAACAGGAATGTAGAGATTCGGGCCTGTGCGATAAAGCGGCCGGACACGAATTGACTGGCAGGATCAGCCGAACAATTGGCGCAGGCGGATGCGATCTTGCGCAGAGATCGACGAGGACCGCTTACGCAGAAGCCGCGCCAAACGCGAGCCGCGCGCGAATCTGATCGAGCAGCCACACCGCCCGGGATGAAAGCGGCCATTCGGCCCGATGAACGAGCCACAAGGTATCGACCACCGGCGTCCCGCACTCGATCACGCGGATCGCCTGCGCGTTGGCGAACGCCTCGCGCGCATGGCGCGGGATCACCGTAAAGCCCAGGCCGCGCGCGACCGGTTCGAGGATCAGCGAGATCTGGTTGCTAAAGCCGCGCAGCGGCAAGCCACGCAGGCCTGGATTGCCGGGGAAATGGCGGGCCAGCAGCCGCGTGGCCATCGCCCGTCCGTCCGGATGATCGATAAAGCCGAGCCGCTCCAGATCCGCCCAGCTCGCTACGTTCTCGCCGGCCGGTACGACGAGTTCCAGCGGTTCTTCGGCAAAGGGTTCGGCGGCCAGGCGCGGATCGTCGGGCCGCAGCGTGACGAGGCCGAGTTCATAGCGCTTGTCGAGCACCGCTTCGCGCGTTTCCGTATCGGGCGCGAAGCGATGGCGGATCACGAGCCCTCGATGAGCCTGCTGCAAATCCAGCAGCAACGGATAGAGCGCCAGTCCCACACTGCCGGGCGTAATGAGGCTGACTTCGCCGCTATCGACAGTGGAATCGGTCAATTGCCGCTGTAGGCGTTTGTGCGCCTGCTCGACTTCGTTGCAGTAATCGAGCAAGGCGACGCCGGCCGGCATCAGTTCGATTTGCCGTCCGCGCCGGATCAGCAAAGGGCCGAGTTGACCTTCGAGGTGCTGCACATGCTGGCTCACGGCCGCCTGTGTCAGTCCCAGCTGGTTGGCCGCGCGCGTGAAGCCGCCCAGCTCGGCCACGGCGGCGAACGAGCGTAGCCATTGAGGATTGAGCATAACGATTTCTTATCAAAGCGATAAGGAAGCATTAGAGCAGATATTGCATTGCAGGCGCTACGCTTGGGGGATCAACCTTTCAGGAGTGCACTGCCATGCTCACTATGCCCCGACCCTATCCGCGCAGCTTTTCCCACATCGGTCTTTCCGTGACCGATCTCGACGCCGCCGTGCGCTTCTATAGCGAAGTCATGGGCTGGTATCTGATCATGCCGCCGACCACGATCACCGAGGACGACAGCGCGATCGGCGTGATGTGCACGGATGTGTTCGGCGCGGGTTGGGGATCGTTTCGCATCGCCCATCTGTCCACGGGAGACCGCATCGGCGTGGAGATCTTCGAATTCCGCAACGCGCAGAAGCCGGAGAACAACTTCGAATACTGGAAAACGGGCGTGTTTCACTTCTGCGTCCAGGACCCGGACGTGGAAGGGCTGGCGGCAAAGATCGTCGCGGCGGGCGGCAAGCAGCGCATGCCGGTGCGCGAGTACTTCCCGGGCGAGAAGCCGTATCGCATGGTCTACATGGAAGATCCGTTCGGCAACATCGTGGAGATCTACAGCCATAGCTACGAGCTGACCTATTCGGCGGGAGCCTACCAATCGTGACCGGCGCTGCCATGCATGACGCGATGCACCGCGCCTGGACCTGGCACGGGAGTGCCGATCCCCTCGACCTGAAGCTGGTGCGCGTTCCCACCCCGGCTCCCGCGGCCGGTCAGGTGCTGGTGCGCAATGCCGCGATCGGATTGAACCCGGTTGACTGGAAAGTGCTCGGCGGCGCGCTGGTGGACTGGCAGGCTGGCCATGTGCCGGGCGTCGATGGCGCGGGCGAAGTGGTCGCGCTGGGCGCGGGCGTATCGGCCGACTGGCTGGGCCGCCGCGTGGTCTGGCACACCAGCCTGCATCGCCACGGCAGCTTCGCGGAGCACACGCCCGTGGACGCGCGCGCGCTGCTGCGCCTGCCGGACGCGCTCGATTACGAAACGGCCGCGAGCTTTCCGTGTCCGGCGCTCACGGCCTGGCTCGCGATCGACAAGGTGCCGGTCAAGCCGGGCCAGCCGCTGCTCGTGAGCGGTGCGGGTGGTGCGGTCGGCCAGTACCTGATCCAGTTGGCGGTTGCACGCGGCTTCGTCGTGACCGCGATGGCCAATGCGCGGCATCGGGAGCGCCTGCTGGCGCTCGGCGCCGCCGATTGCATCGACGGGCCACTGGCCGATTCCGCAGCATGGAGCGGCGGCCAGCGCTATTTCGCGGTGATCGATACGGTCAGCGGCGATCACGCCGCTCGCATGGCCGATGCGCTGCGGGCCAACGGTCATCTCGTCTGCGTGCAGGACCGTGTGGCGCAGTGGCCGTGCGAGCCGTTCGGGCGGACCTTGTCGATGCATGAAGTGGCGTTGGGCGCACTCCACCAGCACGGCGACGACGATGCGTGGGCGCAATTGCGCAGCGAAGGCGAGCAGATGCTGGCGGCTGTTGCCGAAGGGCGTCTGGAGCCGCAGGCGCGGGTCGTGCGCGGCTTCGACGCGCTGGCGGAGCTGCTGGACGCTTTGCGTAGCCGGAATTTCGCCGGCAAGCCGGTTGTGCGGATCGCGTAGAGGTATCGCAGACCCGGCGAATCCATGTGGCGCTTGCGACGGAACAAAATACTGTATAAATTAACAGTATGTGTATACGTCCAGTAGGAGGATCACATGGAATCGCTCATCCGCATTGTGAACGACGAGGATCGGCAGGCTTTTGAATGGCTGCTCGTGAACGTGGGTGTCAAACGCGTGGAGGCTGCCTTGCAGCGGCTGGCGGTCGGCGGCAGGCGGCCGTTCGTGTCCGCGCTGTGCCGCTATCTGGGCGCGTGGCCTCCGGTCCAGCGTTCCCTGTGGGCGCACGGTTCTGAACACACTGCGGTTGGGGATCTCCATCTCGCGCAGATCCGCCAGGTCCTCGCACAAGGCAACGCCGCGAAAGCCCGTACACGCTGATTGTTGGTGCTGCGCCCTGAAAGCACCGGTTGCTTTCAGGGCGCCTCGCGATCACGTGATCACGCGAGTTTGCCGAGCATCGCGCCAAATTCGTCCTTGTTGAACGCACGCAGCGTCTGCGTGCGCACATTGCCTTGCGCGCCCAGCGCGAGGCCAAACGCCATGAAGCTCGCTTCGTCAGCGGCTTCGATGATCGTGACGATGTCGTATTGACCCATCGTCCAGTAGATCTGCTTCATTTCGCAGCCGTGCGCTTTGGCCAGTTCCGCCGCCTGGCCGGCGCGCTGAGGGCTGTTCTTGATCGTGCGGATGCCTTGATCCGTGAATTGCGTGAGTACCACATAAGTCGGCATGTTGGTTCTCCGTGTCAAACGGCGTGGCGATTACGTCTGGGGAGTGGGCCGGATATTCTGGTTGCGACAGAAGAGATTGTCCGGGTCGTAGCGCGTCTTCACGGCAATCAGCCGTTGCATGTTCGGACCGTAAGCGGCCTCCACACGCGCCTGTTCGTCTTCGGTCAGGAAATTCACATACACGCTGCCTAGCGCAAAGGGCGCCGATGCCTCGAAGAAGTCACGCGCCCAGGCAATGCAGCGGGCGTCGTCGGCGGCATCGTCCCAGCGGCCGTGCACGTTCATCACGTATAGCGCGTCGCGATTCGGATAAGCCGTGGCGTCCGGCGCCACGCGCTGCGTCGCGCCGCCAATCTGACCAAAGAAAATCTCGCATTGCGGCGAGGGCAATGTGTCGATCGCGGCGGTCAAGGTGTCGATGAGGCCGTCCGGCAATTCGGCGAGGTTGTGCGACTTCCAGTAATTGCGCGCGCCCGGGGTGAGCAGGGGATCGAACATCTTTTGCCACGCCACATAAGGCATCGGGCCGAGATGCTCGCCGTAGGGTTTGCCAAAGCGCCGCACGACTTCGACGGCCGCAGGCCCGTTTTCAAGCGGACCCGTGTAGCAGATCGCGAACGCGATGATGGGCTTGCCATGCACCTCGGGCGGCAGGAACGGCAAGGGCGGCGCGAGGCGCGACACGCTCCACACGGTCAGGTCTTCGGGCATCGTCGCCGAGGCTTCGCGGTAGCGAGCCAACGCTTCTTTCGCGTCCGCAAACGGCAGCACGACCAGGCCGCCATACACGTTGGGGCCTAGCGGATGCACCTCGAATTCGAACATCGTCACGACGCCGAAGTTGCCGCCGCCGCCGCGAATCGCCCAGAAGAGATCCTCGTTCGCTTTGGCGCTCACATGCAGCAGATTGCCGTCGGCGGTGACGACGTCGGCCGCGACCAGGTTATCGACCGTCATGCCGAAGCGGCGGCTCAGCCAGCCGAAGCCGCCGCCCAGCGTGAGGCCCGCGACGCCGGTCGTCGAATTGATGCCGAGCGGCGTGGCCAGAGCGAAGGCCTGCGCTTCGTGATCGAAGTCGCCGAGCGTTGCGCCCGGCTCGACATACGCGCGGCGCGTCGAGGGTTCGACGCGCACGGATTTCATCGGCGAGAGATCGATGACGAGACCGTCCTCGCAGATCGCGCTGCCCGCGATATTGTGGCCCCCGCCGCGCACGGCGAGCGTCAGTCCGTGTGTGCGGGCGAAAGACACCGCCTGGCGCACATCGGCACTCCCCTGGCAACGTACGATGAGCGCGGGGCGGCGATCGATCATGGCGTTCCAGATCTGGCGCGCGGTGTCGTAGCCCGCGTCCTGCGCTTGCAGCACGGTGCCGCGTAGCGCGCCTTTCAATGTTTCAATGGATTCACTCGACAGGTGGGTCATTGGGCACCTCACATTCTTCAAATTCTGTACATCGCGAAAAGCCGTACGCCGCAAGCGACATCGGGCCAAGCGTGGCGCAGGTACATACGCGAGACGCGGCAAAGACATCCCGCTGGGAAAGCAGGGAGAAAGTGCTTTCTGGAAGGCAGCTTTCGCGCAGCAGCGAGGCGAAGCCGCAGTGATCCGGACGTGGCGCAAATATCGAAGCCGTCGGCTTTTTATCCGGGCGACAAGGCGGTAGCCGGGAATGATTAGATAACCTGAATACTTGTGATGAATACCCGGTCGAGCCAGACGCCGCGATGAATCTGATGCATTTGATGAGGGGCGCGGTGCCGTCTCCTGATTACTATAGCAAGCAATATGCAGGCTACCTATACTTTGTTCGCACGCGCGCGAATGACTTCGCGCGTGCATTTAACTGGCTAATGAGGAGTAAGGAGGAGTCGGATCATGACTCGAAAATACATTGACTGTAGAGAGTTTCCCAGCGAAATGAACTGCTCCGTGGCGATCTCGGCAGACTCCGAAAAGGAGCTTCTGGAGGCGGCCGTGCAGCACGCGGTCAGCGTTCATCGGCATGTGGATACACCGGAATTGCGCACGCAACTGACGGGGATTTTTCACGACGGCACGCCACCGATCGACTCGCCGCGCAAGGGCTAGTTCCCCGTCGCAAGCGGCGCGCGCCGCATCCTTGAATCGCAGACTTCGCAGACGGGCAAGGCCAGATTGCCCTTTGCGAACTCGTCCCGGTTTTCACCCAATGCCTTGAATTCGCGGCGTCCTCGTCCAGGGCGCCGCCGACCGTCGCTGCCTGCTCAAGGCCCGGCGCGCGTGCCCACGCGCCGGGTGATAACCAAAACTTGGTGCCCCAAAAAAAAGTGACTTGGTGGTTCTTTTTGACGCCCGAATACTCGCTTCAACCCGGCCAGCGCCTTGGCCGACGTGGTGGCGCCGAGCGGCGTCTCTCTACTGAACCCGCTATCGAGCGAGCGATTCATGACCAACCTCACCTTGCCGTCCACCCAACCTGTCGACGCCACAGCCTCAGCCAGCAGGCAGCCGCGGCACTGGCGCACGATCGCCGCCTGCTCGATCGGCAATGCGCTCGAAATGTACGACTTCACGGTCTATAGCTACTTCGCGATGTTGATCGGCAAGCTGTTTTTCCCGGCGGGCAGCGCGTACGGTTCGTTGCTGATGGCTGTCGGCACTTTTGGCATCGGCTTCGTGATGCGGCCGCTCGGCGCATTCGTGATCGGCAGCTTCGCCGACCGGCGCGGCCGCAAGGCGGCGATGACGCTCACGATCGCGCTGATGGTCGTCGGCACGTTGTGTCTGGCCGGTGCGCCGACCTACGCGATGGCCGGATCGCTCGGCACCTGCATCGTGGTGGCGGGCCGCATGTTGCAGGGTTTCTCGCTGGGCGGCGAAATCGGCGCGTCGACGGCCATGCTGATGGAGTCCGGCGGGTTCGGCAGCCGGGGGTTCCGCATCGGCTGGCAGGGCGCGAGCCAGGGCTGTGCGGCGCTGCTCGGCGCGGCGAGTGGGGCGGTGCTTTATGCGGTCCTCACGCCGGCCGCGCTGGAGTCATGGGGCTGGCGCCTGCCGTTTCTGCTCGGGCTGCTGATCGCACCCGTGGGTCTTTATATCCGCACGCATCTGGACGAGACGCTCGACCACGCAGCCGCCGAATCCCGCCCGCTGTCCGTGCTGTTCTCGCAGCACGCGAGCAAGATCGCACGCGGCGTGCTGTCGATCGCGGCCGGTACGGTCGGCATGTATCTCATCGTGTTCTTCATGCCCACTTACCTGGTGCGCGTGGTGCATCTGCCGGCGTCGCTCTCGTTGATGGCGGGTTGCGTGTCTGGCGCGACGCTGGCGGTCATGTGTCTCGTCTCCGGACTGATCGCCGACCGCATGGCTGCGCGCAAGCCTATGGCGCTGGCGTCCGTCGTGATGACGACCGTCTTTATCTATCCGGCGATCTGGCTGATGAACGCGCATCCCGGCGTGCCGCTGGCGCTGGCGATCATCGCGCTGGCCACGGCGATTAGCGGCATCGGCGGCGCGCAGCTTCTGCTGTTGCTCATGGAGATGTTCCCGGCTGGCGTGCGGGCCAGCGGTCTTTCGGTGATCTACAGCATCGGCGTGGCGCTGTTCGGCGGCTCGGCGCAACTCGTCGTGACCTGGTTGCTCGCCAGGACGGGTAATCCGATGTCGCTCGCGCTCTACATGATCGTGTGCGGGATCGTGAGCGCGTGCGCCATGTTCAGTCTGCCGGACGTGCGCAGGCGCACTTCATAACAAGGCGGGCGGGCGCCGTTGCAACGCAAACGCCAACGCCCACGCCGACTCTCGCAGCACCGTTCAAGGATTCGATCGTCATTGCCGCCGCGCTTGCCACAAGCGCGATGGCGGGGCACGTCACGTCCATCGAATCCGCATTCAAAAAACACATCAATTCGATACGCAAGCGGAGATCCTCAATGAAAAGTTCTGTGCGCACGCTGTTCGCCGCGCTATCCACGCTTCCCTGCCTGCACGCCTTCGCCGAGGTGTCGCCGGGCGCGCCGTCGGACGCATCGGCGAGCGTCTATGCAACCGGCTCGCAAATGCAGGCGATCTTCGGTTACTGGGGCGCGGGTCTCGGGCCGCAGACCCTCGGCGTCGCGCCGCAGCGCTCGTTCGTGACGCTCTACGGCACGCTGGACATGGGCGTGAACTACACGAAGGATGGCCCGGACAGCATCACGCGCCTGCAATCGGGGGGCGCGCTGACGTCGAAGTTCGGCATCTACGGCCAGGAATATCTGGGCAATCAGTGGACCGCGCTGTTCCGGCTTGAAAACGGCTTCATGGGCAATACCGGCGCGCAGCAGGATTCGTCCTCCATGTTCAATCGCGCCTCCTATGTGGGCATGCAAAACCCACAGTACGGACAACTGACTTTAGGCCGTCAATACACCTCGGGCGGCGCGGCGGCACTGGGCGCCGATCCGTTTCTGGGCGTCGCGCACGAATCGGTTTATAGCTATCTGCTCGGCACGTCCGATCTGGGCGTGGGTGCGAATAGCGATGCGCTCGGCCGTCTGCCCAACACGATCCGTTATATCTCGCCGCGTCTCGGGCCGCTCGGCGTGGATCTGAGCTATTCGTTCAAGCAGGATCAGACCGAAGGACCGGCCGTGCATCAACGCTCGGCGATGGTCTCGTATGTGGACCGGCGCGCCGTGATCTCCGTGGCATTCGGCCAGAGCTGGTGCGATCCCGCGATGAGCGGCAGTTGCAGCACTACGAGCACGGTCCAGCCCACCAAGCGCACCGATTCGTATCTCGCCAGCGTGATTGTCGATCTCGGTCCGTTCATCGCGCAAGGCGCGTATATCCGCTATGTGCCGCAAGCGGAAAATAGTGCGATCGCCAGTCTCTATCTGGTCGGCCTGCAAAAGTGGTGGGGCGTCGATCTGCTGCGCGCCTCGGCGGCGTATCGCGATACCACGATCTCGGGCGACTACGCCTATGGCGGCACGCTCGGCATCGACCACTTCATCTCGAAGCGCACCTCGCTCTATGGCCGTGTCGGCGTGATCCGCAACGGTCCGGAATCGAGCGTCACCTACAACTACGACAGCGGTTCGCCTGCTCCCGAGCCGGGGCGCACCGTGTCGAGCATCACGCTGGGCATCAACCATCAATTCTGATGTGCGGCTCGTCTCGCACATCGCGTTCGCAGCACCCATTACGTTCATCACGGAGATATGCATGTCCCTCGATCTGGTCACCGATTTCATCGAAAGCAGCAAGGCACGCTACCTGCAACTGTCCGACGACATCTGGCAATACGCCGAGCTGGGCTATCACGAGCAGCAGTCCTCAGCCGCGCATATCGCCGCGCTGAAGGCCGAGGGGTTCGCCGTGCGCGAAGGCGTGGCAGGCATTCCCACGGCGTTCGTGGCCGAAGCGGGATCGGGCGGTCCCGTGATTGCGATCCTGGGCGAATTCGACGCGCTTTCCGGGCTCAGCCAGGAGAGCCTCGCGCTCACGTGCTGTCCGTCGAGCGAAATCGTCAACGGCAACGGGCATGGCTGCGGCCATCACCTGCTTGGCACTGGCGCGCATCTGGCGGCCGTGGCGATCAAGAATGCGCTGGAGCGCGAAGGCATCGAAGGCACCGTGCGCTTTTACGGCTGTCCTGCGGAAGAAGGCGGCTGGGGCAAGACCTATATGACGCGCGCGGGTTTGTTCGACGATGTTTCGGCGGCCATTACCTGGCACCCCGGCATCGCCAACACGATCATGAATCTCGAAAGCCTCGCGGTTAAACAGGCGTATTTCCGCTTCAAGGGCATTTCCGCGCATGCGGGCGCTTCGCCGCATCTCGGGCGTAGCGCGCTAGATGCGCTCGAACTCATGAACATCGGCACGAATTTTCTGCGCGAACACATGATTCCCGATGCGCGCGTGCACTATGCGATCACCGATGCTGGCGGCGTCGCGCCCAACGTCGTGCAGCCGAACGCAAGCGCGCTCTATATGATCCGCGCGCCGCGCAATCGTGACGTCCAGCAACTGTACGAGCGCGTGTGCAATATCGCGCGCGGCGCGTCGCTGATGACCGATTGCGAGCTGGAAATCGAGGTGCATTCGGCGTGCTCGAATCTGATGCGCAATCACACGCTCAACGAACTGATGCAGGCGAAGCTCAAGGAGCTGGGCGCGCCGATCTATACGCAGGATGAAATGGCCTTCGCCACTTCGATGCATGGCACCACGCGCCCGGACGAAGTCGAGATGGCAGGTCGCATGTTGCAGGCTGCGTGGCGCGAGCCCAAGGCGCTGTTCGACGGCATCGACGCGCTCGACAACGCGCGCCCGTCGCAGATGCACGGTTCGACCGATGTGGCCGACGTGAGCTGGGTCACGCCCACCGTGCAATGCATGACGGCCTGCTTCGCGTTCGGCACCTCGCCGCATTCGTGGCAGTGGGTCGCGCAGGGCAAGAGCGCGATCGCGCACAAGGGCATGGTGCTGGCGGCCAAGACGATGGCGGCCTCGGCGCTCGAACTGTTCACGAATCCGCTGCTGCTGGCGGCGGCGCGCACGGAACTGGCGGAACGTCTCGCCCAGGAACCGTATGTGTGCCCGATCCCCGACGGCGTCGAACCGCCGTTGCCGAACCCGGCACGTTGATTCGATGCCCACAGCCAAGCGGTTCCTGCCGGGATATTGATCGGCTATGCTGCCACTTCTGGATCCGAAATCGAGGGTGGCGGTGAAGCTCAGACAACTCGACGCGCTGCGCGCGGTCGCCGAGGCCGGCAGTCTGCACGAGGCCGCGCGCCGCCTGTTCCTCACGCAGCCCGCGATCAGCCGCTCGATCCGCGAGCTTGAGGTCGAACTCGGCATGCAGTTGCTGACGCGGGCCGCGAGCGGCGCGACCTTGACGCCGTTCGCCCAGCAGGTGCTTAAGCGCGTGATGGCCGTGCACCGCGAAATCGAGCGCATCGAAGAAGACGCGCGCGCGGCGCGTGGCGAACTCGGCGGCCAGCTTACGCTCGCGGTCACGCCGCCCGCCTCGACGCGCGCGCTCGCCGACTCGCTGAGCGAACTGGCGGCCGCGCGCCCAGGCGTCAAGCTTCAGGTGATCGAAGCCCGCGCCGAAAACATCGCCGACGGGCTGCGCGACGGCACCATCGACATCGGCGTCTTCACGCAATACTGCGAGCCGAAGAACGAGTTGTTCGAGTGGATCAAGCTCTATGAACTCGACGTGCTGCTGACGATTCCCGCGTCCTATACGGGCAGCGAGACGCTGACCGTCGAGCAGATTCACGCACTGCAGTGGCTCTCGCTCGATTCGCCAAGCGACACGTCGAGCTTCATGGCGACCCTCTTTGGCCAGTACGGCATGCCGATCCCCGAGCGCACCCTGCGTTGCTCCGCGATGACGCTCTATCTGGATCTGTCCGCGCAGATCGAGGCCGTGTCGATCTGGACGGCGCTCGCGAAGCCGTTGATCCTCCAGCGCGTGAAAGCGGGCACGCTCAAGCTGCTCGATCTCGTCGAGCCGATGCCGCGCATCGGCATGTATCTCGCGTATTCCAGCGAGGACCTGCTGACCGCGACGGCGCAGCAATTCGTGAGACTGCTGCGCTCGAAGCTCGAAGGCGACGAGGCGCAGCGCTGGCCCGCGGGCATGGCGTATAGCGGCGCGGACAAAGGGGTTCGCTGAGCGCCCGGTCGACGCTTGCGTCGTTACGTGGCGCGCCTCACGCATTGATCGATCGTGCCAAACGGCGCGCGGCCGTTGCCATCGCGCGCGCTCATGGTGACGCGGTCATCAAAGCGCATGAACGCCGTTTGCGCCCCGCCGCGATCCAGCATTTCGATCACGCGGCGCTCGGCGATACAGGCTGAACCGGCTTCCCGGCTTTCGTTGGACACCGTCCCGGAGCCGACGATCGTGCCTGCCGAAAGCCGCCGCGTGCGCGCCGCATGCGCGACGAGCGTGCCGAAGTCGAAGTTCATCTCATCGCCGCGCGGCGCGCCGAACCATGCGCCATTCCATTCGACGTGCAGCGCGAGCTTCACGCGTCCTTCGTGCCACGCGTCGCCCAGCTCATCCGGCGTCACCGCCACGGGCGCGAAGCTCGTCGATGGCTTCGCTTGCAGGAAGCCGAAGCCGGTGCGCATCTCGCGCGGCCCCAGCGCACGCAGGCTCCAGTCGTTCAATTGCACGAGCAGGCGGATATGGCCGAGCGCCGCGCGCGCGTCGACGGCCATCGGCACCGCGCCGGTGATCACGCCGAACTCGCCTTCGAAGTCGATGCCGTGCGCTTCGTCGGGCAAGGGCACGTCGTCGGTCGGACCGAGAAAGTCGTCGCTTGCGCCCTGGTACATGACGGGAATCGTGTCGAAGTCGGGAATCGGCTCGGTGTTGAACGCACGCTCCATCAATCGCCCGTGATTGAGGAACGCCGAGGCATCGCACCATTGCGGGCTGCGCGGCAAGGGCGCGGCACACGTGCGTGGATCGAAGGCGAAGTCGCTTAAAGCATGGCCCGCGTTCAAGTCCTCGTAGCGCGCGGCCAGCCGCGGCGCAACGCTGTCCCATCGCTCTAGCGCATCGAGCAACGTAGGCGCGATGTCATGCGCTGACACGGCCCGCGAAAGATCGCGCGAGACGATCAACAGTTCGCCATCGCGGCAGGCGCTTTTACGAGTGGCGAACTTCATGGCGCGACCTCCTCGACGATGGCGACCGCGCGCGTCCAGCCCGCCGAGGCCTTGCGGATCTTGTGCGGAAAACAACTGATCGTGAAGCCGTGCGGCGGCAGCGCTTCGAGGTTGTGCAACTTCTCCAGATGGCAGTAGCCGATCTCGCGACCCGCCTTATGGCCTTCCCAGATCAGCGAGGTGTCGCCGTTTTCCGCGACGCGCTGCGCCGTGTGGGAGAACGGGGCGTCCCAGCTCCAGGCGTCGGTGCCGGTCAGGCGCACGCCGCGCTCGAGCAGATAGAGCGTCGCTTCGCGGCCCATGCCGCAGCCCGCGCCCACGTAGTCGTTGTGCCCGTAGCGCGAGCCCGCGCGCGTGTTGACCACGACGATATCGAGCGGCTCCAGCGTGTGGCCGATGCGCGCGAGTTCGGCTTCGACATCGGCGGCGGTGGCGACATAGCCATCGGGAAAATGCCGGAAATCGAGCTTCACGCCCGACTGGAAGCACCATTCGAGCGGCACTTCGTCGATGGTGATCGACGGGCGCGGCTCGCCAAAGCGCGCGTCCATCGTCGAATGGAAATGCCACGGCGCGTCCAGATGTGTGCCGCTGTGCGTCGTGAGCGTGACCCATTCGGCGGCGGCGGCCTCGCCGTCGGGGTAGTCTTCGGCGCGGGTGCCGGGCAGCATCGCCATGAATTCGGGCAGCGTGTCGGCGTGGGTCTGGTAGGTGATCTTCGGCGCGAGTGGCGGCGGATCGGAGAGGACGTCGTTTTCGAGGTAGATCGAGAGGTCGATGAAGCGGCGCACGGGTTTCATGAGGCGTGTCCTGAGGATTCGATTGAACGGGGAATGCGCGCGAAACAGCAGCAGGCGAGCGCGCCGACCACGAGCGCCGCGCAGCCGAGGCTGCCATAGCCGAAGTGCTTGACGAGCACGCCACCGAGCAGCGGCCCGGCGGCGGCGCGGCCGCTTGCGTCGAGCCGCGCGAGCAGGCCGAAGGCGTAGGTATGGCAGAAGATCATCACGGCGGGAAATACGGCGGTCGCGGCCGCGTAGGGCGCGAAGCCGCTGCCGAACGCGATCGTGAGGGCGAGTGCGGCCTGAGCGAGCGGCCCGCCGAGCACGACGGCGCGTGCGTTCAGACGGCGCTGCGTGAGCGCGGCGAGCGGCGCGGGCAGCAGATTGACGAGCCCGAGCGCGATCAGCACCGCGGTCACCGCCGCAGGCCCGAAGCCGCGTTCCACGCCGATACGCGCGACGAAGCTCGCGAGCATCGCCTGCGTTAGCGCCATGCAACTCACGCCCGCGATCGCTAACCATACGGGCGAGGCGAGGCGCGGCTTCGCGGCAGTCGGTGCAGCCGCCAGCGTGATCGGCACGGACGGAAACGCGAGCGCACTGATCAGCGCCGCGACCGCCATCACCGCCGCGACGATCACGAAGAATGCCCGCGCACCATGCGCCGCGACCGCGAGCGGCGTGAGACCGAGAAACGCGATCGAGAATGCGCCGAGCGCAAAGCCCGCGAACGCGAACAGCCGGTGCGGATTGGCGCTGCGGCCAATCGTGCCGTGCGCGATGCTGAGGCTGCACCCGACGGCGAGTCCCGCGAGCAGATGGAGCGAGGCCATCGTGGCATAGGCGTGCGCCGCGCCCGCGCCGTAGAACGCGCCAGCGGCGAGTGCGAAGCCTGCCGTCACGAGCGCGCGCGCGGGCAGGCGCGCGGACAGCCGCAACAGCAGCGGCGAGCACACCGCGCTGCTCGCGACCACGCCCGCGAGAAACAGCGTGGGCAGCGCGCCCGCGTGCTGGGCATCCAGGCCCAGGCCGCCGATCAGCGTGGCGACCCACACGGGCAGCGCGACGAGATCGACCATGCCTGCGCAGTGCGCGGCCATCAGTGCGACGAACGCGGTGCGGCCAAAGCCGGCCTGGGTTTTCAGTGTGGCGGGTGTAGCGAGCCCCGGCGTGAGCGCGGCGTCGTGATCCATGACGGGCCTCCGCTCAGATCGCTTGCGCGAGATAGTGATGCGTCTCGTGCATGATGCGCGCGTGCTCGGCGCGGTCGCCGTTGGCGATCTCGATCTCGCCCAGACGCCCCGAATTCTCGACCACCACGCGGCAACGTTCGAAACGGCGCGCCTCGAAGGCCGCGAGCGCATCGGCGGCGCTGGCGTGGCGCGCCAGTTCCTCGGCGAGCACGATGCCGTCCTCGATGCCGATGCCTGCGCCCGAGGCCATATGCGGCGTGGTCGCGTGCACGGCGTCGCCGACCAGCACGACGCGCCCGCGCGACCACGGCTGCTGCATCAGCAGGCTTTCGAGCGGGCGATAGATCACGCTTGATTGCGCGCCGATCTGCGCGCGCACCGCTTGCAGTACCGGCGCGCCGAAGCCCGCCAGCAGGTCGCGCAGCATCTCGGGTGCGAGGGCGGCGTCGATATGAGCGCGCGTGGGGCGATCCTCGGTCACGAACAGGTACATCTCGTCGGCGGACACGGGGTTGAGGCCCGCCTTCACCTTGTGGCCGAGCCACATCGACGCGCACTCGATCTCCTGCGGACGCGGCAGCACCGCGCGCCACACGCCCTGGCCGGTGTAGCGCGGCGCGGGCGCGTCGGCGAAGGTCGCGGCGCGCACTTTCGAATAGAGGCCGTCCGCGCCCACTACGAGGTCGTAGCGCGACGTGCTGCCGTCGCTGAGCGTGACGGTCACGTGATCGGCCTGGGTGTCCAGGCGTTCGAACGTGCAGCCGAGTTTGACGTTCACGCCCGCCGCGCGCGTGGCTTGCGCGAGGATTTCGGCCAGCACGGGGCGCATGATCGCGCCGCCGCCCGGCACGTCGTCGCCTGCCACGCGCGGTGTGGGCAATGTGCCGAGCGGCGTGCCGTCGGGCGCGAACAGCTTGACGCCGTCGCCTGCGTGGCCACGCGCGAGGAACGCATCGAGCACGCCCACGGTGCGCAGCGCGCGCAGCGTCGGCCCGCCGATGCTGATGCCCGCGCCATACGAGCGCCAGCCCGCGTCGATCTCGACGAGATCGACCTCGAAGCCGCGCTTCGTGCATTCGATGGCGGTCGTCATGCCGGAAAATCCGCCACCCACGACGAGAATGCGGCGTATTGGCTGGTTCATGGTGATGTCTCCTGGTTTTGCAGTTTTGTTTCGCTGTTTTATTCGGCGATGTTGCGGTTTTCGCTGAGCGCTTTAGTCGGTTCGATCGCCTCGTCGCACAGGAACACGCGCCCCAGTGCGTCGATATGCAGCGCGAGCGGCGTGAGTCGCTGACCGAGGCACGGCCCTTTCACGCACACGCCGCTTTCGATGTCGAACAGCGCGCCGTGTGCATGGCAGACGATGCGCGTGCCGGCCGCGTCCAGCCATGCGTCCTTGCGCCAGGCCATCGGCGTGTCGCCGTAATGCGGGCAGGCGTCGCGCCACGCGCGCACGCCGCTCGCGTGCCGCACGACAAAGAGCGTCGCGCGCCCGGTGCCGTGCGGGTCGAAGCCGCGCGAACACGGCACGGGTAGCGCCGCGAGATCGGTCAGAAAGATCACGTTCGCGTTCTTTCTCAGGTGGCGCGGGAACTCAGCGCGCAGCGGGCGGCGGGCCGCCCGGCGCCCACTTCTCGCGATGCTGGAGCAGGAAGAGTTGCGAGGCGTCCGCGCCCATCGGGGCCGAGCGCGCCTGCCACTGATCGTCGTGCAGGTCCATGTCGGCGTCGTACTCCACGTGGCAGCCGAGCGGGCTGTTGAAATACCAGAACCAGTTCGAGCCGAAGCGATGACGGCCCGGCCCCCAGAACGACTGGTAGCCCTTTTCGACGAAGCGCGTGCCTGCCTGCACGACTTCGCTCGGGCCACCCATGTGGAAGGTGAAGTGCTCGCAGCCCTTCATGAATGGCGGCGTCTCGATCAGGAACAGCGTGTGATGGTCGAGCGTGCCGGCAGGACGCAGGAAGGGGCCGACGCCCGCGAAGCGGTCGGTGCAGCGAAAACCCAGCCGCTCGACGTAGAACGCCTCGGCGCGCGCGGCGTCCGGCACGAAGTAGACGACGTGCGAGAGCGTGCGCGGCGTGAGCGCGGCGTCGTCGTTCGCGGCCACCACGTTGGGCGCGCGCTGGGCGGGCGCGCCGGGAGCGTTGATGGGCTCGGCGGGGAGGTCGAGCGGGCGGCGCACACTGATCTGGAAGCCGAGCGTGAAACCCATGTCGTCGGTGCTTTCGAGCGAGCCGTCGGCGAGCGTGCGCACTTCGCGGTCACGGCGCAATTCCGTGGCGATCTGTTCGAGCGTGGCCGCGTCGGCCACGCCGTAAATCGTCTTGCGCAGCAGGCTCGCGGTGCCGAGCGAGGGCGGCAGGCGTGCGTCGTCGGCGCGTCGGATCTCGATGGCGGTGCCGTCGAGCGCCTCGAAGCGCCCGCCTGCGCTCGCGCCATCGGTGTCGCTGGCGACCGGACGCAAGCCGTAGTCGACGAGATATTGACTGCACGCGGCGACATCGTCCACGCCAAACACGAGACAATCGGGGCCGATGATATTCATTCTGGAATCCTTTGTATTGAGTGTTGTCAGCGGCGTATCAGCGCTTCGTTTGGCCGCCGAGCGTTTCGGCGACCCAGTCGGCGATGTAGTGGCCCGCGTTGATCGAGTTGTCGAAGCTCGCGTGCTGTGCGCCGCCTTCGCGATCGGTGAAGATTTTCAGTTCACGCTTCGGGCTGTGGATGAGTTGCTCATAGGTGCGATGCGCCCACGCGAGCGGGATCTGCGTATCCTTTTCGCCGTGCGTGACGAGGAACGGCACGCGAATGCGATCGAGCACGCCGTCGAGATGCACGTCCTGCGCGATGCGCATGAAGTCGTCGATATCCTTTGCGCCCCACACCCAGCACACGTGCTTCCAGTAGTGCGGCACGGGGAAATCGCCTTCGCGTTGCAGGCGCTTGCTCTGCACGTCGCGCCAGTCGTGATTCGCTCCCCACACCACGCCGCACGCGAAGCGCGGCTCGAAGGCCACGGCGCGCGGGCAGTAGTAGCCGCCGAGCGACACGCCTTCCATGCCGATGCGTTGCGGGTCCACGTCGTCGCGCGTTTCGAGCCAGTCGACGATACGGCTCGCCCAGCGCTCGCTGTCGTAGACGGCGGTGAGGCCGTGCAGGCGCAACGCTTCGCCGGTGCCCGGCTGATCGACGATCAGCGAGGACACGCCGCGCTCGGCGAGCCAGGCGGGCAGGCCCACGAAGTACTTCATCTCCTTGGTGGAGTCGAGGCCGTTCACCTGCACGAGCAGCGGCGCGCGGGCCGGGGCGTTCTTCGCGCGCACATAAAGACCCGAAAGATGGCCGTCGCCATAGGGAATCTCCACGCGTTCGCAGTCGTCGCCCGCGAGCGCGATGCCTTTCGCGAATACATCGAGTTCGCGCCGATAAAGCTCGATCCGGCCAGGCGCATCGTGCGCCTGCATGCGTTCGCTCGTGAGCAGATAGACGCTCGCGCGCTTGTACTTCGCGCCCGCCGAAAGCAGACGCCCGCGCGCTTCGTCTTCCTGCGCGAGTTCGCAGAGCTGGTCGGCCATCGCGACCCAGGTCTCGCGGAACGCGCGTGTGCCTTCGGCATCGGGCTGCTTCGACGCTTCCAGCAGCGGTGCGCACATCGACTCGATTTCGCCCAGGCGCGCGCCCATTTCGATGGCGAGATCGACCGAGAGATTCCAGACGTAATTGGTGGGGAAATAACGGAACATGTCTTCAACGATTCCTTGCTGACGGTTGAAACGGGGCGGCGCGATGTCGTGCGTGACAGGTCGGGCTTTACATCAGCGGGATCGCGATGTTGAGCCAGACGTTGTTGCTCTTCGACGTATTCGCCGCGTAAATACCTTGCTGATAGTTCAGATTGATCTTCACGGGACCGGCGTCGTAGACGATCGACGGCCCGAAGCCGAAGCTGCGCGCGCGATAGCCCGCTTCCACGGTCGCGCCGTTCTGCGTGTCGTTGCTGTACTGGTTCAGATACGAGCCGACCACGCCCAGCTTCCAGTGCCCGAGGTGCCAGCCCGCTTCGAACTCGCCGAGATACGCGTCGCCCGAGGTGTAGTTCGTCGTCGAGTTGCGCTGGTTGATCAGGAAGCGGTTCGAGAAACCGATGTCGAGGCCGCCGGGCCGGTCGTAACGCACCGCGAACACGGGTTGCAGGGACGTGTAGCCCACGGCGACGCTCGCCTTGGTCGCGCTGTACGAGCCGGTTTCGAGCGCGAGGTCGAGGCCGGTCGCGAACGAGAGTTCGCGCGTGGGCCGCCAGTCGACGATCAAGGGCGACACCGTGATGTTCGAGAGACCGTTCTGCGTCGAATGCTGGCCCGCCACCGTGGTATGCAGCGACACCACCGGAATCACGAGTTGCGAATAGAAGCGCGCGCCGTAGAACTCGAACGGATACGAGGCGAGCAGACGCGTGACGGACGTCGCAACCGACGAATGGAACGGCACGGGCAGCTTGTCGCCGTTATTGCCGTAAAGCCCGTTCGAAAAGCTGTAGTTGAACTGCTGCAACACGAACAGGCCCGGAAACGGCGGCATGGACGCAATGTTGTCCCCGGTCGCGCTCGCGGGATACGGCGAGACGCCACCTTCGAAAGCCTGCGCGTGGTGCGCGAGCGTGGCGAATACCAGCGCCGTGGCGGCGCGTTTGAAATGGCCTTGCATGGTGTCTCCTGCGCGATCGTCTGAATCGCGTCGTGGTTTTTGTTGTGGGTGCGGCTAGGTTAAGATGCGCCGATCTATGTGAAAAATGGATTCGATCCATTCGGCGTATCGATTTGCTGAATACATGGGGAATACCCGGATCAGCACGCATAAGCACAACCAAAACATCCGGAGACGAGACACGTGCGCTTCAACAAGCTGGATCTCAATCTGCTGGTCGCGCTCGATGCGCTGCTCAGCGAGCGCAGCATCAGCCGCGCGGCGGAGCGCGTGCATCTGAGCCAGTCGGCCATGAGCAATGCGCTCGCGCGTCTGCGCGAGTACTTCGACGATGAATTGCTGGTGCAGGTGGGCCGCAAGATGGAGCCGACGCCGCGTGCGGAGGGCCTGGCCGATGCGGTGCGCGACGTGCTCGTGCGCGTGGAGGCCACGATCTCGACGCAGCCCGCCTTCGTGCCAGCCGAATCGACGCGCGAATTCCGTCTGCTGGTGTCTGACTACACGCTCACGACGCTGATGCCGCACGTGCTCGCGCGCGTCTATGCGCAAGCGCCGAATATCCGCATCGATCTTCGTCCGCAGGTCGCGCATCCCGAGCGTGCGCTCGAACGCGCCGACGCCGACCTGCTGATCATTCCGCGCGACTATTGCTCGACGGATCACCCGTCCGAGACCCTGCTCGACGAGCAGTTCTGTTGCGTGCTATGGGAAGGCGCGACGCTCGCGCATGCCACGCTCACGCGCGAGGCGTATCTGGAGGCGGGTCATATCGTGGTATTGCCGGGGCAGGGCCAGCCCGCGCTCGAAGACTGGTTCGTGAAGCGTCTGGGCGTGTCGCGGCGCGTGGAGGTGACGACGTTCAGCTTCGCGGCGGCCGCTCAACTGGTGGTGGGCACGCAGCGTATCGCCACGGTGCACAGGCGGCTTGCCCTGCTCGCGCAGCGTCACGAGCCGATTGCGATTCACGATGTGCCGCTGCATATGCCGGCGATGCATCAGGCCGTGCAGTGGCATCGGCATCGCAGCGCGGATGAGGGCTTGAGCTGGCTGCGCGGCATCTTGCGCGAAGCGGTCGAGGCGATGGATCGCGCGGTGGGCGGTCCAGGACAGCGCGTGGAGGACAGTGTTGCGCCGCCGCGCAAAGCGCGGCGGGCTAAAGCACGATCAAAGATGGATTAAGGAGAACCTGCTCAGTTTTTCAGGCGGTAGCCGGTCTTGAAGATCCACGCGGTGATCGCGAGGAATATGCCGAGAAAGGCTGCAGTCATGCCAAGGCTCACGCCTACGTCGACATCCGCGAGTCCATAGAAGCTCCAGCGAAAGCCGCTGATCAGATAGACGATGGGGTTGAGCAGGGTGATAACGCGCCACGCGGGCGGCAGCATGTCGACCGAGTAGAAGCTGCCGCCAAGGAACGTCAACGGCGTGATGATCAGCAGCGGCACGATTTGCAGCTTCTCGAAGTTGTCCGCCCAGATGCCGATGATGAAGCCGAGCAGGCTGAACGTGACCGCCGTGAGCAGCAGGAACAGCACCATCCAGACGGGATGCTGGATCTGGATCGGCACAAAGAGCGCCGCGGTGGCGAGAATGATGAGCCCGAGGATGATCGACTTGGTTGCGGCCGCACCCACATAGCTGATCACGATTTCGACATAGGACACCGGCGCCGAGAGCAGCTCGTAGATCGTGCCCGTGAAGCGCGGGAAGTAGATGCCGAACGACGCGTTCGAAATGCTCTGCGAGAGCAGCGACAGCATGATCAGGCCTGGCACGATGAACGCGCCGTAACTGACACCGTTGACTTCCTGAATGCGCGACCCGATTGCGGAGCCGAAGACGATGAAGTAGAGCGACGTCGAAATCACCGGCGCGATAATGCTCTGCATGAGCGTGCGCCGGGTGCGCGCCATTTCGAAACGATAGATGGCGCGAATGGCGTGGAGATTCATCGGGAAGTCACCTGTCCTTTGCTCTTTTCTTTGTCCGGTTCGGCGACCGGTTGTGCGGCGGGGTCCTTGTGCACGAGGCTCACGAAGATGTCCTCCAGCGAACTCTGGCTCGTTTTCAGGTCCTTGAAGCCAATGCCCGCCTCGCCGAGGTCCTTGAGCAGCGTGACGATGTCGTTGTCTTCGCTGTCACTGTCATAGGTATAGGCGAGTTCGGCGCCGTTGTTGGCCAGCTCCAGGCGCCAGTGGGCCAGTGCCGCGGGAATGGCGCTCAAGGGCGCTTCGAGCTGCAAGGTCAGCTGCTTGCGGCCGAGCTTGCGCATGAGCTCGTCCTTGTGCTCGACGAGCATGATCTCGCCGGCGTTGATGACGCCGATGCGGTCGGCCATCTCTTCCGCTTCGTCGATGTAATGGGTCGTCAGGATGATCGTCACGCCGTTGGCCTTGAGCCCGCGCACGAGATCCCACATGTCGCGGCGCAGTTCCACGTCCACGCCGGCGGTCGGTTCGTCGAGAAAGAGGACTTGCGGCTCGTGCGAAAGCGCCTTGGCGATCAGCACGCGGCGCTTCATGCCGCCCGAGAGCGTGATGATCTTGTTGTTGCGCTTCTCCCATAGCGACAGGTCGCGCAGCACGCGCTCGATATAGGCGGGGTTGGCTGGCTTGCCGAACAGTCCACGGCTGAACGAGACGGTGGCCCAGACGGTTTCGAACGCGTCCGTGGTCAGCTCCTGGGGCACGAGGCCGATCAGCGAGCGCGCGGCGCGGTAGTCCGTGACGATATCGTGACCGGCGACGCGCACGCTGCCTTCGCTCGCATTGACGATGCCGCAGATGATGCTGATCAGCGTCGTCTTGCCCGCGCCATTGGGCCCCAATAGCGCGAAAATCTCACCGCGCTGGATGTCCAGGTTGATGTGCTTGAGCGCGCGGAAGCCCGACGCATAAGCTTTCGAGAGGTTCTCGATGGAGAGGATCGTTTGCATGTGCGTGACATTACCAGAAGCCGGGATAATGCACCGGGCCGCTCATCGGGCGGTCGGGCGGTCAGCATGACGCTTCAGATGCCCGATGGGGGGCGCTCAGGCGCGGGGGGCGAACGCCTGCTCGAGCGTGGTCCTGAATGCGCCGAATAATTGCTCAGTCATGCCTGGCGTTTCGGCATCGAGCAGGAGCAGCCGATGACCGCCGCCGAGCATCTGGTTGAGCATGGGCGGCCAGGCCTCGCCCGGCGAGAGGGCCGCCATGATCTGCGGGCGCAGCGCAGGGGTGACCAGCGACGCCATATCGCGAGCCAGCAGCGCGGCCCCGGCGATATCGGGATCGAAGTCCCAGGCTTCGAGCAGGTCCTGCGCGTCGCCGTCATACAGGCGCTCGTGATTACCGGCTTGCGCATACCTGGCGAGCAGAAAGCGCAGATCGGTGGCATCGCGGGCATGTTGCGTGTGCCGGTCTCGCCACGCGATGATCTTCAGCATCGCAAGGGCAGGCAATGAGGCGACGAGCACGACGAGACCGGCGGCCAGCTCGACTTCCACGGCGGCTTGCAGTGCTTCTTCGAAACCCGCGACGTTCATGCGGAATGCGCCATCGGGCGGCCAGCCTATTTCACGCTCTCCGTGTTCCTCCACGCCCCCGAACGGCACGATATCGAGCCACGTCCTGCTGTCGATCTCCGCGCCGATATAGTTCAAACGCTGCGCTTCTTCGCCTTGCTCGAACCGCCCGGTTGCGACCAGCGCGGCGCGCAATGCCTGGTGGCCTTCCCAACTGCCGATGCTCACGCCGATATCGACATCGAGCGTGGCCCGCGACTGCTCGATGCCGAAGCGGTGCGTGGTGAGAATGTCGCGCGCCGTGGCGCCGCCGACGAACCATTGCGCGCCCGCGGCATCCGCCGCCCGGGCCACTTCGCGCAACACGGCAACGGACAGATCGGGAAACGGGCGGTTATCCAGCAGCTTGATCGGCATGGTCGAGGTATTGGTTACGAATCAGGCGGGCGGTCTCCAGGTTGCGCGAATCGGCGCTGGCAACGAGATCGGCGTAGACAAGCGCGGGGTAGATGAGGTCGTCCGCGAGACCGGCGGTCGGTTCCAGCTTCACCGGCGCGGTCAGGATCTCGACGTTGCCGGCCGGATCGGGCCGCAGCCGCGCGCGCGTCATCAGTTCCCTGGGCAGGCCTTTTTCGCTGTACACCGTGATCATTTCGGGTTTCAGATACTGCGTCATGCGGGCCGCGGCCGGTTCGCCACCGAACATCCACGCGGCGTGGCCAGAGGGCATTGCACGCCACCAGTCCGGCTCCGCCGCACGGTAGCGGCCGAGTTGTTGCGCCTGGCGTAGCAGCGAGGGATACAGCGTCACCCACTCGTCGAGCAGGCGGCCATAGTCGGCGATCGCCATCGAACCATCGGAGCGCTGGATCAGGTCTCTGCGCTGCAACAAGGTTTGCAGCGTGGACTGGGCCGTGCCCAGACTGACCTTGGCGAAGTCTGCAATCTCGCGCCGTCCCTGGTCGAGCAGCGCTGGCTTGACCAGCAGCGCCAGGATGACTTGCAGCGAGCGCCGGGACCACAGACCGCGCCGGGCGTGGCCAGCGACCGTTGCGCGCGGGCGGCCGGAAATCAGGATGAGGTTGCTCTGCTCGCGCAGGAAGGCGTTGCCGGATGCGTCGATGGCGTCGATGCCCAGCGCACGGCAGGCGTCGACGAGGGCCGGCGTGAGGTATGACGTGACGAGCAGAAACCCATTCGAATCCTGCATGCGGTCCGTGGCGGTCGCGGCTGCGAGCCGCTCCTGACGGTCGATGGACGGCACCACCCGCGCGAGCCGGCTGATGCGAGGCGCCAGCTCGAAGGCGACGACGCCATCGTAGTCCGTGCCGGGGGGCGGCGCGCTCACCCGCGTTTCGATGCCCGCGACTGCGCTGAATGCCTGTGCGGCCGCTTCGATCAGCGGATGGGGCTCAACCGGTGAGGGGCTCATCGACGACTCCGTTCATTTTTTTCCAGTGTACGCGCGGCGTGAACACATTTAAATATTGAACGAAGCGTTTGTTCAAAAGTTTGTTCAAAAAAACAACAACGTTCACGCGCCGTGAACGTTGCAAAAAATTGAACAAATGGAATGGAGCTGCGCCGCCTGCCCGTGGCGCCGATCAGCACTCGCCTTTCTTGGCGTGGCCGGGCGGGCAGTGCCAGCCCTTGTCGTGATGGTGGTGATGCTTTTCCCAGTCATCGCGTTCCCAGTAGCGATGCCCGTCCCAATAGCGGTCACCGTGCCATCCGGGTGTGACGACCACGGCGGGCGGCGGGGGCGGGGCGACCACCACGGGCGCGCCGACGTTGATGCCCACACTGACATCCGTCGCGTGGGCGGCGCCGGCCAGGCTCATTGCGGTGGCGGCGATCGCCAGGTACGCGAGTGCGTGTTGCTTCATGAAACGGTCTCCGAGAGTCATCAAGCCCACGAACGTATCAGAAATTCCAGAAAAGGAAATGATGATGAGGCCGCGCATGCGTTGTCGTGCTGGACCGGGCCTTCCTCGGCGCAAGCTCTGCACGGCTATCGATGACGCGCGCGCGTAGCGCCATGTCATAGAAGGCGCCGACCATCGGCAACGCACTATGCGCGCCTTCGCCCCAGTAGTCGTTGCGCAAGGTGACGCGCGCGTCGTCGAATCCCACCCATGCGCCCGCCACCAGTTGCGGGTGCATCAGGATAAACCAGCTATCCGTGTTGTCCTGCGTGGTCCCGGTCTTGCCGGCCACGTCGGCGTGAATGCCGAAGCGGCTTCGGATGTCCGTGCCGGTGCCGCGATCGACCACGTCGCGCATGGCGTCGATCAACTTCAGCGTGGCAGCGGCTGGCAGCGCCGGTTCCGGCTGCGCGGCGGGGAATTCGGCGAGTACCTTGCCATCGCGGTCCTCGATGCGGGTGACCATGCGCGGTTCGATGTAAGCGCCATGATTCGCGATGGTGGCATAGGCCGAGACCATTTCCTTGAGCGTGACGGGGCTCGTCCCCAGCGCCAGCGATGGCACGGCATCGAGCGGACTTTCGCGCACGCCCATCTTGCGCGCGAGATCCGCAACCTTGGCCGGGCCTTCCCGCTCCATGAGCTGGGCCGTCACCCGGTTACGGGAATAGGCCAGCGCATCGCGCAGCGATACGGGCCGGCCGCTGGGCGGCTCGGGGTCGCTCGGTCGCCAGACCGCATCGCCTTTGGTTGCAATGGCAACGTTTCGATCGACGATCGTGTCGCCCGGTTGTGCGCCGTCGGCGAAGGCCGCGCCGTAGACAAACGCCTTGAAGGTCGAGCCGGGCTGACGCCGGGCCTGCTGCACGTGATCGAACGGTTCGTCGCGGAAATCGCGGCTGCCGACCCACGCCTTGATGTCGCCATTGCGCGGGTCGAGCGCGAGGAAGCCCGCCTGAATCTGCGTCTTGCTATGGCAAAGCGAGTCGACGAACGACGCGTCCATTGCCAGTTTCCTGATCGCGGCGGGATCGGACAGGCCCGTATCGCGCGCGGTGTGATACTCGGTCGTTTGACGGATGAATGACTGGAACAGGTCGTTGCCAGGCCAGCAACCCGTGCGCGTGTTCCACGCGTTGTTGGCGATCCATTGCAACTGGTTCGTCTGCCAGGCGACGGCCTGCGTGGCCATCGCCTGAAGGCGGGAGTCGATCGTCGTGTGCACGACGAGCCCGTCCGCATAGAGGTTGTAGCCGTTATGGTCAGCCCAGGTCACCAGCCAGCGCCGCAATTGCGCCGTGAAATGCGGGGCATTGCCGACCGGCTCGGTCTGGGGCTCGAAATCGACGGTGACGGGTTGGCGCTTGAGCCAGGCAAATTGCTGCGGCGTGAGCTTGCCGAACTTCACCATCTGCGCCAGCACGGTGTTGCGGCGCTCGAGCGCGCGTGCGGGATTGAGCACGGGGTTGTAGGCGCTATTGGCCTTGAGCATGCCGACCAGCGTGGCGCTTTCGAGGACGTTGAGCTGGGCCGCCGATTTTCCGAAGTAGGTGCGCGCGGCCATCTCGACGCCATACGCGTTGTAGAGGAACGGCACCGTGTTCAGATAGGTTTCGAGAATCTGCGGCTTGCTGTAGACGTATTCGATCTTGAGCGCGGTGATCGCTTCCTTGAGCTTGCGTGTCAGGGTCGGCGCGCGGCCGATTTCGTCCGGATAGAGGTTGCGCGCGAGCTGCTGCGTGATCGTCGAGCCGCCTTGTCTCGCGCCGGAAAAATTGTGGAAGGCCGCCGACGCGAGGCGCGCCGGGTCGATGCCGTGATGGTCGTAGAAGCGGTGATCCTCCGTGGCGACGAGCGCCTGCACGACATACGGCGATATCTGGTCGAGCGGCACCCATTCGCGATTCACGGGCTTGAACTCCGCGAGCAGCTTGCCGTCGGCGGAGACAACCAGGGCGGGGCGGTCGATGCGCGCCTTGCGAATGTCGCCCACGCGCGGTGTGAACGGAATGAGCGCGAGCGTCCAGGCGAGCAGCAGCGCAGGCACCGCGGCAAGCGTCAGCGCGACGCCCCGTCGCGTCGGATGGCGAAGCCCATGCAGTGCGATGCCGACGAGGCTGCGGACCTTCGTACCGGCGTTGGCCGCCAACCCCCTCAGATGTGCGAGCCACCGACTGCAAAGTCGACGAAAGTGCGATACGTACGGGCGGGTCACGGCGGCTGCGAGAAAAATGAAAGGCGCGATCCTATCAAACGCCCGAGGCGCCTTCAGCGCCAATACCGCGCTGTGAGTCCTTTGCTAACAGACGATTACACTTGTTTCGATTTGGCCGCCGGAATGAGGCTTTTTCGCGTATTTTCAGGGGCTATTCATCTGATGAAAAACGCTCGCCGGATCGCCCCGTTTCCCATCCAGCCGGTGCCGGGAAACGGCGTAGCACCGGCTGAAATCGAGCAAGCCTCAGGCGCGCGCGTCAGTGTTGACCGAACATCAGGCTCCAGACGGTGATGTTGGGCACGTTGTCGTCAACCGCCGCAAACTGCACGACGCCGTTGCGCAGTTGCGAGAACGCCAGACCGAACGCGCCACCCTGCGCCGGATCAACCGAAAGCTGGGCCACGAAGCGCCCTTGCGGCGTGAATTCCGTGATCTCGCTCGGCTGCTTCGGGTCGCCGTTGATGGCGTCGCCATTGGCGGTGAAGAGATGGCCGTTGGGACCCAGCGCGAGCGCAAGCGGTCCATGCAAGTGCGCATTGTCGGCATAGATCAGCACGCCCTTGCCGGCATCGCTTTGCGAACTGCCCGCGCCGAACACGGCGAAGATCGCGTTATCGACGGTCGATGCGACATAGAGCACATCGCGCTGCGGGTCGTACGCGAGCCCGGTCGGGCCTACGACCAGCGCCGACGGGTCGCCGCGGAACGGATAGCCGGAGGCGATGCGCGTGCTGCGCAGCAAATGGATGCCGTTACCGTCCATTGAAACGTCCAGACGCACGACCGTACCGCTGAGCACGTTCGAGACGAAGATCTTCGCGCTAGCGCCCTGATCGAAGATCGTCAGGTCCCAGGGACCGTTGAGGCCGGCGTTGGCACTGGTCCATTGCGCGACGACGTTGCCGGTGCGGTTCAGTACCAGCAGGGAGCCGGACTTGATGGTCGCGAACGTTCCATCGGAAGTCGGTACGTTGCCGACCAGCACGAAGCCCGCACTGAGCACGCCCAGCGCAGTCGTGAGGCCCAGTCCCTTCGCCCCCTGGAAGAACACGGCGGGATTGCCGTTCGGCACGATCTTGACGATCGTCGTGCCCGTGCCTTGCAGGTTCTTCGCATTGTTGAAATTGGACACCAGCAGATCACCGGCGGCGATCGTGCCGAACGAAGGGAAGCCCTGCGGCACGAAGGCCACGCCATACGGATTGACATCGCCGTTCGTGGGCACGGTCGACGAGGTGACGGCGGGGGGCGGCAGCAGGGGCGTATCGTCGGCGAGGGCGGGCGCGGTGGCCGCAAACAGGAAGCACGCGCCGCACGATATCGCGAACATCAGGCTGGCCCATGCAGCGGGACGCCTGCGGGCGACGGACAGAGGCCGGTGTCGACCGGTTTCGGGCGCGTGTGTAGCGAGACGACTCATGGCGATTCTCCATGACAGACGCGGCTGCGAGCAGGGATGAGCCGGCCGCGCACAGGTTGCGTCCTTCGCTGCGCGACAGGCTCACGCACCCGCGCGCGGGCCGGCATATCAATGCGCAGCACCGACGCTATCGGGAGACCGCTTCGTGCAGGAGGGCCAAAGAGAAGTGGATAGCCGCAGTGGGATTGGATGGAGTGGCGAGAAGGGCACACGCTGATGGGTAAACGAGCGGCCCGCGCGGGTTATTCCGCGAGCGTGATGAAGAAGATGACGGGGCGTTCACGCGCTAGTCTGCCGCGGCCTCCCGCCTATCGCCATGCGCTGCCCACCTGGATGTAGAACGCGTTTTGCCCCGGCCCGTGGGCGATGTCGATCCCCATCGTCATACCGAGCTTACGTGCGATCAGGTAGCGAAATCCGGTGCCGAATCCGAAAGCCGTTGGCGCGTCCGAGAATGCATGCACGCCGCCATAGGCGCGGCCGACGCCGCCAAATCCGAGCACCGACCATCTTGGCGTGACGTAATAACGCAATTCGATTTCGCCGGTTAGCTGGTTTCGATCCTGAAACTTCGCCTGGGATACGCCGCGCAAATCCACATAAGGCTGCAAGAAGAAGGGGATATCGCCCTGCGAGAAACCGGCGTCGGCCCGCAGGCCCAACACCCACTTCGATGAAAGTGAAATCCAGTGATAGCCTTTGGCGGTTTGCGTATCGAAAGCACGATCGCTACCGAATCCGCCGCGCGCAAAATCGGCTTCGAATTCCGCGTAGGTGCCGTTGCGGGGATAAAACATGTTGTCGCGCGTGTCGTAATCGACCACGATGCCGCCTTTGCCGATTTTCAGATCGCGCCCGAAGTCGCGGATCCCGTCCGGAATGACCGGTGAATCGAATCGTGTCGTCGTATCGAAGAAGGTGTAGCGAGGGCCGACGTACCACGGGCTATCGGCCAGCCTGAAAAGCACCTGCTGGATCGTCCCGATTCCGCTCAACTGGTACGCATTCGCATTGCCGCTCGGCCCGTAATAGTTCAGATGCAGATCGAGTTTGGCAAGCCCGCCGAGGTAGCGAATGTGATCGTCGTCCCACGTATGGAAGTGCAGGAGGCCCGCCACCCAGCTATGTGTTCCCGTCACGAGCCCGCCGACACCCGTGATGTTGGGCGGTGTCATGCGGCCATTTGGCGTCGGGTTATCGCTTTTGCTGTCGTCGTCGACCGCCTTTTCGTCATGCGCCGAAGCGGGTCGTACAGGCGCGCTGAAATAGAGCAGCGCCAGCCCGAAGCCGTAGCCGATCGCGGGCTCCGTAATGATGGTCGGCACCGGCAACACCCCTTTGTGGTGAAGCAGGAAATCGCTCATGTCGAGTTGGCCGTCGGTGGGATCGAAGAGCGATGAACGCAGACCGTCACCGGCGGCGCAGGCGGTCATGCTGGCGCTCGACAGGGTAGCCAGCAGCGTGACCAGCGGACCGAGGCGCCAGTTTCGGCGAGAAACGCACGTGCGCGAGAAGTGCATGCGGTGTCCCCGAAATCGTTGTTTCCAGACCGAGCCTCAGTGTCACGGTAATGGCGGGTGCAACGCTATAGGGACTCGGGGCAATTCACGCTGCATCGAGCATAAATTGCGCAATGCGCGTTCGTGGAATGCTATGGCACAGGACGGCCGCTTGCGGCAGGGAACACAAGATTTAACTCAACGGCACCGGGCTCACGCGTCCTTGAGTTGATCCAGCAAGTTCTGAAGCCGTCGGACCTGGGCAGGCACGATCAGCGGCGTCGACGCCATGCGCTGGACGCGTTCGAGCCAATAGCGTCGACCGAACACGGCGATGTTGTCGTCGAAGGCAACGGCGATCTCGACATGCGTAATGGCGTCATCGAGATTTTTCGCTGAATAAGGATTTTCTCCCTGTGCGCCGCTTTTAGCGTCCGGGCGTGTCATTACACGCTTTGTATTTTGATTAATGCCCTTCGGCTGCTGAACGATTTGTTGTTCTAGTGTGGTTATCATTATTTTTGCCTTACGGTCGAATATATGCGCGATGCCCGCGAATGGCGGATGCATTGCGACCCCGTGGTTTATTTGATTCGAGCGTTCTGGCTTGCTTCCCGGCCTCGAATAACCGGTACTAAGCAACCATCACGCCAGCCTTCCTCGGCCCCGTGGCAGTGGGAGCTGGCGGCGTGTGAGCGGGCGGCGCAGGACGATTCCGTCCGCGTGAATGACGCGGAGTGGACGATTTCGACCACTCCGGTGGGATCGATCGGCGAGCGCCTATCCGTGCAACTAGCGTCAGTGCAACTAACGGCCTACGTCGAACCCCTCGACGTTCTGTCCGAGCGAGGCTTCGCCGCGCAACTCGGCTAGCAAGGCGATCGCGTCTGCAATGCGGATGGTCGAATCGGCGCTTTGGTCTCGCAGCCCGCGCGCGAGCGTGTCGATTGCCTCGGTGACGCGACCCGTGGCGCGCAGGAGGTCGGCGAGATAGCGCGCGGCGTCCACGCGCGCGGGCACCGACCCGAACGCCAGGGCCGTCGAAAGCGCGGTGCGCAGTCCCTGTTCGGCGGACGTCAGATCGCCGAGCGCCCACTGTGCCCGCGCGCGGGTGAGCAGCAGTTCGCCGAGATGGGCCCGCTCCTGGCGGGCGAGGGTTTCATCGACGGCGGCGGCCAGCATCGTTTCGCATTGCTGCGCGTGGCCGGAGCGCAGCAGCAACTCGCCGTGCAGCCACATCTTGAAGGAATGGAACAGCGCGCCGCCGTTGCAGAGCATGTGATTGTCGTAACCGTCGAGCATGACGGCTTCGGCCTCGACGTTCAGGCCTTGCGCGCTGAGATGGGCGCCGCGGAATATCTGGCCCATACCGCGATAGAACGCGAAGCCGTTGGCGATCGACACGGATTCGAGTTCGCTCGCGAGTGGCCCGAGCCGGGCCTGATCGCCAAAGAGGCAGGCCAGCCACGCGGCGCCCTGAAGATTGACGGCGTGCGCGAGCGCGTGCGTTCCCGGCTCGCCGGCGCGCAGGATCAGCATTTCCATCGCGCGCCGGGCCTGCCCGAATTCGCCGATCTGATAGGCCGCCAGGCCTTCGAATGTCAACGCGAGACTCGCCAGATCGATCCCTTGCGAACCCGTGCGGACATCGTCTCGCGTGACGCCCCGCAAATTGCCCCGCGCGAGACAGGCGAGGGCTTCTTCGCTGTCGCCGAGCCAGTAGAGCGTGTTGGCCATGGCGACGTGCGCTTCGTCGAGCGACACGCGGTCCCCGCTGTTCTGGGCGCGTTGCAGCATCTCCTGTGCGCTCGCGCGCGCCTGCTTGAGTTGAAGCGTCGTCAACTGGGTGGTCCAGATGCCGAACTGGATTGCCACGATTTCGCCGGGCTCGCAAATCCCGGCGCCGATCTCCAGCGCCGCCGCATAGCAGGCCGTGGCCTCTGCGTACAGCCAGCCGTGCACGCTGCGCAGGCTCATGCCGAGCAGCCGGTAGGCGTCGAACTGCACGCGGCGCGCGGTGGCCTCGTCGCCGCTGGTTTGCAGCACATCGACGCAACGCCTCAGATGGGGAATGGCCTCGGCAAAGCGTGATGCGTCGATCAGCGCGCGCGCATGTTCGAGACTCTTGTGGGCTTCACGATGGTGCTCCTCGCGCGACTTCAGGCGGCGCTCGATCGTCTTGCGCCCGACACCCAGCAAACTGGCGGCGGCGCTCTTGTTCCCCGCGGTGCGCTCCAGCGCACGATCGATGAGGAGGTCTTCGGCGGCGGCGAGTTTGTCGCGTCCTTCGAGTTGCAGCAGCATGTCCGCGAGCGCCGCGCGCGACGCCGACCCGGTCGTTTCGCTGACGAGAAACGGCTCGAGGGTGTCTTCGTCGATTAGCGGCTTTTCGGCGAGCACACTCAACTGGCTGATCAGGTTGCGCAATTGCCGGATATGACCCGGCCAGCTATGCCGGCCCAGACGCCGGATGGCGGCCGGCGAAAACTCGATGCGGCGCTCCTGCTGCGACGCGAAATGGGCGGCGAGCGCCGGCAGATCCTCGACGCGCTGGTCGAGCCCGGGCACGGCCAGCACGAACACCGCGAGGCGGTAAAACAGGTCTTCGCGAAACAGGCCCTGTTGCGCCAGTTCGCGCAGATTGCGGTGAGTCGAGGCCACCACGCGTCCTTCGAAGCGCAGACTCGACGAGGCGCCGACCGGGCGAAACGTCCGCGTCTCCAGTGCGCGCAGCAGCTTGGGTTGCAGCGCGAGCGGCAGCTCGCCGATCTCGTCGAGCAGCAGCGTGCCTTTGCCGACCTGCTGCAAGAGCCCCGGACGACTCTCGCCTGCGCCGGTGAATGCGCCTTTGACGTGCCCGAACAGTTCGGCTTCGACGAGATGTTCGGGAATCGCGCCACAATTCACGTCGACGAACGGCTGGTCGTGGCGCAGGCTGCGCGTGTGGACGCGGCGCGCGACCAGTTCCTTGCCCGACCCGGTCGGCCCGAGGATGAGCAACGCGTGATCGGTGGGCGCGACGCGATCGATCATCCGCACCAGTTGACGAAAGGCCGGCGCTTCGCCGATGAACGCGTCGTCGTCCGCATTGGCTCCGGAAATGGGAGCGAAGGGGGAAGTGCTCATGGCCTCGTGGGCTCCAGATAGACGCGTGGCATTGTCATTGTGATTGCCCCGGCGACGACGATCGGTGACGGCGTGCCGATCCCGTGCTTCGTGGCACCCTCGGAATATCGTTTTATTCGCGGAACGCCGGCTAGTGTACTGGCAGCGCTCGCCGGAAAGGAATATCGGCCCGCCGCGTGGACTGCTGCGGCGGTGGCGAGTCTGCTGCGACGTCAGGATTGCCGGTTCGGCATGCGGGCGGAGACCGCACACGTTGACGCCGCGCGGGGGGGGGCGGTCTCAGTCGAGCACGTCGGGCAACACCATCGAGACGGCGAGTGCGCCGTCGATCACCTCGCGTTCGATATGCCGCGCGAAGAACGAGCGGGCTCGGCGGGCTGGCTCGGCCTCGGCGGCTTGCAGTTGCGCGCGCAGGCCGGCGCGCTGTTGGCGCGTGGCGCGCAGCAACGCGCCAACCGATTGCGCAAGCGAGGTGAGACTGGCGCGGTCTGCCGCGTCCAGCGCCGCATCGACGCCTTCCAGCGGCGACACCACGCCCACCAGCTTGCGCAAACGCAGCATCAACACGCTCGCGTGCGTCACGCGGTGATTCGCATTGAGCGATTCGAGCCGCGTGGCGGAGATCACCGCTTCGAGCGCATCGACCGCGAGACACGCCTCGCGGCGTAACGCGGCAAGGGCGCGCGCGTCCTGGTCGGCATCGCGGTTCGCCGCTTCGTCCCGGTCGTGGTCATGGGCATGGGCATGCCCGCGCAATACAGCCTGCACGTAGTCGCTCACGCAGGCGAGCGCGCGCGCCGCGGCGGGCGCGAGCTTGTGCTGCTCCCATTCGGGCCACGCGAGAAAACTCGCCGCCACGCCCACGGCGACACCCGCGAGGCTATTGAGCACCCGCGATACCGCCAGATCCCAAGGCTCGCCGACGGGCGTGCCCAGATGCGCGACCAGCACGAAATGCGAGGTCAGAAACAGGATGTACGAGACGTAGCTCACGGTGCGCGCCGCGAGCGTGCCAGTGGCGAGCGGCAGGATCGCGATGGCGAGCAGGATCGGACTGTGAATCAGCAGCGCCAACGCCGACGCCAGCACCGCCCCGAGCATCGTGCCGCCGATGCGCAGGCTCGACACCCGCACGGTTTGCGAGAACGTCGGCTGCACGATGAACATCGTCGTGAGCGCGAGCCAGTAACCTTGCTCGGCGCTGCGCCAGCGCGCGAGCGCCACCGCGAGCATGGCCGCGATCGCGAGGCGCGCGGCGTAGCGGGCGAACACGCCTTGCGTGCGTACCTGTTCGATCACGGCTGCGAAGGCCGCGCGCCACGGCTGGCTTGCGCCGCTGCCCGCGTTCGTGCCGGTGTCGGCGGCGCGCGCGGCGCTGTGCGTGCTGGCGTCCGCTGCGGCAACCAGGGTCGCCAGGCGCGCGTTCAAGGTCATGAACGCCGAGCGCCAGGCGCGTGCGTCGTGAGCGGTGGTTTCGGCATCGGCCATATTGTCCGTTCCACCCGTCTCGCGAGCGAGTTGCGCGTGCTCGACAAACGGACGCAAGCGGGCGGTCGTCAGGTCCGCATCGGGCATCGTGGCCCGGCGCACGTCGAGCGCGCACGCGTCGATGGCTTCGGCCAGGCGTTCGAGCGCCGCGCGGATCAATTCGAGCGTGGCGGCTTCGGCGGCGGCTTGCGGTGCGCGGCGACGGCTGTGCAGCAGGCTTTCGATGCCCGCGAGCAACGCCATCGCCTGTTCGGCATCGGCCAGCCAGCGGCGGCAGGCGGGCGCGACTTCGCCCGGGGCGCCCTGGATCGCGGCGCTCATCGCATCGAGCGCGGTGCGTAGCTCCGCGCGGCTCGCCGGCGCGCCGTGGCGGCTGTCGGGCGCCTGGGCGAGCTTGCCGACGTAGGAGCCCAGTGCGTACAGCCAGGCAAACGTCGCGGCGCGCACGCGGGTTTCGGCGCTGTATTGCCAGAGCGCGAGATTGCAGGCGGTGGCCCAGATGCCGCCGCCGAGGAAGAACAAGGCGTAGTCGAGCGCGGCTCGCGCGCCGTGGACCGGAAAGGCCGCGCAGACCGCAAAGGCGGTGGCCGCCAGCAGGCCGCGCAGACCGGGCAGGGCGCCGCGACAGCGCACCAGTGCGCCCAGCCAGGCAGCGAGGCCCGCCAACACGACCGCAAGACCGGGCACCGCGCCCGCGCCAATCGCGCAACCCGCCGCGAGCGCACCGAACACCGCGAACAACAGGCCTTGCTCGATGCGCTGACGGGGCCGCGTGCCGGAGTCGTCGCACAGACAGGTCCAGAACGCGGCAATCGCCGACCAGCACAGCAGCGGCGCGTGCCAGGCCGCCGCGAGCACGGCGGGCGCGGCGCAGATCAGCCCGCCGCGCAGCGATTCGGCGAACGGCAGCCGATGACGGCCATGAGAGATGGAGCGCAGGAGCGACGCTCGCCCGGCCATTGAAAAGATCATGCGCGGCCTTGTGAGATCAGCGCACGGCGTGCGGTGCGCGCGACCTTGCGCAGACGGGAAAGCATGGCATCGCGCCTGGTCATGATGGGTTCCTCTTGATGTGCTTCGGGTAGCCGTTGCGTGGGTTGGCTTCGGCGTTCCGGGGCGCTCGCCTTGCTTGCGCCCGTCGCTTGTCCGATGCGTGTCCGATGTGTCGAGCGGATTGTAGAGCACCGCGCGCGGCGACGCCGCGACCGCTTTGCCCGCAGCGTTGATCGCTACGCGATAGCACCGGGGATGCAGTTCGAGCGGCAGACGGGTGGCGCGGGGGCACGAGCGTCGCGCATTCAGGCGAGCCAGCCGAACGGCGCGACGCCGGGAAAGCCCGCTTCGGGAAAGCGGGCGGTCAGATGGGGCTATTCCAGCACGGCAAGCAGGCTCGTCGTGTCGCTTGAGCGCGAGGCTCAGGTTGGGCGGACCTGTGTGCCTCAATCAAGGCTGGCTGGCCGAGCGCACGACATGCACGGGAACAGACTTGTACGAAGGCGTGCCGCTTTCCTTGTCGAAGTAGTCGAGCGGCACCAGCACATTGGCTTCCGGGTAATAGGCGGCGACCGAACCTTTGGCGATGCTGTAGACGATGGCCGTGATGTTCTTCAACTGCAACACGCGGCCGGGCGTGACCGTTTCGATATCGACGAGGTCCCCGTGCTCGATGCCATGAGTGGCCATGTCGTCCGCGTTCATGAAGAGCACGTCGCGCCGTCCGAACACGCCCCGGTACCGGTCGTCCATCGCGTAGATCGTTGTGTTGTACTGATCGTGGCTGCGAATCGTGATGAGTCTCAGCACGTTCTCGGCGCCCAGCACGTCCGCATCCTCCTTGACGCCGTCGTAGACCGAAAAAACGGCCTTGCCGGATGGCGTGGGCCACTCGCGCACGGTGGGCGGAAGCGGCAACCGGAAGCCGCCCGGCACGCAGATGCGACGGTTGAAGTCCTCGAAGCCGGGCACGGTGCGCTCGATCAGATCGCGGATCTTGCCGTAGTCCGCGACCAGATTCATCCAGTCGAGTTTCGAGTCCGGCAGGGTGGCGCGCGCCATGCCCGCCACGATCGCTGGTTCTGAGCGTAGCAGGTCGGACGCCGGTTTCAGCTTGCCGGACGACGCATGGACCATCGACATCGAGTCCTCTACCGTGATCGACTGGCGCCCACTCGTCTGGATATCGAGCTCCGTGCGGCCAAGGCAGGGGAACAGATACGTTTCCTTCGAGACGAGCAGATGCGTGCGGTTGAGTTTCGTGCCGATGTGCACGGCCAGATCGAGTGCAGCCATTGCGGGAAACGCGCGCCCGGAGTCGGGCAGCGCCACCGCGAAATTGCCGCCCAGGCAGAGCAGCGCCCGAGCCTTGCCTTCGATCATCGCCTGCATGGCCTGCACCGCGTCGTGACCGTGACCGGCAGGCGGCTTGAACCCGCAGGCCTCCTCGATCAGCTTGAGGAACGCCGCCGAGGGCTTTTCGGTAATGCCGACGGTGCGGTTGCCCTGCACGTTGGAGTGGCCCCGCAGCGGACAGATGCCCGCGCCCGGCTTGCCGAAGTTGCCGCGCATCAGCAACAGGTCGGCGATCAGGCGCACGTTGGCGGTGCCTTTGTTGTGCTGGGTGATGCCCATGCCGTAGGTCACGATCGTCGCGCTGGATTTTGCGTAGGCGATCGCCACGTGTTCGAGGTCGGGCCGTGTCAGGCCGCTCGCTTTTTCGATGTCGTCCCAGGACGTCGCTTCGAGATCGGCCGCGCACGCAGCGAATCCCTCGGTGTGCGTGGCGATGAAGTCCTGGTCGAGCACGCCGCCTTGCTCCGCTTCCATCTGGAGCAGCGCCTTCATGACGCCCTTGAGCGCGGCAGCGTCGCCGCCGGCATCGACCTGGAAATACGTGGACGCGATGCGCGTCGAGCCGAAGGTCGCCATCTCGAGCATGCTCTGCGGATCGGCGAAACGTTCGAGCGCCCGTTCGCGCAAGGGATTGAAGACGATGATCGGCACGTTGCGGCGGGACGCTTCGTGCAGCGTGCCCATCATGCGGGGATGGTTCGTGCCCGGATTGTGGCCAATCGAGATGATGAGTTCGGTCGCGTCGAAGTCGTCGAGGGATACCGTGCCTTTGCCAATGCCGATCGACTGCGGCAGGCCGACGCTGGTCGGCTCATGGCACATGTTCGAGCAATCGGGGAAATTGTTGGTGCCATATTCGCGTGCGAACAATTGATAGAGGAACGCGGCCTCGTTGGACGCGCGGCCCGAGGTATAGAACTCCACCTGGTCGGGCGCAAGCGTGCGCAAAACCTCGCCGATGCGCGCGAAGGCGTCTTCCCAGCCGACGGGGCGCAAGGTGTCGGTGGCCCGGTCGTACACCATCGGGTGCGTGAGCCGGCCCATGTCTTCGAGTTCATAGTCGGTCTTCTGGAGCAACGACGTGACGGTATTCGCGGCGAGGAACTCGGGCGTGACGCGCTTGGTGGTCGCCTCCCACGTGACCGCCTTCGCGCCGTTTTCACAGAACTGGAAAGTCGAACGGTGCTCCTTGTCAGGCCACGCGCAGCCGGGACAGTCGAAGCCATCGGGCTGGTTGGTCCGCAGCAGGGTGAGGGGCGCTTCGATGCTTTCCATCTGATCGTGAATCGCCTGGGCCGTCGCCTTGAGCGCGCCCCAACCGCCTGCGGGACCGGTGTAGGGATGAACGCCTGGCACATCACGTAGTTTCGTCATGGAAAACTCCTGAGGATGTCCTCTGATGCCAAAATTTATTCTAGATATTCAAATTAACGAGGCAAGAGATAAATGAATAAAATCCAGTTGCTGGATTTCGTCATGTTTTCAAAAATACATTGGCGTTGTGCTTAATTGAATATATCGACTTTGCGGGTTTTTCTCGATCGATGCACGGTGAATCGCCCCCAGAGGCCGGCCTGGCGGGATTTTTCGCCCCCGCGAACTGCGCGATCGCGGTCACGTGGAGTAATCTGCTGAGTCGCTAGCTTGATTGATTGGGTTAATGCCGAATCGTCAGTGGAAAAACGTTTGACTGATTGCACGGTTTTCTGCCGATTAATGTCGCGCTTATGTCCGTTATCGAATTGCCTGCTTGTGAATGGCGGCGCGAGATGGGCTGTGGATGGCAACCCTGTGCGTGTAATGCCTTTCATTTCATAACTTGCTGAGACCTGCGGATACCCGGCAGCGCGCTCTCGACGCTTGCGACCGCCGCCAAAACGAAGCGGCATGGGTGGGTGGACATGCGCTGGCTTGCGAATAGTTCAGATCAAATATGCGTGATGGCATGTAGTCACGTTACAATCCCTACACTGTTCCGCATCTATTTAAATGTTTCCCTTATGTCGAAACGGGCGGACAGGACTTTGCCGAGGTCCGGGGAAGCAATCGGCGCGCAATAACAATAATCTTGAGAAATCGGTGATATTCATATGGCCGTTGAACTAGATCTGCGGCGGGACGTCCGCATACCGATGTTGTTCGCGCCGCTGCTGCTCAACAAGGACGGCAGGGCGCTCGCCCAAGTCGCCGACCTGAGCATGCACGGTGCACTGCTGCACGCGAGGCGCGGGTTGTTCGCTCGCGGCGAGACGGTTTCGGGATGGTTGCAGTCATCCGCTGTGGACAGCGATGACGAAATCGTCCTGGCCGTGGCGCTCGACGTGCGCTGGATCGCGGACGACCACGAACGCGGCTGGAGTTGCGTCGGTTGTGAAATGCATCCTCTGGATTCCCGTTCCAAGGCGCGCCTGCGCCATCTCATTGCGAAAGCCGCGCCGTAACTGACCGTGAATTGCCTATCGGCGATGACGGGGCGGCCGCAAGCACGCCGTTAGCAACTTGAAGGACCGCTCATTCTGCGAGACGTGATGGTTGCGGTTTCGTGATTTTACATAATCTTAATTATCGCATTTGTGATTGTAGCGGCTGTATCCTAATGTCGTACCTGGGCAAAGTACAGATGTCGTACCCCGGCCCGATTTGAGGTGCACGCTTGCCGGCCAAAGCCGGCCCGTCGCCAATGTCGGCTCGAACGACTGTTTGGCGGCAGTTGGAGAGATCGCTCGAGACCGCGGTTGTGTCCCGGCTTCGACTAGCAATCGTCACTAGAGGCGACCGCCGTACATCTGCTCGCACAAACCCACGCTGGCCCCCAGCTTCCTCGACAACTCTGAGGCGCTTCGCAGCATCTGCGCCGCGACATCGCCGGACGTGCGCGTCGCATCGAGCCGCGACGCCGGACCCGAGAGCGTCAGCGCCGCCATAAATTTGTCGCCAGATCCGAAGATCGGCGCTGCAAAAGCCGCCGTATGCTGGTCGCGTGCGCCGGACGTGAAAAGCGGCAACTCCGGCGTCGTATCGAACACCGCTTCGCCCAATCCCCAGAACCTCAGTACCAGACTGATCGCCGTGTCGTCGAGCGGAAACACAGTGCCGGGAAGCCGCGTCTCGCGCAGCCCTTCCGATGGCTCAGCGCGAAACAGGCAAAGCCGTTGCGCATGGTCGATGACGTAGTACGACGCGCTCTCTTTCGTCGATGTCGCGAGCGCATGCAGCGCCGGCTCGACCACCGAGGACAGATGAAACGACTGCTCGTAGAGCTTGCCCAGATAGAGCACGCGCGGCCCAAGCGAATACGAGCCGCTATCCGAGCGGATCACGTAGTTCATTCGCTCCAGCGAATTCATCAGCCGGTACACGGTCGTCTTGTGCATCCCCGACGCTTGCGACAGCGCGGCGAGCGACAGCGATTCCGCGCCCGGCTTGAAGATGTCGAGCAGCGATAGCGCCTTCTCGACCGACTGCACCCCGTCGTTCCCCATCATCTCCTCCATTTTTCCGTTCTGCGATTGTACATCGTACAACTTCGCGATCTCATTGTTTTACCATGTACAACGCAGTTGTACATGGCGGAGGGTAAACCTGAATGGCAAGCCAATCCTATACGCCGTTATAGTGATTTCACTTTGTACACCATCGTTGTACTAGGTACAACGCAACAAGAGAGGTTGATTGAACATGAGCGCATCTCCCAACGTCACGCCGTCCATCGTCCGTGAAATCACGCGCGTCTCGCCCGAACTCGTGCAGGCCGCAGCGCAATTCCAGGCGGCTATTCTTGCCGACGTCGCGGGCCGTCGCGGCACGCTGCACGGACGCGTCAAGCCTGTTGCCCCCGGCATGAAGGTGGCCGGCCCGGCCATCACCGTCGAAGTGCGGCAAGGCGACAATCTGGCGATCCACGCAGCGCTGGCCATCGCCCAGCCCGGCGACGTCATCGTTGTCGACGGCAAGGGCGATCTGGCGTGCGCGCTCATCGGCGAAATCATGAGTACACAGGCGCAGGAATCTGGCCTTGGCGGTCTGGTGCTCGACGCCGCCGTACGCGACTCTGCCGAACTGGCACGGAACGGCTTTCCGGTGTTTGCCGCGGGCCTCAATCCGTGCGGTCCGACCAAGAGCGTGGCTGGGCGCGTCAATTTTCAGATTTCCGCCGGTGGCGCGACGATCAACCCGGGCGACCTGATCGTCGGCGATGCCGACGGCGTCGTGGTGATTGCGCGCGACGACGTCGAGCGCATTCTCGTGCTGGCGCAGAAGAAGGTCGATGCCGAAACCGCGCGCATCGCCGCCATCCGCAAGCGCGAAGCCCTGCGTCCGGCATGGCTCGACAAGGAACTGCGCGCCGTGGGCATGCTGGCCGAAGGCGAGGTTCTGTAATGAACGTCGCAACACAAAAGCCGGTTCTCATCGTGACCGGCACCGATCTCGCGTCTGAAGCGCTCGACATGCTGCGCGATTTCGATGTCGTGTATGCCGGCCGCACGCCGACCGAAAGCGACCTCATTGCACTCTGCTCCACGCATCAGCCCACGGCCATCATCGTGCGCTACGGCAAAGTCAACGCAGCCGTGATGGACGCCTGCGGCGGCCATCTTCAGGTCATTTCGAAGCACGGCAGCGGTATCGACGTGATCGACCAGAAAGCCGCCGCCGAGCGCGGCATCGCAGTTCGCGCAGCCGTGGGCGCCAACGCGGCCGCAGTCGCCGAACACACTTGGGCGCTGATTCTCGCGTGTGCAAATTCGGTTCCGCAACTCGACGTGCGTATGCGTGCGGGGCACTGGGACAAGTCCACGCACAAGTCGCTCGAACTCGCAGGCCGCACCATCGGGCTCGTCGGGCTGGGCGCGATCGGCCGGCGCGTGGCCGCAGCGGCGCAGGCTTTCGATATGCGGGTTCTTGCATTCGACCCGTATGCCAAAGAAGCGCCCGCAGGCGTCACGCTGGTCGGCCTCGACGAACTGTTTTCGTCCGCCGACATCGTCTCGCTGCACTGCCCGCTGACCGATGAAAACCGCCACATGATCAACGCGCAAACGCTCGGCACCTTCAAACCAGGCGCCATTCTCGTGAATACCGCGCGTGGCGGCCTGATCGACGAACCCGCGCTCGCTCAAGCGCTGTCGAGCGGCAAGCTGCTCGCCGCGGGCCTCGACAGTTTCGACGTCGAACCGATGCCCTCGCCTCACGTTTTCCAGGGCATTCCGAACGTGATCCTGTCGCCGCACATCGGCGGTGTCAGCGACGCGGCCTACGTGAACATGGGCAAAGGCGCCGCCGCCAATGTGATCGACGTCATCGATTCGCATGCGCGCAGCGCTGCGTACTCCTAAGCGCAATTGCAGGATCGATATGTTCTATCTCAAGCAGCCGGAAGTCCGCCACGCCGACGTGTTCACGCGCATGCCCGAACATTTCCGCAAGGCGCACGTGCAAACGGACTGGTCCCGTGCGAATCGTGGCGGCCAGCCGACCGACTCCTTCCTCGAAGGCCCGGTCTGGAGTCCTGCGGGGCATCTGTATGTGACCGACATTCCGCACGGCCGCGTGTTTCGTATTTCGTCCGATGGTGCCTGGGAACTCGTCGTCGAATACGACGGCGAGCCGAACGGCATGAAGCTCATCGATGACGGTCATCTGCTCATCACGGATTACCGCAACGGCCTGATGTTGCTCGACATCGCGCGTGGCGTCGTCACGCCGTATCTCGAACGCCGCAACACCGAGCGCTTTCGCGGCGTCAACGACCTGACCTTCGATTCGAAGGGCAATCTGTATTTCACGGATCAGGGTCAAACGGGTCTGCACGATCCGACCGGCCGCGTCTACCGGCTCTCGCCCGATGGCAAGCTGGACATGCTGCTCGGCAACTGCCCGAGCCCGAATGGTCTCGTGCTGTCGCCCGACGAAAAAGTGCTGTACGTCGCGATGACGCGCGGCAACTGCGTGTGGCGCGTGCCGTTGCAGGCCGATGGTTCAGTCAGCAAGGTGGGCCAGTTTTTCACGTCGTATGGTCCGAGCGGCCCGGACGGTTTGACCATCGACAGCGCAGGACGCCTGTTCGTCGCCAACCCCGGTCTGGGCCGCGCGTGGGTGCTCAATCACCTCGCCGAGCCCGAACTCGTATTGCTCAGCCCGGCGGGCGCATCGCTGACGAACCTGTGTTTCGGCGACCCGGACATGAAGACACTGTTCATGACCGAGTCCGTGACCGGCACCGTGCTCAAGGCCGAACTGGATATTGCCGGGCCGCTGCCCAACCGGGCAAAAGCCACGCGCTGACGCGCAACGTCAAACCACGACAGGGCCGGCAGCGCGCGCATACGCCTGCCGGCCACAAGACAGCAAGTTGCATCCGACCGAGATGCAACGCAGGAGCGCACATGCAGATTTCCCAGCCCGTCAGCACGGCGAATGCGCCTGCTGTACTCCGCACGCACGAACCGGCCGGCACGCCCATGTCGGCAGATCAATTCGCCGCAAGCGAACGCACGCTCGAAAAAGCGTTCCGCCGCATCCTGCCGTTCATTTTCATCTGCTACGTCATCAGCTATCTGGACCGCACCAACGTCGGCTTCGCCGCGCTGACGATGAACAAGGATCTCGGCCTCACCGCGCAGCAATTCGGGCTGGGCGCGGGACTGTTCTTTATCGGCTATTTCCTGTTTGAAATCCCCAGCAATCTGATCATGCAGAAGGTGGGCGCGCGCATGTGGATCGCCCGCATCATGATCACCTGGGGTGTGATTTCGATGGCGACGGCCTTTGTTGCGGGCCCGAAGAGTTTCGCCGCTGCGCGCTTCATGCTGGGTGTTGCCGAAGCCGGTTTTACGCCGGGCATCTACCTCTATTTCACGCAATGGTTTCCGGGCAAGTGGCGCGCGAAAGTGACCGCCGCGTTTCTCGTCGGCATTCCGGTGGCGAACATGATTGGCTCGCCGGTATCGGGCGCGCTGCTTGAACTCGGCGGGCTGCATGGGTTGCGCAGTTGGCAGTGGCTGCTGCTCATCGAAGGGCTGCCCGCGATTGCGCTGGGCGTCGCCTGCCTTTTCATTCTCGCCGATCGCCCGGAAAAAGCACGCTGGCTGAGCCGCGAGGAAAAGAACGTGCTCGCGCAGCGTCTCGCGCTGGAGCAGCGCAGCATCGCGGGCAAACACGGCTCCAGCCTGCGCGACGCCATGACCAACTGGCGCGTGTTCGTGCTCGCACTCGTCAACTTCTGCGGCATCGTCGGCTCGATCGGCGTGGGCCTCTGGATGCCGCAGATCATCAAGCAATTTGGCGTCGACCATGCGGTGATTGGCTGGCTAACGGCAATTCCTTATGCGATTGGCGCCGTGGTGATGCTCGTGTGGGCGCGCTTTGCGAATCGCTCGACGCATCGCATTCCGTATGTGGCGGGCGCGCTTTTCATCGCTGCCGTCGCACTCGCGATCAGCACGATGTTCGATACGCCGCTGCCCAAACTCATTGCTCTGTGCTTCACGGTGAGCGGCATTCTCGCGTTTCAGGCAACTTACTGGGCCATTCCATCAGGATTCCTTACTGGACGCGCTGCAGCAGGCGGCATCGCGCTGATCGTTTCCATCGGCAATCTGGGCGGCTTTGTCGGACCGTCGATGATTGGTGCGATCAAGGATCTCTCGGGCGGCTTTACCGCCGCGCTGCTCGCCGTGGCCGCTGTGCTGCTGGCTGGCGCGCTGATGATCGCGTGGCTTGGCGACCCCAGCGCTGGCGTGGGAGAAGAGCCGCACCCCTGAACCCGCTTCACGCCGTATCACATCACGTTTTATCGCTGTCACTTCTCGCCAATACAAACATAAACACATCAACGGAGACACCATGCAGGAACGCGTTTTCCAATCGTCGAATACCATCAAGCGCATGTCGAGCGCAACGGTCACGGCAGCGGCCGCCACGGCTACACTCGCCCTCGCGCCGCACGTCGCTCACGCTCAAAGCAGCGTCACCCTCTATGGCATCGTCGATGTGGGCATCGAACATATCAACAACACACAGAGCGGCGGTGCGCTCACGCGTGAAGCGTCCGGCAATCTTTCAGGTTCGCGTTGGGGTCTTAAAGGCGTCGAAGATCTCGGCGGCGGTCTGAAGGCGATTTTCACCCTTGAAAATGGCTTCAACGTCAACGACGGCACGAGCGCGCAATCGACTAAAGGACTCGGATCGAATGCGTCGACCACTTCGCGCCTGTTTGGACGTCAGGCATGGGTCGGCCTCTCGGCGCGCGGTCAAACCCTCTCGTTCGGCCGCCAGAATTCGGTGCTCTACGATCAGGCCGTCGTGTTCGATCCGATGGGTGCGTCCTCGCGCTACTCCACGCTTTCCGTCGACTACGCCATGGCGGGCCGAATCGACAACGCCGCAAAATACGTCGGCGTGCTCGGCCCCGTGACCGTTGCTGCGATGTACAGCACGCGCTACGACACCGGCTACGGCAGCGAAGTGGCAGGCGCCGAACTGACCGGTCGTTATTTTGGCGGCTCGCTCACGTACGCGGGCGGCCCGTTCGCCGCGAGTCTGTCGTACGAGCAGCGCAACAGCAACACCGTGGCGACCAACACCGGCACGGAACGGCGCGCGACTGCCGCCGCAACCTATGTGATCGGCGGCTTCAAGGCGTTTGCGGGCTATCGCTATCTGCAGGCTTCGCGCGCATTCCTGCCCGCCAGCCCGATCCTCGTCGCGAATAGCGGCTCGCAATCGAGCTCGGCGAATCTCTACTGGGCCGGCGCGAACTACATGTTCACGCCCGCATTCTTCGTCACGGCAGCGGCTTACTACCAGGACGTTCACTCGACTGGTGCGGATCCGTGGATGGGCGTTCTCAGCGCGGATTATCTGCTTTCCAAAAGCACCGACATCTACGCCACCGCCGCATTCGCGCGCAACAAAGGCGGATCGGCGCTGGGCGTGAACGGCTATGGTACGGTCGCCGCAAACTACGACCAGACGGGCTTTGTGATCGGCATGCGCAAGAAGTTCTGAGCGGAACCACCATGCAGATCGTCCACGCCCCGCACCTTCCCGTCCGCGACGACTGGCTCGCACTGCGTGAAGAAACCGCCTTGCAGCCCGACCTGCCGATTGTCGACGCGCATCATCATCTGTGGGACCGGCAAACGGGCCGCTATCTCGCCGATGAACTGCGCAGCGACATCGAAGGCAATGGCGGCCATCGCATCGTCTCCACGGTGTACGTGCAGTGCCGCTCGATGCTGCGCGCCAACGGTCCCGAAGCGATGAAGCCCGTCGGCGAAGCTGAATTCGCCAACGGCGTCGCGGCGATGTTTGCGAGCGGCGCTTATGGATCGACGCGCGCCTGCGAAGCGATTGTCGGCGGCGCCGATCTTTCGCTGGGCGGCGAAGTCGCGCCCGTAATCGAATCCATGCTCGCCACAACAGGCTCACGCCTGCGCGGCATGCGCAATCCGCTGGCATGGCACGCAAGCGAAGCGGTGCGCTCGAGTCCGGTCGTGCCGCCGCACGACCTGATGGAACGCGAGTCGTTTCGCGCGGGCGTGAGAACGCTCGCGCGCTATGGCCTCGTGCTCGACGTCTGGGTCTATCACACGCAACTCGACGCGCTTTACGCACTCGCAGCCAGCGCGCCCGAAGTGACGATCGTGATCGACCACTTCGGCGGGCCGCTTGGCGTGGGTCCGCACGCAGGCCAAAGCGCGCAGACGCGCGCGGCGTGGACAGACTCGCTGAGGCGCCTCGCCAGCCTGCCCAATACGCGGATGAAGCTGGGCGGCGCGGGCATGGGCGTATTCGGCTTCGATTTCGCCACGCAGGCGCTGCCGCCATCGTCCGAAACATTGGCCAGGGCGTGGGCGCCGCTCGTCGAAACCTGCGTCGAACTTTTCGGCGCGCAGCGCTGCATGTTCGAAAGCAATTTCCCCGTCGATAAGGGCGTGACTGGCTACACGGTGCTCTGGAACGCCTTCAAACGCATCGCAAGCGGCGTATCGCACGACGAGCGCGCCGCGCTTTTCAGCCGTACCGCAGCCACGACCTACGGACTCGATCTCCCCGGAGAGAACACGTGAAGTCAGACATTCTCAACGCCGATAGCGGCATGGCCGAGCGCGCGTCAACGCAGCCCCAGGCCCAAACACGCATCACGCGCCCCGAATGGCGCGCGCTGTCACTCGCCGGTCTCGGCTGGACCTTCGAAAGCTACGACTCCTTTCTGCTTTCGCTCCTGCTGCCGACACTCGCCTTGCAATTCGGCCTCACGAAAGCGGAACTCGGACTATTCACCAGCATCACGGCCGCCGGGCAGATCATCGGCGGCATTTTGTTCGGCTATGTCTCAGACCGGCTCGGACGTGTGCGCACGGCGCTGCTGTGCATCGGCATTTACTCTCTGTTTTCAGGGCTGCTTGCATTCGCGCCCAACGAACACTGGTTCGCTGCGGCGCGACTGTGCGGCGCGCTCGGCATGGGCGGCATGTGGACGGCGGGCGCGTCGCTGGTGGCGGAAACCTGGCACGCAAGCCGACGCGGCAAAGGCGGCGCACTGATGCAAATGGGTCTGCCCATTGGCGCGATCATCGCGATCACGATCTCGGGCGTCGTCAGCGGCATCAACGGCGGCCTCGTTCACGACGGCTGGCGCGTGCTGTTCCTGATCGGCGCGCTGCCTTTTTTCATCCTGTTCTGGGTCGCACGCAAGACGCCCGAATCGCCGATCTGGCTCGAACGCAAGGCTGCATTGCAGCGTGCCGGCACACGCGCCAGTATCGCGAGCGCACAGAACAAAACGAAGCTCAACGTGCGCGGCCTGCTCACGGCCTTCACATTCATTTTCTTCCTGCAATACCTCTACTGGGGCGTGTTCACCTGGACACCGACCTTCCTCGTGACCGTGAAGCATCTCGACTTCGTGCATAGCCTCAAGTTCGTGCTCGCACTCCAGTTCGGCGCGATCACGGGTTTCCTGCTGTTCTCGGCGCTGGTCGATCGCCTTGGTCGGCGGCCGATGTTCATCGCCTATCTGCTGGTGGGCGCGGCAGCCGTAGGTGTCTATATCGTCAGCGCGAACGCGTGGCTGCTGATGACGGCGATCTTTCTCACGGGCTTCGGCGTGAACGGGATCTTCGCGGGTGCGGGGCCGTTTCTCGCGGAGATCATCGGCGATACGGCTTCGCGCGGCTTTCTTATGGGCCTCGCCTATAACGGCGGTCGGCTCGGCGGCTTTATCGCGCCGCTCGTGATCGGCGCACTGGCTTCGACCTCGGGCGGCTTCACGATGGGCCTCGCCACCACAATCGTCGCGTTTATCGCCGCGGCAATCGTCGTGCTGTTCGCACCGGAAACGCGCGGCAAGGCGCTGGCATGAGCGCGACGCAAGACAACGCGCCGCGTGCGGGAAAGAGCGGCGGCCTGCCCGGGCGGCTCTTTCCCGCACTCGCCGAACCGGCTCTGCGCCGCTATGCGTGCGGCCAGGTGGTGTCGGTACTCGGCAGCTGGACGCAGAACATCACGCTCAACCTGCTCGTCTATCACCTCACGGGCATGGCCTCGGTGCTCGCGCTGCTGAACTTCCTGCTGTACGGGCCGCAGCTCGTCGTCGCGCCGCTCGCGGGCTCGCGGATCCGCTCGGGCAACGCACGGCGCGCCACGCTCTGCGTGCTCGCGACTTCCACGCTGCTCACGCTGAGCCTGCTCACGCTCTGGATACTCGGGCTGCTCAGCGTGAAGCTGATCCTGCTGCACGCGCTCGCGATCGGCATTTCGAGCGCGATCGAAACACCAGCGCGGCAGATGCTGCTGGTGACGAGCCTGCGCGATCCGCGCCTGACCTCGAACGCCGTCGCCATGAACACCACCGTGTACAACGTCGGCCGTATGGTGGGGCCCAGCATTGCGGGCTTTGTCTATCCGGCATTCGGCCCCGGCGCATCGTTCGGCATCTATGTCTGCGCGCTGGCCGTCATGGCGCTGTGTGTGCGCTCGATGCCAACCGGCGGCGCAGCGCGCCCGTCGCGCGGCGACAGCAGCCTGCGCGACGCCGTGGGTTACGTGATGTCCGACGCGTTTTCCGCGCGCTATCTGCCCATGCTCGCCTGCATGGGGCTGTTCGCCGCCAGCTATCAGACGCTCGTGCCGCTGCTCGCCGACCACGCCTTTCACGACGCCGCCCACTACACCGGCCTCTTCTTCGCCGCGGCCGGCGGTGGCTCGCTGAGCGCGGCGATCCTGCTTTCTTCGGCATGGGGACCGAAGGCGAGCGCGCGCTGCATCGCACTCGGCCCGTGGAGCGCCGTGACCGCGCTGCTCGTGCTCGCGTTGACACACGCCGTCGCGCTGTCGATTCCGGCCTTCTGTCTGCTCGGCTTCAGCCTCACCTTTTCGGCGACGTCCACCAACGCGACGATCCAGCAGCGCTGCCCCGAGCACGTGCGCGGCGGGCTCGTCGGCATGTACGGCATGGCCTACAACGGCACGATGCCGTTCGGCTATCTGCTCGCGGGTACCGCTTCCGAAGCGCTCGGCGTGCGCAGCACGTTCAGCGCCATGGCGCTCGTGCTGGCCGCCTGCGCTATCGCCATCAACGTTTTCCATCACATCAGACAGCGTCGCTCTGGCGCACAATAAACGCAGGAGACATTCATGCACATGCAATCCCGGCCCGACGCCGCCGCGCTCGAACAGCGCACCCTCCGCAAGGTGGTCTGGCGTATCGTGCCCTTTCTTATGATCTGTTATCTGCTCGCGTTCATCGACCGCGGCAACGTCGGTATGGCGTCCTTGCAGATGAACCACGACCTTGGCCTCACCGCGCGCGTGTTCGGCTTCGGCAGCAGTCTGTTCTTCGTGTCGTACTTCTTCTTCGAAGTGCCGAGCAATATGGCGCTGCAACGCTACGGCGCACGTCTGTGGATCGCCCGCATCATGATTACGTGGGGCCTGATCTCGGCGGCGACGGCGCTCGTCAGCACGCCGACGGCCTTCTACGTGCTGCGCTTTCTGCTCGGCGCGGCGGAAGCCGGCTTCTTCCCTGGCGTGCTGCTGTATCTCTCGTACTGGGTGCCTGCGCGCTATCGCGCACGCATCGTCGCGACCTTCATGGTGGCGATTCCAGCCGCGAGCTTTATCGGCTCGCCCATTTCGGCGGCGCTGCTGCAGATGGACGGCTTTGCCGGGCTGCGCGGCTGGCAATGGTTGTTTCTCCTTGAAGGGATTCCGACCGTGCTGCTCGGCTTTGTATGCCTCGCGCTGCTGACCAACAAACCCGATGAAGCGCGCTGGCTCGATGACGAAGAACGTGCATGGCTCAAAGCGGAAATCGCCGGTGAAGCCCGTGCGCCCGCAAAGGTTGCGTCGATGCCGCTCATGAAGCTGTTCCGCAATCGTTATGTGCTGTGTCTCGCGCTGGTCGATGTCTGCGCCTCGGGTGCGGGCAGCACGCTGGCCGTGTGGCAGCCGCAACTGCTCAAGTCGTATGGGCTGAGCGTGATGGAGACCGGCCTGCTCAATTCGGTGCCTTATGCGCTGGCATCGGTGCTGATGGTCTGGTGGGGCCGCCGTTCGGACCGTCGCCAGGAACGCCGCTGGCATACCGTGATTCCGATGCTCTTCATCGGGCTGGGCCTGTTCGGCACTTCGCTCAGCGGCTCGCTTGTCCCGACCATGACGATGCTGTGCGCGGTGCTCGTAGGGGCCTACGCGTTCAAGGGGCCGTTCTGGGCGCTTGCCTCCAGCATGTTGTCGAACACGACGGCCGCAGCCGGCCTCGCAACCATCAACGCGATTGCCAACCTGCTGGGCGGCGGCCTGATGGTGAACGTCTACGGCTGGGTCAAGGAAACCACGGGCAGCTATGCGCTTGCGCTGATGCCGCTGGGCATCCTGACGCTCGTAAGTGTCGTCACGTTGCTGCTGCTGAGCCGCACGGGCCGCCGCGTCCACAACGAAGTCGGGGTGGCGTGAGATGAAACAATTTGATCGCCGCGCCTTTCTCGGCGCGCTGGGCGCGCTCGGTGCAGGTACGCTCGCAGCAGCGCTGCCACAGCGTGCGCTCGCCCTGGAAACCTGGTCCACCGGCAGCGAAGCGCCCGCGTTTCGCCTGCCCGAAGGCGCCGTGGACTGCCACATGCATATCTACGACGACCGCTTTCCCAGCGCGCCCGGCACGCAACTGCGCCCGCCCAACGCGAGCGTTGCGCAGTATCGCGCCTTGCAGGAGCGGTTGGGCATGCGTCGCAACGTGTGCGTGACGCCCTCGACCTATGGCACCGACAACCACTGTCTGCTCGATGCGCTGGCGCAATTTGGCGCAAACGCGCGTGGCGTGGCCGTCGTCGATACCTCGGTCAGCGACGCCGATCTGGCGCAGATGAACCGTGCGGGCGTGCGCGCGATCCGCTTCAATCTCAGCTATCCGGGCGCGACCACCATCGATATGCTCGCGCCGCTGGCCGCGCGCATCGCGCCGCTCGGCTGGCATATCGAGCTGGTAGTGCAAGGAGCAAAGCTGCCTGCGCTGGAAAAGCCTCTGAATGCGCTGCCCTGCCCGCTGGTGCTCGACCATATCGCGCATATCCCTCAACCGGACGGGCTCGATTCCGAAGCGATGAAAACCGCGCGACGGCTGGTCGAGGGCGGCAAAACCTGGGTCACGCTCTCGGGTCCGTATGTCGATACAAAACTGGGCGCGCCCGCTTACGCCGATATCGCGCCCGTAGCAAAGGCGTTCATCGCCATGGCGCCCGAGCGCATGCTCTGGGGCACGGACTGGCCGCACCCAACGGAAAAAACCACCAAGCCCAACGATGCCGCGCTGCTCGACGTCATCGCCTCCTGGATCGGGCGCGCCGACTGGCAGCAAATGATCTTCGCGGACAATCCGGCGCGCCTCTATGGCTTCACAGTCTAGCTGTTGAAAGCGCGCACGCCAGATCATGAGCGCTGACACGGCTGTCCCGGCACCACAACCTGCCGCCCCTGTGAATCCGGCGGCTCCCCTCGCGCACAGAGCGCGCCCTCGCTGCCGCCGGGGTCGCCCCACTCGGCGAACTGCTGCTCGTCAGTCATTGCCGACGACGCCGGTCGTAGCCGGTAGGCGGGTTCGGGACTACCGGCGCGCAACTCAAGCGCGCGGCCGATCGGGGATGCGGCAAGACAGTCCCACTCTAAGTATGAGCGGCTGTGTTGGACCCGCGTGTAATGCGCAAGGCAGCCATCGACTCGCGCTTTTCCACCAGAAAATCAATAAGCGCTCTTACCTTCGCCGGCATCTGCGCGCGTGTTGGCGCATAGACATAAAAACCGGCGAAGGGCTTGCACCATGTCCCCAGCACGCGCTTCAGCGCCCCCGAATCCAGATGCGACTGCACGGCAATGTCGATGTGCTGGATCAGCCCAACGCCCTGTAGTGCCGCGCGGATCATCCCGTCGTCATCGTTGGTCGTAACGCTTCCTCTCGGTTCCACCATGAAACTATGGCCCGGCTCCTCTGGCGACGTGAACTCCCAGGGATGGATCGCACCGCTGACCTGCCGATAGCGTAGACAGTTGTGTCGAACCAGATCGCCCGGCGTCGCGGGCTCGCCGTAACGCTCGAAATAGGTTGGCGTGCCCACCACGGCCATTTCCAGCGGCGGCGTCACAGGAACCGCAATCATGTGCGGAGCAAGGCTCTCGCCGATGCGGATGCCAACGTCACAGCCGTCCGCGACGATGTTCGCGAGTGCGTCGTCCATCACCATTTCCAGCCCCAGCTTAGGAAAGCGGGCGCTGAACTCCTCCAGATGCGGCTCTATGAGGGTTTTGGCCGCGACGCGCGATGTATTCATACGAATCAAACCGGAAGGCTCATCACGCTCCTCGTGCAACGCATCAACCGTCTTTTCTAGCGCAATGAGCGCCGGGTACCAAACCTCGTAGAGCCGCCGCCCCTCCTCGGTCAACGACATATCGCGAGTCGTTCGATAAAGCAGTTTGACGTTTAGCCGCCGCTCAAGCGCCTTCACGTTTTGCGAGAGATTTGCACGTGATACGCCCATCTCCGCGGCGGCTTTCGTGAAACTACGGTGATGCGCAACGTGCGCAAACCACGCGAGCGAAGGGAGCAAGGACGGGTCCATCCGGGTTCCATTGTCAATTTAACAATACAACTGTAGTCCAGATTGCGAGCTTTCGTAATTCCAGACCACTATCTATATTCAGGTCGTTGTCTCGCGGTTTAAACGTTTCCAACTCTGTGAACCCAACCGCCTCAGCTAAACGGAATCATCATGAAAAGCGTCAAGATCAAGCATTTGTATTGGGATATCGCCGCCAACGTTTACTTCCCGCCAGATTTCAACGAAAGCACAAAGTATCCTGCCATCATCAGCGCTCACCCGATCGGCAGTTGCAAAGAACAAACCTCTGGCAATGTCTACGGCGAAGCGCTGGCCAAGGAAGGCTTTGTCGTCATCGCGTTCGACGCCAGCTTCCAGGGCGATAGCGGCGGTGAGCCGCGCTATACGGAAGATCCGACGCTGCGCGTCGAAGATTTCCGCGTCGTCTGCGACTACCTTGTGACACTCCCCTACGTCGATGAAGACCGCATCGGCGTGCTGGGAATCTGCGGAGGCGGTGGCTATTCGATCAACGCTGCCATGACCGAGCGCCGTATCAAAGCAGTGGGTACGGTGACGGGAGCCAACTACGGCCGTCTGATGCGCGAAGGCTTCAGCAACTACAACCCCATTGCCGCACTCGAGGCGATGGCCAGACAACGTACGGCGGAAGCACGTGGCGCGGCACTCCGCGTGGACGATCTGTTGCCGCCGTCGCCGGAGGCCGCCAAAGAAGCCGGTCTGACCGAGGTTGACGTTTTTGGCGCCACCGAATACTACCGGTCGGATCGTGGCCGCGCGTCGAATGGCGTCAACCGCGCGCTCTTTTCGCACCAGGCTGTCGCGGTGGGTTGGGACGCGTTCCACCTCTGCGAAACGCTCCTCACCCAGCCGCTCATGGTGGTGGTGGGTGACAAGGTCGGGGCCTTCGGTGCCTATCGGGATGGCTGCGAAATCATTGGTCGCGCCGCTTCGAAGACGAAGGAACTGGTCGTCGTCGAAGGCTGGTCGCATTACGACCTGTACGACAAGCCCGAGCCTGTCGGCAAAGCGCTGGCCAGGCTGATTCCGTTCTACAAGGAAAACCTGTAATCGCACTACCGCGATTACGACGGGGATCCTCTGCGCCAGGGACGTTACGCAATCCCTGGCGTCTTGCCAACATTGTTATCGCAGCACGCTCGCAGCCTCCGGCGCGCAGACCGTATTGCCACACAGATCTAGCATAGGCTCGCGCACTCTCGCGGAGCTTGCTTCTTGAATCGGGAAAAACATCATGAAAAAGGTACTCGTCCTTGGTGCCAGCGGACAGATAGCGCGCTGGGCCGTACGAATGCTCGGCGAGCAAACGGATGTCAAGCAAACCCTGCTGATTCGCGACCCCAAAAAACTGAGCGGAAACGAGCCTGCAAACGCCAGCGTCGTGATCGGCGATGTACTGGACAAGAAAATTTTGCATCGCGTTATGGAAGGACAGGACGTGGTGTATGCCAATCTGGCCGGTGACGTGGATACCCAGACCGAGCGCATTCTGGCCGCCATGAAGGCCACGAACGTCCGCCGGCTGATCTTCATCAACTCTCTCGGGATCTATGATGAGGTGCCTGGAAATTTCGGCGAATGGAATCGGCAAGAGATCGGCGAGTATCTGCCTCCGTATCGCAGGTCTGCCGACCTGATCGAAGCTTCGGACCTGGATTACACGATTCTCCGCGCAGCCTGGCTACAGGACAACGATGAGGTGAACTACGAGATCACCGCACGCGACCAGCCGTTCAAGGGGACCGAGGTATCGCGCAAGAGTGTCGCGGCGCTGGTCGTAGAACTCGTTGAACACCCCGACAAGCTGGTGCGCGCCAACGTTGGCGTCAACAAGCCGGGCACCGACGCCGACAAACCCGCTTTCGTCTGAAATGCCATTCCGGAAAACTCGATATGAACGTTGTCATTTTTGGCGCCTCGGGAATGGTGGGACAAGGGGTATTGCGTGAATGCCTGCAGGCCTGCGATGTGGAATCGATCCTCGTCGTCGGACGCAACGCATTGGCCATGCAGCACCCCAAGATAAGGGAACTCGTGCGCCCGAATCTGTTCGAGTATGCCGATGCCGAGGAGCAACTTCAAGGCTACGACGCGTGCTTTTTCTGTCTCGGCGTATCGACAAACGACACCGACGAATCCGGCTTCATCAGAATCAACCACGATCTGCCCGTGGCAGCCGGACTTGCGCTGGCGCGACGCAATCCACAAATGGCTTTCGTCTATGTATCCGGCGGCGGCACTGATGCGACTGAACGCGGTCCCGTAATGTGGGCACGTGTAAAAGGAAAAACCGAAAACGCTCTGCGAAGCATGGGGTTTCGGGCTGTCTATCTGTTTCGCCCCGGATTCATCCTTCCGATGAATGGCGAACAATCGAAAACCCGGCTATTGCGGCTTCTTTATAAATATCTGCGTTGGGTCTTCATCGTGTCACGAAGACTATTCCCTGGCAAAATCCTCGACACCGTTGGTATGGGACAGGCCATGTTGCAGGTGGCGCGTCATGGAATTGATGTCGCGGTACTCGAAAGCGCTGACATTTATCGGCTCGCTTCAGCAGCACGTTCCACAACAACGGGATCGCCGCGTCATTTCGATCGAGGCTAGTGGTCGGTCAGTTGGGCAACGAACGCCTTTGTGGCCGCTGTCAACGGGTCGCCATTGCGAGTGCCGATGCAAAGTCGGCGCAACGCCCATGGTTCGTCCAATGCGACAAGCGTCACCTTGTTGAGATCCTCCACCGGCAGCATGCTCTCCGGCTGAATCATCACACCCAGACCGGCCTTGACGAGGCTACGCGCGGCCTCGATTGTGTTGACCCGGTACTTTACGTTGAGCTCGCGACCCAGTTCGACCGCCGCGTTGTTCAGTTGAGTCATCATGGATGTCGTCGACGAAATGCCGACAATATTCTGCTCCAGCAGATCTCGCGTCGTCACGCTCGCGCGGCTAGCCAGGCTATGTCCGAGCGGTACGACGGCGACGAGGCGGTCGGTTCGATACTCGATGATCTCAAACGCCGTTCTGTCGATATCGTCGGTTGCGTAGAACATTGCCACGTCCGCCTTGCCAGTGGTAACCGCTCCAATCACATTCGTATTGGCATCTTCTAGTAGCTCAATATCGACGAGTGGAAAGTCTCGCGTGAATTCCGCTATTTCCCGCGCGAGAAATTGCACGATGATCGTGCTCGTAGAACTGATACGGATATGGCCACGCACGCCCTCGGTGAACTCGGCAACCTCCCGGCGCATTACCTCGAGATTCTCGAACATCACGCGCACATGACGGGCGAGCACTTCGCCTGCCGGACTGGGCACCATGCCGCCTGGCGTGCGCTCGAACAGATCGATACCGGCTGTCTCTTCGAGATCCTGGATCCGTCTCGTAGCGGCGGACGGCGTGATGTTTTCCCTCACCGCTGCGCGACGCATCTGCTGCTCCTCCACGACAGTGAGAAACAACCGCAACGTAAACAGATCGACACGTCTGGTCAGATTGTGAAGACTGAAGCCCGCCATACTCCTCCCTACCTTTTTCGTCCGGCAACATTGCGGGCGCGAAAGATAGAGACTAAGCCGAGGGTAGTCGGGCGTCAACCGCGAAACCCGTACCTGTCGATCACAGGTTCAGATGACCTTCAACGCCTGCAACCGCCCGATTTCACCTTCGTCCAGGCCCAACCACTCATGCAGTACGTTCGAGTTGTGTTCACCGAGTTTCGGCGGAGTTTTCGACTCCGGTTCAGGCACATCCGACATTTTGACCGGATTGCCCGCCACCTTAATGTGCCCCCACACCGGGTCGTCGATCGTCATGAGCATTTTCCGGGCGGCAACATGAGGACATTCAAACAGATCCGGGACATCGTTCACGTTCGAGCACGGCACGCCGCCGGCGCGCAGTATTGCAAGCGCCGACTCGCGGGATCGATCAGCCAGCCACGCGTCGATCTCGACATTCAGGGCGTCCAGATGCTGCTTGCGCAACATGCCATCTGCGAATCTCGGGTCACTCGTCAGATCAGCCCGGCCGATCACATCCGCGAATCGCTTCCAGATGTGCTCGCCCAGCACGGCAATGACGATATAACCATCTTTCGCACGATAGGTTCCAAACGGCGCCGTGACAGCATGGACGCCAGGCGGCGACGTCTGCTTCGTCGCGGAATACATGGCGACCGAGATCTCGTTGAGAACCAGCGAAGCGTCGTACATCGAAATGTCGATCTTCTTGCCTGTCCCCGTCGTCTGCCGATGAAAAAGCGCCAGCACAACGCCATAGAGCGCCAGAATTCCACACTCGATATCGGCAAGCGAAAAGCCGAGATAGGTCGGCCTGTCGCCGGTGCGTTCGGGACGATACATCAGCCCGCTCATCGCCTGACCCACGATGTCGAACGCCGGGACGTCGCCATACGGACTGGACAATATGTCGTCGTGTCCGAAACCGGAAATCGCACCGTAGATCAGTCGCGGATTAATCCTGCTCAACTCCGCATAGCCAATCCCGAGCCTGTCCATGACATTCGGACGCAGATTTTCGATCACGACGTCGGCTTGCGCCGCGAGTTGCTTGAAGAGGCGCTGCCCCTCGGCGTGCTTGAGGTCGAGCGTGACGCTTTTCTTGTTCCTGTTCGTGCGCAGAAACGCGAGGCCGTTCGGCTTGCCGTCGACGTCCGCTTTTACCGGGCTTGTGCTCCGCGCAAAATCGCCGCCCTCCCGCGCCTCGATCTTGACAACTTCGGCGCCCGCATCCGCAAGCCACATAGAAGCAAACGGTGCAGCGATGAAATTTTCTACAGTCAGTACCCTTATGCCTTCCAACGGACGCCCAGCGCCGATCTTCGCTCCGACACGTGCACCCTGAAATGCCTCATCCATCTCGTCTCCTTATCGATCTTCTCTTGAACATCTTTTCTGTGCAGGGCCAATGCTAGGTGCGCCGACGGTCACGTTCAAATGCTGATTCGCGAAACCGGCGTTGCAAAATCGCGAACGCAAAAAACGCCTGATTCGAAAAAGATCAACAGGCGATTCGAAAAACGGCACTCGAATTAAGACTCTCCGCTGCCTAAGATTGGGCATCCAGCCAGGCGACGTTGCATTGAGCTTGTACAAGCGCCGCCGGCGTTTTTCCACGATTTGAAGGCATATTCCGATGAGCAGTCTTGCAGGAAAAGTAGCCGTAGTGACGGGTGGGACCGGCGGGATCGGCAAAGGGATCGCGTTGCAGCTTGCCGCTCGCGGGGCGACTGTCGTGATCAGTGGACGAAATGCCGCAAAGGCAGAAGTCGTCCTTGGCGAACTACGTCAGGCAGGCGGCAAAGCAGATTTTCTGGCCGGCGATGTTCGATCGAAGGCTGACATGGACGCGCTGGCCTCGGAAACGGCACGCCGTTATGGTGGCATCGACATTGTCGTCGCCAATGCGGGGGGCAATGACGACGAGGCTCGTTCTCCCGACGTGCGTGGCCCATTCGCCAATATCGACCTCGCACGTGTAGCCGCGTTGGTCGCGGAAAACACGGCTGCCAAACTCCTGCCCGTGCAAGCCGTGTTGCCATTCATGCGTCCGCGTGGCGGCGGTAGCGTGATCTTTGTCACGTCGGAAGGTGGCCGTGTACCGACACCGGGCCAAACCGCCGTCTCGACGTTTGCGGGGGGACTGATCCGGGCGAGTAAGGTCATCGCCAAGGAACTCGCACAGGACAGGATCAGGGTGAATTGCGTGTGCGTGACGGTCGTGCGCGATAGTCCGTCGTGGGACGCCGTGTTCGGTGCCGACAGCAAGGTTTCTGCGCAGCATCGAAAACAATACGAAAAAGTCGTCGCTGGCTGCCCGCTTGGCGTTGCCGCGCCAGCCGATATCGGTCAGGTCATAGCCTTCCTGGCATCCGACGAGTCTGCTTACCTCACAGGCGCAACGCTTAGTCCGACAGGCGGACTCACCATTCATTGAATATGTCGCCCGGCGCGTGCTGAAACGCACGCGCCAGTTCAAGTAAAGTTGGAGAAAACATAATGCGTGGCATGGTGTTCCAGGGAGATTGCAAGGTCGATGTTCTCGATTTTGAGGACCCTACGCCTGGTTACGGAGAAGCCATCATCGAAATGAAGGCGTCTGGAATGTGCGGAACCGACCTTCACTATTACCGTCACGGAATGGCGGATTCTCTGGCCATGCTCGGCATGCGCGATCGCATGGACTCCGAACAGATTATTGGCGGACATGAGCCATGCGGCGTCATTGCTACGCTGGGCCCGGGTGTCGATCCGAAGGCGTTCCGCGAAGGCGACCGCGTCATGGTGTTTCACTATTCCGGGTGTAGTTGCTGCGACCATTGCCGCACCGGCTGGACTCAGCTTTGCGACCACGGATCGCGCATCTATGGCGTCCTGAGTCACGGCGGACACGCCAACTATATGAAGTTACCCGTATCGTCGCTGGTACATCTACCGCAAGAGTTGTCGTTTAAGGCGGGCGCGGCCATTGCATGCGGAACCGGCACAGCATACGGTTCTCTGTTGCGCCTGGGCATCAGCGCCCGCGACACTTTGGCGGTATATGGTCTTGGCCCCGTTGGTCTTTCGACAGCTCAACTCGCAGCCGCCATGGGTATCGAAGTGATCGGCGTCGACATCAACCCTGGACGCGTCCAACGTTCCAAGGAATTCGGCGTCACGCACGGCATCGACGCGAGCCAGGTGGATCCGGTTGAGGAAATCCTCAAGCTGACTGGCGGGAAAGGCGTCTCTTGTGCAGTCGAGTGCGCGGGAGCTGAACTTCCCCGCACTCAGGCCATTCGCGGTACGAAAGTCTGGGGACGTGTCGTACTCGTCGCCGTCGGCGGAAACCTCACGGTAGACGTGATGAAAGATCTGATCGGGAAGCAGAGAACGCTGATCGGATCATTTACTTTCTCCGAAGTCGGGATGAAAGACTGTGCCCACTTCATCGCCGACCACGGCGTCGAAGTGGACAAACTCTTCACCGATGAATGGCGACTTGAGCAAGCTGGTGAGGCCTATGCTCACTTCAATCAACAAGCAAGTGGCAAAGGCGTCATCGTCTTTTGACGACACCTGTACCGGTGTTGTCCCGAATCTGGATAGTGCCCTTTTGTGAGGGCGATGGAGAATTTAATGACCAAGAGAACGATCGAACTTAAACATCCTCGAGAGTTCTATATTGGCGGAAAATGGGTGGCACCGTCCACCTCCGGCACGTTCGACGTACTCGATTGTTCGACGGAAGAAGTCGTTGCAACCGTGGCAAAAGCCGAGTCGGCAGATATGCAGCACGCTATCCGCGCAGCACGCGAAGCCTTCGATAAAGGGCCGTGGCCGCGAATGACGCCGCAGGAGCGCGCTGTCTATCTCGAGAGATTCGCGGAACGCCTTGAGGCGCTCAATGACGAATTTGCCCGCGTATGGTCGATTGAGACGGGAATCGTCTATAAGGTTGCCCAACCACGCCTTGGACTATTTATCAGCGGTGCATTTCGCCAGTACGCCGCGATGGCATCGACCTTCTCGTTCGTCGAGGAACATCGATCGGTTACCGGAAATGCGGGCTATCGCGTCTACGAACCCGTTGGCGTCGTGGGCGAAATCATCCCGTGGAACGGCCCTGCCGGTTTGATGGCCTATAAGACGGCGCCAGCGCTGCTAGCAGGCTGTACGCTGGTCATCAAATCGTCGCCCGAAGCCCCCTGCTCGGCCTATCGGTTCGCCGAGATTTGCGAGGAGATCGGCTTGCCGCCTGGCGTGGTCAATGTCCTGACCGCTGATCGCGACGTGTCCGAGGAATTGGTCCGGCATCCCGACGTGGACAAGATCACGTTCACTGGATCGACAGGCGCAGGTCGCCGGATCGCTTCCATCGCTGGCGATCGCGTGGCGCGCGTCACGCTCGAACTGGGTGGCAAATCGCCCGCCGTCATTCTCGATGATTACGACATCGAGACCGCAGCGAATGTGCTCGGGCCGTCCTATTTCGGCTACAACACCGGACAGATCTGCCACAGCCTGACGCGCGTAATCGTTCCCCGTGCGAAACACGACGCAATGGTCGAAGCGTTGTCAGTGGCCGCCAGACGGATTGTAGTGGGCGATCCGTTCGCACCGGAGACGACGTCCGGCCCGCTCGCGACTGCACGGCAACGAGAAACGGTCGAGCGTTTCGTCGCCAAGGGCATCGCGGAAGGCGCAACGCTGGCAACCGGCGGAAAACGGCCAGCCGGTCTGGAGCGCGGGTTCTTCTTCGCACCGACGGTGTTCGGCAACGTGGACAATCGTTCGACGATCGCGCAGGACGAAATCTTCGGCCCGGTGCTGAGCGTCATTCCCGCCGACGACGAAGCCAGCGCAATTCAGATGGCGAACGACACGCCGTTCGGACTGAATGCGGCAGTTTTCACAAACGATAGCGCCCGCGCGCTGGACGTCGCGCGGCAGATCCGCGCGGGTACGGTCGGCCACAATGGACCGCGCACTGACTTCTCGATTGGCTTTGGCGGTTTCAAGCAGTCGGGCATTGGGCGCGAGGGTGGCGTTGAAGGCCTGACGGCCTTTATGGAGTCGAAAACCATTGTCATGGCTTGACCGCCTGTGTGTGCGATATGGTCAAACGATATCAAGCGCATCGTCGCGCACGGGGAACCACCCGGGAGCCGTCTTGATCGCCTCCCAGAGTTTCTCAGGAATACGAATCTCTTGTGGTTCGCGGGAAAAATCCAGCGCGATATCGATGGCCTTGTTGCTTCGCATCCGGCTGAGTTCCACCCAATCCGGCGTCGTGGCCAGACCACGCCCGACCGCCACGAGTGGCAGACCGCCCGCCAGGGCCTTGCGTGCCTGCTCCGGCTGGCCGATGCCGCCCGCTGCGATCAGCGGCACACGCTGACCAACACGCTCGACGATCTGTTCGATCGTGGTCTGATCGCCCTCATAGTCCTGCGGCTTGCCGGCAAGCAGGTCGTAAAGCGAAACGTGCAGGTAGTCGATGCCCGTTTCGATCAGACGATCCATCAACGCGCACGCCTCGCCGATGCGTAGTGCCCCTTCGCCAGACTCTTCCGGAGAAAGGCGATAGCCCACGAGGAAGGGACGTTCCGCATGTGCGGCGACAACACGCCTGACTTCCCGCACCACTTCCACCGGAAAGCGCATGCGGTTTTCCAGTGATCCGCCCCAGATGTCGGTGCGCTGGTTATATAGCGGAGAGAGAAAGTTCTGAATCAGGAATCCGTGCGCGCCGTGAAGTTCCACACCGTCGAACCCCGCTTCGATGGCGCGCCGCGTAGCTTCGCCAAACGCGCGAATCACCTCCAGTATTTCGTCATGGTCTAGCGCCCGGCTGTAGTGCTGGCCGTCGTTGAATGGACCGGGTAGCGCTTTCGTCGCGCTGGCGCTCACCATTTCTCCACCGGGAATCAAGCTTCGCACGGCCTTGTTACCCGCGTGAAAAATCTGCAATACCGCGGGCGCACCGCCGCTTTTAGCGGCCTGTGCAAGCTGGCTCAAACCTGGAATGAAACGATCATCGTAGGCCGCAAATTCATGCGTGAAGCCAACGCCGTTTTCCATGACATGCGTGCAGCCGGTCAGCACCAGCCCGACACCACCGGCTCGGGCACGATACCAGGCGAGTTCCTGATCGGAGACCGTCGCGTCCGCGTTCGACGACCAGGTCGTCATCGGCGCCATGACAAGGCGGTTGCGTAACGTCATGCCGTTGGGAAAGGAAAATGCCTCGAACAAGGGATCGGTTGTCTGAATCATGGGCTGCATTTACATCAAATAGGGTTTGTCGCCGTCGCATAAGGCAGCGTGACGAGATAGTCGATGGCAAAGCGGATATCCGACACACGAATCGACGGATCTTCGATAAAGCGCGGCGACCCGCCACTTGCGCCCTGGAAGCTGGCATCGAAGGCAACGACGACGAATCCTTCCCGCGCAAGCGCTGCACCGTAGACGTTGCCGGCGGTCTGCTCCTTGCAGCTGCCGATCGGGTGCGTGCTGACGATGGCGGGATACTGCCTGGTCTCGTCGAAATCGGGCGGCAAATAGATGTCGGCCGCCGTCTCCCATCCCAGGTTCCTGTAGCTAACGGTGCGAACGTTACTGGCGTTCATGACGGGTTCCTGGTTCTCAATGACCGAGCGTGCGCTGGAAGAACGGCGCGAGTACGGAAACGGCCTCGTCGACATACTGCGGCACGTCGTACAGCGACATATGGTTCGCGCCTTCGACAACGTGAAGCTGTTTGTCCTTGCTCGCGGCGCGGGTGAGCAGGTCGTCGCTCATCCACTTGCTACCGGCCACACTACCCGCCACGATCTGAAGCGGCTGGGTCAGGAACGCTTCGGCCTTGTTGTAGGCGTCATAGGTGACGATCTGGTTGAGGCTGCGGGCCGTCATGAAGCCAGGTGCATTGGGATGCTCGCAGCGCGGCGTGTGGTAGTACTCCCACGCTTCGCGCAGTTCAGCATTCGGCGCGTCTTCCTCGCGCATCGGCGCGAGCGGCAGCGTGGCCAGCTGCGCGTTGACGGCGTCGCTCGTGCGCGCCTGCGAACCGGCGCCGATGTACGCAATCGCGTCCGCGTCCGCAACCGTGTTCTCCCAGCCGTTGCGGAACATCTGGCCGATATTGACAGCGCTGACGGTGCCCACGGCCTTGATGCGGCGGTCGTTGATCGCGGCGTTCGCGGTATAGCCGCCGCCTGCGCAGATACCCATTGCGCCGATCTTCTCGGCGTCGACATACGGCAGCGTCACCAGATAGTCGATCACGGCGCTGATGTCTTCGGTGCGGATGTACGGGTTTTCGAGTTGACGCGGCTCGCCCGTGCTCGCGCCCTGATACGACGCGTCGAAAGCAATCGCCACCAGGCCGTTTTCCGCGAGCTTGCGCGCATACAGGCCAGCGGTCTGCTCCTTCACACCGCCGCCCGGATGCGCGACCACCACGGCCGCATACTTGCGGCTGGCGTCGAAACCTTCCGGCAGATGGATATCGGCAGCCATCGTCACGCCCTGGCCGTTGAGGTTCTTGAAGGTCACGCTTTGCATGATCGGTTTGCTCCTGTGTGGGTAAGTCCGTTGCAATGGAGTTCATCATAGGCGCGTCTTTGGATAGGAAAAACCGCCTTTCAAACACATCAGTGTTAAGCTAGACTTGACAATATGACGATTGAGACCTCCCTCCTGCCCGCGCTCGCCTCGTTTGTAAACATTGCCCGTCATCGCAGCTTCACCCGCGCGGCGACGGAAATGGAGGTGTCCCGTGCGGCGCTCTCGCAGCAACTCAAGGCGCTTGAACAGCAGCTCAACGTCCGTCTGCTGCACCGCACGACACGCGACATGTCGCTCACGGAAGAAGGACAGCGCCTGTTCGATACTCTCGCGCCCGCGCTCGCGACGATCGAACGCGCCGTGGCCGAGCTTGGCGAAGCCCATTCGGAACCGGCCGGGCAGATCCGCGTGAGCACCTCACGCATTGCCGCGCGCCTGCTGCTGGAGCCGCACATGGCTGGTTTCCTCGCACGCTATCCGAAGCTGCGTCTCGAACTCGTGATGAACGACGGCTTTTCGAACATCGTGGCGGAAGGCCTGGACGCCGGCATTCGTCTTGGCGAGAGTCTCGACGAGCATATGGTGGCCGTGCCGGTTACGCCCATGCTGGAGATGGCCATCGTCGGCTCGCCGGAATACTTCGCTCGTCACGGCACGCCGGAAACCCCGGCCGATCTCATGCGTCACAACTGCCTCTCCTATCGCTTTACGTCGAGCGGCACAATCGACCGCTGGTCGTTCACCACACCGGGCACCGAGGCCCAGACGGTGGTGTACGAACCGCAGGGCAACGCTATCTTCAACGACGACGACAGCATGCTGCGCGCGGCAATACAGGGCGTCGGACTCGTGCAGCATATCGACCTGTGCGTACGACATCAGCTCGCCAATGGGTCGCTGGTGCGCGTACTCAAACCGTGGTGCCGCCCCTTTCCGGGTTTCTATCTCTACATCCCCTCGCGCGCGCAAATTCCCGCAAAAACACGTGCGCTAATGGACTTTCTGGTCGCGCAACGCGAACAACTCGAACGGGAGCATGAGTCGCTCTGAATCGCGTGCAACAGCGCTGAATGCGTCTCCCCAATATAGGCGAATCAACCCGACTCGAATCGCTTTCCTGAGCGGCTACCAAAGTACGGAACGCGCGCATCGCACGCATTGCGCCCGCCGATAACGGCGGGTTCAATGCATGTTGATCCGTTCAAATCCGTTTTGGAATTCCGCATGCGATACGAAGAATTCGAGTACCTCCGGTTCGATCCCCAGCCCGACGGCGTCATGCTCGTCACGCTGAATCGCCCCGACTTCATGAATGCCACGAACAACCGGATGCATTGGGAACTCACCCAGGTCTGGGGTGTGCTCAACGACGATCCGCAGGTCAAGGCAGCAGTTATCACTGGAGCGGGTGATCGCGCGTTCTCCGCGGGCGGCGATCTGGCCGTCGTGGAGGAAATGTCGAACAGTCACGAAGCCACCATGCGCGTGATGAAAGAAGCCTCCGACATCGTCTACAACATGCTGGCCTGCGATAAGCCCATCATCTCGGCGATCAACGGCACGGCCGTGGGCGCGGGCCTCGCCGTAGCGCTGCTCGCAGATGTGAGCGTGATGGCGGAGGACGCCCGTCTGACCGACGGCCATACGCGCCTGGGCGTCTCCGCGGGCGACCACGCCGCGATTGTCTGGCCGCTGCTGTGCGGCATGGCCAAGTCAAAGTACTACCTGATGACGGCCGATTTCATCGACGGCAAGGAAGCGGAGCGCATCGGCCTCGTCACGTTCTGCGCACCTCGCGTAGAAGTCCTGACGAAATCGCTTGGCATCGCGGCCAATCTCGCGCGCGGCAGCCAGACCGCCATTCGGGCGACCAAAAAGTCGCTCAACAACTGGATGCGCCTCGCCGGACCGATTTTCGACAACTCCCTCGCGATGGAAATGCTGTGTTTCCTTGGAGAGGACGTCAAGGAGGGCCTGGCCGCGCTACGCGGCAAACGCCAGCCCGATTTTCCGTCCGCTCGCTTGCCTTCATAGCGCGCGGACAGATTGCCCGACGCGCCATCCCGCGCGTTTTTACCTAACTAATAATAGTTAATGACATGAGACAACTCACCCTGTTGCTGGACGGTATGACGCATACCGAAGGCGCGCGCTGGCACGACGGACGCTTCTGGTTCAGCGATCTGTACTCCGAACGGGTTTGCTCGATCCTGGAGGACGGCAGCGACCTGCGCACCGAAATGCACGTCCCGGAGTGCCCTTCCGGCATCGGCTGGCTACCCGATGGCCGCCTGCTCGCTGTCTCCATGCACGATCGCAAGCTGTTGCGGCGCGAGCACGATGGCACCGTCCTGGTCCATGCCGATCTATTCCCTCATCTGGAGTTCGAACCGAACGACATGGTCGTGGACGCGCAGGGCCGCGCGTGGGTGGGCAATCTCGGCTTCGATGTCATGAAGCTGGCGCCCCGCCGCCCGGCCCGGCTGGCGCGCGTCGATCCGGATGGCACGGTCACCGTGGTCAGCGAAGGGCTGCATTTCCCCAACGGCCCGACCGTAATCGACCACCGCACGCTCGTGGTCGCCGAATCGTTCGGCAACCGCCTCTCGGCCTTCGATATCCAGCCTGATGGTTCGCTATCGGCACGCCGGGACTGGGCGCGTTTCGGCCCGGTGCCGCAAAACGACGATGTGATCCAGTCGATGGCCGAAATCACCGTCGCGGCGGACGGCATCTCGCAGGTCGATGCCGAAGGCGCGATCTGGGTCGCGGATTTCACCAAGGCGCGCGTGCTGCGCGTGGCACCCGGTGGCGACATTCTCGAAACGATCGAGACCGGCGATCGCAACTGCTACGCCTGTGCCCTGGGCGGCGCGGACGGACGCACGCTGTTCCTGTGCGTCACGCCCGCCGATTTCAACCCGGACGTGCGCCGCGCCAACCCGCTGAGCGCCGTGCTGTCCACTCGGGTCGACGTTGCCGTCGCCTGAGCGCATTGCCCATTCACGTGGAGATTTCATGACGGATTCATCCAACCCGGCTCAAGCCGCCCGCGCCAAGGCGCTCGCCTGGATCCAGCAAGGCGGCAAGCGCCTGCTCATCGGCGGACAGTGGATCGACGCGGCATCGGGCAAGACCTTCGAGGTCATCAACCCGGCGACCGAAGAATTGCTCTGCCATGTGGCCGAAGCCGACAGCGCCGACGTCGATGCCGCTGTGGTCGCCGCGCGCAAGGCCTTCGAGGCGCCGTCGTGGGCCGCGCTATCACCGCATGCGCGCACCCGCGCGCTGCTCAAGATCGCCGACAAGATCGAGCAGCACATCGACGAGCTAGCCGCGATCGAATCGCTCGATAACGGCATGCCGCTATGGTTCGCCCAGGGCGCGGTGACGGCCACGGTCGACATCTTCCGCTACTACGCGGGCTGGTGTTCGAAGGTGCTGGGCACCACGATCCCCTCCGACGGCAGCACGCTCATCTATACGCTGCGCGAACCGCTGGGCGTGTGCGGCCAGATCATTCCGTGGAACGTGCCAATCCTGATGGCGGCCATCAAGTTCGCCAACGCGCTGTGCTGCGGCAACACGGTGATTCTCAAGCCCGCCGAACTGGCGTGCCTGACCTCGATCCGTCTCGCGGAGCTGATCCAGGAAACCGACCTGCCGCCCGGCGTCATCAACGTGCTGCCCGGTTTTGGCGCGACGGCGGGCGCCGCGCTCGCCCAGCACCTGGACGTGGACAAGATCGCGTTCACGGGCTCCACGGCCATCGGCAAGCAGATCGTGCGCGATGCCACGTCGAACCTGAAGAAAGTGACGCTGGAACTCGGGGGCAAAGCGCCCAACGTGGTCTTCGCCGACGCCGACATCGAAAAGGCCGTGCAGAGCGCCGTCAAAACCTTCTGCGGCAACTCGGGCCAGGTGTGCTCGGCGGGCACGCGCCTGTTCGTGCAGGAAAGCATCCACGACCAGGTGTCGGAGCGCGTGGCGCAACTGGCGGCCACATGGAAGGCCGGCGACCCGTTCGCCGCCGATACGAAGCTCGGGCCGTTGATCTCGGCGAAACAACGCGAGCGCGTCTGGTCGTATATCGGCGCGGGCCAGGAAGGCGGCGCATCATTGCGCCTGGGCGGGAACGCATGGAGCGGCGCGGGCTACTTCGTCGAACCCACGGTATTCGACAACGTGCGCAACGGCATGCGCATCGCGCAGGAAGAGATCTTCGGCCCGGTGCTCTCGATCATCCCGTTCAAGGACGAGGACGACGCCGTGCTGCAAGGCAACGACACGAGCTACGGCCTGTCCGCCGCTGTCTGGACACGCGACGTGTCGCGCGCTCACAAGGTCGTGCGCGCGCTGAAGGCCGGGCGTCTGTGGATCAACACGTTTGGCGAGTCCGATCCGGCGATGGCGTTCGGCGGCTACAAGCAATCGGGCTGGGGACGCGAGTTCGGTCAGGAATCGATCGAGGCCTACACGCAGACGAAATCGATCATGGTCCGCATGTGATCGCGGCCTCCCAAAACACACATCAAGGAGACACGCCGTGGATTTGAGCACGCCTGCGTTCGTACAAGGCGCCAAAAAACTGTTGATCGGCGGGCAATGGGTCGAACCTGGTTCGGGCCAATACATCGAAGCCATCAACCCCGCCACGGGCGAGCGCTTATGCCAGATCGCCCGTGGCGATGCCCAGGATGTCGATCGCGCCGTGGCCGCTGCACGCCGCGCCTTTGAAGGGCCGTGGAGCCGCTTCACGGCACACGAGCGGCGCAAGCTGCTCCTGCGCGTGCACGACGTCATCCTCGACAACTTCGACGAGCTGGCGCTGATCGAAACGCTCGACATGGGCGCGCCGCTCGCGCGCACGCGCGGCTACAAGGAATGGCTCTCACAGCTTTTGCAGTTCTATGCCTCGCAGACGGGCGCGGGCTCGGTGGCCGCCAGCCCGCTGTCCATCGCGCCTAATTTCACGGCGCTCAAGCACCTGATGCCGGTAGGCGTGGTCGGCGGCATCATCCCGTGGAATGGTCCGTTGATGGGCCTGTGGTGGATCTACGGCCCGGCGCTCGCCACCGGCTGCACCGCCGTGCTCAAGCCCGCCGAGGATGCGTCATTGTCCTCGCTGCGCGTGTCCGAACTGATGATAGAAGCCGGTGTACCCGACGGTGTGATCAACGTCGTCACCGGCTATGGCAAGGATGTGGGCGAAGCGCTGGCCGGGCACATGGGCGTGGACCGCGTGGCCTTCACGGGTTCGGTGGGCACGGCGCAGGCGATCGTGCGGGCGTCAGCTGGCAACCTTAAACGGCTGCAACTCGAACTGGGCGGCAAGTCGCCCGACATCGTGTTCGCCGATGCCGATCTCGACAAGGCGGTGCCGGGCGCGTCGATGGGCGTGTTCACCAACACGGGCCAGGTCTGCGTAGCGGGCACCCGCATTCTCGTGCAGCGCGCCGTACACGACGAATTCGTGCAGCGCATGGCCGCGTTCGCCAAAACCATCAAGATCGGCGACGGCCGCGAGCCGGGCACCCAGATCGGCCCGCTGATCTCGCAGCGCCAGCTTGAACGCGTCATGCACTACATGGACATCGGCGGGAAGGAAGCCGAACTGGTGCACGGCGGTCGCCGCCTTGGTGGCGAACTGAGCAACGGTTTTTTTGTCGAGCCCACGGTCTTTGCCAACGTGCGCAACAACATGACCATCGCGCAGGAGGAAATCTTCGGCCCGGTGGCGTCGGTGATTCCGTTCGACTCCGTGGAGGACGCGCTGCAACTCGCCAACGACACGCCGTATGGCCTCGCAGGCGGTGTGTGGACGCGTGACCTCTCCACCGCGCACAGAGTCTCGCAGGGCATCCGCTCGGGCACGGTCTGGGTCAATTGCTATGGCGTGATCGATCCCGCCGTGGGTTTCGGCGGCACGAAGATGAGCGGCTATGGCTGGAAAGGCGGCAAGGAGCACGTGGAAAGCTTCCTCTACCCCAAGGCCACTTACATCAATCTGGATTGACTGGACTGCCGATAGACGCGCGGCCCCAGCGCCGCGCATTCCAGTCACGAGAACAAATCAGGAGACACACATGAAAGGCATCGTTTTCAGGGGCGACAAGAAACTCGACATCCTCGATTTCGAGGACCCCACGCCCGGCCCGCTCGACGCGGTCATCGAGATGAAGGCCTCGGGCATGTGCGGCAGCGATCTGCACTTCTATCGCCACAAGCCCGCCGACGTCATCAGATCGCTGGGCTTCAAGGACCTGGCGTCGCGCGGCATGTCGGAGGACACGCCGATCATCGGCGGCCATGAGCCTTGCGGCCAGATCGTCGCGCTTGGCGCGGCGGTCGACGCGCGCGCCTTCAAGGTGGGCGATCGCGTCGCGGTGTTCCACTACGAAGGCTGCCAGCACTGCGACCATTGCCGCACCGGCTGGACGCAGATGTGCAGCCACGGCGCGGATATTCACGGTGTCATCAAGCACGGCGGCCACGCTCACTACATGCGCGTGCCCATCACTTCGCTCGTCCACTTGCCCGATGAGGTTTCGTACGCCACGGGTGCCGCCGTTTCCTGCGGCACCGGCACGGCCTGGGGCGCATTGCTGCGCCTGAACATCAGCGCGCGCGACACGCTGGCCGTATTCGGGCTGGGACCGGTCGGGCTCTCGGCGGTGCAACTGGCCGCGGCGATGGGTGTGGAAGTCATTGGCGTCGATATTTCCGCCGACCGCGTCGAACGGGCCAAAGCCTTCGGCGCGGCGCATGTTGTGGACGGCAGCAAGGAAGATCCGATCGAAGCCATTCTCAAGCTGACCGGCGGCCTGGGCGCGACGTGCGCGATGGATTGTGCGGGCGGCGACATCCCGAAGCAGCAAGCGGTACGCTGTACGCGCCCGTGGGGACGCATCGCACTCGTGGCCGTAGGCGGCAATCTCAACGTGGACGGCATGAAGGACGTGATCGGCAAGCAGCGCACGATCATCGGCTCGTACACGATGTCCGAAGTCAGCATGAAGGATTGCGTCCATTTCGTGGCCGATCACGGCGTGGACGTGGACAAGCTGTTTACCGACCGCTGGAAGCTGGAGCAAGCCGACGAAGCCTATCGTCTGTTCGACGGACAGGCGGGCGGCAAAGGCGTGTTCCTGTTCTGAGTTTCCGAACTCCCCAATCGCATCGAGAAAACAAGGAGACACGCGTGACTACCGCGCACGAAACCTTATCTACCATTCCGGCCAACTGCCCGCCGCTTGAGCAGGAAGTCGTTCGCTTCATTCAGGAACTGAAATACGAGCATCTCGACGCCGGCGCACGCGCCGGTTTGAATCGACTGCTGCGCGACCAGATCGCCTTGCAGATCGGCATATCGAAGATGCCCTGGTCGGAGCAACTGCTCAAATACGCCGCTGCACAGCAGCGGCCGGGCAAGAGCCGCGTGAGCGCCTCTGCCGTGACGATGAGCGCTGCTGATGCCGCGTTCGTCAACGGCTCCTATGGCCACGGCTTCGAATACGACGACGCTCATGGCCCCAGCTACAGCCATCCGGGTAGCTGCGTGATCCCGGCGGCGCTCGCGATTGGCGAGGAACTGGGCTCGTCGCTCGAAGACGTCCTCACGGCGATGGTCGCCGGTTACGAGGTCTACGCACGCCTGGGCGTGCTGGCCCAACCCGATCTGTTGCAGCGCGGCTTTCATCCGCACGGCACGCTCTCGAACTTCGGCGCGGCCGCCGTTGCCGCCAAACTGCGCGGCTTCGATGCGGAAACTACGCTGCACGCGCTGGCCATTGCGTTGAGCCACGTCTCGGGCACCACCGAGTACACCTCCACCGGCGGCTCCATCAAGCGCATCCATGCAGGCATCGGCACACGCAACGGCATGCAGGCGGCCGACATGGCGCGTGCGGGCATCACCGGCCCGCGCGCATTCCTGAGCGGCAACAAGGGATTTTTCCGCACCTTCCTGCAACGCACGGCGGGTGATACGCCCGAGCAACGCTTTGCGCCCGATCAGCCGTTCGAGGTGAGCACGGTCTGGCTCAAGGCTTATTGCGCGTGCTATTGCACGCATGCCTATATCGACGCGCTGCGCCCGTTCGCCACGCGCCGCGACGAGATTGCCGACGTGCATCTGAAGATCACGCCGCACTTCAACGTCGTGGTCGGGACGGCCAATGCCAACGCCTATGAGCCGAAGAACATCGAGCACGTGCAGTTCAGCCTGCCCATCCAGGCTGCCTTCGCCTTGCTCGACAAGGGCAACGGCTTCCTGATCCACCGTGACTATCTGGCAGGGAACGTCGATATGGCGCCCGTCATCGCGATGGCGCGCAGTATTCGCATCAGCGAAGAGCCCGCCCTGGAAAAGCAGTACCCCGGCCGGTTCGTGGCCGACGTGACCGTGACGTTCAAGGACGGCCACGCGGAACATGTGTTCGTCGAAGATCCGATCGGAACCGACCGTAATCCAATGCCCGAGCAGGAACAGGACGCCAAGTTCATGGAACTGACCCGCGACATTCTGGGTGAAGGGCGCGCCCAGAAACTGCTGGCGACGCTGCGCACACTCGCCCCCGCGATGCAGACTGCCCAACTGACTCAGATGTGGGCGATGTAACGACAAACGGCTGGCGGGTCAGGAGCATCCTGCCCGCCAGCCGTTTTTTCCTGAGCCCCCGCTTTACATGCCCGAGTAATTCGGACCACCCCCGCCTTCAGGCGTGACCCACACGATATTCTGCGAAGGGTCCTTGATATCGCAGGTCTTGCAATGCACGCAGTTCTGCGCATTGATCTGCAGTCGCTGCCCTCCTTCCTCGCCCTCCGCCACGAATTCATACACCCCCGCCGGACAATAACGCGCTTCCGGCCCGGCGTAGCGCGCCAGATTGAGCTGCGTGGGCAGGCTCGCGTCCTTGAGCGTCAGATGCGCGGGCTGATTCTCTTCATGATTCGTATTGCTGACGAATACGCTGGAAAGGCGATCGAAGGTGAGCTTGCCATCCGGTTTGGGATAGACGATGGGTTTGCATTCTCGCGCGGGCTTGAGATACGCGTGATCGGGCTTGTGACGGCGTAGCGTCCACGGCATGCGGCCGCGCAGCACGAGTTGCTCGAAGCCGTTCATCAACGTGCCGGTCTTCAGGCCATATCTGAACCAGTTCTTGAAGTTGCGGTCCTTCTTCAATTCGGCGTATAGCCAACTTGCCTCGAAGGCTTCAGGATAGGCCGACAGCTCGTCATGCCGACGCCCCGCCACCACCGCGGCATAAGCGGCTTCGCCCGCCAGCATGCCGGTCTTGATGGCGGCGTGACTGCCCTTGATGCGGCTGACGTTGAGAAAGCCCGCATCGCAGCCCACCAGCGCGCCACCCGGAAAGACGAACTTGGGCAACGCGCCGATACCGCTCGCGTTGATAGCCCGCGCACCGTACGACAAGCGCCGCGCGGTGATTTCGCCCTTGTCGTTCTCGAAGCAGCGGCGAATGCGGGGATGCGTTTTCCAGCGCTGGAATTCTTCGAACGGACTCAGCCAGGGATTGCTGTAGCCGAGCCCCGTCACGAAGCCCACGGCGACGCGGTTGCCGTCCAGGTGATAGAGGAAGCCGCCGCCATAGGTCGCGTTGTCCATCGGCCAGCCGGCGGTATGCATGACCTGCCCCGGCCGATGCTGCGCCGGATCGATCTCCCACAACTCCTTGATGCCGATCCCGAAGCTCTGCGGATCGCGCCCCGCGTCGAGCCGGAAGCGCTCGATCAACTGCTTGCCGAGGTGGCCGCGCGCCCCCTCGGCAAAGATGGTGTAGCGCGCATGCAGTTCCATGCCCATCTGGAGATTCGCGGTGGGCTCGCCATCCTTGCCGATACCCATGTTGCCCGTTGCCACGCCCTTGACCGAGCCGTCGTCGTTGTAGAGCACTTCGGCAGCGGCGAAGCCGGGAAAAATCTCGACGCCGAGCGACTCGGCTTGCTGCGCCAGCCATCGGGTCAATGCGCCGAGGCTGATGATGTAATTGCCGTCGTTGTGCGCAAAGGGCGGCAGCAGCAGATTGGGCACGCGCCAGGACGACTGCTCGCCCAGAAACACATACGCGTCTTCGGTGACGGGCTGGTTCAGCGGCGCGCCAAGCGCCTTCCAGTCGGGAAACAGCTCGCTGAGCGCGCCCGGGTCCATGATCGCGCCGGAGAGAATGTGCGCGCCGGGCTCCGAGCCTTTCTCGAGCACCACCACGGATACGTCCTGGCCGTTTTCGGCGGCAAGCTGCTTGATGCGAATCGCCGTAGCGAGGCCGCCGGGGCCGGCCCCGACGATCGACACGTCGTACTCCATGGATTCACGAGGGCCGAACTGGGCCAGAAGGTCTTTACTGTTCATTGCTTTCTACTCATGTGGGACTGTCGTGCTTTGTCGATGGCACGCTTAATTTCACGCTCAAGCCAGCCAGGATCAAATGACGTTGCGCTGCCGCAGTCCGGCGATGGCCTGGGCGTCGTAGCCGACACCGGCCAGAATTTCATCAGTGTGTTCGCCCGTCAGCGGGGCGCGCGTGCGGATCTCGGGCGGCGTGCGCGACAGCGAGACAGGCGTGGCGAAAATCGGCACCTTTTTCGGCGCGCCGGGGTAGTCCATCCAGTGAATGAGGTTCGCGGCTTCGATGGTCTTGTCCTGCAATGCCTCGCGCGGCGAATTGACGGGACCGGCGGGAATGCGCGCGCGTTCGAGTTGCGCCAGTGCTTCCGCCTGCGAAAGATCCCGGCACCATGCCGACATCACTTCGCTCAGAAACTCGCCGTGCTCGCCGCGCAGCCGGTCGTCGGCAAAGCGTGGATCGTCGAGCAGTTCGGGGCGGCCTACGAGTTGCGTCCAGCGTTTGAACATGGGCCGCCCGATCACCTGGGTGATGAACCAGCCGTCCTTCGCCTTGAAGATATCCGAGGGCGCATAGCTGGACGCGCGGTTGAGCGTGGCAGCGCGGTCGAGGCCCAGCAGCGCTTCCTCGATCAGCGCGCCGCTGGCCATGTTCAGGCCCGTGCACAGCAGCGATGCGCTCACTTCCTGCCCCATGCCGCTGCGCTGGCGCTCGTAAAGCGCGAGCATGGTGCCGAGCGCGCAGGAAAAGGCGGTGGCGAAGTCCACCACAGGCACCATCGCCTTTTGCGGCTGATCCGGCGTACCCGCGATATGCACCGCGCCGCTGAGCGCCTGGCCCACACCGTCGAAGCCTGGCCGGTCTCGCACCGCCTCGCTGTTGCCAAACGCGTTGGCGGCCACGAGGATGACATCGGGCTTGATGCGGCACAGGCTCTCGTAGTCGAGCCCGAGGCTCGCGAGCGTGCGCGGCGGCATGTTGGCGATCACCACGTCGGCGTCGGCCACCAGCCTGCGCACGATCGCGCGTCCTTCCTCGCTGTCGAGATCCAGCGTCATGGAGCGCTTGTTGCGGTTGACCTGCAAAAACAGCGCGCCCTCGCCCTGCTCCGTGACGGGGACGATGAAGCGGTCTTCGCCGCCGCCCACGCGGTCGATGCGGATCACCTCGGCGCCATAGTCCGCCAGCAGCGCCGAACAGTACGGCCCGGCGATAAATCGGCCGAAGTCGAGAACCTTGATTCCTTCAAGCACTTTCATTGTTGTCTCGCGTGAAGACCGGCCCGACCCTGAAGTCAATGACCGATCGCATTGAATTCCGATTGCAGTTCATGCGCCATCGCCAGCAGTCGCGGCCCCAGTTCGCGTTCCACGCGCGCACGGCTCATGACGCGGCTCGCGCCGATGCAGACCAGCACAAACGGCGCATTCCCCTCCAGCAGAACGGAAGCCGCCAGGATGCCCAGCTCCGGCTCCCATTCGCCGATCGCGGTGCAATAGCCCGTCTCGCCAACCTGCGCGATGCCCTCCAGGACGCGGCGACGAAGCCTCGCCCAATCGCGTGGCGTACGCCGTTCGACGTTCTCGAGCAGATAGCTGCGCTCCAGTTCGGGAAGCGCGGCGAGCAGCGACCAGCCCATCGGCGAAAGCGCCATGCCAACCCGCATGCCCACATGGAGCGGCAGCATGACCGGCGACGACAGACTGCGCCGGCATTCGAGCACCACGAGATCCAGGCGGTCGCGCACGGCAAGACACACATGCAACCCGTGCTGGTGCGCAAACGCCGCCATGCGCTGCGCGGCCAGGCCCTGAATAGCCGAATGCGCGATGGCCGCATAGCCGAGGCCCAGCACGGCGGCGCACAGCCGGTACTTGCGCTGCGTGCCGTCGTAGCGCAGATAACCGAGGCTAGCGAGCGACTGGGTGATACGCGACACAGTGGAGGGCGGCAGCCCCGTGCGTTGCGCGAGCTGCCCGTTGCCCAGCCAGCGCTCCTGCGGCCCAAAGGCCGCAATCAACGCGAGCGCACGCACCAGCGGCGTGACCACCTTGGCCCCAGTTGCGGGGCGCAACGCAACGGTCAGCCGCTCCACGGGCGCATGGGGCAGCGCGATCTGCACCTCGGTCAGCGGATGGCCGGCGCTCATGACCTGCTCTGCGTCAGGCCGAAGGCGCCGCGGCGCGCACTTCGTCGAGCGCGGTGGGATTGTCGAGCGAGGACAGATCGCCCGGCGGCAAACCGCAGTACACGCTGCGGATCACGCGGCGCATGATCTTGGAGCTGCGCGTCTTCGGCAACTGGTCGACCACATGCACGCGGCCGGGCCGGAACGGACGGCCAAGGCGCTTGTCCACGTGACTGGCGACAGCGGCCTCCAGATCCGGGCGGGCGCCCGACAAGCCGGGTTTCGGCACCACGAAGACGACGAGCTTCTGCCCCTTCTGCTCGTCCGCCACGCCGATGGCCGCTGCCTCGGCCACGTCCGGCAGCTCGAGCACCACCTCCTCGACCTCGGCCGGGCCAAGGCGCTTGCCCGCAACCTTGAGCGTGTCGTCGGAGCGTCCCATCATGAAGTAGTTGCCATCGGCCGTGCGCAGCGCCAGGTCGCCATGCACCCAGACGCCTGGAATGGTCTGCCAGTAGGTTTCCAGATAGCGTTCGTCATCGCGCCAGAACGACTGCGTCATGCCGACGAAGGGCGCGCGAATCGCCAGTTCGCCCACTGCGCCGGTCACACTGTTGCCCGACGTATCGACCACATCCACCGCCACGCCGGGCGAAACCGTGTTGAAGCCGCTGGGCGGAATCGGCCGGATCGGCACGCTCGCCAGCAACGCGCCCGATGCCTCGGTCCCGCCGGTGTAGTTGATGACGGGCGCCGTGCCGTCGCCGAAGCGTTGCAGGAACCAGTTGAAGTGCTCCGGCGCGATGCCCTCGCCTGCTGTGATGAGCAGGCGGACGGTGGAGCGCTCGCCCTGCAGCGCCTGCGCCTCGTGGCTCGCCATGCCGCGGATCAACGTGGGCGCGGAGCCGAAGTGAGTGACCTTGTGACGCTCGACCACGCGGGACATGCGCGACCAGTCGGGATAGTCGGGCGCGCCGTCGTAGCACACCAATGTTGCCCCACGCAGCAGCGCGCAGCCCAGCACGAGGGTGCCGGCGATCCAGCCCATATCGGCGGGCCAGCAGTACACATCGCCGGGATGCACGTCGAAATGGATCAGCGAATCGTGCGCGATCTTGATCGGGAAGCTGCCGTGCGTGTGCACGACGCCCTTGGGCTTGCCCGTCGTGCCTGAGGTGTAGATCACCATGAACGGCGTGTCGGGCGTGACGGAAACGGCCTCAGTGCCCTGGCCGCGCGCGGCGCTCGCCGTGTCCTGCCAGTCGAGGTCGCGCGGGTCGGCCGCATGCTGGGCGACTTCCCCCTCGGCGCGCTTCCAGATGACGTGCTCGACCAGCGGCAACTGACGCCACGCGTCGCGCAGCGCGCCCTCCACATCGACCCGCTTCGTGCGGCGCGAAAAACCCGTGGACGCGATGACCATGCGCGCCTCGGCGGCCGCCAGGCGGGCCACGATCGCATCGACGCCAAAGCCGCTGAAGAGCGGCACGACCAGCGCGCCCAGATGCACGATCGCCAGCAGGGAGACCGTGGCCTCGATACCGTTTTCCATCAGCAGGCCAATCCGATCGCCGCGCTTGAGCCCACGCTGCGCGAGGCCCGCCGCGAAGTCGCGCACGCGCGTCTCCAGCTCCGCGTAGGTCAGCGCGCTGACGCTGCCGTCTTCGCGCTCGGCCACAACCGCCTTTTGTTGCGCCGTGGCGGGATGGCGGGCCCAAGCATAGATCGTGTTGACCCAGTTGAGCCGTCCGCCCGGGAACCAGCTGGGAAACTGCGGCCCGCGCGACAGGTCCACGTAGCCCGTGGGCGGCTCGTCCCAGACGAACGCGCACTCGCGCATGACGGTAGTCCAGTAACGCTCGGGCTCGTCGATCGACACGCGCATCAGTGCTTCATACGAGGGCACGTCCAGCGCCCGCATCAGCTTCACGATGCCGGCGTTCTGGAGTTCGCGCTCGCCCGGTTGCCACACGTGGCTTGATTCAGGATTGCTCATGATCTGTATTCCGTCTTCGAAGTCTTATACGGCGCGCTCGACGATCATCGCGATGCCCTGGCCGCCGCCGATGCACATCGTCTCCAGCCCATAGCGCGCCTTGCGGCGCTGCATCTCGTGCAACAGCGTGGTCATGATGCGCACACCCGTGGCGCCCACCGGATGGCCCAGCGAAATCCCCGAGCCGTTGACGTTCAGGCGATCTTCCAGCGCCTCCATCGAACTGCCCCAGCCCGAAACGCAGGCCAGCGCCTGGCAGGCGAAGGCTTCGTTGAGTTCGATCAGGTCCATCTGGTCGAACGTCAGCCCCGTGCGGGCGAGCAACTTCTGCACCGCCGGCACCGGCCCGATACCCATGCGCGCCGGGTCGCAGCCCGCCGCGGCCCAGCCGACCAGCCAGCCCATCGGCGTCAAGCCCAGTTCTTCGAGCTTGTCTTCCGCGACGATCAGGCAGGCGGCGGCCGCGTCGTTCTGCTGGCAGGCGTTGCCCGCCGTGACCACGCCGTCCTTCATGACGGGTTTGAGCCTCGCGAGGCTCTCTACCGTCGTCTCGCCGCGCACACCTTCGTCCTTGCTCACGATCACGGCGTCGCCCTTGCGCTGCGGCACCGCCACGGACACGAGTTCCGCGTCCAGCTTGCCCGCCGCCTGAGCCGCCGCCGCACGCTGATGGCTGCGCGCGGCAAAGCGGTCGGACGCTTCGCGCGAAATGCCATATTCGCGCGCCAGCGTCTCCGCGGTCTCGATCATGCCGCTGATGCGGCCAAAACGCTCCTCCGGCTGCGAGCGCTCGCGGCCGCGATCCAGGCGGTCATGAAATTTGACCGAGCCCGCGCGTTTGCCCCAGCGCATATCGGTGGTGTAGTACTCGACGTTGCTCATGCTTTCCACGCCGCCTGCCAGCACGACGTCGGCCGCGCCGGTCTGCACCATCATGGCCGCCGTGGCGAGCGCCTGCACGCCGCCGCCGCAACGCCGATCGAGCTGCATACCTGCCACCTCGATCGGCAAGCCGGCCTGCAACGCGACCCAGCGGCCCGTGCACGGCGTTTCTCCGCTGGCATAACTCTGGGCGAAGACGACGTCGTCGATTCGCGCTGCGTCGATGCCCGTGCGCGCCACGATCGCGCGCGCCACGGTTGCGCCCAACTCCTCGACGGGAACGCCCTTCAACGCCCCGCCGAATGCGCCCACGGGCGTGCGCAGCGGGGAGACGATGGCTGCTCGTTTCATTTGAATTGCCTCTTGAATCACTGAAGAGTTTCGAAGCCAGCGTCGGTTTGCCCTGCGCTGGCCGTTGTCATGAATGTTTGTCTTGAACGTCGATGCGCGTTCGCGATCAGCCGTAGCGGCCGCCCGTGACGTGCAACACCTCGCCGCTGATGAAGCCTGCGCGCTCGCTGGCGAGGAACGCGACGGCGTCGGCGATATCATCGGGACGTCCCACGCGCTTGATCGGCTGCGCGGCCACGGCGCGCTCCTTGATGGTTTCGTAGGTCGGCAGCGCCTGCACCATTTCCGTTTCCATGAAGCCCGGCGCCACGCAGTTCGCCGTGATGCCGTAGCGTCCTTCTTCCATCGAAAGCGCCTTCGCCATGCCGATCAACCCGGCCTTCGCGGCGGAGTAATTCGCCTGCGTCGGGTTGCCAAGATGCGCGCGCGAACTGATGTTGATGAGACGCCCCCAGCCCTGCTCGATGAAATGCGGCATGACCGCTTTCGCAGCCAGAAAAGCACCCTTGAGCATGACCGTCATGACGAAGTCCCAGTCGTCCTCGCTCATCTTGACGAGGTACTTGTCGCGCGGCGCGCCGGCGTTGTTGACCAGAATATGCACGCCGCCGAAATGCGCCACGGTTTCATCGACGAGACGCTGCACGTCGGCGGCCTGCGTGATATCGCCCACTACGCAGTGCGCGGCCAGGCCTTCGTCTCGCAGCGATTTCGCGGTGGCCTGCGCGAGTTCCGCATTGATATCGGTGATAACGACGCTCGCGCCTTCCTGTGCGAGCCTGCGCGCCGTGGCGGCGCCCAGTCCGCGTGCCGAACCGGTGACAATCGCCACCTTGCCGCTCAAACCCAGATCCATTTTCCAGACTCCTAACTATTGTGATGTTCAGGTCAGATCGACCCGCGCGTTGTTCAAAACGATCACGCCGCGCTCAAGCGCCGTGACGCGCAGCGACACCGTGCTGCCACGCACCCACATCTCGGTGCGCAGCGTGTCGCCGGGCCACGCCGGCGCCGTGAAGCGCACGCGCATGCCGGTGAAATGCGTGTCGTCGTAAGCCAGCACCGCGCGCAGCACGGCATGCGCCGCCACGCCCATGAGCGCCATGCCGTGCAGGATCGGGCGAGCGAAACCCGCCGCCGCAGCCACGGCCGGATCGGCATGCAAGGGATTCAGGTCGCCGCTCAAGCGGTAAATCAAGGCGAGTTGGGCGGGCGTGGCCAGATCGCACACGAAATCGGGCGCGCCCTCGGGCGTCGCGTGCGGTGCGGGCGGCGCGCCCGCGCTGCCGCCTTCGCCAAAGCCGCCGTCACCGCGCAGCAGGCTCAACTGCGTCACGGTGGCAAGCAACTGGCCCGTTTCGGCATCGGCGATGTCGCGCGTTTGCTGCAGGAAAGCGCCTTTGCCCTCCCCTTTGTCCCACAGGCCGGTGATGCGGGTCGCGCCCTTAACGCGGCCGCTGGCAGGCAGCGGCGCATGGAGGCGGATTTCCTGCTCGGCATGCAAAAGCTTTTGCCAGGTGATGCCGGTATCGGGCTCGCGTGCCCAGAAACCCGGATAAGCCAGCACGTTTGCCATCGTCGGCACGGCGCGCAGCGACTCGCCGTCCTTGCCCTCGTAGACATAGCGCAATTGCCCGGCGTCGAGAGGATCGGTGCCCAGGCCCAGACCCAACGCGTAGAGCTGGGTATCGCGCCGGGAAAACGCGTGTTCGACGACAGGAAACGGACGTGCCAGAAGTTGGGCGGGATTGAGCGACGTGGTGGGCATGGCAGGCATGACGGTGTTGAGGATTAGCCCCCACGATGAAACCGGCCGCTTTCCCGGTCAACGGGTTTGCACCGAGCGTTCCGTACCTTGGCACGACGCACGGGCGCCAACGTAGGTGCCGCATCGCGAACGCCTCTTGCCTGGCGCAGCGACGCCATTCCATTTCCCGGAACAGGCGGCGCAAAGGCGTTGCCTCGCTCGCATGGCTGACGCAGCATGGGCCATCTTCATTCATCGATTGAACAGCCGACATGATTCGCGATCAGGAAACGCTCAACGGATTACTCGACACCATCGCCCGCTTCGTGCGCGAACGCCTCGTACCCAACGAGGAGCGCGTGGCCGAAACCGACGAAATCCCCGCCGACATCGTGGCCGACATGAAGGCGATGGGCTTGTTCGGCCTCACCATTCCCGAGCGCTTCGGCGGCCTCGAACTCACGATGGAAGAAGAGGTGCTGGCCGTCTTCGAACTGTGCCGCGCTTCACCGGTATTCCGCTCGCTGCTGGGCACGACGGTGGGCATCGGCTCGCAGGGGATTCTGTTCGACGGCACGCCCGAGCAGCAGGAGAAATACCTGCCGCGCCTTGCGACCGGCGAGTTGATCGCCTCGTTCGCGTTGACCGAACCGGAGTCTGGCTCCGACGCGGCGTCCCTGCGCACCACCGCGATCAGGGACGGCGACCACTACGTGGTCAATGGCACCAAACGCTTCATTACCAACGCGCCGCAAGCGGGCATCTTCACGCTGATGGCACGCACCAACCCGGAAGAAAAGGGATCGGGCGGCATCTCCGCATTTATTGTCGATGCCAGCACGCCCGGCATCGGCTTTGGCAAACGCGACAAGAAGATGGGACAGAAAGGCGCGCATACCTGCGACGTGATCTTCGACAACGTGCGCGTGCCCGCCGCAAACCTGATTGGCGGCAAGGAAGGCCAGGGCTTCAAGACCGCGATGAAAGTGCTGGACAAAGGCCGCATCCACATCGCCGCCGTGTGCGTGGCGGTGGCCGAACGCATGCTGTCGATGGCGCTGTCCTACGCGATGGAGCGCAAGCAGTTCGGCGAGCGCATTGCTGACTTCCAGCTGGTGCAGGCAATGCTGGCAGACAGCCGCGCGGAAATCTACGCGGCGCGCAGCATGGTGCTGGACGCCGCGCGGCGTCGCGACGACAAGCTGCCCGTGAGCACCGAAGCATCCTGCGCCAAGCTGTTCGCGTCGGAAATGTGCGGTCGCGTGGCCGACCGAGCGGTGCAGATTTTCGGCGGCGCGGGCTACATGGCCGAATACGGCATCGAGCGCTTTTACCGTGACGTGCGCCTCTTCCGCATTTACGAAGGCACAACGCAGATCCAGCAGATCGTGATCGCTCGCAACATGATCCGCGAGGCGCAGTAACCCTGTCCGGACATTGCGCCGTCTCGCGAAACAGGCGGCGATCGCGCCCTTACAGCTATCGCCGCCCCTGCGTCCGACACAAAGGAGTAAACCCCAATCGACATGGCAAGGTGCGAGAATTCTAATGATCGTTAGTTTGGTGACTGTGCTCGCCATGCGCTTCCCAGAGACAGATCATGTATTGCTCGAATTCTTCTGATGTTCCTTCCATGACCGAAACTCGTGCGGATAAACACGGCCCGGTCGTGACGCCCTTTGCGCGCGCACTGGCCATGCTGAGTGCGTTTACGCCCGTCGAGCGCTGGCTCTGCAATAGCGATCTCTCGGAGCGCACTGGCATTCCGGCTTCGACGGTGACGCGACTGACCCGCACGCTGGTCGCTGCGGGCTATCTTTGCTGCGATAGCGGCAAAAGGCGTTTCCGCCTCGGGCCGTCGGCGTTGGCGCTGGGGTACCGCGCCGCTGCCGACATCGAGATCCACGAAGTCGCCCATCAACGCATGCACCTGTTCGCCGAGCGCCATCAGGTGCATGTTCATCTCTGCGCCCGCAACCGGCTCGATGTGGTCGTGATCGACAGTTGCTGCACCAGCACCATTCCGGCCTCGTTGCAACCAGCGATCGGCACGCGGTTGGCGCTTGCGTCGACGGCGGCGGGCTGGGCGTTGCTCGCCAGTCTCCCCGATGGCGAGCGCGACTATCTGCTCAGAAGCGCCGCACTGCAACCTTCGCGCGACCGCAGCGCGAGCATGAACCGCCGCCCCAGCGAAGCCATTGGCCAGGTGCGCGAAGAAGGCTTCTGCGTCGCGCTCGGGCAGTCGGGGCAACCCATGACGATGGTGGCCGCCCCGGTTCAATTGCCCGGCGAGTCGCCGCTGGCGGTCAGTTGCATGGGGCCATCCATGCTCGTCGGCCGGGCGCGCAGCGAGCGCGAACTGGGCCCGGCGCTGGTGCGCATGGCGCAGGAAATCCAGCATTCGAGGGCCTTGTCATGAACGCGCGCACTCGCCATTCAAGCGACAACCCGACGCTGATGACCGTGGAACGCGGGCTGGAAGTCCTACGCGCGTTTCGCTCGAGTCGCGCGCCGCTGAGCAATGCCGAACTGGTCCGGCGCACCGGGCTTTCCAAAGCCACGGTTTCGCGCTTGACGTCCACCTTGATCCAGTCCGGTTTCCTGCGGCTCGTTCCGGGCAGGCGCGAATTCGAACTCTCGATCGGCGCGCTGGGAATCGGCCATGCTTATCTGGCGACCAACGAGCTTCTCCAGTCGGCGCAACCGCTCATGCAGGAGCTGGCCGACCGCCTGGATGTTTCGGTCGCGTTGGGTATCCAGGATGGCATCGACATGCTGTATGTCGATTACCGGGTGAGCCGCAAGGTCGCTACGCTGCGGCTGGGCATAGGCTCCGTATTGCCCATGAGCACCACATCGATAGGCAGAGCGTATTTGTGGGGTCTGCCCGAAGATGCGCGCGAGCCCCTGATCGAGGAGCACAAGCGACGTGCCGGAGCGCAAGGCGAGGCGCTGGAGCACGCCATCCGCGCATCGTTTTCCGAACTCGAATCCACTGGCACATGCGCCGTATTGGGCGGCTTCCAGCGCAGCACGTTTGGCGTGGCGCTGCCCGTGCGGCTGGGCCGCGACCGCACGCTCATGAGCCTTAGCTGCGGTAAGGCGGATGTCGATTTCAATCTGGAAGCCGAGCGCGATCGTATCGCTCCAGTGCTCAGGGATACGGCTGGACGTCTGGAAGCTCACCTGGCGCACTGCGATAGCGGTCTCTAACTGAGTCGGACACGCCGCTTACTGAAGCGGCGTGCAGCGCTTGCGAGATACAGCGCGAGTCAAGTCCCGGCAAAACCGCGCACGCCCGCCTCCAGCGATGGCGACTGCATCCGGTAGCAGTGCTGGATCCAGCGTTCGTAGCGCAAACCATCGGCAAGCGGCAGTTCCATCGAACGGCGCGCCATCTGCTTCATGTAGGCGAGCGCAAGCGCGTCGGCCTGAGCGATTTCCCTGGCCAGTTCCAGCGTGGCCGCTTCCAGGTGCGCAGCAGGCACGGCCTGCACGGCGAGACCGAGCGCGAGCGCTTCGCTGCCCGTCATGCGCCGGCCCGTCACCAGATAGAACATGGCGCGCTGCAACCCCAACCTGCGCGGCAAGCGCTGCGAACTGCCGCCGCTTGGCAGCAGATTGCGGCGAATATGTTCGTCGCCGAGTTGCGCAGCTTCGTCGACGATCGCCAGATCGCAAGCCAGCATCAGCTCGAACCCTCCCGCCACGGCGTAACCGTTGACGCTGGCCAGCACAATCTGAGGGGCGGCCTCAAGGCGCTCGTAGGTGTCCTGCATCAGGTCCTGATGGCGCATGTGCGCGGCTCGATCGTCCAGCACGCCGCTCGCGAGCCACTTGAGGTCGTTGCCCGCACAGAAGGCGCGGCCACTGCCGCGCATCACCAGCACCTTGACCTTGCTTGCCGCCGCTGCGCAATCGCGCACCGCCTCGTTCAAGGCCTGCAAGGTGGGCCCGTCGAGCGCGTTCATGCGCTCGGGCCGCTCCAGCGTGAGGCGGCGCACCTGCGGTGCGGGTTCGTCGATCGACACGGTCATGGCGCTGCCCTCCTTGTCGGGTGACGCGCCGCGCTCACGCGAAGCGCGCGAGGTCGTCGACGCCCGCACGCGTGGTGCGGAACTGGTTGACCGGATGCTCGACTTCGGCGTAACCGAACGAAATGCCGCAGATCATCTGCTGCGTATCGGGAATGTCGAAATACTCACGCACGAAATGCGCGTGGCGAGCCAGCGCGCCTTGCGGCGTAGTCGCCACGCCGTGCGCATGAGCCGCCAGCAGGAATGCGGAAATGAAGCCGCCCGCATCCACGAGTGCATACGGTCCCAGCGCGACCGGCACCGTGACGATGGCCACGTGCGGCGCGTCGAACATGCGGAAGTTGCGCAATGCCTGCTCGGTGCTGCGCTCGGTGTCCTTCGGCCCGATGCCCAGGGACGAATACAGCGCGATGCCCGCGCCGCGCCGGCGCTCGCCGTAGATGCCGTCGTAGCGCGGCGGAAACGGCAAATCGGATTCGTTTTCCGGGTGGCTGCGCGCGCGCGCCATCAGCGCTGCGCGAAATCTTTCGGTGCTTTCAAGTGTTTCCGTGATGACCAGTTGCCACGGTTGCACATTGCACCACGAGGCCGAACGGCCCGCCATGCTGACAATGCTGCGGATCAGCGCGGCGTCCAATGCCTTGTTCTGATAGGCGCGGCAAGTGAAGCGGCCGTCCGTCAAGCGGTCGAATGCCGCGAGATCAGGAGTATGCGATGTCATTTTGGAGGAATCCTTATCTATTCGGGACACGGTGCGTTCAGATGAACGTGCCCTGTGCGCGCCAGGCTTCGATACGCTCGTCGGGCAGCCAGGCCTGCAATGCGGCGATGGCGTTGTCGGTGTTCAGTGGCGCGGGGGCGTCGGGCCGTGCAGCAGGCGTGCGTGAAAAGCGCGGGCCAGGCGCCGGATGCGTCACGCCGTCCAGATCGACAAAGGTGCCGCGCGCCTGGAGGTGCGGATGCAATGGCGCTTCGTCGAAGTCGAGCACGGGCGCAAGACACACATCCAGTTCGCCGAGTTCCCGCGCCCATTCGTCTCGCGTGCGCTCCCTGAAGCGGGCGGCCAGCACCTGCTTGGCCTCGGGCCAGCGCTCGCGGTTCATCGGGTCCTGCAAGAGCGGATGATCCTGCAAGCCAAGCTTGTCGAGCAGGAGCTTGTAGAACTTGCTCTCGATCGGCCCGATGCTGATGTACTTGCTGTCCGCGCAGGCATACACCTCGTAAAACGGCGCGCCGGTATCGAGCAGATTGGTGCCGCGCTCCTTGCTGAGCATGCCCGCCGCGTGCAGGCCCATGGTGACCGTCATGATCGACGCGACGCCGTCTACCATCGCCGCATCCACCACCTGGCCCTGCCCGCTGCCGCGCGCTTCCAGAATGCCCGCGAGCAGCCCGAACGCCAGATACAACGAACCGCCCGCATAGTCGCCCAGGACATTGAGCGGCGGCGTGGGCGCCTGTCCGGCCCGGCCCATGGCGTGCAGAGCGCCCGTGATCGAGATGTAGTTCAGATCGTGCCCGGCCACTTGGGACAGCGGGCCGTCCTGGCCCCAACCGGTCACGCGGCCGTAGACTAGACGCGCATTGCGCGCCAGGCACGTGTCGGGCCCAAGACCCAGACGCTCCATGACGCCGGGGCGAAAGCCTTCGATCAGCGCATCGGCGTCGGCAATCAACTCCATCACCATCTCGACAGCGGCGGGATCTTTCAGGTCGACGCGAATGGATTTGCGATTACGCAGGCCCAGATCGAACTGCACGGGGCGCGGCGCGCCCAGGCCCGAGGGTTCCTTGCGGTCAACCCGGATCACCGTGGCGCCCAGGTCGGCCAGGAACATGGCGGCGAGCGGCCCCGGACCAATGCCCGCAATTTCGACGATCTTGATGCCCGCGAGCGGGCCCTTGCGGGATGGCGCAGCAGGCATCATCAAATCACTCCTTCGTCACGCAATTGCTGCAAACGCTGCTCCGGTAATTTGAGCAGGCTGCGATAGATTTCGTCATTGGACTCGCCCAGCTCCTGCGCGGGCTGATCGAACTGCGCCGGCGTTTTCGAGAACTTGATCGGCAGCCCCATGCCCATGGCGTCGACATCGGCGAGCCCCGGATGCTCGAGCTTCACCACCGCGCCGCGGGCCTGCAGCACCGGGTCCTTGAGCACGTCGAGCGGCGAGCGCACCGCAGCGGCCGGCACGCCGCGCTTTTCCTGCAATTCGCGCACGACTTCCTCCGTGCTGCGCTCGCGCGTCCAGGCCTCGATGATGGCGTTGATTTCGGCCGCATGGTTCATGCGCGGGCCACGGGTGGCGTAGCGCTCGTCCGTCGCCATGTCGGGCCGGCCCACGGCTTCCATCAGGTTGCGGAACCACTCGGGCTGAAAGGCCACCATCGCCACGTTGCCGTCACGCGTGCTATACACACCGAACGGCACGAGACGATCATGGAAGTTGCCCGATCGCTTGGGATAGCCATGGCCGATGAACACGTCGAAATGCTCTTCGGCCACCATCGAAGAAAGACAATCGAGCATGGAAACCTGCACGCATTGTCCTTCGCCCGTTCTGCCCCGATGGATCAGCGCGGCAAGAATTCCGTTGACGGCGTAGAGCGGCGCGACCAGATCGGCCATCGGCAGGCCCGAGCGCGTGGGCGGGCCGTCGGCGAAACCGGTCACGTCCATGATGCCGGACAGCGCCTGCACGATGATGTCCATGCCTTTGAGGTTCGGGTACGGACTGGGCTCGCCGAAAGCCTTGATGGACGCGTAGACGATCCGCGGGTTGACTTCGCGCACGCTGTCGTAGTCCACGCCCAGGCGCGCCGTGACGCCTTCGCTGGCGTTCTCGATCACGACGTCGGACTCGCGCACGAGATCCATGAACAGCGCGCGGCCCTGCTCCGATTTCAGATCGAGCGTGATGCTTTTCTTGTTGCGCGCGCGATTGAGGATCGTGAGCGACACCTCGTCCTCGCGCCGCACGCCGAAGTGAATCCCTTCCTTGCCCACATACGGCGGATTATTGCGCGCGATATCGCCGCCGCCAGGCGACTCGATCCGGATCACTTCGGCGCCCATGCCACCTAGCAGGAGCGACCCATACGGCCCGGCGAGCGCGACGGTCAAGTCGAGAACGCGGATACCTTCCAACGGTCTTGTTGCGGACATGCTTGTCTCCTCTCGGCCCGGGTTCGCGTGCCGCCCCGGGGCCTGCGCGTTAGCGCGATGCTCAATGCTGTGTCTAGTATGACTTCGGCAAGCCAAGCTTGCGCTCGGCGATATTCGACAGAATCAGTTGCGGCGTCACGGGCGCGATGTAGCCAATCCACGCTTCGCGCATGAAGCGCTCGACGTGATACTCCTTCGCGTAACCAAAGCCGCCGTGCGTGAGAATCGACGTCTGGCAGGCGTTCATGCACGCTTCGGACGCCAGCAGCTTCGCGGCATTGGCTTCGGAGCCGCAGGGCAAGCCTTTGTCGTAGAGGTCGGCGGCGGCAAAAATCATATGATTCGCCGCTTCCAGTTCCGCCCAGTTGCGTGCCAGCGGATGCTGAACGCCCTGATTCTGGCCAATCGGACGGCCGAACACGACGCGCTCCTTCGCATACTGCGTCGCCAGTTTGAGCACGGCGCGACCGATGCCGACCTGCTCTACCGCCACCAGTACACGCTCGGCATTCATGCCGTGGAAGATGTAGCTCAGCCCCTTGCCTTCCTCGCCGATCAATTCGTCTTTAGATACCGGTAGATCGTCGATGAAGAGTTCGTTCGTATCGACGGCGGCACGGCCCAGCTTGTCGATCTCGCGAATGTCGACATAGTTGCGATCGAGCTTCGTGTAGAACAGGCTCAGCCCTTCGCTGTGCTTCTTGACCTGGTCGATCGGCGTGGTGCGCGCGAGAATCAGCATGTGATCCGCGACCTGCGCCGTCGAGATAAACACCTTCTTGCCTGAGAGCAGATAGTTGCCGTCCGCCTGCTTTTTCGCCACCACCTTGAGCTTCGTGGTGTCGAGCCCGGTATCCGGCTCCGTGACCGCGAAGCACGCCTTATGCTCGCCGCGCGAAAAAGGCGGCAGCCACGCCTGCTTCTGCGCTTCGGTGCCGAAATGCACGACCGGTTGCAAGCCGAAGATATTCATGTGAATGGTGGACGCAGCCGCCTGGCCGCCACATTCGGCCACCGTGCGCATGAACAGCGCCGCCTCCGTCACGCCCAGGTTGGCACCGCCCACTTCTTCCGGCATGCAGATACCGAGCCACCCGCCACTCGCGACGGCTTCGAAGAACTCGTGCGGAAACTCGTGGTTCTTGTCCTTGTTGCGCCAGTATTCGAGCGGGAAGTCCGAGCAGATTTTTTGCGCGGCATCGACAATGGCATGCTGATCGGCACTCAGTTGGTAGTCCATATCTTCACTCTTTATGAACGTATGCAATCAGGCCGCTTGTGCGGGACGCAGCATCATCAGGCCGGTGCGTACCGCCGTGCACACGATTTCGTCACGCTGGTTCTTCGCCACGTGCTTGAAGGTGACGATACCCGAATCCGTACGGCTCTTCGACAGACGTGTTTCAAGAATCTCGGTTTCGACGCGAATCGTGTCGCCGTGGAACGTCGGCTTGGGGAAAGCGATTTCGCCGAAACCCAGATTGCCTAGCGTAGTGCCGAGCGTCGTTTCGTATACCGTGATACCCGCCACGAGCGCCAGCAAAAACATGCTGTTGACAAGACGCTGACCGTAAAAGGTGTTCTTGCTGTATTCCGCGTCGATATGCAGCGGCGCGCAGTTATAGGTCATCGCCGAAAACAGGATGTTGTCGGTCTCGGTCACCGTGCGGCGGATCGCGTGCTCAATCACCATGCCCGGTTCAAATTGTTCGAAATAAAGGCCTGCCATTTTGTCTGTCTCCTGTGTGAGCCCGCGTCGGCGCTTGAGCGCCTCACGCTGGCTTCGATTAAGTCGCGGTGCGCAATCAGCCGTTGAATGACTGCGCAAGTTCGATGATTTCGCGCGCAGTCTTCGCGTGAGCAATGTCGATGTGCTCGCCGTCGTAGATGCACGAGGCGCGGCCTTCGGCCTGAGCCTTGTCCAGGGCGTCGATCATCCCCTGATAGAACGCCACTTCTTCCTCGCCGGGGCTATAGGCCCGGTTGACGATCTCCACGTTGGACGGGTGCAGCACCAGTTCGCCGCTCATGCCCAGTTGACGGTCGTTGGCCGCCGACACTTTCAGTCCGTCGAGATCGTGCACCTGCTGCCACACGCCGCCGATCGGCAATTTGCCCGCGGCGCGCGCCGCCATGACAACACGCGATTTGAGGTATTGGGTTTCGCGACCATTGAGTGACCAGACTGTCTTGAGTGCACGGGCCACATCGGCGTTTTTCGCGGTCGCGCCCACGATTGCCGGCACACGATCGTGTTGCGCGATTTCGTAGGCCAGTTGAAGCGAACGGGCGGTCTCCAGCAGCGGGATCACCTTCGTGTGCCCCACTTCGACACCCGCGCGATATTCGGCCTCGGCCAGCATCGACGCAACCGTATGGATGTCTTCAGGACCACAGGGCTTGGAGATCACGATGCCCTCGACCACCGGACTGACGATAGCGAGGATGTCGTCGAAGTCGTAGAGATGGGCGCTGCGGTTGATACGCACCCAGATTCGCTGCTTCTGCTCGGCCAGCCAGCCAAGCTTCGACTTGACGATCTCGCGCGCCTCGACCTTCTGCGCGGGCGGCACGCTGTCTTCCAGATCCAGGATCAGCGCATCGGCCCGGGAGGTGATGGACTTTTCGATCCACGTGGGCTTGTTGCCCGGAACAAAAAGGAAGGAACGTATGGGTTTCATCTGCGTCGTCATGTCTATCTCGGCCTGTCGGTGAATTCAAGTGTCAGGTTTTACCTAACAACTGGTAGTTAGTTTCGACGTAAGCGAAACGGCTGTCATTGGGGGTTTACACCAACACATCGAATCAGCCGCGGATGCTGCGCCGCGCCAACCCGGCGCGTTTTTCACGGCTTATGGATAACACTCATGGAACATCACCTCCCTGCGCACCACACTACCGAACAAACATTAGGTAGTTAAATCGCATGATCATTGATCGAGCAAATTGGAGGCGAGATGAAGAACCCCGCACAAGACATACCGACGCAAACCGCCGATAGCACCGATCCGGTGCTATCGATACCCCACCGGGTTCGGGTCGCACACGACAGCAAACTAGCCTGGTACATTCTGGCGGTGCTGACCCTCACCTATTCGCTCGCTTACATCGACCGTCAAATCCTCAACCTGCTGGTCGAGCCGATCAAGCATTCGTTGGCGATCTCGGACACGCAATTGAGTCTGGTTCAAGGTATTGCATTCATTGCCGCCTACCTGGTCGCGTCGCCGTTATTCGGACGGCTGGTCGATCTGACCAACCGTCGCAATCTGCTCGTCGTGTGCATCTGTCTTTGGTGCGTATTCACGGCGTTGTGCGGGAGGGCCGATACGTTCGAAGGGCTGTTCATCGCGCGCCTGGGCGTGGGCGCCAGTGAAGCCTGTGTCTTTCCCCTCGCGCTCTCCGTTATCGCCGACTGCTTTTCAGCTAAAAAAATGGCGCGTGCGATGAGCTTTTTCGTGCTCGGGCCGATGCTGGGCGGCGGCCTTTCGCTCGTGGCCGGCGGCTTCGTGATCCAGTTTGCGCACACGCTTCATCAGCAGTTCCCTATCCTCGCGCAATTCCAGACGTGGCAGCTCGCGTTTGTACTGGTTGGATTGCCGGGCATACTCTTCGCGCTGCTCGTGCTGGCTACGGTCCGCGAACCGGTGCGCAGCAGTGTCAAGAGCGAACGAGTCGACGAGCGACATTTCACGACCGGCGATTCGGCCAATTGGCTCTGGCAGCGAAGGGGGTTTTATGTGCGGATATTGCTCGGTGTCGGCATGCTGGCGATCGTTGTGCTCGGCATGCCCGCGTGGATGCCAACTTATCTGATTCGCGCACACGGCATGCCCGCAGCCGCAGTGGGGTTCCGCTTCGGCTTGCTGGTCGTTGGCTTCGGCATAGCCGGCGCGCTTAGCGGACCGTGGGTCGCACGCCAGCTAGAGCGGCGCGGCTATACCGATGCGCCGCTGCGCACCGCAGCTTTCGCGATGATTCCCATGATGCTGTGCTGCGCGGCCATCCCCTTTGCCCCCGGCACGTCGGGCGCGCTCGCGGCAGCCGCGGGCACCGTGTTTTTCTTCAGCCTGCCCACCGGTTGTATGAGCGCGGCGCTGCAACTGGTCGCGCCAAGCCGCATGCGTGGCACCGTCGGCGCGATCTATTCGTTCGTTGCGCAATTGATCGGTTTTGGCGCTGGCCCAACGCTGATCGCCATGTTGACCGATCATGTATTTGGCAATCCTAAGATGGTCGGCCAGTCGATTGCCATTGTGTGCTCGATCGCGTCGGTGCTTGCGGCGTGGCTGCTCTTTACCGCGCTGCCGCACTATCGCCGGCTGCTGGCTGAAGCCATCTAAAGGTCCCAGGCGCGCCTGGCGGATAGACAGACGTCGCGCCATGCAATGCGCGACGTCAACGATGCAGGTTCAGGAGGACGCGCTCAGTTCTTTCTTGCGGGAGCGCCGCGGCCGGGTCGCCGGTGCGGCGCCCTCGAAGAACATCGTGATGAACTGGTCGGCGATCTTGTCGAGCGATCCCTTCTTGGGATCGAACCAGGTTTGCACTGAATTGATGAAACCAAGAACGAAGACGCGGCTGAGCGCGATATCGATATCTTCGCGCAGATAGCCTTCCGTGCGAAGGTCGTCGAAAACCGTCGTCCACAACTGCTGGTGCCGCTCGCGTCGCTTGATCTGGCGCTCGCGCACGCTGTCCGGCAACTGGGTCAACAGGCGATTATGGGCCAGGGCGTAATCGCCAAACTTGATCAGCGCGCTCATCTGCCCAACCAGCGCCGCCTTGAAGCGGTCCACGGCATTCGCATCGGCGGGCAAGCCTTCGAAGTGTTCGTTGATGTGCTGGACGATGCTCTGCGCACCATGCTCCATGACCACGTCAACGAGTTCTTCCTTCGACGAAAAGTGATAGTAGATACTCGCGGCCTCGATACCGGCCTGATCCGCGATGACGCGCATTGTCGTGGCCGTATACCCCTGCGTTGCAAACAGCCGGGCCGCCAGCCGCAACAGCGTTTCTCGGGTATCTGCACTGGGATTTACATTTCGCTTTCGCACGTCTGTTTATCAGCTTTGCGCTGTCCTGTTCTTCGCTGCCGCCCGGTTGTGCGCCGCACAGCCGGTTTTTCGATTGCAAGGTTACCGTATTTTTTCTGCCCGGAACAGACGCGTTTTCACAGTACGGAACGCCACGCGAGGGTCCATTGACACGTGCGTTCCGGTGCGCAAAGTTCGATACCGTTGCCCCAGGTTGCGCGTCGACTAAATCGGCGGCGAGTCGGGCGTAGTCGAAAAATGATGCTGACGAATGCGCCATTCGCCGCCTTGCATCGTGATGGTAAGCGTCGTGCGCAGACGCGAATGCGAAAGCGTGCCGCCCGACAGCGCGAAAGAGAATTCGCCATAGCCCTGAGCCAGAAAGCAATCTTCTGCGAGCCAGATGAACGCCTGATCGACGAGTTTGAGCGTGGCCGATTCGATCACGCCTTCGTACGAAGCAAAATAGTCGCGAATCGCGCCAGCGCCCACAGAGTGCCCCGGTCGCCCGCCGAAGAATAGCGCGTCGCAGGTGTACACGCTCGTCAAACGATCCGTGTCCCACTGCGCCGCAGCGGCATTCCAGTTTGCCTCGATCGTGGCAAGCGCACGACGGGCGTCGTCGGTGGTCAGGAGCATCGGGATTTTTCCTTGTCAGTCAGCACGGCAAGCCGCCGCCATCGCATGATCTTGGCATCTTTCGCGCCCGATCCTAACATCCGTTAGCTCTCGTGCAAATAGATCTCCAGGGATTAATACGTATGGCGATTCATCGCATTTATCACAAAACTAACAATAGTTAGATTAACGCCAATCGATTGACGCGCACGCTCCTGGATTCCGCCATGCCCGAGACCATCGTTGAACAGCTCGCCCGATTCACCCATGAATCCCGGTTCGAACACTTGCCCGCCCATGTCATTGAAGAATGCAAACGCATCCTGCTCGATTCGATTGGCTGCGCGGTGGCCGCAACGGGCGAGCCGAAAGGCCGCATCGGCATTGACTATGCACGCGCGATGGGCGGCAACGGCGACGCAACGATCATGGGCACGAACACGAGAGCCTCGATTTTCGGCGCGGCATTCGCAAACGGTGAGCTGATCAACGCGCTCGACATGGACGCAGTCGTTCCGCCTGGCCATGTCACCCCTTATGTGCTGCCCGGCGCACTAGCCATCGCGGAAACGCGAAATGCGCCCGGCACGTCGCTGATCGAAGCGATTGCCTTGTCGCATGAAATGTCTTACCGGCTAGGCAAGGCGATGGATTATCTGCGCGACACGCGCGATGGCAAAGTCTCGCCGCCGCCCGTCTACGGATACAGCAGCACGGTTTTCGGCGCGACGGCGGCGATTATCAAGCTCAAGGCGCAGCCACCCGCCGTGCTCATCAACGCACTTGGCATTGCCGGCTGCATCTCGCCTGTGAATTCGCAGGTCGCCTGGTTCCAGCACGCGCCCAGTTCGACGATCAAATACCTGCTAGCCGGCGCACTCGTCCAGACAGCGATGACGGCCGCGCATATGGCGGAATTCGGTCATCGCGGCGACAGCCAGATTCTGGACGACCGCGAGTATGGCTTTCCTCGCTTCATCGGCACGCGCCGCTGGGAGCCCGAGCGCATCACGGCGAATCTCGGCAGCGATTGGCGCTTTCCCGCCGAGCAGGCCTATAAGCCTTATCCGCACTGCCGCATCCTCCATGCACTGCTCGACTGCCTTACGGAGATCGTCGAAACACACGACATCGCGCCTGCCGAGATCGACGGGATCAAGGCGTGGGTCGAAGGCTTCGTGGAGCAGCCGGTCTGGCTCAACCGTGAGATTGCCCACGTACACGATGCGCAGTTCAGCATTGCGCACGGCCTCGCACTCGGCGCACACCGTGTACCGCCGGGCAAAGCATGGCAGGACCCGGACCTGGTGTTCAGCGCATCGGTGATGAATCTGATGGACAAGGTCACACACGAAGCCCATCCGAACTATGTCGAACTGCTGAGCGGTCATGCGGCCAGCCGCCCCGCAAAAATCGAGGTCCAGGCGCGCGGCAAGACGTTCGTCGGGGAACGGCGCTATCCCAAGGGCAGTCCCTCGCCCGAGCCTGCCAGCTATCTGACTAACGAAGAGCTCGCCAGCAAATTTCGCCGCAACGCCGAAGACGTGCTGTCCACCGCACGCATCGACGACGTGATCGACATGGTCTGGAACCTGGAAAAGCTCGACAGCGTTGCATCACTCATGCACTTGCTCGGCCAGGATAGCAGACAAGCGGGTTGACCCATCCACATTTTCCACCACACCAAACCAGGAGACACATAGCGTGAACGCTGAATACAACAAAACAGGAACCCGTGACTGGATGATGCATTCGCCTATCAAGGGGCTCACCGCGCTCGTCGTGGGCGCGGGCAGCGGCATGGGCGAAGCGAGCGCGAAAGCCTTTGCGGCGAACGGCGGCGCGGTGGTCGTAGCCGATCTGCGTGCGGCAGAAGCCGAACGCGTTGCAGCCGACATTACGCGCGAGGGCGGTCTGGCGATTGCGGTCGCACTCGATGTCTCCCGCCAGGCGGACATCGATGCCGCCATAGCAAAAACGACGCAGAAGTTCGGCAAGCTCGACGTCGTCATCAATACGGCCGCGCTCGTGCGCTCCGGAATGCTCGAAAGCGTCTCGCTGGAGGACTGGCGCACGGGCTTCCAGGTGAATGTGGACGGCGCACTCATGGTCGCGCGCAGCGCGCTGCCGTGGCTCAAACAAAGCCCGCATGCTGCCATCGTGAACACCGCCTCGCTGGCCGGCGTACACGGCTATTCACAAGGCGGCGCTTACGGGCCCAGCAAAGCCGCGCTCATCACGCTGAGTCGCCAGATGGCGCACGAATGGGCGGCCTACGGTGTGCGCGTGAACGTCGTTCTGCCTGGCGTCATCGATACGCCGATGGCACGCGGTTCGGTGCCGCAGGAGATCCTCGACCAGCTTGCAAACATGCTGCCGATGAGCCGCGTTGGCCAACCCGAAGAAGTGGCGGACCTGATCGTCTATCTCGCGTCTCCCGCCGCGGGCTATATCACGGCCCAGGCAATCGCCTGTGACGGCGGCATGTCGCACATGATGTTCGCGAAGCCGATGGGGAAATAACACTGCGTTCCGTGCGATTCATTCGTTGTCACCATTCAGTCTATCTGGAGTCCAAATCGTGATGATTCGCATGGCTACGAAGACACCGATACTCCGGCAAGCAGTCTATTTCACACGTCAGCGCACTGGTGAATCTGAGTACGCAACGCGTGCGCCGTGCGCGGCGAATCTTCTGAGGTGGTTAGCGAAGCGGGTGCGCAGGCCTTTCTGCGCTTATGCCCGCACGCAGAATACGCGAATTTGCGCCACGCCGGGCATACCACTGCTGGCGCGAGCAACAACGTATTCGGCAACACGGTGCTGCGCTTTCTTCCAGGACATATCAACGCCACTTGCCAGATGTCTTGGCGCGCCATGTTTCCCGCGTGCGGCGGCGGGTTGACGGTCTGAACCGCAGCCCGCCCATTCAAGCCAGGTTACGCCGTCGCTTCGTTGCGCGGCCGGTCCAGCAGCTGCCGGATCAGCGCTGAAGCAAGAGGATTCTGTTCGCGGCCACGGGCGGTGGCAATATGAATGTGCCGCACAGCCCACGGCTCGGCCAGCTCCAGCACGGTGACGCGCCCGAACAACTCGTGACTGACCAGACATTCGGGCTGAATGGTCACACCCAGCCCGGCTTCGACCAGACTCACGGCTACGCCCGCACTGCTGACCGTGTAGGGCGGTTCGAACTCGCCGCCCAGGCGCCGCGCTGCGACGCGCAACGCGCTTTGCATGGCATTGACGGCAATGACGTGCTCGGGCAGCAGGTCGGCGAACGAAACGCTCGCGCGCGTACTCAGGTGGTGTCCATTGGGCACGACGGCAATCAGGCGATCGGTGCGATAAGGCGTGACGTCTACGCCGCCAAGATCGAGTTCGTGCGAGGCCGCGAACACGCCGACATCGGCCTCGCCGCGCGCGACGGATTGCACGATATCGGCGTTCTCCAGTTCGTGAACCACGAGATCGACCAATGGGTATTCGCGCTTGAAATCGCCCAGCTCGCGCGCGACGAAGGGCACGATGATCGTGCGTGCCGACGCGATCGCCAGCTCGCCGCGCATGCCTTCGGTGAAAGACGCGACTTCGGCGCGCATATCGTCGAGGTTTTCGAAAATGCGCCTGATGTAGCGCACGAGTACGGCGCCGGCCGGGCTTGGCACGACGCCTTTCGGGCCGCGCTCCAGCAGCTTGATACCGGCAATGTCTTCAAGATCCTGGATGCGCTTGGTCGCCGTGGACGCCGCGATGTTCTCGCGAATGGCGGCGAGGCCAATCTGCTGCTCTTCCACCGCCGAAACAAATAGCTTCAGCGTGAACAGGTCGACCTGCCGGATCAGATGCAGCCGGTTGAAGGTGCTCATGTCTCCTCTCTTGCCCGCCTTTTATTACCCCGCTTTGCGAACTTGCACGGGGCGATGCGGTTATCGTACACCGTCTTGCCCCGGCTCCGCGCTTAGGGCCATGCCTGTTCCGGCATCGGCTGCGGCGTTTGAGTACGCGCTGAATGTGCTGTCAATGCTGCAAATTCAGCAGGCGTTCGAGCTGATCGTTGTCCGCGCCGATCTCGCGCGCGGCATGCAGCGGCGGCGGACGCTTGCCGTCGAACGAAAGCGGCAGGCCGACGAGACCGATCTCGTCATCGGATGGCGTTTCGATGATGCCGAGCGCGCGCGTCTGCTCGTGCCGGACCACCTCGGCCGTCGTCTGGATCGGCGCCACCGGAATGCCGCCCGCCTGCAACCGCGCCTGCCAGGCCGCACGCGTGTCCGTCGCAAGACGCTCGCCGATCAGCCGGTCGATCTCCCCGCGATTTTTCAGGCGCGTGGCATTGGTCGCGAACCGATCGTCACCGGCCCATTCCGGGTGGTCGAGCGCCGAACAGAGCTTCGCGAACAACGCGTCGTTCGCCGCGCTGATGATCAGATGACCGTCCGCCGCCGCATAGGCCCGATGCGGAACGATAAAGGCCACGCCCGAGCCGTGGCGACCACCCTCCTCGCCATCTGCGCTGTAGTTCGCGATGCCGACCGACATCCACGCAATCGCCGTCTCCAGCAACGAAGCTTGCACGGTCGCGCCGCAATGCTTGACCTGACGGCGATACAGCGCGGCAAGAATGCCGACCACCGCCCACATGCCGGTGCCGAAGTCCACGATCGACACCCCGGCGCGCACGGGCGCCTGCTCCTCCTCGCCGGTGATGCTCATGATCCCCGAGAACGCCTGCATGAGCGGATCGTAACCAGGCAGCGTGTTCATGGGGCCTGCATGGCCGAACGCGCCCACTTCGCAGTAGACCAGCTCGGGCTTGGTGACGCGCAGGCTGTCCGCATCGAGCCCGTATGCAGCGCTGGAGCCGGGCCGCAGATTGTGGATGAACACGTCCGCGTGCTCGGCGATCAGTTGATGCAGCGTCGCGAGCTGATCCTGGTCCTTGATGTCGAGGCAGATCGTGCGCTTGCCGCGATTGAGCGCGTGATAAGCCGCGCCGCTGCCTTTCCACTTGCTCGGCCCCCAGCCGCGCGCCGAATCGCCCGCCGGACGCTCGATTTTCCAGACTTCCGCGCCCAGCGCCGCGAGTATGCGCCCGCTAAACGGCGCCGACGCACTGTCGCTCAACTCCACGACCACGACGCCCGCCAATGGCAAATCACGCAACATGGTTGTTCTCCCTTGAATGGACCCGGCTCTCGCTTGGCTCCGTGGAGCGCGTCCATGCGCCGCCCGATCGGATCATCGCGTCGATTTCATCGGCGCCGTAGCCGTACTCCGCCAGCAACTGCGCCGTCTGTTCGCCCAGGCGCGGCGCCGGATAGCGCATCGCCGGCGTGCTTTCGCTCCATTGCTGAGGAATCCCGATCGTTCGGATAAGGCCTTCCGAAGGATGTTCCTGCTCGGCGAAGAAACCGACCGCCTTCATGTGGGGATCGTCGAGCAGCGTCTGCGGTGTATTCATTTCGATGACGGGTATGTCCGCCTCGCTCAGCAGCTCAACCCATTCGGCCGAGGTCTTCGTTTCGAAGACTTCCGCGAGAAACGCGTACAGATACGCGATATGCTCGGTACGCGCGCCGATGGTAGAGAAATGTGGATCGTCGGCCATTTCCGCATGACCGGACAGCACGAAAAAGCGCCGCCAGTGGTGATCGGCATACACATTGACGCCGATATAGCCGTCGCGTGTGCGATAAGGCCGGCGATCGGGATTCATCATGCGCGCATAGCCCCAGTCGCCAAGGGGCGGCACAAACGTATGACCGTAAAGATGATCGCCCAGCACGAAATGCGCGAACGTTTCCAGCATCGGCACGAATACCTGCTGGCCCACACCACTCTTCTCCCGACGGTACAGCGCCATCGCCACCGCGTTGCTGGTGGCCATGCCAACGACGCGATCCGCGATCGCCGTCGCCACGTAGTCGGGCGGCCCGACTTGCGGCTTTGCAGGACCGGCATGCCCACCGCCGCCTGGATCAGATCGTCGTAGGCGGGGCGTGCCGCATAGGGACCGTTCTGGCCAAAGCCGAACGCGCCGCAGTAGATGATGCGCGGGTTGAGACGCCGCACGTCTTCGTACGCGATACCGAGCTTCGCCATCGTGTGCGGGCGCATGCTGTACAGCAGCACGTCGGCCTGCTCCACCATGCGCCTGAGCGCGCCGATGCCGTCCGGATGCTTGAGATCGAGCACGAGGCTGCGCTTGTTGCGATTCAGATGCAGGAAAATGGGCCCCATGCCGGGATGGCGCGACGGCCCGATGTTGCGCGTCGTGTCGCCCTCGCGCGACTCGATCTTGCAGACGTCGGCGCCCATGTCGGCCAGCAGCAAGGAAGCGTACGGCCCCATGAAATTGGACGTCAGGTCGAGAATGCGAACGCCCTCAAGCGGTCCGGCCATGACGCCTCCCGCTGCGGCATACGGCTTGAATAGGTATCACGGTGTCTCCTCCGTCTTTGCGACTATGCCGGCACGTGGCCGGCTCACTACCGAATCTTTACTGGTCGGTCGGCACGAACAGCGGCAATCGCTGCTCGCCGCGCTGCGCGAATCGCACTTCCACGCGCTGACCGATCGAGATGGCATGCGGCTCGGCATCGATCTGCGAGAACAGGAAATAGCCTTCGTCCATCTGGATGAAGCCGACCGTGTACGGGACGATGCCCGCCCACACCGGCGTCGGGCCGCGCATGATCGTGCTGTACGACCATACCGCGCCGCGCCCGCCCGACTGCCGCCAGTCGAGCGATCGCGACCCGCAGTGCGTGCAGAACGAGTGCGCGGGCCACACCGCCTGCGCGCATTCGTTGCAGTGCTGAAACGTCAGCCGGTCTTCCGCCAGCGCCGACCAGTAGGGCTCGGCGTCCGGCAAACGGTAAGGCTGTGGCCAGCTATTGAGTGAATGGGTATCTGTCATGGGATGCTCTCAATCGGATTTCACTTCGCGGACGACAACAGCAGCACCGCGCCCGCCGCCAGCATCCCGCCCGCGCCCTGCACGAGGACGGTCTGCGGACGCTGCGCGGGCGCGAGCCCCAACGGGTCACCGCGCAACTGGCGAACGGCCTCGACGATACTGTCCATGTTGCACGAGATACCTGGCTGTCCAAACGATAGCCAGCCGCCGTTGGTGTCGGTTGGCAGATCGCCGTCCACGCCGGTTCGGCCTTCGCGATAGAGGTCGATGCCACGCCCCTTCTTTGCAAAGCCCAGATCCTCCATCACCATCGGGCCCATGTGCGCGAAGTTGACCGAAATCTGCGCCATGTCGACATCGTCAGGACCGAGGCCCGACATCGCGTAGGCCTGACGCGCCGCTTCCGCCGTCGCCGTGGTGGTCAGATTGGGAAACGCGCCGAGGCTGTCGAACCGGCACTCGCGCATGTTCATGCGGTCGGTCAGGTATTCGTGCGTGGTCGCCGATCCATAGCCCATCAGGTACACCGGATTGCGCGCGGCGCGCGCGTTTTCCGGCGAGGTGACGACGAGCGCGCCGCCCGTGCCGCCGCCCCACGTCGAGCACATCCAGCGCCGCAGCGGCGTCGCCACATATGGCGACGAGAGCACCTTGTCGCGGTCGATCTCGCCGAACTTCGCTTTCGCCGCATGCGGATGGTGACGTCCCCAACGCTGATTCGCGACCGCGACATCGGCAAGATCCGCCTCCGTGATGCCGAATTCGTGGAAATAGCGATGGGCCGCCTGTGCGTAGAGCGCGGGAATCGTCGGACCATAGGGAATCTCGAACTGCGGGTCGGCGTCGGCCTCCGCGCCCATCGCGACCGCGTCGACGAACAACTCGGTCGCGTCGCTTTGCAGGCACAGCACGTACTCGGCGCGGCCCGCGGCGATCATCTGCGACGCAATCGCCAACGTCGAGGTCAAACCCGCGCCGTGCATCGTCAACTCGCTCGTGAGCGTCACCGGCATCTGCATGTGCGAGATGAAGATGTTGCTCCACTGCGAACGCTTGTCGGCCCACGGCGAGCGGCCCGTGAACACTGCATCCACCTGGTCCTTGCGAATGCCCGCGTCGGCGAGCGCGTTGAGCGTCGCTTCGGCCGCCAGTTGCAGCGGGTCTTTCCTGTTCGCGAGCGAGGCATAGGCATCGCCCATGCCAATGATCGCCGCTACCGGTTGGGGACTCATGCCGACGCTCCTCAGACCTTGAAGTCGGGCTGCGCTTCGGCGATCAGCGCATCGAGGTCAGCGCGACGACGCAGCATCAGCAGGCTCCATTCGCTGCGCTGCACGACTTCGCCGCGCTGGTTGTACGCCTGGATCAGCATCGTGCCCACGCCGAACTTGTCGTCTTTTTCCTTCTTCGCGATCACTTCGGCGCTGGCGTACACCGTGTCGCCGATCTTCACCGGATTCAGGAAGCGCATCTTGTCCACGCCGTAGTTCGCCTGGATAGCCGGGCCGAATTGCAGCAGGCCCGAGATCAGCGAGAACGTCAGCATGCCCTGCACGATACGCTCGCCCCAGCGGGTCTTTTCGGCGTATTCCTTGTTCGAGTGAATCTCGATCCAGTTGCCGGTGAACATGCAGAACGTCACCACGTCGCTTTCGGTCACCGTGCGGCCGGGCGAGCGGAACTTCTGCCCGACTTCCAGTTCGTCCAGCGGGATGTTGATGCTGTTGTTGACTACGCTCATTGCCAGTTTTCCTGAATATTCCTTGAGCGAGACGGCACCGCCTGGCCGTCTCGTGTTTGTCTTTCGATGCTGGATAGCGCGCTTACTGACGCATCGACTTCGCGATGATCGTGCGCTGGATCTGCGAGGTGCCGCCGCCGATGGTCGACTGGATGCTCTCGCGCAGATAACGCTCCATGTCGGCTTCCGGCAGGTTGGCGTAGCCGCCCAGGATCTGCATGCCAGCAAGCGCGCATTCCTTCAGCGTTTCCGATCCGTACAGCTTCGCCATGGACACTTCGCGACTGCACGGCACATGGTTCGCGGCCATCTGCGCGGCGCGGTAGCAAAGCAGGCGCGCGGCGTCGACCTTGGTCTGGCAGTCGGCCAGCATGTGGCGAATCACCTGGAAGTCAAACAGCTGGTGATCGAACTGGATGCGCTCGTGCGCATAGCGCGAAGCCGTTGCGACGGCTTGCTGGGCGTTACCCGTGTAGGCAGCAGCCACGGCGCAGCGTTCGAGTTCAAGGTGTTCAGTGATGATCTTCCAGCCCTGACCTTCCTCGCCCAGCAGCGCGTCGCCCGGCACACGCACTTCGTCGAGGAAGATTTCGGTCGTGCCGGTGGCATGGCGGGACAGCGTCGGCAGCTTGTTGATCACCATGCCCGGCGTGTCGTTCGGGATCAGCAGCACGGAGAGGCCCTTGTGCTTGTCGTCCGTGCTGGTGCGCACCAGCATCGCGATCACGGTGTCCTTCGCGGCCGCGCCGCTGCACCAGAGCTTCTGGCCGCTGACGATCCAGTCGCCGTTGCTGTCACGACGTGCGCGCGTCTTCGTATTGGCCGCGTCCGAGCCCGCATCGGGTTCCGAGATCGACACCGAGAAGCGGATCTTGCCGTCGATGAACGGCTGCACATACTTCGCTTTCTGCTGGGGCGTGCCGAACTTGGTGATGTTCATCGCCGTGAAAGTCGGCACGAGCACCGAACACGCGAAGTCGAAGCCGAATTTGCCGAGACCTTCGGCCATCAGCGAGTAGTCGAAAATATCGCCGCCCGAGCCGCCCTCTTCTTCCGGAATCAGGATGCCCAGCCACCCTTGCTTCGCGATCTGCTCGTAAGCCTCGTACGGATAGTCGCGATTCATGTCGCACTTGCGCACGTACTCGACGGTGATCTCGTTATCCATGAACCGGTTGACGGTGTCGAGCCACATCGTCTGCGATTCGTCCAGAAAGTTCGCTTGCATTTGTCTTCGCTCCAGTTGACGTGTTTGCCTCGTTCTTCTGCCGGGCATCACTGTTTGTAGATTAGGGCCATGCCTTTCTCGATCCAACTGGTCAATTCCGAAGCCATGATTCGAATTTCCCGAAGACCGATATATCGATTTGGTTACCTAATCAATTCGACACCATGTATTCGTGACACGCGAATACATGGATACCTCATTCGATAACCCGTGATGCACGCAGCGCGTCGAGTTCCCCGGCGCTGAATCCCCAATCCAGCAACGCCTCTGTCGTGTGCTCGCCGGGCTTTGCGGGCGGGCGCTGAACAGCGCCGGGCGTGCGACTGAAGCGCGGCGCGGGAGCGGGCTGCACGATGCCATCGCGTTCGACGAACGTGTCACGCGCGCGTAGGTGAGGATGAGCCGGTGCTTCCGTCATCGATAGCACGGGAGAGATGCACACCTCGCGGCCCTCGGCCAGTGCGCACCATTCGTCTCGCGTGCGCGTGCGGAAGATTGCGGCGAGTTTTTCGCGCATATCGGGCCAGCGCGAGGTGTCGTGCTGGTCGGGCATGTCGGCCTGCTCAAGCCCAAGCAGGTCCAGCATATTGCGCCAGAAGCGGGCTTCATTGGCCCCCACGCTGAGCCAGCGTCCGTCCTTCGTCTCATACACGTTGTACCAGGGCGCGCCCGAATCCAGCCGGTTGCTGGCGCGCTGGTCACTCCAGTAGCCACTGGCGAGCAGGCCATAGCAAAGCGTCATCAACGAAGCCGAGCCATCCACCATCGCGGCATCGACCACTTGCCCTTTGCCCGAGCGGCGGCTCTCCAGAATCGCCGACACCACGCCAAGCGCGAGATAGAGCGAGCCGCCGCCGAAGTCGCCCGCAAGATTCAGAGGAATGGCGGGCGGCCCGTCAGCGGGACCAATGGCGTGCAGTACGCCTGTGAGGGAGATGTAATTGATGTCATGGCCCGGAGCCTGAGCGAGCGGGCCATCCTGGCCCCAGCCCGTCATGCGGCCGTAGACCAGCGCGGGATTCGCAGCGAGGCATGGGTCGGGACCGAGGCCCAGTTTCTCTGCCACACCAGGGCGAAAGCCTTCGACCAGGGCATCGGCTTTCGCGACCAGTTTCAGAACGGCCGCTGCGGCATCGGGACGCTTCAGATCGAACGACGCGCTACGGCGGCCACGATTGAGCAGGTTAAAGCGCGGGTCGCCCGGGACGCCGCCATCGTAGCCGGGCGGCCGATCGATACGGATCACGTCGGCGCCGAGGTCCGACAGCAACATGCAGCAGAACGGCACGGGCCCGACGCCACCCAGTTCCACGATTCGAACGCCGCTCAGCGGGCCTTGGTTGTCGCGCATTATCGGAAGTCTCCATTCGGGGGCATTCCAGATTACTGCGCACACCACCCGCGACCAATCGCGAAAATTCGAAGTGCCGCTTCGATATCAGCGAATCGCGTCGAGCACGTTTGCGGGCCTGTCCTGCGCTCAATGCCGGGCGCGTGCCGCCTCTTCAAGGAGGCGTTCACGGTGATCGGGATGGGCGATAGCAATCATCCGCGGAATGCGTTGCGCAAGCGACAGACCGCGCAGATCCGCGACGCCGAATTCGGTGACGATCACACAGGCGTCGCTGCGCGGCACGGTGACAGGGCCCGAGACGCGCGTAACGATCCGGCTATGCGCGCCCGCTGTCGAGGGCAGCGCGACGATCGGAACACCGCCGGGGCTGGCCTGCGCCGCGCGCAGGAAATCGCCAACGCCGCCAACCGCCCCCACGTAAGTGCCCGCGACCATCTCGGCATTCACCTGGCCGCTCAGGTCGACCTCTACCGCCGAGTTGATCGCGACGAAGCGCTCGATCCTGCCGAGCACCGTGGGGTTGTGCGTATATTCCGTGCCACGCAGCTCGAGCGCGGCATTGCGGTGCGCGAACTGGCGCACGCGTGCCGAGCCGATAATGACGCCGCCCACCGTGATGCCCGCGTCGATCGTCTTTCTTGCATTCGTGACCACCCCGGCCTCGCACAATGCAGCGACGCCATCACCGATGCTGCCCGTGTGCACGCCGAGATCGCGCCGATCGAGCAGTTGTGCGAGCACGGCATCCGGGATCGCACCGATGCCTGTTTGCAACGTCGCGCCATCTTCCACGAGGGTCGCGACGTGCCGACCGATGGCCTGCTCAATCTCACCAGGCGCTCCAGCGGGAGCTTCCATGAATGGCGTATCCGACGCGACTAGCAGGTCGATATCGGCACGTTCAAGCCAGGGACCGCCGTAGGTCCACGGCACCTCGGGATGGACCTCGGCAATGATCGCGCGCGCGTGCTTCACCGCTTCGACCAGGTACTCGCGAGCCAGGCCAAGACTGTAGCGCCCCTGTTCGTCGGGCGGCGACACCTGCAACATCACGACGTCGATACGCAATGCGCTGCTGGCGATCAATGCTGGCAACTGCGAATAGTGTGCAGGCAAGATGTCTAGCACACCCGCGCGGGCGAGCTTTCGATTCGTGCCGCTACCGCAGTAGGCGAGAAAGTCGAAAGCATCCGCATGCTCCGGCGCGAGCACATCGGCCAGACCGATGCCGAGAAAGAGCCGGATGCGCCTGAGCCGGTCGCGCTGCGCCACCAGCGCGCGCATGAGCGTGACCGGCTCCGCATGAGACTGTCCCCACATCACCGTGTCGCCTGGACGGATCAAGCCGGAAAGGTCAGGAACAGGGGTCGATTGGGCCGAAGTACCAGTTGATCCGGTGACTTCAAGATACGGGGATTCGTCGTGTTTCATGCGAATAAGAACGTTGGCAAAAAAGAATGATGGGTTACACAGGACTCCAACATTTAATGCCGGTCCCGCACGAAGTGCTGACCATTGCAGCATCGGCATGATCGCGCGTCTACGTGGTCTGGACGGTCGTTCCGTACTTCGATCTGAACGCGCATACGGCAATCTCAGCACTGAGCAAGCACGGCAGAGAACCGGCGAAAGCGTCTCACCTTCCGCATCTCGCACCACTGTACGGAACACGGTGCAGCGGCGTCTTCCCTGCCGGTTTCCCCTGCCATACAGTCGCCTTCATCCGTGACTCGCTGTCGGCGCTTTGCCGTGCAGGCAGACACGGGGGCCATTTCCACCCCGCCGGGCAGCCGTCCGCACTGAGAGCGGATGGTCGTCCACGCATCGGGCCTTGATTCCCGGCCTCGAATACAGATGCGGGGCGGCCGCCGGCGGGCGTCTTTTCCTTTGGCGGGCTTCGCTCGCGGGATGGGACAGTCGTAACGAACAGGAGACGTAAGGTGAAGGTATTGGTCGCGGTCAAGCGCGTGGTCGACGCGAACGTGAAGGTTGGCGTGAAGTCGGATGGCACGGGCGTCGATATCGGCAACGTGAAGATGTCGATGAACCCATTCGACGAAATCGCCATGGAAGAGGCGGTGCGCCTGAAAGAAGCCGGAGTGGCCAGCGAGGTGATCGCCGTTTCCGTTGGTGCCTCGCAGGCTCAGGAGACGCTGCGTACGGCGCTCGCCATCGGCGCGGATCGCGCGATCCTCGTCGAAACGAATACTGAAGTACAGCCGCTCGCGGTCGCCAAGGTGCTCAAGGCGCTGGTCGACAAGGAGCAGCCTTCGCTCGTGATTCTCGGCAAGCAGGCCATCGACGACGATTCGAACCAGACTGGCCAGATGCTCGCCGCCCTCGCCGATCTCCCCCAAGCGACCTTTGCTTCGAAATTGACGGTTGCCGATGGCAAGGCAACCGTTTCGCGTGAAGTGGACGGTGGCGCCGAAACGCTCTCGCTGACACTGCCCGCCGTCATCACGACGGACTTGCGCCTGATCGAGCCGCGCTATGTCACGCTGCCGAACATCATGAAGGCGAAGAAGAAGCCGCTGGAAACCCTCAAGCCTGAGGACCTCGGTGTGGATATCACACCGCGCCTGAAGACCCTCAAGGTCGTTGAGCCGCCCAGGCGCAGCGCAGGCGTGAAGGTGCCGGACGTGAAGACGCTGGTCGAGAAGCTGAGAACCGAAGCCAAGGTGCTGTAAGGAGCGATGGAAAAATGACGAATCTGGTGAATCTGGTTATCGCCGAACACGACAATCAGTCGATCAAGGCGCAACGTTGAACACGGTTGCCGCCGCGCAAAAGATTGGCGGCGACGTACACGTGCTGGTTGCGGGCCATAACGCGCAAGCGGCAGCCGACGCCGCAGCGAAGATCGCGGGCGTGTCGAAAGTACTGCTGGCCGACGCGCCGCAACTCGAAGCGGGCCTCGCGGAAAACGTCGCGGCGACGGTGCTGAACCTTGCGAAGGACTATTCGCATGTCTTGTTTGCCGCCACGGCGGCAGGCAAGAACGTGTCGCCGCGCGTGGCCGCGAAGCTGGACGTCGCGCAGATCTCCGACATCACCGCCGTCAATTCAGCAGACACGTTCGAGCGCCCGATCTACGCAGGCAACGCGATTGCCACCGTTCAGTCGGCGGACCCGGTCAAGGTCCTCACCGTTCGCGCAACGGGGTTCGACGCCGTCGCGGCCCTTGGCGGTAGCGCTGCGATCGAAAAGATCGAGGCAGCCGCCGATAGCGGCCTCTCGCGATTCGTGAGCCGCGAAACGACGAAGCTCGACCGGCCGGAACTCACGGGCGCGAAGATCATCGTCTCAGGTGGTCGCGGTCTGGGTAGCGGCGAAAACTACACGCAAGTACTGGAGCCGTTGGCTGACAAGCTCAATGCAGCGCTGGGCGCCTCGCGCGCCGCAGTCGACGCGGGCTATGTGCCGAACGATTATCAGGTCGGCCAGACGGGCAAGATCGTCGCGCCGCAACTGTATATCGCGGTCGGCATTTCAGGGGCGATCCAGCATCTTGCGGGCATGAAGGACTCGAAGATCATCGTCGCGATCAACAAGGACGAAGAAGCGCCGATTTTCGGCGTGGCCGATTACGGCCTCGTGGGCGATCTCTTCACGCTCGTGCCCGAGCTGGTGCAAGCGCTTTAATGCTGTCATGCCGCGCCGGTTCGACTGGCGCGGTATTCCTGCCGATCGACTGCTGGCCGTTATGTTTCACCATCGTTCGACATTGCCAGGCAGGTAGAACCGCTCGAGCTCCGGGAGCACCGAAAGCATCGCCCAACCCATAGGCGACGAAGCGATGCGCAGACGTGAACCCGCATGAAGCATCGGATCGACGGATACCGACTCGCCCGCACAGGTTTCGAGCACAATCACGTCGAGACGCTCGCGCGTGCCTAACACCACGCAGGTATCGTTTGCATTCGCGAAGGCCTGCATTTCGAGCCGCGCGAACCGTTGCGCACCGGAATGCGCGATGGCCGCGTAGCCAAGCGATAGGACGGCCGCGGCGAGCCGGTGCTTGCGCTTCGCGGGCGAATAATGCAAATAGCCGAGTGCGACGAGGGAGCGCGTCATGCGCGAGATCGTCGGTGCCGGAATGCCGGTTTCGAGTACGAGATCCTTGTTGCCGCGCCACGGTTGGTGCGGCGAAAACGCTGAAAGTATCGTCAGGCATCGTGCGAACGGAGTGACCATTGCGCCGCTCGCGTGAGCACGTCCGCCACCACGGTCCCAGCGGTAGTCCGAAGCTACGGCAACGGATGGACCTTCGTAGTCGACCTGGTTCGACTGTAACGACATCGATTGCTCCGTTTTGTTGGCGCGAGTGAAACCGTTCAATACGCGCCAGTCACGCGGCGCGCATCGTCAGCCTCTGGGGCGACGGCGGGAGGACGCGCCAGGCGCCGTCCTCATGCCGGAAAAAGCAGAGCGTGATGTCGCCGCATGGGGCTCGCGCCTGCACCTGCACGCAGCGACCTTGCGCCGCGTTGCGCAACGCGCGAACCCTGAACGGCACGGCATGGCCAGGCGCCAGCCAACGCGCCACGACTTCACTCAACGACATTCGAACCGTTTCCATCATCATCTCCTGCATTTCAATACTCAACTGCGACTGCGGGTACGTTCGTCGGGTCGTCGTGCGATTCGTGGCTCGCTGCCGGCAGTCAGACGTCCGCGTATGCCATGCGTGCGGGCGCCGTCTCCCTGATCTGGGCCACGACTACGGCCGCGAGCACCGTCGGCACAGCAAACGCATAGAAGTTCCATTGCGTTCCCAGATTCGCGCCAATCACCCAACTGCCGATCATCGGCCCCAGAATCGCGCCGATCCGTCCCAACCCCTGCACGATGCCGATCGCCGAGGCCCGGCACGAAGCGGGAAAATACGTGGCGACATAGCCATAGCTCAGCGTGGTGGAGCCAATCGATCCCAGTCCCGCACCGAACACACCGATCATCAGCCACACGTAAGAAGGCTTCTGGCTAAGCACAAGCAGAGACAGTCCACAGGCGAGAAAGAAAGGAATGAGCACCCTTCTCGATCCGCCCCGATCCGAAAGCCATGCGCCAAACAAGTTGCCCGTGACCGCGCCGAATTGCATCACCAGTAGAAACTGGAGCGATGAACCCAACGGATAACCCGCCTTGCGCATCAGGAGCGGCAGCCACACATTGAGACCATAGACAACCAGTTGGATGCAGAAAGCCATCAGCGCGAACAACAGCACCGCTGAGCGCCAGCCTGACGACATCGCGAGCGTCAAGCCCCGCACGCGCGGTGTGGGTGTAGCGGAATGCGAATGCAATGCGTGCTGCTGTTCTTGCAGAACCTCGTCGAAGTCGATGGCGTAACGTGACGACAGTGCGCGCGCCTCATCCTTGCGGCCGTGATCGACGAGAAAATTCACGGACTCGGGCAAGAAGAAATACATCACCGGCAGAATGAGAATATAGAGTGCGCCGGCGGCATAAAGAACGCGCCATCCATGACTTTCGAGCAGCGCGATGGCGAGCAGCGAACAGATCACGCCGCCGATCGGGTAACCCGTGAGCGCAAGCGCGCTGTACAGTTGCCGGCGATTGCGTGGTGCGTACTCGACGCTCAGCGCGACCGACGACGGCACCACTGCGCCCAGCCCGATACCGGTTGCGAACCGGGCCACACCAAAGGCGAACGGCGAATGCGCGAGCGCGCAAAGGAGCGCACCGATGGAGAACCACAAGACGCCCAGCATGATGAGCTTGCGACGCCCGATACGGTCCGCGAGCGGCCCGGCACCTACCAGGCCCACCATCAGTCCCGCGAGCGTCCAGCTACCGATCATTCCCACGCCGTTCGCATTGAGCACCCAACCCGGTTCCGCGATGAGACGCGGCACCGTCGCGCCATAGACGATGAGGTCGTAGCCATCCACGGCAATGGTCAAAAAGCACAACAACACCACCCATAGACGACTTCCAGTTTGCGCAGACGAATCGTTCACGTTGTCTCCTGTCCTCTCACGGTCACGGGGACCGTGCGGCTTTTATCGTTTTGGGTTAGCCCAACTATAGGGAGGCGAGCTGCCCCCACCAAGTGACGGATTTCGAAGCGAAGCTTTCCAGAGCCCGAATTGCACGCAAGGGGGCTAGAACTTGTGGAGGATGCCGACGCCACCGCCAACGGTCGTGCCGTTCGTGCCCTGCAACGCGCCATCCACGTCGAGACCGAGCGTGGAACGGCCACGGTTATTCGTCACGCCGACCTGCGCGTACAACGACGTGCGCCGCGACAGCGAATACTGCGAGCCCAGTGCGACGAGCAGTCCGTGCGTGCCCGACTCATGCGGATCCCGCTGATACCAGACGCCCGAATTGATCGTGAGCGCCGGGGTGGCGTTGTAGACAAAGCCGAGGTTCCACACATCGTGATTGCCGCCGCCTACCAGGCCACCGAGCGTGGTCTCAGGCGCCTTGTAGTTGGTGAACGAACCCTTCACCGTAAAAGACGAGATGGTGTAGCCCAAACCAAAGGTCTTCGCGATCAGCGGAACCTTGAACAGCGTGTCGTTCAGACTCGCTTCATTGCCCGCACTCGCGTCGTAGACCGCAGCGTTGACCAGCAGCCCCGCGCCCTCGTATTTCAGACTGGCCGAATACTGCCGGCCCGCCTTGAAATCTCCGGCTACGCCGCCGAGCGCGTACATCAGGCTTCCCGTGAAACCGGCCAGTTTGGGCGAGATGTAGGTGATGGCGTTCGAGACGAAAGACCCGGTGAACGTGTTGTTGCCATATACGGAGATGTTGCTGGCGAACTGCGCCATACTGCGCGGATCGGAATCGTAAAGCGCGAGAATGAAGGGCGAAAACTGCACGCCCGCCTTCAACTCCCCTAGATTGCTCGCAAGGGAAATCCACGCCTGGCGGCCGAACAAGCCACCGTTGCTGTTGTCGAAACCGCCGTTGGCAAGACTGATCCCGCTTTCAAGCTTGAATTTGGCCCTCACGCCGCCGCCCAGATCCTCCTGTCCGGTCAAACCGAACACCGACGGCTCCAGCCCGCTGCTGATCATCTGGAATTGCTTGCCGCCGTTCTGTCCGTTTGCCGGATTGAATGACTTGTTCGTGTAGATAAAACCCGCATCGAGTACGCCATACAGCGTCACGCTGGACTGTGCCCACACACTGACCGGCAATGCCGACACCGCCACCAGAACGGCCATTCGCTTGACTGCGAATTTGAATACGCCGTATGAACTCATGTCTGTCTCCTTGATATAGATATCGCTTTGTTATTTTGTTGGCGCTATGGAGCGGTAGATTCCTTGATTAAGGGCTTCTGGCTTCACGGCGATTTCTCCAAACCCCCTGTACGGGAGCCAAATCCATGTCATTCTGGTGGTGGTCCTCCAATCGAATTGCTTACGGAAGGCTATATTTCATTCCTTTCGCAATCTACATTTCAACTAGGATGCCTAATCAATTATTCGGAAGATCGTGTATTTATTTTTGTATCCGACATCCCCGATCAGGCATTTGAAAACCGGGTGGGCGTCGTTGCAACGATTAGAGCAATCGAAGCCAGGAGGGTCAACGCCGCCCCCTGAAACGTTCCGTACTTCGAGGAGCGCCCGGCAGTCCGCCGAGGTGAAGGGAAAAGCGCTTCCGCACTAACCCTGGGTGTCGGGCGTTGTGCGACGCGAATGCATCGTTATGGCGTCGTGCAATAGTCTGGTGCGCTGAGGGAAGCCTCGTCAGCGGCCAGCAGTTCGGGAATGTAATCCTTGAGAAATTCGACGAAGGTTTTGATCTTCGCATCGAGATATTGGCGCGAGGCATACATGGCGTACACCGTGAGCGTCTGGAGACGATGTTCCGGCAGCACTCTCAGCAGCGAACCATTGCGCATGGCGGGCACGGCGGTCGGCATGGGCAGCGCACCGATGCCCACCCCCTCGCGCAATGCCCCGCTCAATGCCTCCGCAACGTTCACCTGAAAGGTCGACGGCGGCAGTTCAAATGTCTCTGGCCCATTTGGCCCCTCCAGCCGCCATTTGTCGCGTTCGAACACGGGCGAAAACAGTTGCAGACAATCGTGTCCCGCGAGTTCCGCCACACTGCCAGGCGTCCCGTGCTCACGCAGATACGAAGGCGCGGCGCAAAGCACGCTATGCAACGTGCCCAGCGCATGCGAGACAAGTCCGGAATCGGGCAGATTCACGGCACTGAGTTGCAACGTGACGTCATAGCCCTCGTCAAGAAGGTCTGGAACATGCTGTGACAACGTCAATTCGACCGCGACTGAACGATGGCGCTGCTGATAGCGCACGATCGCAGGCACCACATAAGCCTGGCCGAATCCCGCTGTGGCGTGCACACGCAGACGGCCGGCGGGCAATGCCTGTGCGTTGCCGGCTTCGGCTTCCGCCTGATCGATGTAGGCGAGGATCTGCTCGCAACGCCGTAGATAACGCTCACCGGCTTCGGTGAGCACCACGCGACGGGTGCTGCGGTTCAGCAGACGAGCCTGTAGATGCTTCTCCAGGCTCGCTACTGCGCGTGACACGGCCGCGGTCGTCATGTCCAGATGCTGCGCAGCGGAAGTGAAGCTGGCTGCGCCGGCGACCCGCGCGAAGATGCGCATACAATGCAGTCTATCCATCTGACAAACTCAGGAAGCGACCGAAAACAATCGCGGCAACACCGCACTCGCGTACCGCACGAATTCAACGGCGATCAAGACGACGACGGCCGGTGAAACGCCGGCCAGCGTTGCAGGACAAGTTCGCGAGAGGCACCGTAGGCATGGCAACTGTCGATCTTGAGCGGTTTGCCGTTCGCGTCGGTGGCCTCCATGAGTCCCTGAGCGCGTAGTGGATTGACGGCCTGGATCGCCGCCGTCGCAAGTGGTATCAGAATCTCCCGCAGATGCGTGCAGGTCTCGCCGGCAGGCAGCCGCTTGCGGACTTCACCGCTCCAACCCGCGCCGATGCGCAGGCCCACAAGGGCCTGCAACGATTCGCCCCCGCCTGCGCAGTCGCGATAGGGAAACGCCCTCATGAAAGTCGAGACGGCGTGGATGACCATCTCCAGGTCGAAGACGACACTTACGCCGATGTCATGGATCGGCGTATTCGCAGAAACCACCCGCAGGCCGCCAGGCGGCGTGAATTCGTACGGTTTCGTGTCGCCAAGCTGGCCGACGATTTCGAACATGCCATCGCTGCGCCTGAAGCCTTCGAAGTGAATGTTTCGGATATGGATGGGTTCGCCCGTCGAGGCCGGTATCGATGCTTCAGTCATGTCCTTCCCTTGCGCCGTTCCGTATCCTTCAGAATGCGGCGCACGCGCAAGGCAGTCAATTTACGCAATCGACTTGTTCCGTACACCGAAACGGCGACATCGCAAAGACGCCGCCGTCTTCAGACCTTTCAGAGGTTTTCCTTGAAGAAGGGGCCACGCTTGCTCATCGCCTGCTCGACGCACGCCGGCTTGTCGTAGAGATCGTAGTGGCTCGCCCCTTCAACGACAAAGAGGTTCTTTCGGCTCGAACGGGCACGGCTGAACAACTTGTAGCCGTCACGCTGCGAACCGAACGCACCGGGTCGGCTGCCGCTCAGTCAGGCCGCCTTGTCGCTACGGGGCATTGACGCCACGGATTCCATCAGCGCCAGATGTCGTAGCAGCTTTCTGACCATTGCGGCCACAACGAACGAGAGGATCACAAAAAATATCGCGAGCGGCGTTAGCGACTGAATGGACACGAAGCCCGCAAGCCCCATCATCGCCGACGACACGAGCAACAGCGCGCACCCAAGAATGGCGCTGGTCAGCCCGGCGATATGCGGGAACAGCGAATTGCCTTTGGCCATCAGCGTCGGGTACATCGCACCGGCGCAGAACCCCATCACCAGTACTGGCGTGGCAAGCGTCCACACCTGCAGACCGACCGTCAGCGCGAGCACCAGCATCGTGACCGAAGCGCCTGCCATGATTCGCGTACCGATGCGCAGACGCTGCTCCGGCGTCGGCAGGCCCGGGCCGTGAATGCGATTGGACAGTCCGCCAAGGAAGTACATCATCCCGATGCCAAGCGCAAGATAGCCGAAATACGTCGGCGGCTTGTGCAGCGTGCTCTGCACCATGAACGGGCCGACGATATTGAACACCAGCAAGATGCTGTAGCACAGCCCCTGGGCGAGAAAACAGCTTTGAAACACCGGGCTCGACAGCACTTTGCCCGCATTCTGCATGAGCGTGCGCGGCTCCAGATGGACGGGCTGGCGCAAGGTCTCGTGATAGCGCGCGAGGAACGCCCACATCACGAGCGAACACACCAGCAGAAACACGAGGCACGCCTGCCAGCCAAACCACGTCTGCAAATGCGCGCCAATCACCGGCGCGACGATCGGCGCAAGCCCCCAGGCGATCGACATATAGGTGAACGCGTGCATCAGGGCCTGCCCGGAAAACGAGTCCGTGATGATGGCCTTCGCAAGCAGATTGGTGGCCGCGATACCGAAACCTTGCAGGCAGCGCGCCGCGAGGAATAGCCCGATATTGGGCGCAGCAAGCGACAGCACACAGCCCAGTGTGTAGATCACGAGTCCCGATGCGAGCACGCGCTTGCGTCCGTAAGCATCGGCAATCGGCCCGAAGACCAGCTGTCCGAATGCGTAGGCGGCCATGTAGCCCGACACGCTCGACTGGATCGCTTGCGGCGAGGTGGAGAAGTAATGCGCCATCGCGGGCAACGCGGGCACATAAACGTCGATGGCGAACTGACCGGCCGAGGCAAAGAGGCAGATCAGGATCAGCAGGAAGCGAGGTGTGTTCGATGCGCGGGAAGGTGCGATGGAGCGGTCGATACGATCGTGGCTCATGGGTCCGTCGAGGTTGCGAATTCGGCGGACATACTAGCATCGCCCTTGCAGAATTTCCTGGACTGCTTCTGCCCGCCGACTTTGCGCTTCACTCAATCGTCATGCGGAATGCCTTCGATCGGGCACTCGGCCGTCCCGGGAGTCGGTCGCGTCAGCGCCTCGACCCGGCCGCGCATGGCTTCCGGGTCTTCGACCCAGTCGCGATAGAACCCAAACGGACAGGCCGCCACGCCGTTCACGCCGTCGCCCGAGTTGATCGTGCCCGTATATCCACGATGCAGCAGTTTGTAGAGATGGTTCTGCGACTGCATGTTGCGCCGCGCGTCGCGGATCATGCCCACCGAAAGCTCCGCGTACTGCACGCCCATCTCCTCTTCGCCGCATTCGCCGAGCGTGCGCCCGTCGAAGCCGACGATCGCCGAGTGTCCGAAGTACGAATACACGCCATCCCAGCCCGTAGCATTGGCCACGGCGACATACGTGTTGTTCATCCACGCCATCGCTTTGGCGACCATGATCTGCTGCTCCTTGGCCGGATACATATAGCCCTGGCAGCGCACGATCAACTCCGCGCCGTTCATCGCGCAGTCGCGCCAGATCTCGGGATAGTTGCCGTCGTCGCAGATGATCAGGCTGATCTTGAGGCCCTTCGGCCCCTCCGTCACATAGGTTCGATCGCCGGGATACCAGCCTTCGATCGGCGTCCACGGCATGATCTTGCGGTACTTCTGGACGATCTCGCCGCGATTGTCGATCAGCACCAGTGTGTTGTACGGCACCTTGTGCGGATGCTCCTCGTGCCGCTCGCCGGTGATCGAGAACACGCCCCAGACGTTGGCCTTGCGGCACGCCGCCGCGAAGATATCGGTTTCCTCGCCGGGCACCGTCGACGCCGTGTCGAACATCTCCTCGCGGTCGTACATGATGCCGTGCGTCGAATACTCGGGGAACACGACGAGGTCCATGCCCGGCAAGCCCTGCTTCATACCGACCACCATCTCGCCAATTCGCCGCGCGTTGGCGATCACTTCCGACTTCGAATGAAGTCGCGGCATCTTGTAGTTGACGACCGCCACGCCCACGCAGTCGCGGCTGCTCGAAATATCACCATGTCGCATGATTCATCCTCCTTGAACACAGATGCAGCGCGAGCGGAGTCCGGCACAAGGGCTCCGCTCGCGCCGATACGCCATTAATGGCTAATCATCCAGGGCCGTCCCGCCGGCCGTTTCAGACCGTCCGCCGCCGCGCCTGCGAGCTTCGCCCCGCCTCCCGTGCAGCAACTGCATCCCGCGCGATGGCGCAGCGGCGCGCCCTCACCCTCGCCCGACTGGCGCGGCGCATGCGCCGCCCGTTCGTTCGTGGCGTGCGCCGAGCGGCGCGTGGACGCCATCAAGGCGAGCGACGGCGCGCTGATCACGCGGCCGCCTTCGGCGCCGCAATCGGGACAGCGGCAAGGTTTTTCGCGGTCCGCGATGCGGCGCATGACGGAGAACGGACCGCAGCTCGCGCACTCGAAGTCGTAAATCGGCATGACAGGCTCCTCTCGTGGCGATGCCTCAGACCTTGATGAGATCCGGCGAACGCGGCAGATCCACCCCGCCCTTGATATGCTGGATCGGCCCTTCAGCGTTCGGGCGAATATCGAAATCGAAGATCTGCGTGGGCAGCCACAAGGTCGCGCAGGCATTCGGAATATCGACGACCCCGCTGATATGCCCCTGCACCGGCGCGCAGCCCAGCAGCGAATACGCTTGCGCACCCGAATAGCCGAACTTCTTCAGATACTCGATGGCATTCAGACAGGCCTGCCGGTACGCGACGGTCACGTCGAGATAATGCTGACCGCCCTGCTCGTCCACCGAAATACCTTCGAAAATGAGGTAATCGTTATAGGCCGGCGTAATCGGACTCGGCTGGAACACGGGATTGCGAATGCCGTATTTCGCCATGCCGCCCTTGATGAGATTCACGCGCATGTGCACCCAACCGGCCATCTCGATCGCACCGCAGAACGTGATCTCGCCGTCGCCCTGGCTGAAGTGCAGATCGCCGACCGAGAGGCCCGCGCCATCCACATACACCGGGAAGAACACTTTCGAGCCGCGCGACAGATCCTTGATGTCGCAATTGCCGCCGTGTTCGCGCGGCGGCACCGTGCGCGCGCCTTGCGCCGCCGCTTTGTCGCGCGCCTCGCCCGTGAGGCTGCCCATATGCGCCGTCGCGGCAAACGGCGGATTCGCGAGCGGCGGCACACGCTCGGGCGCGGTGGCGATCAGCCCGGTCTCGCGCGTGTTCCACGTTTCGAGCAGCTTCGGATCAGGCAGGCACCCAATCAGGCCCGGGTGAATCAATCCCGCGAAATTCACGCCCGGAATATGGCGCGAGCTCGTATAGAGGCCGTGAAAATCCCAGATCGACTTCTGCGCTTCCGGGAAATGGTCGGTGAGAAAGCCGCCGCCATTGCTCTTCGAAAAGAAACCGTTGAAGCCCCACTGACTATCGGCCTTCGCGCCGATGTCGAGCAGATCCACCACCAGCAGGTCGCCGGGTTCCGCGCCGTGCACGCCCACCGGGCCGGACAGAAAATGCACGATCGACAGGTCGATATCGCGCACGTCGTCGGCGCTGTCGTCGTTCTTGATGAAGCCGCCGGTCCAGTCGTAGGTTTCGAGGATGAAATCGTCGCCGGGCTTGACCCAGCAGGCCATCGGAATATCCGGGTGCCAGCGGTTGTGGACTTGTTCGTTTTCGTAGGCTGACTGATTCAGATCGACCTTGATGAGGGTGTCGGTCATTGCGTTCGCTCCTGGGTTCGCAAGTTCGAGGGTTCGCAGCTTGGGATAGATGACGCGGCCAGCCTTGCGGCGCGCCGCGCCGCACTCAAACGGAGAGGTATTCGCGGATACGGTCGGTGTCGCCCGCCTCGCGCGTGCTTTGGTGCACGAAGCGCCCGCCTTCGATCACGAAGAGCCGGTCGGCCACATCGAGCGCAAAACTCAAAACCTGTTCGGACACGACGATGGCGATATTGCGGCTCGTGCGAATCTCGTTGAGCGCTTTCGCGATGTCCTTGATGACGGAGGGCTGAATGCCCTCGGTGGGTTCGTCGAGCAGCAGCACCTTCGGCTCGGTCGCGAGCGCGCGCGCAATGGCGAGTTGCTGTTGCTGGCCGCCCGAGAGATTGCCGCCCTTGCGCCGCCGCATGTCGAACAGCACGGGAAAAAGCGCATAGAGATCGTCGGGCACGCGCTGGCTCTGCGCGTTTTCGAGGCCCGTCTGAATGTTTTCTTCGACGGTGAGCGAGGCGAAAATCTGCCGGCCTTGCGGCACATAGCCGATGCCTTTCGCCACGCGTCGATAACTTTCGTCTTTCGACACGTTGGCCCCGCCTACGCGCACCGTGCCGCGATTGGCCGGCAGCATGCCGATCAGCGCCTTGAATAGCGTGGTCTTGCCCATTCCGTTGCGGCCCATCACCGCCACGCTTTCGCCGCTCGCGACGGAAAAGCCGATGCCGTGCAGCACTTCGCTCTGGCCGTAGCTGACGACGAGATCGTCGACTTCCAGCATGATGTGTTCTCCGTTGTAGCTTTCGGTGGCCAACTCAGTGGCCCATTTAGTGCCCGAGATAGACATCGATCACGCGCGGATCGGCCTGCACCTGGGCCATCGGCCCTTCCGCGAGAATCTTGCCCTGATGCATCACCGTGACCTTGTGCGCGATGCGCTCGACGAAGGCCATGTCGTGCTCGATCACGATCATCGAGCGATTGCGGCAGATACGATCGAGCAGTTCCGCGGTCAACTCACGCTCGCGCACGCTCATGCCCGCGATCGGCTCGTCGAGCATCAACAGTTCGGGATCCTGCATAAGCAGCATGCCGATCTCCAGCCACTGTTTCTGCCCGTGCGACAGCAGCCCCGCTTCGAGATCGAGCACGGCGGCCAGACCGATCTCTTCCGCCACATCGTGCACTCGCCCGGCGACTTCGTCGTCTTGCCGATAGGCGAGCGCGCCAAACACGCTGCGTCCGCGCGGAAACGACACTTCGAGGTTCTGCGCGACGCTCAGGTTTTCGTAGATCGACGGCGTCTGGAACTTGCGGCCGATGCCCTTGCGCACGCGCCGGAATTCGGCGAGGTTCGTGATTTCCTCGTTGCGGAACTTGATGCTGCCGGCCGTCTCCTTCGTCTTGCCGCAGATGAGGTCAAGCAGCGTCGTCTTGCCCGCGCCGTTCGGGCCGATCACGACGCGCAACTCGCCGCGTTCGAGATAGAGATTGAGCGAATCGATCGCCTTGAAGCCGTCGAACGACACGGTCAGGTCTTCGATCGCGAGCAGAAAATCGGTATTGCTCATGCTTCACGCCTCCTTGTTCGCTGCGCCGAGCAGCCGCCGCAGACGCGGGCGCACATGCTCGTCATAGAGGCCCGCGAGCCCGTTCGGAAACACCATCACCACGCCGATGAACATCGCCGCCATCAGATAAAGCCAGAGGTTCGGGAAACTCTCCGAAAACCAGCTCTTGCCGAGATTCACGAGAATCGCGCCATAGACCGCGCCCACGAGCGACATGCGCCCGCCAATCGCCGCGTAGATCACCATTTCGATCGACGGCACGATGCCGACGAACGACGGCGACATGAAGCCCACCTGCAAGGTGAACATCGCGCCGCCGATGGCCGCGAGCATGGCCGCGAGGCAGAACGCGAACACCTTGAACATGGCGACGTCGTAACCGGAAAAGCGCACGCGGTCCTCCTTGTCGCGCATCGCGAGCAGCAGCGTGCCGGCCTTGCTGCGCTGGACCCAGCGGCAGGCGAGCAGCGCGCCGATCAGCAGCACGGCGTTCACGAAGTACAGAACCAGCTTCGCGTGGTCGGTGCGAATGTCCCAGCCCAGCAGCGTGCGCAGATCGGTCATGCCGTTCACGCCGCCCGTGTAGCCTTGCTGGCCGATGATCAGCACCGAGAGGATCAGCGCGACCGCCTGCGTGATGATCGCGAAGTACACGCCGCCCACGCGCCGCTTGAACATCGCGTAGCCGATCACAAATGCGAGTGCCGTGGGCACGACGAGCACGGCGAGAATCGAGAACGGCAGCGAGTGAAACGGCTTCCACCACGCGGGCAGCGCGGTGAGCTGGTTCCAGTCCATGAAGTCGGGGATGCCGGGCGTGGTCTGGGTGCGCGTGGCGGCCGGATCGGAGGCTTCGAGCTTGAGGAACATCGCCATTGCGTAGCCGCCCAGACCGAAGAACACGCCCTGGCCGAGACTGAGCACGCCGCCGTAGCCCCACGCGATCACGAGGCCGATCGCCACGAACGCATAGGTCAGGTACTTGCCCATCAGGTTCAGGCGAAACGTGTCGAGCGCGAGCGGAAACACGACCACGATCAGCACCGCAAGCAACACGATGCCCGCATAGCCCGACGCGTCGAGCCGCGCCGCGAGCGCGCGCCAGCCGCCCGGCGCGGCGCCCGGACCGGATCGCGGGGCGACGCCGCCCGCCGCGGGTTGGATGGGTTCCATGTCCATCTCTCCATACGAATGAAACAGTGAATAAGGCTTGCGCGATGTACTGCGCGGCGCGTTGCGCTCAGACGCGCCGCACCTTCGAGGCGAACAGGCCCTGCGGGCGCAGCATCAGGATTACGACGACGGTCAGCAGCGTGAGCACGCGGGCAATCGAGCCCGAGAGAAAGAACTCGCTGATCGACTGCATCTGCGCGATGCCGAAGGCCGACGCCACCGTGCCGAGCAGGCTCGCTGCACCGCCAAACGTGACGACGAGAAACGAATCGACGATGTACAGCGAGCCGCTCGTCGGCCCGGTCGAGCCGATCGCCGTGAACGCCGCGCCCGCCACGCCCGCAATACCGCAGCCGATGGCGAAGGTCATGCGGTCGGTGCGGCGCGTGTTGATGCCGGCCGCGTTCGCCATGGGCCGGTTGGCGACCGTGGCGCGCACGCGCAAACCCCAGCGCGAGCGATAGAGCGCGAGCAGCAGGCCGCCCGTCATGATCAGCGCAAGCCCCATCACAAACATGCCGCTTACCGGGATGTCGAGTCCCGGTGCGGGCTCCCACGACCCCATCAGCCAGTCGGGCAGCGCGGGGCTCACTTCCTTGGGGCCGAAGGTCGAGCGGAACACCTGCTGCATGCCAAGGCTTAAGCCCCAGGTGGCGAGCAGCGTGTCGAGCGGCCGCCGGTACAGATGGCGGATCAGCGCCCATTCCGCGAGCCATCCTGCCGCGAAGGCGAGTGCGAACGCCGCGAAGATCGCGAAGAAAAAGTACACAGGCGTAAACGCGTGCCAGACGTTCTGCGCGAACCATGAAAACATGTAGACCGTATAGGCGCCGATCGTCATGAACTCGCCGTGCGCCATATTGATCACGCCCATCTGGCCGAAGATCACGGCAAGCCCGAGCCCCATCAGGAGCAGGACGCTGAACAGGCTCAGACCGGCGAAGCCCTGCATCAGCGTGATGTTGAAAATGTCGGTAGCAGACATCGAATGCTCCTCGCGCGGCGACGTCATGCGTCGCCGCGCCGCTGCGGTTGACGGATTACATGTAGCCCTTGGGGAACGGATTCGGCTGGATCGGTTGCGCCGACTGCGCGACGACCTTGAACTGCCCGTCAGCCTGCCCCTCGCCGATCAACGAGCGGCTCCACAGGTGATGGTTCGCGTCGACCTTCGCGTAGCCTTGCGGGGCGTTCGCCACTTCGATACCCGCCGAGGACGCCACCACCTTGTCGACGTCGAAGCTCCCTGCCCGCTCGCACGCGGCCTTCCAGATCCACGGGCCCAGATAGGCGGCCTGCGTGACGTCGCCAATGACGGACTTCTGCCCGTAGCGCGCCTTGAACGCGGCCACGAACTTCTTGTTGTTCTCGTTATCGAGCGACTGGAAGTACTTCATCGACGAATAGAAGCCGGCGAAGTTTTCGCCGCCGATGCCAAGCACCTCGTCCTCGGTCACCGAAAGCGTGAGCAGGAACTGCTTCTGCGGCGTGATGCCGGCGGCCTTGAGCTGCTTGTAGAACGCCACGTTCGAGCCGCCCACGACGGTCGCGAAGATGCAGTCGGGGCGCGCGAGCTTGATCTTGTTCATCAGCGAGGCGAACTCGGTCGTTCCGAGCGGGTAATACTCCTCGCCCACCACCTTCGCGTGCAGATGCTGCTCGATGTGGCGGCGCGCGATCTTGTTCGACGTGCGCGGCCAGATGTAGTCCGAACCGATCAGGAAGAAGGTCTTGGCCTTCTTCGTGTTCGAGGCCCAGTCGAGGGCCCAGAGAATCTGCTGGGTGGCTTCCTGGCCCGTATAGAACACGTTCTTCGATTGCTCCAGGCCTTCGTAGAACGTCGGGTAATAGAGCAGGCCGTTGTCCTTCTCGAACACCGGCAGCACCGCCTTGCGCGAAGCCGAGGTCCAGCAGCCGAACACCGCCGCGACGTGATCGTTCTCCAGCAGCTTCTTCGACTTTTCCGCGAAGGTCGGCCAGTCCGAGGCGCCGTCTTCCTGGATGATCTGGATCTTGCGCCCGAGCACGCCGCCCATCGCGTTGATCTGCTCGATCGCCAGACGCTCCGCCTGGATCGAGCCGGTTTCGGAGATCGCCATCGTGCCGGTGGCCGAGTGCAACTGCCCGACCGTGACCGTCGTATCCGTGACCGCGAGGCCCGTCGTATTGACCTTGGCCGTGGGCGGCACCTGCGCAAAGGCGGTGCGCGGCAGCCCCAGCGCCATCAGCGGGGCGGCGGCGAGGCCGCCGATCAGGCGTCGGCGCAGCGGCGAAATTTCACGGGCATCGTCATCGTTCCGGTCGTCGATTCGGTCGTTTTTGGACATCGCGTTTTCCTTATTGAGTGCCCCGGCGCACTGGCGCTGTGGGCTCGGTCTGGGTTGGACGCAATGTAGAAAGCCAATTTCACGATCGAAATACGTCGATTGACGTATTCCCGGCGAGCGCGCTGGAATGTAACTTGCAACGTACGTCGATCCCGAAGTTCGCGCACCAATCCGGATCATCTTCATGTCTCACGTGCACCAGCCGCAGCCGTCGCAGCCTTCGAGTCCTCCCGCGGATACGCCCAGCACGCAGCGCATCGTCAAGGTCCGGCGCGACTACAACGCGTGGGTCGGCGATGAAACCCTCGAGGACTACGCGTTACGCTTCACGCCGCGCTCGTTTCGCCGCTGGTCGGAATTGCGCGTCGCCAATACGGCGATTGGTGCGGTGTCGTTTCTGGTGCTCGAAGCCATCGGCGGCAGTCTCGTCATCAATTACGGCTTCACGAACGCGATCTGGGCGATCGCGGCCGTCTCGGCGCTCATCTGGCTCACGAGTCTGCCCATCAGCTATTACGCGGCCCGCTATGGCGTGGACATGGACCTGCTCACGCGCGGCGCGGGCTTCGGCTATATCGGCTCGACCGTCACGTCGCTGCTCTACGCGGTCTTCACGTTTATTTTTTTCGCGCTCGAAGCGGCCATCATGGCGCTCGCGCTCCAGCTCTATTTCCATATTTCGCTGGCGATCGCCTATGTGGTGAGTTCGCTCGTGGTGATTCCCATCGTGATGTTCGGCATCACGCTCATCAATCGCCTGCAAAGCTGGACCCAACCGCTCTGGCTGGTGCTGTTCGTGCTGCCCTATGCGGCTGTCCTGTGGCGACATCCGGGCCTGCTTCAGGAGTGGACGACGTTCGCGGGTTTTGCGCCGCAAGGCCGCGCATTCAGCCTCATCGCTTTCGGCCAGGCGTCGACCGTGGTGTTCGCGTTGATCGTGCAAGTGGGCGAACAGGTGGACTATCTGCGCTTCCTGCCGCCGCTCACGGCACGCAACCGCACGCGCTGGTGGCTCGCGCTGCTCTCTGCGGGCCCCGGCTGGATCGTGCCGGGCGCGCTCAAGATGCTGGGCGGCGCGTTTCTCGCCTTCGTCGCGATTCAGTACGAGGTCGATGCGACCTACGCCGCGCAACCCACGCAGATGTATCTCGTCGCCTATCATCTGCTGCTCGACCCGCTCGGCCTCGCCGGATGGGCGCTGCCCGCCATGACGCTGTTCGTGATCGTTTCGCAGTTGAAGATCAACGTGACGAACGCATACGCGGGTTCGCTCGCGTGGTCGAATTTTTTCGCGCGCCTCACGCACAGCCATCCTGGGCGCGTCGTGTGGCTCGTGTTCAACGTGATGATCGCGTTGCTGCTGGTGGAAATGGGCGTATTCGAGGCGATCGGCAAGGTGCTGTCGCTCTACGCGAACATTGCGATTGCGTGGGTCGGCGCGCTGTTTGCCGACCTAGTCATCAACAAGCCGCTCGGTTACAGCCCGCGACATATCGAGTTCAAGCGGGCCCATCTTTACGATGTGAATCCCGTCGGCGTGGGCGCGATGCTGATTGCGGCGGCCGTCGCGATGCTCGCACACAGTGGCTTGTTCGGCATACTAACCAAGGCGATGTCGTCGTTCATCGCCTTCGGCGTGGCCTTCGCCTGCGCGCCCGTACTCGCGATCCTGACGCGCGGACGCTATTACATCGCGCGCGCCGCGCAGCCCACGGGCGACGCCACGTCGCTGCGTTGCGCGATCTGCGAAAACGCCTTCGAACCCGACGACACGGCCTACTGCCCCGCCTATGGCGGCACCATCTGCTCGCTGTGCTGCTCGCTCGACTCGCGTTGCCACGACCGCTGCAAGCCGCATGCGCGCTTTTCTGCGCAGGCCGACCGCGCGTTGCATCGCCTCTTTCCGCGCGCCCGTCTCGGCCCCGCCGCGCTGCGGCTGATTCACTACGCGAGCCTCATGGCCGCGATGCTCGCAGTGCTGTCGAGTGTGCTCTACCTGATCTGGTCGCAGAGCGTGACCTCGCTCGCGGCCACCGAATCGTCGCTCGGCCACGCCATCGCGAGCAGCTTCCTGAAGATTTTTTTCGCGCTCTCGCTCGTGGGCTGCATCGCCGCCTGGTGGTTCGTACTGGAACGCGAGAGCCGGCGCGTAACGCAAGAAGAGTCGCAGCGCCAGAACGAACTGCTGATGCTCGAAATCGACGCGCACCAGAAAACCGACGCCGCGCTCAAACGTGCGACCGCGGCCGCCGAATCGGCCAATCAGGCGAAGAGCCGTTATGTCTCCGGTTTGAGCCACGAATTGCGCACGCCGCTCAACAGCATCCTGGGTTACGCGCACTTGCTGCTGCAAGCACGGGAAGAACTGACACCGACGCGCTACAACGCGGTGCGCACGATTCATCGCAGCGGCGAACATCTGCTCGCGCTCGTCGATGGCCTGCTCGACGTCGCGCGCATCGAGGCGGGCAAACTGCAACTGAATATCGCCAAGGTGCCGCTCGCCGATTTCGTCGCGCATGTCACGTCGATGCTGCGCCCGCAGGCGCTGGAAAAAGCGCTCGCGTTCGATGTGCAGACCGTCGGCCGCCTGCCCGCCACCGTGCGCACCGACCAGAAGTGCGTGGGACAGATTCTCACCAACCTGATCGGCAACGCGATCCGCTTCACCTCGACGGGCACGGTGACGCTGCGGGTGAGCCACGTGCTCGACACGCTCAAGTTCGAAGTGGTCGATACCGGCCCCGGCATTCCGCCAGCCGAAATGGAGCGCCTGTTCCTGCCGTTCGAGCGCGGCGAGGCGGCCCATGCGCACGATCACGGCGCGGGTCTCGGCCTCACGATCTGCCGTTTGCTGACGCAGGCGCTCGGCGGGAGCCTCGAAGTCGACAGCGAGGTGGGCCGGGGCACGCGCTTCGTGGTGCGGCTGTTCGCGCCGGCCGTCGACAGCGCCGCCATTGCCCACGCCGAACTCGGCGCGATACGCGGCTACGCGGGCGCGCGCCGCGCGATTCTCGTGGTCGACGATCTCGCGGATCAACGCGGCATCGTCGCGCAGCTGCTGACGCCGCTGGGCTTCGACGTCGCCGAAGCCGCCAGCGGCCCCGACGCCTTGCGCTGGCTCGCCACCCACCGCGCGGACGCGATCATCATGGACATCTCCATGCCGCTGATGGACGGCTACGAAACGAGCCGGCTGATTTCCGAGAACCAGCTTTCGAACGCGCCCATCGTGCTGCTCTCCGCCAACGCTTTCGCCGACGATCGCGAGCGCGCGAGCGCAACCGGTTGTGCGGGCTATCTGGTGAAGCCGCTGCGGGTGAATCTGCTGCTCGACAAGCTCGCGCAACTGCTCTCGCTCGACTGGATTGCCTCGGAGACCATCGCGGCCGCGCCCGCGACGGATGCGCCGGCCGAGGCGCTGGCAGCCGCCCCGGCGTGGCCGCCCGCGCTCATCGAACATCTGCGCGCCCACCTCGAAGTCGGCTATGTACAAGGCGTGGTCGAACAACTCGACGCGGCGCGCGCCACCTGGCCGGCCTTGCAGGAACAATTCGACGTCCTGCGCGCGCTGGCCGAACGCTTTCAGCTAAGAGAACTGGAGCATGAACTTGCCCGACTTACGCGCGACGCCAACACCTGACGCGGACCACACCGCCGAACGACCGGCGTGGCAAGCCGACCGGCCCGTTGTGCTGATCGTCGACGATACGCCGGACAATCTGGCGTTTCTCTCCGACACGCTGCAGGCGCACGGCTATGCGGTGCTGGTCGCGCTCTCCGGCGAAGACGCGCTCAAGCGCCTCGCGCGCGTGACGCCCGATGTCGTGCTGCTCGACGCCATGATGCCCGGCATGGACGGCTTCGAAACCTGCCGACGTTTGAAACAGGACGAACAGCATGAACACCTGCCCGTGATCTTCATGACCGCGCTCACAGAAACCGAGCACGTGGTGCGCGGCTTTCGCGTGGGCGGGATCGACTACGTGACGAAGCCGGTGCGCCCCGAAGAGTTGTGCGCCCGGATTGGCGCACACGTGCAACGTTCGCGGGCCCAACTCTATGCACAGACCGCGCTGTCGCTCGATGCGCGCGCAGCGGTGATCGTCGGAGCGGATGCCACGATCCGCTGGCAAAGCCAGCAGGCGGCGCAGCAGATCGCGGCGTATTGCGCCGCCCCACCCGTTGCAGAGCCGAATGAAGCCGATACGCAGGCGAAGCTCCCCTTGCCGCTGCGTAACTGGTTTCTGACGTGGATCGCGCGGGGCGCGCAGGCCGACGCCACGCACGAGTTCACGCTGGGCCACGTACGGCGCTCGGCCAGCGTGACACCCACGGCCGAATCGGGCGAGTGGATCATCATCCTCAAGGAAAGCGACGACGCCTTGCACGGCGACGCGCTTGCGGCACGCTTCGGCCTCACGGCGCGCGAGGCCGAAGTGCTGCTCTGGGTGTCGCGCGGCAAGACCAACCGCGACATCGGCGACATCCTGGGCATGGCGACGCGCACCGTGAACAAGCATCTGGAACATCTGTTCCGCAAGCTGCATGTCGAGACGCGCGCCGCCGCAGCGGCGACGGCCATCAAGGCGCTGGATCGCGCGTGAGCGCAAGCGGTCGATTCGCTCGCTGGGGTGCGGCGTTTCGACGCGATTGTCGGGCCGCGCTGGCCTCAGGGATTCCCCACATTGACATTGTTCAGCCTCCCCGACTTGTCTTTTCGGTATCCGCTACTTTTTCCTGGACAAAACGCTGCTTAAACTACGACGCCTGAATCCGCGTTCAATTCACGCTCAATCCACGATTAAGGCCGTCATGCAAATCGACACCCCTGCGACTCCCGTAACCCTGGATGGAACGTCGACGTCCGCGAGTCAATGGCTCTCTGTCGTTGCTGTCGCCATTAGCGCATTCGCGTTTGTGACCGCCGAGTTTCTGCCGGTTGGCCTGCTGCCGCAAATCGCCCACGATCTGGGTGTGTCGACCGGCGTGGCGGGCCTGATGGTCACTACCCCTGGCGTCCTTGCCGCCATATCGGCGCCGATGCTCATCGTCGGCGCGGGCCGCATGGACCGCCGCTACGTGTTCCTGCTGCTCACCGCGGTGCTGCTGATCGCGAACGTGCTGTGCGCGATCGCGCCGAACCTGCCGGTCATGCTGGTGGGACGCGCCTTGCTCGGCGCAGCGCTGGGCGGCTTCTGGACACTGGCCACGGCAGCCGCCCCCCGCCTCGTGCAAGGCAAGGATGCCGCTCGCGCAACCGCGACGATCCTGACCGGCGTGACCTGTGCGACCGTGGCCGGTGTGCCGCTCGGTACGTTTATCGCGTCATTCTCCTCGTGGCGGTTCGCGTTCGCGGCCACCGCGGGGCTGGTGGCGCTCGCCCTCGTTGCGCAGGCGTTGCTGGTGCCGTCGCTGCCTTCTGCCTCGGCGTTGCGACTGGCCGACTTCAAAAAGCTGTTTGGCCGGTCCCACACGCGCTTGAGCATGTTGATGGTCGCACTCGTTTTTGGCGCGCATTTTTCGACCTATACGTACATCGCGCCGCTGCTGGAAAACGACTTCTCGCTGAGCGCCATCACGCTGCTGCTGTTTGGATTTGGCCTGATCGGTTTCTTCTCCAATGCGCTGACGTCGACCGTGATTTCGGGCCATCTGAAGAAGTCGGTCGCCGCGATGGTCTTGCTGCTATTGGCGGCGATGTCTTCGATGCTGTTGCTGGAACACTCGCCCATCGGCGAGACGGTGGGGATGTTGCTGTGGGGCATCGCATTCGGCGCGCTGCCGCTGTGCTTCAGCGTCTGGATTCAGCGCGACACGACGGACTTGCCCGAAGCGGGATCGGCGATGTTCGTGAGCGTCATTCAGGTGGCGATTGCGATGGGTTCGGCCGTGGGCGGCACGATCGTCGACCGCGCGGGCGTGCACGCCGATTTTCTGCTCGGACTCGCCCTGGCCCTGCTCGGTCTGGCGACGCTGCAACGGCTGGCCGCATCGCAACGGCAGAGCGCTCGAGCCAGTCTCGATTGCTCCTGCGATTCGTCGATGGAGTGACGCGACGCTGGAAACCGGGCGTGAGCATTCGCTGCCCACGCCCGGCCATACAGGCGCCGCTCAGCGATCCGTCAAGCCGAGCATCTTGTCGAAGAACACGCTCGCAACAATCCCCGCGACGATGCCGTTCTTCGGCGTTGCGGTATACGTCGGATTGCCCCAGGTGTTGGTGTTCCACGTGCGCATCACATACGGGCTCAAAATGATGCTGCGCGTAAGCGCGATATTGGCGTCGAGCTTCAGACCGTACTGCGTGCGCCCCACCGTATAACCGCTGCCGCCCGCCGCGAGATTGGCCTGCTTCAGGTATTCCTGCTCGTGTGGCGTGAGCGTCGCCCAGTTCAGCGAGAGCGAAATGCTGTCGTGCGGACGGCTGCGCAGCGGCGCTTCGAGAATCACGCCTGCGCTGCCCGTCATCGCAAGACCGTAGCTCGAATGCGCGTCGAAGCTGCCGGTCGCCGTGGCGAACAAGGAAACCGCGGTCGGGTCCGGCGCGCCCGCCTGACCGCCATCGGCACGCCAGACCACCTGACGCCCGCCGAAATAAATCCCCGATGTGCCCTTGTGCGTCTCCTCCGTGAGCGGGTCCGTCTGCGTGCGCGTGTTGTAGTAGAGCATCAGCTCATAGCTCTTCGGATAGAGATCGCTCTGATATGTCGTGCGGTACGCGGTGCTCGCGAGCCAGACGTTGCTGTCCGGCACGCTGTTGGTCCATTCCCAGCCATTCGTGAACGGATAGGCGGGATTCGAGCGAAACAGCCCCGCCTGCACCGACCACGCGGGCGTGATGTTGTAGCGCGCGCGACCGCCCCAGTTCACATACACGGGCGGATTCATGCCCGCGCTGTTCTGCAGGATCGCGCTCTGGCAGCCAAAGCCCTGATTGCAGACGGGCGCACCAAAATAAGCGCCCGCGTTGGTCTTGCCGAACTCGACGTCGAGCTTGTCGTGAAACGCCTTCTGCTCCCAGGTGAAGATGCCCAGATGCGAGACCTGCGGAACGTAAGGGCCAGGCTGGCCCGCCAGCACGTCGCCGACCTGGCTGCCCCAGGCGAGATTGTTCGTGAACGGCACGAACAACTGCTGGAAGTGAATCGTCGCGCCCGGAAAGCCGGCGATTTTCTCCATGTCGAAGTCGCCGCCCACGGCGATGAAGGTGAGCGCCTCGTGATTGCCCGTTTGCTGACCGACACTCGGATTAGCGAGGTACATCTGCACGAGATTGAGCGACGGCGTGAAACCCCAATCGTTGAGCTTCTGGCCGATACCCGCGAGCAGGCCCTGACGCGGACCCGCCGCAGGCGATGGCGTGGCGTCGCCGATATGCGAGACGCCAAGCTGGTCTGTCGAAGGAATGCCTTGCTGCACGCTCGGCCGGTCGGTCGAGGCTTGCTGGAGCGTGCCGTCGGCGGCGGCGAGTTTGATGGCGGCATTCGGCGCTTGCGGCTTCGCGGGTTGGCCGATTTGCGCTGTGGAAGGCGAGTCGGTGGGTGTGGCGGCAGTCGTTGCGTCCGCACTGGACTGCGCGTGAAGCACGCCGCTCGCCAGCATCGCGGCAAGCGCAATCGCCGAGCGGCACGGTACACGGCCCGAATATCGCGTGGCCGAATGATGGGGAAATCCAAACCTGTCTAACGTCATTATTATCGTCTCCTGTTTTTTGGGGCAAAGCGTCTCCCGCCGCGTCTGTCGCCAGACGCGGTGAGGTATTCGAAGGAATCGGAGAAGCGGCCTGGGCGCCGCTAGCGCGGAGTCATTGCGCGTGGATGACGTGCAAGGCGCTTACCACGCCGTCGCGCCGCCATCGATGGGGAAATCCGCGCCGGTGACCCAAGTGGCCTCGTCCGAGGCGAGGAACAGCGCGCACCACGCCACGTCCTCGGGTTGGCCCACACGCTTGATCATCAGCTTGCCGAGCGCACGCTCGACGAACTCGGGTTGCGCCTGCATGTGGCGGCGCGTGGCGTCGGTTTCCACGAGCGCGGGCGAGATCGTATTGGCGCGGATGCCGTGCGGCGCGCCTTCCATCGCAAGCTGGCGCGTCATGGCCAGCACGCCGCCCTTGCCCGCGCAGTGCGCAAGCGCAGGCGAGCCGTCGAGCGCGAGCGCCGCGTTGGCCGAGGCGAAATTGATCACCGCCCCGCCGCCGCGCGCGATCAGCGCGGGCCATGCGGCGCGGCACAGCAGGAACACGATGTCCAGCTCGCCGGTGAGCGTCTTGCGCCACTGCGTTTCGTAATCCATTTCGGAGAGCCAGGCAAAGGCGCCGAACGCAGCGGCATTGACGAGCACGTCGATGCCGCCGTGCAACTCGACCGCGTGCTCGATCACGCGCGCCGCTTCATGCGGTTGCGTGAGATCGCAAGGCTGCACGCCGTCGATACGCAAGCCGCGTTCGCGGGCTTCCTCGATACAGCGCGCGGCAGCGTCGGCGTCGATATCGCAGCCCACCACGCGCGCGCCCTGCGCGGCGAACAGCAAGGCGCACGCGCGTCCGATGCCGCTGCCGATGCCCGTCACCACCGCGACCTTGTCGCGCAGACGCTCGCCGCGCCGGATCGGCAGCGCGGGCTGCGCGGATTTCAACACAGGTTTCATGCTGGAATTCATGGCGCGCCCTCCGCTCAACCGAGCTTGAGCCGACGCACGCGCAACAGCGATCCCGCCACGCAGACGGCGGCGAGCGCGAACAGCGCAAGCCCCCAATCCTGCACGACCGCGAAGCGCGAGCCGACGTGCATGACCATGCCCATGACGAGAATCGGGCTGCAAAAGTAGCCGATGAACTGTGCGGCCGTGAACGCGCCGGTGCCGAAGCCGCGCCGTCCATAAGGCAGCGAACGCAGCCCCCAGCTCACGAGCGCGGGCAGCACGATGCCGCAACCCACGCCGTTGATCGCGCCGCCCAGCGTGAGGACGCTGGCGTCATGCGCCGAACCCATGCAGACGAAGCCAACACCGCACACCACCGTGCCGAGCACGAACTGCTGGAGCACGCTGCACCGGCTCGCGATGAACCAGCCGAACCCGAGCGTGCCCGCGATGATGCCCACGCTGTTCATCGCATACGCAAAGCCAATCGCACCCGTTGCATGCACACCCAGTTGCACGAGCATGAACGACAGATGCACGGGCACCACCATGAACACCATGCCCACGCCAAACGCCGCTACGCAGATCAGCGCGAGCAGCCACGGCTTGAACTCCGGTTCGTCGGCGGCACTGCGCAACTGGGCCTGCGGTGCTGCGCCACGCGTATCCCAGATAAAAATCTGCACGAGCGGCGCGAGCAAAAGCGGCAGCGCATAGGCCGCGAACGGCGCACGCCAGCCATACGCGCCGAGCAGCCCGCCCATCAGGTTGAACACGAACGCCGAGGTGGACGCCACCGTCACTTGCAGCGCCGCATAGCGGTCGCGCTTTGCGCCCGTGAACAAATCGCCGATAAACGAGGTGCTCACGGTCATCGCGGCGGCTTCCGCGAGCCCCACGAGCGCGCGGCTCGCGAGGATCGCGTGAATCGAATCGAGCCACAGCGGCGCGGTGCCCGCGATCGCATAGAGCACGAGCGAGCCCACCAGCACGCGCTTGCGGCCGATCTTGTCGCTGATCGCGCCGATCACCATCGCCAGCGCGCCGAGCACGAACATCGGCATCGTCACGACCACGGGCACCAGCGTTTCGATATTGGGCACGGCCGCGAAATGCTGCTGCATCGCGGGCAGCACGGGGCCGATCACGGTCGGCGCAAGTGTGCCGCAAATCACCGTGCTCAGAAGGATCAGCGCGTGCAGGAAGTGCGCTTCTTGACGCGCAGGCGCGCCGTCGCGCCGCTCGAGGGGGACATGCATGAGGTCGTCTCCGTTGTAATCAAAAAAGTTCGTCGGGCAGGTACGGCGCGCGAGGCGTTCGTACCGGATCGAGAGCTTCCCGTTTGTGTGAGACGAATGATTCCGGCGGCGACGTTACGACACAATCAGATTGCGTTGACGAGACCATTTGATGTCGTCAACGCATGGCGGCGATGTTCCTGCTACGCGCGCTGCGTGAAAACGGCCCCCGGCGCGAGCGCGCTGGCTTGCGCCTGCTCCAGCAGCACGCGGCGCATCCACGTGTGCGCGGGGTCGCCGTTATTGATCGCATGCCATTGGATCATTTCCACGAGCGGGGGCAGATCGAGCGGCAAGGGCAGAACGCGCAGCGGCAGGAAATGCGCATAGATTTTTGCCAGGCGCGTATGAACGGTGGCGATGCGCGTGGTGCCGATCACCAGTTGCGGCAGCGTGTTGAAGTTCGTGGTGGTGACTTCGATGTTGCGCGTGATGCCGCGATTGGCCATCACGAAACCTTCAAAGCTTGCACTGCGGCTGTCGCCGAAGGTGGCGGCCACGTGGCCCAGTTCCGCGTACTGCTCCACCGTGAGCGTGTCCCCCACCAGCGGGTTGCCTTCCCAGACCACGCAACTGAACGTCTCTTCGAAGAGCGCCTGGGAAGGATGCTCGGGATTGACCGAGACGCTCGGATAGATCACGAAGTCGACTTCGCCGCGATCGAGCCGCTCCGGCACGTCGTCGGCCATGTTGGCGATGTGCAGCGTGATGCCGGGCGCCTCACGTTGCAAACGCTGCACCACGTCGATCAGCAGCACCGTGGTGAGGTAGTCGGAGGCGCGAATCACGAAGTTGCGGCGCGCCTGCGCCGGATCGAACTCCAGCCGCGCCACCACGGTGGACTGCACGGTCAGCAGGATCTCGCGCACGGGCTGCGCGAGGCTGCGCCCGAGCGGGGTCAGTTCCATACGGCGTCCCACCTGCATTAGCAAGGGATCGTCGAAATATTCGCGCAGACGGCCTAGCGCGCTGCTGGTAGCGGAGGCGCCGATATGCAGCCGCTCGCTGGCGCGCGTCACACTGCGCGTGTCGAGCAGCGCGTCCAGCGCCACCAGCAGATTCATGTCGAAGTGACCGAGTCTCATGGGGCGCCACTATCGCGCCACCATCCGATCCCATCAATGCGTGTTTCCACTAGGAATTGATGGTTTCGAAAAATGATTCGCTCTAGAGTGGCTCCATACGAATCGACGATGCCGCCCGCCACCCGGCCGCGCGGCACGAACAAGCCGGAGACAAGCGAACATGACAGCCGTGCCCTGCACGTCCGCGCCGCTGGCGCGCCCCGAATCCCCCTGCCACGCGCCGCTGCTCGCCGCACTGCGCCCGCATCATTTCGGCATCAGCGTGCCGGATCTCGACGCCGCCGTTGCCTGGTACGAACGCATGCTGGGCTTCACGCTCGAGCAGCAACTCACGATCGACAAGATTCCGGCCCGCGTGGCCTTCGTGCGCCGCGACGCTTACCGCATTGAAATCTTCGAGGTGCCCGGCGCGGACCCGCTCCCCGCCGAGCGGCGCGTGCCGAATCTCGATCTGCGCACGCACGGCAACAAGCACATGTGTTTCGAGGTGCCCGACGTGCCCGCCGCCGTGGCCGCCCTGCGCGAAGCCGGCGCCGATATCGCCTTCGAACTGGTGGTGGACGGCAACCCCACGGCCTTTATCCGCGACGTCAGCGGCAACCTGATCGAACTGCTGGAGCCGTTCGCCGCCGATCTGCGCGCGGCCTGAACGCCGACTCGATCCGACTCCCCTCGCTCACGCACTCACACACATGACGACATCGACCAATCCGCTGCACGGCTGGCAGGTCAACCGCGACGACATCCGCATGGTGGGCCGCGACCTGCTGCGCCCCGAATGCATCCTGGCCGAAGCCGACGGCACGCTCTGGACCGCGGACGCGCGCGGCGGCGTGATGCGCATCGCCCCGGACGGCACGCAGACGCTGATCGCCCAACAGAGCGACACGCAAAACCCGCAAGAAGCGCCCGCCTCGGACGACGCCCAGCAGCTCGTGATGGGCGGCACGCTGCCCAACGGCCTCGCGTTCGACCGCGACGGCAACATCGTGATCGCGAACTTCGGCACCGACGCCATCGAACTGATGTCGCGCGACGGCGCGTCGCGCACGCTGTACGACCGTATCGACGGCCAGCCGCTCGGCAAGACCAACTTCGTGCTGACCGATTCACGCGGCCGGATCTGGTTCACGGTCACGACGCGCCAGGTGCCGTGGACGCGTTCGATCAACGAAAAGACTGCCGACGGCTACGTGGGCCTGATCGACGAAAGCGGCATCCGCATCGTTGCGGACGGCTTTGTCGGCACCAACGAGATCCGGCTGGACGCGAACGAGGAATGGCTCTACGTCGTGGAGACCAACGCGCGCCGCATCTCGCGCCTGCGCGTGCAGGATGACGGCTCGCTCACCGATCGCGAAATCTACGGCCCGCACGATATGGGCGGCTTCCCCGACGGCTTCGCCTTCGACGCGCACGGCAACCTTTGGATCACGCTGATCCTCAACGAAAAGCTGATCGCGCTCACGCCGCAAGGCGAGATCCTCACGCTGCTCGACGACGGCAACCCGGAAGCTTTCGCGCGCTACGAGGAGCACTACCGCGCGGGCACGACCACGCCCGAGTTGATGGGCGCTTGCCGCGGCACGCTCGCGCCGATGATGGCGAGCCTCACCTTCGGCGGCCCCGACCTGCGCACGGTCTATCTGGGGAGTCTCGGCGGCACCACGCTCGCGAGCTTCCGCTCGCCGGTGCCGGGCCTGCCGCTCGCGCACTGGCAGCGGACCCTGGCGAGCGCCTCGTAACTCCATCGACTCTCACAGCACTTTCGACATGACGAAGTTCACCACCACCACGGGCGAGCGCCCCGTCGCGCTCGTGACCGGCGCAACGGGCGGCCTGGGCGAGCAGATCTGCCGCACGCTCGCACAAGCCGGTTGCGCGGTTGTCGCCGGTTATCGCAGCTCGGCTGAAGCGGCGCAATCGCTCGTCGCGCAACTCGACGGCGCGGGCCATCGCGCCTGCGCCGCGCCCGTCACGGACAGCGCCGCGCTCGCGCGCCTCGCCGACGACATTGCCACGCACTATGGCCGTTGCGACCTGCTCGTGAATTGCGCGGGCACGACGCGCTTCGTCGCACACGACGATCTCGACGGCATGAGCGACGCGCTCATCGACGACGTGCTCGCCACCAACGTGCGCGGCCCCTTCGCGATGGTGCGCGCGCTGCGCTCGCTGCTCGAAAAAAGCACGCTCGCGGGCGGCGCAGTCGTCGTCAATATCTCGTCGATTGCGGCGCAAACGGCGATGGGCAGCAACGTCATCTACTGCGCGTCGAAGGCCGCGCTCGACAACCTCACGAAGTCGCTGGCACGCGCACTCGCACCGCGGATTCGCGTGCTGTCCGTCTCGCCCGGCCTCGTGGATACCGAATTCGTGAAGTCGATGGACATCGCATGGCGCGACGAACAGGCGGCGCGCACGCCGCTCGCACGTCTGGCCGATCCGCAGGAGATCGCGCAGGCGGTCCTCGTCGCCGCGCGCGATCTGCGCTTTTCGACGGGCTGCGTGCTGCCCGTGGACGGCGGCCGACCGCTGCGCTAACCCACATACAAGAGACAAGGAAGGAGACAGACACCATGAAATTCGCGTCGCTCAACAACGGGCATCCCGATGGCGCGCTGATCGTCGTCTCGCGCGATCTGCGCCGCGCGGTGCGCGCCACCCCCATCGCGCCGACCCTGCGCGCCGCGCTCGACGACTGGAAGCAGGCCGAGCCCGCCTTGCAGGCGCTGTATGCCGCGCTCAACGCAGGCAGCGCCGCTGATGCTTTCGACTTCGACTCGCACGCCTGCACCGCGCCGCTGCCGCGCACGCACCAGTTCATCGACGCCTCGGCGTTTCTGAACCACGGCCGCATCATGACGCAGGCGTATCACCCGGAGAAGAAGTCCGATCCCACGATTCCCGTGCTGATCCAGCGTCAGGCCGACGATTTCGTTGGCCCGCACGCCGATTACCCCTTCCCCGACGAAGCCGATAACTGCGATTTCGAAGGCGAAGTGGGCGTGATTCTGGGCGATGTGCCGATGGGCACGCGCGCCGCCGATGCCCTCGCGCATGTGCGCCTTATCGTGCTGTTCAACGACGTGAGCATGCGCAAGCATCTCTTTCGCGAACTGGGCATGGGTTTCGGTTTTATCCTCGCCAAGCCCGCCACGGCGTTCGCGCCTGTTGCCGTCACGCCCGACGAACTGGGCGACGCGTGGCGCGATGGGCGCGTTCAACTCGACATGGAAGTCTCGCGCAATGACGAGCGCTTCGGCGCACCGAATGGCCGCGAAATGAGCTTCGGCTTTCATGAGCTGATCGCGTACATCACGTACAACCGCAATCTGCGCGCGGGCATGCTGCTCGGCTCCGGCACGTTTTCGAATCTCGACTATCGCGTGACCGGGTCTGCCTGCCTCGCGGAACAACGTGCCATCGAAACGCTGGAACACGGTGAATCGCGCACGCCGTGGCTGCAATTCGGCGAGCGTTTGCGCTTTGAAATGAAGGGCCGCGACGGGCAATCGGTATTCGGTGCGATCGACCATCGCTTCGTGCAGGCCCATTACGTGCAGCAACAGGCAACTTCGGGAGTCGACGCATGAGCCAGCAGTACGACATCGTCGCGATGGGCGCGGGCCACAATGGCCTCGTGGCCGCCGCGTATCTCGCGAAGGCGGGCAAGAAAGTGCTGGTGCTGGAGCGCAAGGCCTGGCCGGGCGGCGGCGTGAGCACGCGCGAACTCAACACGCCGGGCTACTGGCACGACGAGCATTCGAGCGTGCACATCATGATTCAGGGCAATCCGATGCTGCGCCAGGACGAACTGGGGCTGCTCTCGGAACACGGCCTGAAGTATCACTATTCGCCGGTCCCGCACGCCACGATCTTCCCGGACCAGTCGGTGCTGTTCACGTACAAGGATCTGGACAAGACCTGCGAATGCTTCGCGAAGGTCTCGCAGAAGGACGCCGATACCTATCGCGCCTTCGTGAAGATGAGCCAGCAGGTCCTGCAGATGTTCATGCCCGGCCTCTATTCGCCGCCGCCACCGCTGGGCGAGCTGGTCGCGATGCTCGACCGCAGCGACGAAGGCCGGCTCATGCTCGACTACATGAACCGCGATTGCCTCGACCTCGTGAACCAGCTTTACGAGAGCGACAAGATCAAGATCCATCTGTTGCGCCTCGTGAGCGAAAACCTGCAGGCTCCCAACGAACTGGGCACCGGCATGGGCGTGCTGCTGATGCCGGGCATCATTCACACCTATGGCGTTTCGCAGCCGATTGGCGGCAGCGGCAAGCTCACCGAGTCGCTGGTGCGCTGTATCGAGTCGTATGGCGGCGAGGTGCGTTGTAACGCGGAGGTCGCGCAGATTCTCACGAGCGCGGGCCGCGCAAGCGGCGTGCGTCTTGCCGATGGCGAAACGATCGTCGCGAAGGATGCCGTGATCGGCGCGATCCATCCGCACGTGATCCGCCGCTTCGTGGAAGGCGTGCCGGAGCCGGTGCTCAAGCGCGCCGAGCGCGCCACGCTCGCGCCCTTCTCGATCATGGTGAGCCACTACGACCTGAAGGAAAACGCGCGCTACTACGCGGGCGAGGAAGTGGGCTACGCCACCATGCTCGAATTCATGGCGACGGACAGCCTGGACGAGATGCTCGCCGACTTCGACGACCTCAAGCGCGGCCTGATCACCGACCGTCGCCTGTGCGCGGGCGGAGATGAGAGCATCGGCGACAAGACCCGCGTGCCGGCGGGCAAGGGCATGTTTCATGGCATCACGTTCGCGCCGTACCAGGTGAAGGACAAGCGCTGGGCGGGACGCCACTGGGACGAGTTCAAGGAGGAGATCGGCGACCGTTCGCTCGCGCACTATCGCCAGTTCGTCTCGAACTTGACGAGCGAGAACATCGTGGCGCGCAGCATCGTGAGCCCGGTCGATCTCGAACGCTCCAGCCCGAACAGCATGATGCGCGGCGACCTGCACGGCGTGGCGCCCTACTTCTACCAGAGCGCAGGGCATCGCCCCACGCCGGATCTCGGCCAGTTCACGGTGCCTGGTGTCGAGCGCCTGTATCTGGCCGGGCCTTTCCAGCACCCGGGCGGCGGCGTCTACGGCGCGGGCCGCGCCACGGCCATCAAGATGTTCGAGCAACTGGGCATGGACTTCGGCAGCGTCGCGAAGGGCGCGCGCCAGGACAGCGGTGTGCCCGCCACGGCTCAGCAGAACGGCGCTGCGAAGAAGGATGGCATGGTGCTGCGCGGCGCGGCCGACGAAGAACTGATGCACGTGGAGTCGCTGGAGCGCGTGGGCAACGAGCTGGTCATCAAGGGCAAGAGCTTCGGCACCATGCCGATGGAAGCGCGGCTCGATGCCGCTTCGGCACGCGCGGGTTTGAAGATGCTCGGCGTCTCGCGGCTGGCGTTCCTTGCCACGCTGCCGTTCCGCAAGGGAGACGCGCAATGAGCCATGTCGTCGTTACCGGGGCGCAGGGGTTCGTCGGCCGCGCGCTTGTGCGTCGTCTGCTGGCTGAAGGCCTGGGCGCACGCGCGGTGTCGAAGCTCACGTTGCTAGACGTTGCGTTCGATGCGCCGCATGCGGACCCGCGCGTGACGCAGCTCGCGGGCAGCATCGCGGATGCCAACGTGCGCGTGCAAGCGTATGCCACGCCCGTCGATGCCGTGTTCCATCTCGCCAGCATTCCGGGCGGCGCGGCGGAGCGCGATTACGCATTGGGCCGCGCGATCAACCTTGATGCCACGCTTGGCTTGCTCGAAGACCTGCGCGATCAAGCCCGCGCGCCCCGCTTCGTGTTTGCGAGCACGGTAGCGGTCTATGGCGAAAAACTGCCCCCTGTCGTGGACGAAAGCACCCTGCCCGCGCCGGCGCTGAGCTACGGCGCGCACAAGCTGATGGGCGAAGCGCTGGTGGCCGACGCCACGCGCCTCGGCTGGGTGCAAGGTTGCTCGCTGCGCCTGCCCGGCGTGGTCGCACGGCCTGGCGACGGCGCGGGTTTGGTGTCCGCGTTCATGAGTCAGTTGTTCTGGAAGCTTGCGGCCAACGAACCGCTCACCGTGCCGGTCTCGGCGGAGGGCGTCGCGTGGTGGATCTCCGTGGGCGCATGCGTGGACAACCTGCTGCACGCGGCGACCGTCGATGTGGATCGCTTCAACGCGCGGCGCTGCTACCAGATGCCGGTGCTGCGTCTGACGATGGCCGAAGTGGTCGATGCGCTGGCCGCGCGCTTTGGCGAAACGCGCAAGACGCTTGTGACCTACGCACCCGATCCGTTCGTCGAGCGCTTGTTCGCGTCCTATCCGCCCCTGCTGACGCCCGAGGCCGAACGCCTCGGCCTGCGTCACGACGGCGACGTCGAGCAACTGATCACACGCGCGATGGCGCAGTAAACATACGGCAACGTCACCGCGATAAAAGCGGTGCGATGCCAACAAAAAGGATTCCTGATTATGCAGATCGTAGGACTCGAATATCTCGTCTTCGGCATCGACGACATGGCGGGTGCACGCCAGTACCTGCTCGACTACGGCCTCGACGAGGTCGAATACGATCCCGTGCACGGCGGCGTTTTCACGGCGCTGGACGGCACCGGTCTCGTGATGCGCGCCGCCGACGACCCGCGCCTGCCGCCGCTGCCGCCGAAAGCCGCCACGCCCAGCCTGCGCGAAACCGTCTACGGTGTCGACAACGCGGACACGCTTGCCTCGATCCGCGCGCATCTGGAAGCCGAGCGCGCCGTAACGGTGGACGCGAACGGCACCGTCCACTGCATCGACGACGCGGGTTTTGGCGTGGCCTTCATGGTCACGCAGCGCCGCCCTTACGAGGCGCGCTACCTGGGCTTCAACGTGCCGGGCCAGCCCGCGGGGCGCGCACCGAACGATTGCGCCGCGGACCACAACGAAGTCATCAAGCCGCGCACGCTCTCCCATGTCGTGTACTTCGTCGAAGACGCACCAAAAGCTGAGGCGTTCTACGCGCGCCTGGGATTCGTGGTGACCGACCGCTTCAACCACCTCGGCCCATTCATGCGCCCCGCAGGCACGCTCGATCACCACACGCTCTTCATGATCGAGAGCCAGAACGATCACATGATCGGTTGCAACCACTTCACGTTCCATCTGGGCTCGCCCGCGCAAGTGCTCCAGCACGGCTGGAACTTCGTGAAGAAGGGCTACAAGAGCTTCTGGGGGCCCGGCCGCCACGTTCTGGGCAGCAACTTCTTCTGGTACTTCAACAGCCCGTTCGGCGCGACCATCGAGTTCGACGCCGACATGGATCATCACGACGACAGCTGGACTCCGCGCGCCGTCGATCCTGGCTCCGACAACTCGCAGATTTTCCTGTTCGAGGCGCGCAACAAATGGGCGCCGGGCGAATAAGCGAGAAAGCGAGCGAGAAAGATAGCGAGCCGATCATGCACGACGAAGAACGCCTGCTCTGTCTGCTCGACGACCTGCCGGACGGCGGTTCGCGCGGCCTCTTGCGCCGGGGACTCGACGACCAGCTCTGCGTCGTGCGCCAGGGCGACGAGGTCTTCGTCTGGCTCAACGACTGCCCGCACGAGCACAGGCCGCTCGAATACCGCCAGGACCGCTTTCTGTCCGGCGACGGCCAGCACATCGTCTGCTACGCCCATTCGGCCCATTTCGATCTACGCACGGGCTACTGCTTCGCAGGCCCCTGCACGGGTCAGTCGCTGCGCAACGTGCCCGTGCGCGTGGAAAACGGCAAGGTCTGGATTCCCGCGACGCTGCCCACGATGTTCGACTGACCCTGTTCATAGACTACCTAACCGGACACCTTCACCATGTTCCAGTACTTCCCTACCAACTACGTCTGGAGTCTCTCGACGATGATCGCCCTCTCGCACGGCGGCAACATCGGCGAGGTCGATGCGATGTGCGCGCCGCTACGCGACGCCGCGCTCGCGGGCGACGATCCCGGCACCGTTGCGTTCTACGACGCGTGGAAAGCCGGCGCCGACCAGCTTTCCGCGCTCGCCGATGCAGACGTCGAACACGGCCACACGCTTTCGGCCGGCGAAAAATATGCACGCGCGGGCCTCTATTACGGCATCGCCGAGCGCATGCAGGCACACGGTTTCGAGGCGCGGCTCGCGATCTATCGCCGCTCGCTCGACCAGTTCGAACGCGGCCGCACGCTGGGCCGGGAGAATTGCGTGCGCGTCGAAATCCCTTATGGCGATACGCATCTGGGCGCGCTTTACGTGCGCGCCGAAGGTCTCCAACCGGGCCAGCGCGCGCCCATCGTCGTCGTGATGAACGGGCTCGATTCGACCAAGGAAATGCTGCAAAAGAGCGTGATGGGCACGATGTCCGCGCGGCGCGGCCTCAGTGCGCTGTTCGTCGATCAACCCGGCACCGGTGAAGCGCTGCGTCTGCAAAACCTGCCCGCCGTGCATAACACCGAAGTGTGGGCCGCGCCCATCGTGGACTGGCTCGAACGCCACGAAGAAGTGGACGCGCAGCGCATCGGCGCGCTGGGCGTGTCGCTGGGCGGCTATTACTGCCCGCGCGCGGTCGCGTTCGAACCGCGCTTTGCGTGCGGCGCGGTGTGGGGCGCGAATCACGACTGGCGCGCCGTGCAGCAGGCGCGTCTGAAGCGCGAAGGCGAAAACCCCGTGCCGCACTACTGGAAGCACGTGCAATGGGTGTTCGGCGCACACGACATGGATGACTTCTTCGCGAAGGCCGAGTTCATGCATCTGAACGGCGTGCTCGATCGTATCCGCGTGCCCTTCCTTGTCACGCACGGCGAAAACGATCGCCAGATCCCGCTCAAATACGCCCACGAGACCTTCGAACAACTGATCAATAGTCCGAATAAAGATCTCTTCATCTTCGACACGCGCGAAGGCGGTGTCGAACATAGCTCGCTCGACAATCCGCTCAACGCGGGCAACCGCATCGCCGACTGGCTCGCGGAGCAACTCGGCGGCACGCTCGGCTGAGCCTGAATCCCAAAGCACGCATCCATAACTACAGAGAGACACCATGGCACTCGTCAACAAGGTTCTGATCGTCGGCGGCGGCATTGGCGGCATGTGCGCCGCGATCATGCTGCGCCGTCAAGGCATCGACGTCGATCTCGTCGAACTCAATCCCCAGTGGGCGGCGGACGGCGCGGGCATCACCATCAGCGGGCCGACACTGCGCGGTCTGCGCGAAGTCGGTGTCGTCGACGAGGTGCTGCGCGTGGGCGGTTCGTGGGGCGCCGTCGATATCTGCGATGCCGACGGCGCTTTGCAGGCCTGCGTGCCGATCGAGCCCGCGCACGGCGCCGAGGGCCTGCCGGGCGCGGCGGGTATCATGCGTGCGGCGCTGGCCTCGATTCTTGGCGACGCCACGCGCGCGGTCGGCGCGCAAGTGCGCCTTGGCGTGAGCTTCGAGACGCTCGCGCAGGACGCCGAGGGCGTGGAGGTCGTTTTCACCGACGGCAGCCGCGCACGCTACGACCTCGTGATCGGCGCGGACGGTGTCAATTCGGCGGTGCGTCGCCACGTCAAGCCCGACTTCGCGGGGCCGCGCTTCACAGGCCAGGGATCGTGGCGCGCGGTGGTGCCGCGTCTGCGCGAAAACTCGACGATCTATATGGGCAAGACCACGAAAGCAGGCATGAATCCGATCAGCGCGACGCACTGCTATCTGTTCGTGCTCGACAAACGCGAGGGGATGGAATTCGTCGCGCCCGAGCAATGGCCGCATCTGCTCGCCGAACTGCTCGAAGAATTCGACGGCCCGATCGGCGAATTCCGGGCGGGCTTGCTCGACGGCTCGCTCAAGGATCATCGCGTGTTGTACCGCCCGCTTGCGGGGCATATGATCGACGGGCCGTGGCATCGCGGGCGCATCGTGCTGCTGGGCGACGCGGTTCATGCAACTACGCCGCATCTTGCCTCGGGCGCGGGCATCGCCGTTGAAGGGGCGATCGTGCTCGCGCAGGAACTGGCGCGACGCCACTCGCTCGAAGGCGCGCTGCTCGCGTATGCGGGACGACATTACGATCGGGCGCGGCTGGTGGTGTCGTCGTCGGCGCGGCTTGGCGAAATCGAGCGCAACGGCGGCTCGCGCGACGATCACACGCGCATCATGGTCGGCGCCCTGCAGGCGCTGCGCGCGCCGATCTGACGCGCGCCAGCCTGGCTCAACCCCAATTGAATAGCGACAACATCATGACCGATTCCCAATCGAACGCCGCACGCGTGGCCGTCGTCACCGGCGCGGCCGGGGGCCTGGGCGAAGCGTTCGCGCTGCGCCTCGCCGCGAGCGGCCACACGCTCGTGCTGACCGATCGCGCGCCGTGCGACGCACTCGCGGCACGAATCGAGGCACAAGGTGGGCGCGCGTTCGCACTGGCTTGCGATCTCGCCGATGTGAACGACATCGCCCGCTTCACCTCGCGCGTGCTGGAACTGACCGGCAAGGTCGACGTGCTCGTGAACAACGCGGCATTCATGCCGATGGCGCGTGTCGCGGATATCGACGCCACGCTCTGGCGGCAGATCATGACCGTGAACGTCGACGCGCCCTTTTTGCTCGCCCAGGCGTTCTCGGCGGGGATGATCGAGCGCGGCTGGGGCCGCATCGTCAATCTCGCATCGAGCACCGTGTGGGGCCCGCCGCCCGGCATGAGCGCCTATGCGTGCAGCAAGATGGGCGTGATCGGCTTGACGCGCGCGCTCGCGTCGGAGTTCGGCCCGCATGGCGTGACCGTCAACGCCATTTCGCCGGGGCTCACGAAGCACGCCGGCAGCGCGGCGAACCTGCCGCCCGAGGCGTTCGAAGCCGTGCGCGCGCGGCAGTTCATTCCGCGCACCGAGCAACCCGAGGACCTGACCGGCGCGCTCGCGTTCCTCGTCTCCGACGACGCGCGTTTTGTCACCGGCCAGGTCATGAACGTGGATGGGGGCGGCTTCGGGTTTTGACGCTTGAGGACGATGCGAGGCTCGCTGGCGTCATACCGCTCTTACTGCTGCACGCCCCAGCGCCGCACGGTCAGGCGTTCGAGCGTATCGAAGACCAGATGCTCGACCAGCAGCCCGATGATGATGACGGCAGCGAGCCCCGCAAACACGCGATCGGTATAGAGCTCGTTGCGATTCTGAAAGATGTACCAGCCGAGTCCGCCCTGCCCTGCACTCGCGCCGAACACCAGCTCTGCCGCAATCAACGTGCGCCACGCAAAGGCCCAACCCACGCGCAGACCCGCGATGATCGACGGCAGCGCTGCGGGCACCAGAATGAGTGCAACGTGGCGCAGTCCGGTCAGCCCGTAGTTGCGCCCGGCCATCCTGAGCGTGGCGGGCACGCCGAGAAACCCGGTGTACATGTTCAGCGCGAGCGGCCAGAGCACCGCATGGACGAGCACGAACAGGAGACTGCCGGTGCCCAGCCCGAACCACAGCAACGCGATGGGCAACAAGGCAATCGACGGCAATGGGTTGAACATCGCGGTCAACATGGAAAGCAGATCGCGACCCACGCGCGTCGACACGGCCAGCGCCGTCAGCGCGAAGGCCAGCACCACGCCGATCGCATAGCCACGCAGCAGCACGGACAGCGAGATCGCAGTTTTTTCGAGCAACTCGCCGCTCAGGATGCCTTGCACGAAGGCCTCGAACGTCGCGCCGAAGGTGGGCACGAGCAGATCGTTGTTGACGATGCGGGCCGTGATTTCCCATGCCGCGATCAACAGCAACGCGATCAGCGTGCGTCTCAGCCAGCTTGCGTCGGCTAGACGGCGCGCGAGCGGCAGCGGCACCGAATCGCCGCCGGGCGGCACGGGTTGCAGCGTGTGCTCGTACTCTGCACGGATGGGCGGCAGCGGCGGCAATACTCGATGGGGCGTATTCACAGGCGTGCTCATGCGTGAGCCTCCACGTCCGAGCCGGTTTCGAACAACAGGTTGTGAATGCGCGTGACGCTTGCGCGAAACGCGTCGTCGTCGGTGCTCGCGTGCGTCCAGGCGTGGCTGTTGAGTTCCGCGCGCACGCGTCCCGGATGCGGCGAGAGCAGCAGAATGCGATTGCCCACCACGAGCGCCTCCTCGATCGAATGCGTGACGAAGAGCAGTGTGAAGCGTTCGCCGTCCCACAGGCGCAGCAGTTCTTCCTGCATCTTGCGACGCGTCAGCGCGTCGAGCGCGGCGAACGGTTCGTCCATCAGCAGCACCCGCGGCTGCATGGCCAGCGCGCGGGCAATCGCCACGCGCTGCTTCATGCCGCCCGAGAGCGTGTGCGGGTAGGCATCGGCGAATGCAGCCAGGCCCACTTTGTCGAGGTAATGCAGGGCTCGCGCCTTAGCCTCGGCGCGCGAGAGCTTGCGCGCCACGCGCAAGGGAAACGCGATGTTCTCGACCACCGTCTTCCACGGCGGCAACTGGTCGAACTCCTGAAACACCACCACGCGATCGGGACCGGGGCCGCGCACGGTTTGGCCGTCGAGCGCGATGGTCCCCGCCACCGGCTCGATAAACCCTGCAATCGCCTTGAGCAACGTGGATTTGCCGCATCCTGAAGGCCCCAGCAGCACGAAGCGGTCTGCGCCGTAGACGTCGAAGCTCACCTCATGCGTCGCCTTCACGATGCGTTCGCGATTGCGGTATTCGAGGCTCACGTCATCGATGGCAAGCAGACGTTCGCCCTGTGACGCCGGGGCGTGCAGCGTGGCGCCTGCCTGACGGTCGAAACGGGCGTCTACATCGCGTGCCTGCGATGCGCCACCCAGCGCACGGCGCGCAAGCGGCGCGTGGGCTACGAGTCGGGTCGTATTGACATTCACGATTGAAAATCCAGCAGAGAAAACGTCAACATACGGGCAGCCGCCGTGCATCCCAACCAATGAATCGCCATATTCATTACACGGCGGCGCATAAACAGCTATTGCGCTGCTGAAGCAGGTAGGCTCAGCTTCCGCCAGCTGTCGCGGGATCGTCGAAGAAGTAGTCGCGCCAGGACTTCGGCTCGTTGCGGATCGCGCCCGTGCGGTACATGGCTTGCGCGAGGCTCAGCGTATTTTGCGGTGCGGTCTTGAACTGCACCTGCGGATCGCGCAGGATCTTCAAGAGCAGATTGCGGTCGATTTTCGAATCGTTCACGCGGATATAGATATCGGCCGCTTTCTCGGGATCGGAGGAGATCAGACGGGCAGCGTCGGCCAGCGCCGCGACGAAGGCGTGATACGTCTTCGGGTTATCGTTGCGGAACTTCTCCGTCGTGTAGAGCACGGTCGCCGAGCTGGGGCCGCCCAGTACGTCATACGAGTTCAGGACGATGTGCGCCTTCGGGTTGGCAGCCAGTTCCTGCTGCTGGAACGGCGGATTGCCGAAGTGCGCCGTGATCACACTGCTGTTGGCAATCAGCGCGGCGGCCGCGTCAGGATGCGGAATGGCCTGCGTGAACTTGTCGAGGCGGTCGAACTGCTTGTCGCCCCACTGTTTCGCCGCTGCGTACTGCAGCACGCGCGACTGCACCGAGACACCCACGGCCGGAACCGCGATGCGATCTTTGGCCGAGAAGTCCGCGATCGTCTTCACGTTCGGATCGGTGCTCACGAGGTAATACGGCAGATTGCCGAGCGAGGAGACGCCCTTCACGTTCTGGCGCCCATGCGTGCGGTCCCAGACCGTGAGCAGCGGGCCAACACCCGCACCTGCGATGTCCACCGCGCCCGAGAGCAGCGCGTCATTGACGGCCGCGCCGCCCGAGAGGCGCACCCAGTCCACCTTGATGTCGAGTCCGGCCTTGCGGCCCTCCTGCTCGATAAAGTGCTGGTCGCGCGCGACGTTCAGCATCAGATAGACCACGCCGAATTGCTCAGCGATGCGGATGGTGCCCTCGGCTTGCGCTGGTTGCGCGACGGCCAGCGTCGTCACGGCCAGTACGGCGGAAAGCGAAGGCGCTGCGACGCGGCGCAAGGCGTGTGCGCCGCGAGCAAGCGCGGTGCGAAGCAGGAACGGCATGGGAATTCCCCGTGATTGTCGTATTGGAAATGCGAAGCGCGGTGCCGCCCTGAAGTGCATCAGCGATGCGGCCGCCTCGATGCATCCAATCTACGTGCGCTCATCAGGCCTGACAACGAAGCAAATCCGATACGTTTATCCAATCGAGTCATAAAGCCGCTGCTAATGCATACGGGGCGGGACCACATTGCGTGCTTTCGCGCCCTCCCCAAGCAGACGGTGCGCGAGCCATTGAAGCCCGCCGCACAGCAGCAGATAGACAAAGCCGACAAACAGGAATATCTGCGCGGGATACACCATTAACCGGTTGTTCAACTGATTCGCGAGGAAGGTAAATTCCGGCACGCCCACGATATACGCCAGCGATGTGTCCTTGATGAGCGACACGCACTGATTGACGAACGACGGCATCATCACGCGCACCGCTTGCGGCAGGACCACTTCCCGTAGCGCCTGCCATTTCGTCAGACCCAGCGACAACGCGGCGTCACGCTGCCCGGTGCCGATCGACACGATGCCTGCGTACACCGAATGCGAAAGGTAAGCGCCGCCAATCAGCGCGAGCGCGCACACGACGGTTGCGAGACCGGGCACGTCGACGTGCAGCAGGATCGGCATCAGGAAGAAGGTCCAGAAAATCAGCATCAGCACGGGAATGGCGCGAAAGAACGCCACCACCGCCGTGAGCGCCAGTTTGACGACGCCGCGCGTCATCGCAAGCGCCACGCCGCCCGCGAGGCCGATCAGCGCCGCGAGCAAGGTCGAGAGGATCGAGAGCACGATCGTCAGCGCGACGCCGCCGAGCGGCCCGGCCGGGAACGAACCCAGCAGCAGGTAACGCAGGGTCGAAAGCCAGTCGAATTCGCTCATGCGCGGCCTCGCGACAGTGCACGCGTACCGGTGTGTTGCCAGACGACGAGCGCGACTTCAATGACCGCAATCGTCAGCACGTAAAACACGGTCGCAATGCCGAAGGCCTGGAATGTCTTGAATGTTTCGGTATCCACCTGGCGGGACATGTACGAGAGTTCCGCCACGCCAATGGCCATTGCAAGCGATGAGTTCTTCACCAGGTTCATGTACTGACCCGCGAGCGGCGGCGTGGCAATGCGCAACGCCTGCGGCAGGATCACGTAGCGCAGCGCGGTCCAGCGGCGCATGCCGAGCGCGGCGGCCGCGTGTGCCTGCGCCTCGCTCACGCCGCGCATCCCCGCGCGAAATTCCTCGCCGATGAAAGACGTCGTATAGCAGGTCAGCCCGATCCAGCCGGCCAGCAATTCGAAGCTCGGCCAGCGCAAGGTGAACGGTCCCCACGTGAGCGTGTGCGATGCGTTGAGCCACGTCATCCAGTCCTGCGGTAGCAACGCGGCCGCGCCGAAATACCAGAACAACAGTTGCACCAGCAACGGCGAGTTGCGAAACACGAACACATAAAGCGATGCGGCACGCGCCAGCGCCGCGCTACGTCCGCTACGCGCGATCGCGAGGGTGAAGCCGAACAGCGTCGCGCTCAGGCCCGCGCAGACGGAAAGCCACAAGGTGACGGCGAGGCCCTGTTCGAGCCATGCGAAATACTTCGGTTCAAGCCAGGTATGCATGAATCAGGACGCAGAAAGCACAAAGCCCGGGCCGCCATATAGCGAGGCCCGGGTCCGGATAGGGAGGCGGTGGATCAGTTGCTCTTTTGCGGATCGCCGATCTTGAAGAGACGCGGCAGCGGCGCGGCGCTCTTCGGGCCGAACCACTTGTCGTAGATCTGGGCGGCCTGGCCGTCCGCTTCGAGATGCGTGAGCGTCGTGTTCACCACGTCGAGCAGACGGGTTTCACCCTTCGGCACGCCAACGCCTTCATAGTCGTTGGAGATGGTGAACGCAGGAATCTCGTAGTTCGCCTTGTCCGGCACGCGTGCGAGCAGCGCCACGAGCTTCGGACCGTCCTGCGTGATCGCCTGCACGTTGCCTGTGCGGAGTGCGGCGAACGCAAAAGGCGTGTCGTCATAGGCCACAATGGTCGCGTTCGGATATTTCGCGCGCACCTGCTGTTCGTTGGTCGTGCCCTTGTCCGCGCCGATGCGCAAGCCATTGAGTTGATCGGCCGACTTGAGCGTGCCCTTCTTCGCGATGAACTGCGTGCCCGATGCGAAATATGGCGTGCTGAAATCGACTTCCTTCTTGCGCTCGTCCGTGATCGTGAAGTTGGCGAACACGAGATCGACCTTGCCCGACTTCAGAAACGCGATGCGATTCGCCGGGTTGGTCGGCTGCACCTCGAGCTTGACGCCGAGGCTTTTCGCCACGGCTTGCGCGTAGTCCACATCGAGGCCGACGATCTGATTGTCGGCGGAGTTGACGAAGCCAAACGGCGGATTGCTGTCGAACGCGGCCACCCGCAGCACGCCCGCCTTCTTGATGTCGTCCAGTCGATCCGCATGCGCCGCATTCGATGCCACGGCAAAGAGTGCCGTCAACAGTGCCGGAAGCACTGCGCCCCTGATCTTCATCTTCATTGCTGGATTTCCCTTTTTGTTTGTTGCGCCGTCGAGCGTTGGGCGCCCGGTAGCCTTGCCCGCACTCTAAAGGCGCAGGCTACGCAAGGGAACGAAGTTTTTTTCAGGTTGAAAGTCCGGGGAAAGATTTGGCGCACGCGATACGCGGCGACCGGATCGGATCGATGACAGGGCGAATCCCGTCCGCAGGACTACAGCTCGAGCGTGGCAACCGACGACACGGGACTGTCAGCCTGGTCGGCCGTTGCCTGCTCCGTCGCTTTGCGAGTCTTGCCTGCGCGCGACGGAGGCCGGCAGGCCCCGCACACGACGCCCTTCTGCAAATCATGCTTGTGGGCGACGAATTTACCCGAGCAACGGCAGCACGGCGTCAGTTGCAGCATCTCGGCGCCGAAGAAGCGCACGAGCGTCCAGGCACGCGTCAGATTCAGTACGGGCGCGTTGCCGGACTGCTCGCAGTGTTCGAGGTACAGCCGATAGGCTTTAGTGAGCGCATCCAGATGCGAGCAATTGGCTTCCTTCGTCAGGAACAGATACATGTTGAAGAACAGCGACGCATGGATATTGGGCAGCCACGGCATGTACCAATCGGCCGAGAATGGCAGCATGCCCTTGGGCGGCGACACGCCTCGCACTTCACGATAAAGCCGGATCAACCGATCGCGCGAAAGCGTCAACTCGCTTTCGAGCACTTGCATACGCGCGCCGAGCTTGATGAGTGCGATAGCACGGAATACTTCCTGTGCGTCTTCGGTGACGCTCCTTCTGGTTGTCGTATGCATGGTGGACCGTGCCTAGTCCAGTTGCTCGACGGGGTGGCCGGCCATCAGGATGGCGGCATGCGTGGCGGCGATCCCGGCCTGCTTCGATGGTTGCGTGAGCACCGATAGCAGCACCTGATCGTTAAAGCGGAAGGCGCAAAGCAGGTGGTCGGATGCGGCCAGTTTCACGACCTGGGCCAACGACAGGCCGACCACAAGGTCCGCGATCTCGGCCGACAAGCCAAGGCGAAACATGCCGATGGCCCAATCCTCGCGCAACAGGCGCTGTGCGAGCATGAGATAGGAGAGGTTGACTTCGCGAATGCTTTCCTGAACGTCGAGGGTGTTCATGGTTGTTAGCCTCATTCGCCGAACATCAGCGATTACGCTGAACGCATATCTCGCTTCATCCGCAAACTTCGCGTTGATGCGGGCCGAGTCAATGCCGATGAATCAAGCGTTTTATTGACGTTTTCAAAAGGAAAGATTAGTCCGGCCCTATCCACTTGGTCAATATTCATACGAATAAATTAAATCAATTGATCAGCGCTTGCAGTGAACAGTCTTTATCGCCTCTCTTCTATTCGCGGTAAGGATTTCTTGTCCGCTGTGAAGTACCGCCCATGCTTCGGCAAAGATGACTACGAAGCGTGAACTCTGATGAAACTGGCATTTAATGTATGTGGCCTGCATTGCTTTTATTCGGAAATGAGCAATGCCGATTTGGACGATTTTTATGGATATCGGCGCCGTCTTTTCGCTCGCGGGAGTCAAAGCGCATTGCTGATTGATCCGTGGGATTAATCAGCAGGTTTAAAACGGGCGAAAGTGACGCGTAGTACGAGTCTTTAAAGACGGGTGTCGTAAAGGCGCAAGCGCGCCTGGATCTCAACCTCAGCGCCAATCCGCGCCGCCCGTCGATACCGCCCGGTCGGTGCCAGGCCCTTCGGCCATGCCGCGCGATGCCTGGGAGTGCCGATTCAGCCATTGGTCGGCGGCCTGAGCATCTAGCGTGCCTGACCACTTCGCCACCACTACGGTGGCGAGCGCGTTGCCGATCGTGTTGCAGGTGGCGATCGCCATCGACATGAAGCGATACACGCCAAAGATGATCGCGACGCCTTCGACCGGCAGCACGCCCGTCGAAGCCACCGTGGCCGCGAACACCACGAACGAGCCGCCCGACACGGTCGCCGCGCCCTTCGAGGTGAGCAGCATCAGCAGCAGAATGCCGAGTTGATGCTCGAACGTGAGCGGCACGTTGTAGGCATGGGCGATGAAGAGCACACCCATCGACATGAAGATCGAGGTGCCGTCGAGATTGAACGCATAGCCGGTGGGCAGCACGAGACCGACCGTCTGCTTCGCGCAGCCAAGACGTTCGAGCTTGACGAGCAGGCGCGGCAACGCGCTCTCCGACGATGCGGTGCCCAGCACGATCAGGATTTCGTCCTTGATATAGCGGAGAAAGCGCCACATGCTAAAACCTGTTAGCCGCGCGATGGCGCCCATCACCACGAATACGAACAGCGCGATCACCGCATAGAAGCTCAGCACGAGTTGCGCAAGCGCGATCAGCACTGCCGTGCCGTTGCTGCCAACGGCGAATGCCACCGCGCCGAAAGTGCCGAGCGGGGCGAGCTTCATCACGACATTGATGAACGCAAACAGCACCTGCGAGACGAGATCGAGCCCTTCGCTGATCCGCACGCGCCGCGACTCGGGAATCGCCAGAATGCCGATGCCGACCATCACCGCGAGCACGACCACCTGCAACAGTTCGCCCTTCGCAAACGCGCCGATGAAGTTGTCGGGCACGAGGTGCATCACGAACGCGCTGAAGCTTTGCGGCGGCGGCGCCTTGGCAACCGTCGCCGCGCTGCTGGCCACACCATGCGAAGCGAGCGCGGTCATGCCCTTGCCGGTCTGGAGCAGATTGCCGGCGAGCATGCCCACCGCCAGCGCGATCGTCGAGACGCCCTCGAAGTAGACGAGCGAGCGCCAGCCCACGCGGCCCGCGCTGCGCGCATCCCCTGCCGATGCGATGCCGTGCACGATCGTGAGAAACACGAGCGGCGCGACACCCGCCTTGATCAGCGCGAGGAAGATGTCGCCGAGCACCTTGAGCTGCGCCGCGAAGGCCGGAAACACGATGCCCACGCCGATGCCCAGCACCAGCGCGATCATCACCTGCATGCCCAGGCGTCGATACCACGGTTGCCGCACGAGCGGCGCCAATGCCCCGTCAGCGGGGATCTTGTCGTTCATGATGTGTGCTCCTCCAGCCTCTTGCGGTCAGATTTCGCTCGACGCCGCGAGCGCGCGGTCCACCATCTGCGGCGCGAGGCCCAGATAGTTGGCCGGATCGGTCATGCGGTCGATCGCGGCGCGATCGAAGTGATGCGTGACCTCGGGCAGCGCGGCGAGCGCGTCGGCCAGCGTCCCGCCTTGCTCGTTGACCGTGCGGCAGGCGTCGTAGACCAGATCGTGCGCCTGTTGCCGGCCCGTGAACGGCGCCATCTGCATCATCGCGGCCTCGGCCACGATCAGACCGCGGCTGATGCCGAGGTTGTGCTTCATGCGCGCTGTGTCGACGATCAGGCCGCCCAGCGCGAACTTCGCCTGATGCAGCGCACCCGAGGCCAGAATGAAGCTCTCCGGAATCGCGATCCATTCGGCGTGCCAGGGACCGGTTGCGCGCTCGAAGTCCTGGATCATCGCATCGACCATCAGGCCCGCATGCTGGCGCACGGCCTTGGCCGCCGCGAGCATCAGTTCGCTCGAAATCGGATTGCGCTTTTGCGGCATCGTGCTGCTCGCGCCGCGGCCTTTCACGAAGGGCTCGTAGACTTCCGCGAACTCGTTGGACGCCATGATCATGATGTCGGTCGCGATCTTGCCCAGCGACCCCGTCACGAGCGCGAGCAGGTTCACCGCTTCGGCAAAGCCATCGCGGGCGACGTGCCAGGTCGTGGTCGGCACGCCAAGGCCGAGTTCCTGCGCGAGCGCCTGCTGAACCGCGAAACCCTTCTCGCCGATCGAGGCGAGCGTGCCAGCCGCACCGGCGAACTCCACCACCGCCACGCGCTCGCGCAGTTGCGCGAGGCGCTGCTGATGGCGGTCGAACATGGCCAGCCAGATCGCGGCCTTGTAGCCGAAGGTCACGGGCAGCGCCTGCTGCAAATGCGTGCGGCCCGCCATGGGCGTGTCGCGATGCTTCTTCGCCAGGTCGGCGAGGATGCCGCGCAGTTCGCGGATGTCGGCATCGACCGAATCGAGCGCATCGCGCACCTGCAACGCCACGGCCGTGTCCATGATGTCCTGCGTGGTGGCGCCCCAGTGCACATAGCGCCCCGCTTCGCCGCACATGCCGACGAGCTGGTGCACGAGCGGCAGGATCGGATAGCCGACGATGTCGGTTTCCTCGCGCATATGGTCGAAGTCGATGCGCTCGATCTGCGACTCGCGGGCGATGGCTTCGGCCGCTTCGGCCGGAATCACGCCGACTCGGGCCTCGGCTTTCGCGAGGGCGACTTCGACGTCGATGTAGCGCTGGATCAGCGCGGTATCGGAGAAAACGGCGCGCATTTTGGCGGTGCCGAAGGCGTCGCGAAACAGGATGGAATCGACGACGGTGCTGGAAGCGGGCATCTGGCTGCGGATCATGGTTCGGTGTCGGTGCGTGAATTTTGGGAGGGGCGGACCGGCGATCGCGTCGCACATATGTCCGGACATATTTAGAGTAATATGTTCGAACATATTGTTCAAGTCGTGATTTACCCTGGACGCGGCACGCACGCCTTAAACTTCCGCCATGAACAGACCCCGCTTTGCCGAAATCGCCCGCGAACTGACCGAGGGCATTGCTTCAGGCCGCTTTCCGGTGGGCAGCTATCTGCCCACCGAACTGGAATTGCGCGACCAGTACCAGACGAGCCGCCACACGATTCGCGCCGCGCTCCACGAGTTGCAGCAACTCGGCTTCGTGTCGCGCCGCAAGAATGCGGGCACGCGCGTGGAGTCGGCGCAACCGCGCAACGGCTTTCGGCCCACGCTGGCTTCGGTGGACGATCTGGTGCAATTCGGCAGCGAGAACCTGCGCGAAGTGCAGTCGGTGGAGGACGTGGCGGCCAATGCCGAACTCGCGCGCCTGCTTCAGTGCGACGAGGGCGAACGCTGGCTGCGCATTTCGAGTCTGCGCGTGGAGCGCAACGGCCAGCGCGCGAGCGCGTCGGTGCCGGTCGGCTGGACCGACGTCTATATCGATCCGGCCTACCAGGAAGTGGCCGACCAGGCCCGCACGGAACCGGACACGCTGATTAGTTCGCTGATCGAGACGCGCTACGGACGGCGCGTAGCGGAGATTCGCCAGGACGTGAGCGCGCTGATCCTGCCGCCTGAGATGGCCGCTCGCCTGGCGGTCGACGCCGGCACCGCCGCGTTGCGCGTGGTGCGCCAATATCTCGATGCGTCGGGCAAGACGTTCGAGGTGTCCGTGACCGTCCACCCCGCCGAGCGCTTTTCGATTTCGATGCGCCTGCAGCGCTCGGAGGATGAAGGGGCTTAACGGCCGCGCTACTGGCGGCTCGGCCGGTTGACGCATTCCAGCCGCCGGATTTGCTCCGGTTCCGCCGATGCAGTTATACGACGTCCTATCTTAAATTTTGTGATATTGTCGCGGCCCAACGCTCCTGGGTGGCCTGAATTCGCCATACCAGGCGATATCAACCGCCCCACAGCATTTTTGTCATGTCATCAGACATCTCAACATCGCGACGCAAATTCTTGCTGTCGTCGATATTGGCGCTGCCCACGCTGGGCGTGCTCGTCAACACGCTCAGCGCCGCCGAAGCTGCCGAGCTGGCCGCGCCGGACCTGCATACGTACCGGCCCGCATTTTTTTCCTCTGAAGAATGGGCGTTCCTGCTCGCGGCCTGCGATCGGCTGATTCCCGCCGATGGACGCGGCCCGGGCGCACTCGAAACCAATGTGCCGGTTTTCATCGACCAGCAACTGCACGGCGATTTCGGCCGCGAGATCTATCTGCAAGGGCCGTTCGACACGCAGGCGCCGAAGGAACTCGGCTACCAGCTGCCCTATACGCCGCAAGAGATCTATCGGCGCGGCATCAAGCTCACCGACGCGTATTGCCGCGAGCACTATCACTTGCGCTTCAGCGCACTCGACGCCGCGAAGCAGGACGCCGTGCTCAAGGCGCTGCAAGGCAACGACATCCATTTCGCCGATGGCGGCGATAGCGCGCTCAAGGCGAGCCAGTTCTTCGGCGAATTGCTCGCCGATTCGAAAAACGGCTATCTCAGCGATCCGATGTATGGCGGCAATAAAGGCATGAAAGCCTGGATTGCGATTGGTTTTCCCGGCGCGCGGGCGAGCTTCCTCGAATGGGTCTCGCAGCACAACGTGAAATATCCCCTCGGGCCCGTGAGCCTGAAGGGACTTCGCGCTTGAGCGCCGACGCTTCGCGCGAACGCAGGCGTATTCAGAATCAACGAGGAAAACCGTGGCAAAAATAACCAATGACGCCGTCGACGTGGTCGTCGTCGGACTCGGCTGGGCCGGCTCGCTCATGAGCATCGAACTCGCGCAGGCCGGTCTGAAAGTGCGCGCGCTCGAGCGTGGCGAAGACCGCAGCAACGCCGACTTCGCCTATCCCAAGCCAGCCGACCAGTACGCCTATGGCGTGCGCAACAAGATCATGGTCACGCCGCGCGACGGCGCGCTGACCGTGCGCCATTCGGCAAAAGACACCGCGCTGCCGACGCGCAAATGGGGCGCCTTCGTGCCGGGCACCGGCGTGGGCGGTTCGGGCCTGCACTGGACCGGTGTGCTGATCCGCCCCACACCCACCGATCTCAAGCTCAAGACTTACGCCGATCAGGCCTACAAGAAAGGCCAGCTTGAAGCCGGCATGCAGGTGCAGGATTTCCCGTTCAGCTGGGACGAGATCGAGCCGTACTACGACTTCTTCGACAAGGTGTGCGGACTCTCGGCAAAAACCGGCAATCTGCGCGGCAAGATCGTCGAAGGCGGCGACCCTTTCGAAGGGCCGCGCTCGAATCCGGCTCCCCTGCCCGCGCTGGAAGACACGCTGAACAACACGATGTTCGCGGACGCGGCGCGCAAGCTCGGCTATCACCCGTTTCCGAATCCGTCCGCCAACGTCTCGCGCGCGTGGACCAATCCGTACGGCAACCAGATCGCGCCGTGCAACTACTGCGGCTATTGCAGCAAATACCCGTGCCTGAACTTCTCGAAGGCCTCGCCGCAAACGGCGGTGCTCGACGCGCTCAAGCGCATGGAGAATTTCTCGTACCGCGTGAATGCCAACGTGCTGCGCGTGGACATGCACGCCGACGGCAAGACCGCCAAGGGCGTGACCTACGCCGACGAACACGGCAACGAAGTGTTCCAGCCCGCGAAAATCGTGGTGCTGGCCGGGTTCCAGTTCGTCAACGTGCGCCTCATGCTGCTCTCGGGCATCGGCAAGCCCTATGACCCGGTGAGCGGCAAGGGCGTGGTGGGCCGCAACTACGCATTCCTTAGCAATGGCGGCGCAACGCTGTTCTTCAAGGACAAACACTTCAATCCCTTCGCCACGGCGGGCGCGACGGGCCAGATGTTCAACGACGTTTCGCCCGGCAACTTCGACGGGCCGTCGCTCGGCATTCTCGGCGGCGCGAAGATCCATAGCTCGCAGTCGAGCGGCGCGCCGATCGGCACTTCGCTGCCGCCCGGCACGCCCGCGTGGGGCCGTGGCTGGAAGGAAGGCATGCAGGACTGGTACGGCCATTCGATGAAGATCAGCATCACGACGAGTTGCATGTCGTATCGCGATCATTACGTGGATCTCGACCCCACCTACAAGGACCCGTGGGGCCAGCCGCTGCTGCGCATCACGTTCGACTGGAAGCAGAACGAACTCAAGCTTCAGCAGCATTTGCGCAAGATCGTGCTCGATGTCACGAAGGAACTGAAGCCGGACAGCTACAGCGAAAGCTTCCTCTCGATGGATTCGCACTGGGACATCACCAAATACGTGTCGACGCACAACGTCGGCGGCGCGGTGATGGGCGACTCGCCGGAAACGAGCGCGCTCAACCGCTATCTGCAAAGCTGGGACGTGCATAACGTGTTCGTGCCGGGCGGCAATGCCTTCCCGCAGAACTTCCAGGCCAACCCGACCGCGACGATCGGTGCGATCACTTTGTTCGCCGCCCGCGCGATCAAGGAGCAGTACCTCAAGAACCCCGGCCCCCTCGTGCACGCATGATCGCCATGAACTTTCTGAAGACCATTACGGCCGCGGCGCTCATGGCGAGCGCGGCATTAGCCCCTGCGTTCGCGCAGGCCCAGACCACCGCTCAAGCGCAGAATCCGAGCGCCGCCCTCATCAAACAGGGTGCGTATCTCGCGCGCGCGGGCGATTGCATGGCCTGCCATAGCACGACGGGCCGCAAGCCCTATACAGGCGGCCTGCCGATCGTGAGCAACATCGGCACGATCTATTCGACCAACATCACACCGGGCAAGCGCAACGGTATCGGCAACTATACGGAGCAGCAGTTCGCGGCGGCGGTGCGCCAGGGCATTCGCGCGGATGGTTCGCACCTGTATCCGGCGATGCCCTATCCGTCTTACGCGAAGATCTCGGACGCCGATATTCACGCGCTCTACACCTACTTCATGCAAGGCGTGGCGGCGAGCAACGATCCTGCGCCCGCCACGGATCTGAGCTTCCCGTTCAATCAGCGCTGGGGCATGGCGCTGTGGAACTGGGCGTTCACGTCGGACGCGCCCTTCAAGGGCCCCGATGGCGCAAGCGAGCAGGTGCAACGCGGCGCATATCTGGTGGAGAGCCTCGGCCACTGCGGCAGTTGCCATACGCCGCGCGGCTTCGCGATGAACGAGAAGGCGCTCGACAGCAGCAATGCGCTATTCCTCGCGGGCGGCACGCTCAATGGCTGGAACACGCCCTCGTTGCGCGGCATGTCGCGATGGAGCCAGCAGGATATCGTCGACTACCTGCAGACGGGCCGCAACAACCGGGCCGCCGTGGCGGGCGAGATGACCTCGGTCGTCTATAACAGCACATCGCATATGAGCGATGCTGACCTTGCTGCCATCGCTGCGTATCTGAAGACCTTGCCTGCGTCAGGTGAAAAAACGGCCGCTGTGCAGCCGAGCGCAAGCAACACGACCGCGAGGCTGACGGCCGCCCAGAACCTGACGCTCGGCGAACGGCTCTATGTCGACAATTGCAGCGCCTGTCACTTCGTCAACGGTCAGGGCGCGCCGCGCGTGTTCCCGCATCTCGACGGCGCGACTGTTGTGGATGCAACCGATCCGACGGGGCTGATCAAGGTCATTCTCGCGGGCGCGCGAACGCCATCGACGGCGAAGGCGCCGTCGGTATTGCCGATGTCGGGCTTCGCCGATCGTCTCGACGATGACGAAGTCGCCCAACTCGCGACCTTCGTGCGCGGCGCCTGGTCGAACCGTGCGGGCGTGGTGGATGCCAGCGAAGTACGCGCAGTGCGCGCGACGGTGTCGAGCCAGTAAGCGGTAGCCGCCGGATCAACGCATCCTGCCAACGCGGCGCATTCGGTTTCCAGCCGATGCGCCGCTTTTTAATTTCCCGCGATCCTTTTTCGGCGAGTAAAAGGCGACTCAGGGCCGTCCGGAGCGCCGACTTCAGTATCAGAAGTCCACGGTCGCCGACGCAAACACCGTGCGCGGCGCACCAAGGGAAATCGTCCCGTACGAGGCCACACCCGACCAATACTTGCGATTGAAGGCGTTGAGCAGGCCCGCCCGGAAAGTGGTCGACTTCGCATAGATCGACGTGGTGTAGCGCGCGCCGAGATCGACCGTCGTCCACGATGGCACAGACTGCTTGTTGGCCTGGTCGAAATACTCCTGGCCCGTGAAGTTGACGCCTCCGGTCAGCGTCAGCCCCTGCACCCACGGCAGGTCCCATTCGGTGCCGAGATTGGCCATCCAGCGCGGCACGCCAACCGGACGATTACCCACTGTCGAGGCACTGTTCGTTTTCGTGAGTTCGGCGTTGAGATACGTCACGCCGCCAAGCAGCCGGACACCCTTTAGCGGTTCGCCCGCGAACGCCAATTCGAGGCCCTGGTTGCGTTGCTCGCTGTCGACCGCATAGACGGTGCCGTAGAGCTGACCGCTTGGCTTCGTGATGCGGAATGCCGCCAGCGTCGCCATGACGTTGTGGTAGTCCAGCTTGACGCCGAATTCCTCTTGCTTAGCCTTGTAGGGCGCAAATACCTGCCCTGCGTTCGACGCGGTGGTCGGCGCGATGTCGCCACGACTCAAACCTTCGACGTAGTTCGCATACAGCGACACATACTGGATGGGTTTGAAGACGATGCCGACCAGCGGCGTGAGCGCGCCCTTGTCGTATGACGACGAGTTCGCGCCGGTGACCGTATTGAAGTTATTGGACTGGATCTGTTGCTGCCGCAGGCCAGCGGTGAGTTGCACGCGGTCGTTCAGGACGCTGAGCGTGTCAGCCAGGGCCACGCCGTAGAGTTGCGACGAAGAGACCTTGGGCACGCGTGACGGCGAGGCGATATCCTGCTCGGGACTCGCAATCGGCGAATAGATGTTCGACAGGATCGCCGAGCCCGAATTGCTCCCATTGGCGATCCGGTCGCGGTAAATACTGGCCATGAGGGTGACCTGATGCGATACCGGGCCGGTGTCGAAGTGCGCGCGTGCACCCGTATCGGCGCTCCAGCGATTGACCTGGAATTTCCAGTTCTGCGGCGTCGAGCGCGTGTCGCCCGCGGCATCGAGTATCGTCGGCGTCTGGTCGGACAGGCGTGACACATCCGTTTTCGCGGTGCCCGCATCGGCGAATAGCGTGACGTTGCGACTCGCGTCGTATTCGGTATGCAGCAACACCGATTGATCGAGCGATTTCCACCATCCCCACGACTGGGTGACATTGCGCGCGCCATCCGGCGCGGACGGCACCGCGAGTCCTGAGGTCAGCAGGAAGGGGCGCGTCGGCGCATCGACCCACTGATACTGCTCGATGAAGTCGAGCGTCGCGCGAAAGCGCTCGCCCTGATAGTCCAGTGACAGCGCCCCCACCTCGGAGCGCGAATGTTGATTGTCGAGCGGGGTACTGCCCTGGCGATGCAGGCCGTTGAACCGGACCCCAAACTGCCGATCATTGCCAAACCGTCGGCTGAGATCGACGTGCTCGCCAAACTGGGCGTCCGACGTGTAGTCGATCCCCACGCGTGTGAGGTCCTGCGCGAGCGGCCGCTTGGGCACCACGTTGACAACGCCGCCCACGCCGCTATTGGGCGACATACCGTAGAGCAATGCGGCCGGTCCCTTGACGACTTCCACACGTTCCACATATTCCGGGAACACGTGATAGTTAGGGACGACGCCATACACTCCGTCGAACGCAAACTCGCTGACGTTGCCTTCGTTGATGGGAAATCCACGGATATAGAACGAATCCGTTACGCCGCCAGTCTGGCCGGTGAAACGGATCGACGGGTCCTTGTTCAGCACGTCGGCAAGCGTTTGCGCCTGCTGGTCCTGCATTCGCTTCGACGTATAGCTGGTCACGCTAAATGGCGTGTCCATCGCATCCTTGTTGCCCAGCAACCCCACCCTTCCCCCCTTAGCAATCTGGCCGCCTGCATAAGCCCCTGGCAGTTCATCCGAAGTCGATCTCGCACTGACTTTTACCGCGGGTAATTCCTTCGGTTTGTCTTGACTCGACGGTTCGGTTTGAACGGGAGTTTGAGCATAAACAGGAGTGCTAAATCCATAGCCGAAAGCTGCGGCAAAAGCGATTCGCAGCGCCAGAACCAGCGGTTTGCAAGCGCCCAGGGGCTGAGATGGTAAGACGTTCCGGGATGGTCGGATGGGTTGATAAATCCGCAGAGACATGGTCGTAAGTCGATGTTTTTGTTGATTAAATTATTCACAACGAGTGCCTTTCAACTTGTTAACAATAGCGCGAACGAGAACTATTCGCAATACACAATGCGGGAAAAGAGGCACTCGGCATCGACTACGCGGCATTAACTTTCAGAACGTTGTTTTCCGCCCAATAAGCAAAGACTTAAGGTTCTCTTAAGCTATTTTCAAAATTGCATTGACCTACGCCGCCCTGCTCCTCGCAAGACTGTTCGCGTAGGCCTTACGCGATTCAATCGCGCAGATAACCCTCTTTCGCCGGGTCGCGCATCGTAAAGGACACGACGGCAACCAGCGCACACATGCCCGTCACGTACCAGGGAAATACCGATTCGGCGCCCGCTGCCTTGAGCGATAACGCAGCGTATTCCGCAGAGCCGCCAAAGATCGCGTTGGCAAGCGCATAAGGCAAGCCAACGCCCAAGGCCCGAATCTCAGGCGGAAACAGCTCTGCCTTGATCAGTCCGCTAATCGACGTGTAAAGGCTGAGCACTGCCAGCGCCACCAGAATCAATCCAAACGCCGCATACGGGCTCACAACATGCCGTAGCGCATCGAGCAAGGGGACGGTTCCCAGCGTCGCGAGCACGCCAAACGCGAGCATCGAGCGCCGCCGTCCTATCCGGTCGGACAGTGCGCCAAAGGCCGGCTGCATCAGCATGTACACGATCAGCGCGGCCGTCATCACACCGCTCGCCGTCTTTGCGGACAGGCCTGCGCTGTTGACGAGATACTTCTGCATATACGTGGTGAACGTATAAAAGGCGAGCGAGCCGCCCGCCGTGAAGCCGATCACGGTCAGCACTGCGCGCTTGTGCGCGAGCAGCCCGCCCAGCGTTCCAGCCTGGGCGTCGTGACGTGTGCGTGCCGTTGTCGTTTCGTCGAGCGAGCGACGCAGATAGACGGCGACCAGTGCGCCCACCGCACCGAGCGCGAATGGCACGCGCCAGCCCCACGTCGCCAGTTCGTCGTGAGACAGTACGAGTTGCAGCACAACGACCACAACGAGCGCGAGGATCTGGCCGGCGATGACGGTCACGTACTGAAACGACGAGAAGAACCCGCGCCGCCCAGCCTGCGCGACTTCGCTCATGTAGGTCGCGCTCGTGCCGTACTCTCCGCCCACCGAGAGCCCTTGCACACAACGGGCAATCAGCAGCAAGGCCGGTGCGAGCGCACCCATCTGGCCATAGGTCGGCAAGAGGGCAATCGCGAGCGAACCGCCGCACATCATGAACACCGACATCAACATGGCCTTGCGGCGCCCATGACGATCCGCGAGCCGGCCAAAAAACCAGCCGCCCACCGGCCGCATCAGGAAGCCGGTTGCAAACACGCCCGCTGTATTCAGCAATTCAGTGGTGCGATTGCCCGAAGGAAAGAAAGCGTGCGCAAAATAGAGCGAGCAGAACGAGTAGATAAAAAAGTCGTACCACTCGACCATATTGCCCGCTGACGCCCCCACAATCGCGCGGATTCTACGACGTGTGTCGGCGGCGGCCGGCATCGAATCGGATGCCAACGCGTGAACTTTCATGGTGTCTCCTGCCATTGGGATTTCACAGGCGGTCTGACGCCGCCTTGAAAAAATCCGATATGCGATGCGAGGCGGATGAGGCTCCCCTCGCCCGCTCGACTAGTCACTTGCCACGATCAGAACGGCTCGAACCCGAGCCCTGCCCGGAAGCGATTCTTGACGTACACGCCGTCCCGCGGCGGAAGCACCCGCGGCGGCTCGTCCGACGTGATATGGACCTGAGCGAACGTCGTGCCCTGACGCGCATGGATTCTTTCGGCGATCTGTGAATAATCGGACTCGCTCCAGATTGAAAAGGAATCCTTGATACCGAAGCCTTTCGACACCGCGACGAGATCCGTGCCCAGGCTCGAGTGGCTCTGCTGCATGCCGGTCTCGCCATAATGGCCGTTATCGAGTACGACAAGGGTGAGGTTCTTCGGCAGCTTCGCGCCGATCGTACCCAACGCGCCAATGCCCATCAATTGCTCGCCGTCGCCAGTGACAACCAGCACAGCCTTCTGCGGTTGCGCCAGGGCCAGCCCAAGTCCCATCGCTGCGGCCCCGCCCATCGCGCCCCACAGATAGAAGTTGCCGGGCCGGTCGCCCGCGGCAAAGACGTCATATGAGGGGGAGCCGAGCCCGGTGATCACCAGCGTCTCCGGCGCGGCGGCCAACAGCTTCGAAACAAACGCCCGGCGCTCAATCACCGGCTTCCTGTTCTGCTCGCCCATTATTTTCTCTCCCACTTCTTTCGACCAATCAGGCTTTGCGACAGCAGGACGGCAACCCGCTCGCCCGCTTCGAAGGCCGCGTCGAAGCCCGCGCTGACGATCTCTTCGACGTCTTCCGGGTGCTCCACTCGCAGCACGGTAATGCCCATCAATTCGAGCGCGGCCTGCGTGGTCTTGCCCATCGGCCCCTGCCACGGATTGAACTCGGCGTACTCGCCGCGCATGGTGACGAGCGTGAAGAAAGGGAAGTTGCAACTGCTCAGGAGTGAGAACATGTTCACGCAATTGCCAACGCCACTGCTCTGCATGAGCAGGACGGCTCGCTGACCGCCGAGCCACGCGCCGCTCACAACGGCGACGCCTTCTTCCTCGGTGGTGAGGACGATGTCCTGAATGTCCGCGTCCTCTTTCGCGCGGCGGATGACATGGGAATGGCCGGCATCCGGTACGTAGGCAACCTGGCGGACGCCGCCCGCTTTAATGACCGAAAAAATGGACTCCTGCCACGCTGGCGCTTGTCCCGTCACGCTTGTCATGTGATGTGCTCCTCCGTAAAGTTCACGCAGTCATCATAGAATGCGATACGAGAGCACCTGAAATAGAGTTTTGTGATTCAGGAATCACAAACATGCATGAGTACAGGACGGAGAGTTCGGCATGGACATCAAGCAGTTGCGCGCCCTTCTGGCCGTGGCGGAAACCGGCAGCGTCACACGTGCGGCGCAGACGCTGCACATCGTGCAACCGGCCGTGTCCCGCCAGCTCAAGTTGCTCGAGGAGGACATCGGCACCCCGATGTTCGAGCGCGGACGTTATGGCATGGCGTTGACGGAAGCCGGCGAGATTCTTGTCGATCATGCGCGCCGTGCGCTTCAGGAACTGGATCGAGCACGCGCGGAAATCCATCCGGACGATGCGCAGATTTCAGGCGACGTCACGATCGGGCTACTGCCGAGCGCAGCCGGCCTGCTGGCCGGGCCGCTCGTGAGCGCGGTCAGGGACCGCTACCCGGCGATTCGCCTGAGGATTGCCGTTGGCTATGCCGGTCATTTACAGAAGTGGCTGGATTCGGGCGAAGTGGATGCGGCGCTGCTCTACAACCCGAAAGACACGCCTGCGACCGAGATTCAGGTTCTGCTCGAGGAGACGCTTTGCCTCATCAAGCCGCCGTCGAATGAACCCGATCCCGCCCACTCCGTGAATTTCACGGACCTCGCGGGCCAACCGATGATCATGACAAGCGCGCCTCACGGCATTCGCAGTCTGCTGGAACAGGCCTGCCGCGAGGCGAATATCACCTTCGATGTCGTAGCCGAAACGAACTCGATGGAAGTGCAAAAAACGCTCGTCGCGCAAGGTCACGGTTTTACCGTGCTGCCCGCTATCGCGGTGATGGACGATGTGGCGCGCGGACAATTGCGCACGGTGGAATTGCGCCACCCCCGCTTGCTGCGTCGTATCGTGCTGGCGCTGCCCACCTCGCGACGCATTCCCACCGCGGTGCGCTGCACCACGGCACTCCTCGTCACCGAAATGAAAAGCGCCGTGATGCGCGCAGCGTGGCCGTCCGCGCGTTGGCTTGGAGACTGACGCTGCGGCCGTTGCGCAGGTCTCTAGAACGACGTCCCAATCTGGAACTGGAACTTCTGATACTGGTCGCCCGCATGCTTGACGATAGGGAAACCCATGTCGAGCTTGAGCGGACCAATCGGCGAAATCCATTCCAGGCCCACGCCGTAGCTGTACCGCAAGCCATTCGCGCCGGTGCTGCTGCCTTCCGATCCCCAGACGTTGCCGCCGTCCACGAACGTGAACACACGCAAGGTGCGATCGTAGCCCGTGCCCGGCAGCGGGAACGTCAACTCGACGTTGCCGACCACCATCCGCGAGCCGCCGATCGGATCGTTGGTGCTGGTGTCGCGCGGCCCGAGCGAGCCCGACTCGTAGCCGCGCACGGAGCCAATACCGCCCGCATAGTAATTCTTGAAGATCGGATAGGCCTTGCCTCCCAGCCCATTGCCGTAGCCGCCCTGGAAATTGAAACCCAGCACGAAGCCGCGTGCGAATGAGTAGTAGTACTGCAGTTGCGCATCCGCCTTGTAGTACTGCATCCCGATGGGCGTGCCGTACTCCGCGTTCGCCTGGGCAAAGTAGCCGCGGCTCGGCACCAGCGCGCTGTCGCGGTTGTCGCGCGACCAACCCACGGTGAGCGGCGCGGTATTCGAAACGCGCCCGAATTCCTTGACGTAATCCTTATACGTTTGCGGCGTTTCGTCGTCGATATCGAGCCGATCCTGCTCCAGGCCCAGACCAAAATACACCATGTCCGATTCCGAAAACGGAATGCCGAACTTCATGTCCGCGCCATAGGAAATGATGCGAAAACTCGTGTCGTTGGTGCTCGAATAATAGAGCGGCTCCGACGTCCGGTAATACACGTCGGTGATGCGCTTGATGCCGTCGATCGTGAAATACGGATCGGTCTGCGTGACCGAGAGCGTGCGCGATGTCGATCCCGTATTCACATTCAAGGAAAGGCTGTTGCCCGAGCCGAACACATTGTCCTGCGAAATGCCCGCGGAAATGGTCGGGCCTTCGCTCGATCCATACCCCACCCCGAGCGAAATCGTCCCGGTCGGCTTTTCGGTCACTTCCACGTCCACATCGACCTGATCCTGCGTGCCCTCCACGGGCACCGTGCTCACCTCGACGTTGGTGAAATAGCCCAGCCGGTTCACACGATCCTTGGAAAGCGACAGACGGCTCGAATCGAACCAGGCGCCTTCGAGCTGGCGCATTTCGCGGCGCACCACTTCGTCACGCGTGCGCGTGTTGCCCACGATGTTGACATGCCGAACGTAGACACGTCGGCCCGGCACGACCTGTAGCGTGAACGCCACCGTGTGATGCAACTGGTCGATCTGGGGTTCGGCATTGACGGTGGCAAAGGCATAGCCATATTCACCGAGTCGGTCGACGATCGCCTTGGTGGTGTCCTTGAGTTTTTGCGCCGAAAAAAGTTGCCCCGCCTTGAGGCCGATAAGCTTCCTCAATTCCGCCTCGCGATCGAGCAGGTTGCCGGCGAGCTGCACGCTTGAAACCGTATACGGATCGCCCTCATGGATCGACACGGTCAGATACATGTCTTTCTTGTCGGGCGACAGCGACACCTGGGTGCCGTCGATGTTGAACTCCAGATAACCGCGGTCGAGATAATACGAGCGCACGTTTTCCAGGTCCCCGGTCAGTTTCTCCTTGCTGTACAGGTCGTTTTTCGTGTACCAGGAAAACCAGTTGGGTGTAGCAAGCTGCATTTCGTCGAGCAGCGTGCTTTCCGGAAACACGTGATTGCCGATGAAATTGATCTGGCGGATCTTCGCGCTCGGACCTTCGATCACGGAAAACAGCAGGCCCACGCGGCCGCGGTCGATGGGCGTGACGGTCGTCGTGACTTCCGCCGCGTAGAAGCCGCGCGTGAGGTACTGGCGCTTGAGTTCCTGTTCGGCCTTGTCGACGAGCGCCTTGTCGTAGTTGCGTCCCGCCGACAGCCCCACCGCCCTGAGCGCCTTCGTGAGATTGTCCTTGTCGAATTCATGGATGCCCGCGAAATCGATCGTGCCGATGGCCGGTCGCTCCTGCACGCGCACGACGAGCGTGCGGCCTTCCGCCGAAACGCGCACGTCGCTGAAGAATCCCGTGGCATACAGCACGCGGATCGCGTTGGACGCCTTGTCGTCGGTAAAGGTGTCGCCCTGCTTGATCGGCAGATAGGCAAAGACGGTGCCGGCCTCGATTCGCGTCAGTCCGTCGATGCGGATGTCCTGAACCACGAAGGGTTCGGTCGCGTGCGCCGTCACGGCCAGGCTGGCCCCGCAGGCGAGAGTCAGGGCGTGCAAACGGTGCTGGGTGGAAAGAACTGTCATGCGAAATTCAGGCGTGAGCCCCGGGAAAGCGCCGCGTTGCGGCAGGAGAAAGAAGGAGCGGCAATCACAACAACCAGTGCGCGGCAACGATCGGGCTATTGCACGCGCATCGCCGGGGGGCGCTGCGGCGCGGCGAGGCCCGTGGCGACCGAAAGCCCTTCGGTCATATGCGCGGCCTGCGCCGGGAGAAGTCGAAACGCGAGTTCCGCGCCGCCGGGAAGGCGAAAGCTCACCACCAGGTCTTGCGCGGGATCCGTTGCGCGGCCGATTTCCCATGCCTCGCACGGCATGGCGAATTTGATGCTGCGCGTGCTTTGACGGATACAGGCGGAGCGGCCAATCGCATTGGAAAGCGCGGCCAGCAATTCATGCATGACCGAACAATGCACGGCGACACGATTGGGATGATTGCTGCTGACCACGAGATACTGTCCGTCCGCGGTCAACTCGAATCCGGACAGCGTATCGATGGTGAATATCGTGGACATGACGACGTGTGCCCTCCAGGCTGAAACCAGCTGTGGAGTGTAGTGGCCGTGATTTCCGGCGTAATTCGCGATCTATTACGTAAACTGTCAGCCTGCAAATGACGCAACGTAATCAAGTCGGCTGAAAGCTTTGTTTAAGGCAGTGCGCGCGCAGCGAAAGCTAATGACAATTTGAAAGATGCGGTGATCAAACCGATTACTGAACCTATCGGTTTGCGTGGTTCGCGATGCGATCGACGAAAAAAAACGGAGGACCCGCAGGTCCTCCGTTCGTTTGCCGAAGCGTTTTCCGATTCGTTTCGAAGATGTGCGCTTACTTCGAAACCGCCGCGGTTTGCGCGCTCGCGCCGGTCTCGTTCCATCCGCCGCCCAACGCCTTGTAGAGCGTGATCAGATTGGAGAGCTGCGAGAGCGTATCGGTCACGAGTTGCTGCTGCGCCGTGTAAAGCGAGCGCTGCGCGTCGAGCATCGTCAGGAAGCTGTCCGTGCCGCGTTGATAACGCGCCTGCGCAATGTCGTAATAGCGCTGCGCTGCCATCACGTATTCGCGGTCGGCTAGCGTTTGATCGACATAGGTGGTGCGTCCCGCCAAGGCATTCGCCACTTCCTTGAAGGCCGTTTGAATGGCCTTTTCGTAGTCGGCGATGTCGATGTTCTTTTCGATTTTCGCTACGTCGAGCGAGGCCTTGTTGTAGCCGTAATCGAAAATAGGCATCGTGATCGTCGGCGCGAACGTCCATGCGCCGGTGCCGGCCTTGAAGAGGCTGGAAAGGCTCGTGCTCGACGTACCCGCCGACGCGGTGAGTTCGATCTTCGGGAAGAACGCCGCACGCGCCGCGCCCACATTCGCATTGGCTGCCTTCAGCGTATGCTCCGCTTCCACGATATCCGGCCGCCGCACCAGCAGGTCCGAGGGCACGCCTTCGCCGATATCCGCCAGCATGGGTTCGCTGCTCATGAGCGTGGCGCCTTGCGGCAGATCGTCGGGCAGCGGACAGCCAATCGCCTCGACCAGATCGTTGCGGTCCTGCGCCACCGCGCGCGTATAGGACGCAAGACTCGAACGGGCGCTCGCCAGCGACGTGCGTGCCTGCTCGACGTCCTGCATCGACGAACTACCGCGCTCCATCATCTGGAGCGTCAGTTCGTAGGTGTTGCGATCGGCCTCCACCGTGCGGCTCGTGATCGCGAGGCTCTCTTCGTCGGCGAGCAGTTGCAGATAGTCGGTGGCCACCGTGGCGATCAGGCTCAGTTGCGTGCTCGTACGCGCCGCATCGGTCGAGAGATATTCTTCGAGCGCCTGCCGCTTCAGGCTGCGCAGCCGTCCAAAGAAGTCGATTTCCCACGCGGAAATGCCGATGCTCGCGCTGCTCGTCGACGTGGTCGTGCCGGACGCGCGTTCGCGCGTGAACGATCCGGATACGTCGACGGTCGGGGCAAGATCCGCACGCGCGATACGGTATTTCGCCTCGTACTCCGCAACGTTGAGCGCGGCCACGCGCATGTCGCGATTGTTTTCCAGCGCGAGTTCAATGAGCCGTTGCAGGCGCGGGTCCTTGAAGAAGTCGCGCCAGCCCACATCGGCCGCTAGCGGCGCGGTTTGCGCGGTGCTGCTTTTCGCGGCGTTGCTGCGATAGGCATCGCCCGCCGGCCACGCCGCATCGACCGGCGCGGCAGGCCGCTGATAAGCCGGATCGAGCGTACAGGCGCACAGCGCCGTCGCGACCAGCGCGCTCAGGAGCTTGAGTTTCATGCGTCCCCCTCCTGCGACGATTGAGTGTGTTGCGGCTGCCCATGTTCGCCGAACAAACGACGCACCACGACAAAGAACACCGGAACGAAAAAGATCGCGAGCACCGTGGCGGCAATCATGCCGCCCGCCACGCCCGTACCGATGGCATGGCGCGCGTTGGCGCCCGCCCCCGAACTCACGACGAGCGGCAACACGCCGAACACGAACGCGAGCGAGGTCATGAGAATCGGGCGCAGCCGCATATGCGCCGCTTCGATCACGGCGTCGAACAGCGAGCGGCCTTCCGCCTGCAAGTCCTTGGCGAACTCGACAATCAGAATGGCGTTCTTCGTGGAAAGACCGATGGTCGCCAGCAGCCCCACCTTGAAGTAGATGTCGTTGTCCAGACCGCGCAAATGCGCGGCGGCAAGCGCACCCAGCACGCCAAGCGGCACCACCAGAATGACCGCCAGCGGCACCGACCAGCTTTCATACAAGCCCGCGAGGCAGAGGAACACCACGACGATCGAAATGGCGTAGAGCCAGGTGGCCTGCGAGCCCGCCTGTACTTCCTGGTACGATTGCCCGGTCCATTCGACGCCGAAACCGCTCGGCAACTGCTTCGCGATTCGCTCGACGGCCGCCATCGCGTCGCCCGTGCTCGCGCCCGGACCCGTTTGCGCCGACATGCCCATCGCCAGTTGGCGGTTATAGCGCTCGACCTGCGGCGGCCCGAAGCCCCAGCGGCTCGTCGCGAACGCCGAGAACGGCACCATCTCCGAGTCATAGCCGCTCGTGGAAGAGCTGGACGATGACGACGATGTGCTCGAACTCGAAGAAGAGGAGGACGAGGACGACGACGAAGAGGATGACGAAGTACTCGCGCGCACGAACCACGTGCCGATATCGTCGGGCATCATGCGATACGGCGCATCGGACTGAACATAGACCTTCTGGATACGGCCCGTGTCGATATAGTTGTTTACGTAGGACGAACCAAACGCGGTCTGCAACGTATCGTTGATATCGGAAACCGACAAGCCGAGCGCCGAGGCCTTTTCGCGGTCGATATCGACCTGAAGCTCAGGCGTATCCTCCAGACCCGAAGGACGCACCATCGCGAGCGCAGGCTCCTTCGCCGCCAGTTGCATGAACTGGTTGCGCGCCGCGAGCAGTTTCGTGTGGCCCTGTCCCGCGCGATCCTCGATTTCAAAGTCGAGACCGCTTTGCGTGCCCAGCTCCTGGATCGCCGGCGGGCTGAGCACGAAGGTCTGGGCGTTGCGATTCGCGCCAAGCTTGCGGTTCGCGCGCGCCATGATCGCGGCCGCGCTGTCTTTCGATCCGCGCTCCTTCCAGTCCTTGAGCGAGACGAACGCGAAGGCGTTGTTCTGCCCCTGGCCGTTGAAGCTGAAGCCGTTCACGGTGATCATCTGCGCGACACCGGGTTCGTCGTGCAGGAAATAGTTTTCCGCAGCCTCGACGACCTTGAGCGTCTGCGCGGCAGGCGTGCCGACCGGCGTGCTGATCGAGACCAGAATGAAGCCCTGATCTTCGTCCGGCAGATAGGAGGACGGCAGCGTCACATAGAGCAGCGCAACGATGCCGCCCACGAGGCCATACACCAGCATCCAGCGCAGCGGCTTGCCGATAATGCGCGTCACTGCGTTGCTATAGCGCGCGTTGCCGGCAGCAAACTTCTTGTTGAACCAGCCGAAAAACCCGCGTTTGACTTGATGACCTTCAGGCTGCGCCTGCAACAAAGTCGCACACAGCGCGGGCGTAAGCGTGAGCGCGAGCACCACCGACAACACCATCGCCGACACGATCGTGATCGAGAACTGCCGATAAATCGCACCCGTCGAGCCGGAGAAAAACGCCATCGGCACGAACACGGCGGTGAGCACGGTCGTCACGCCGATCAGCGCGCCCGTGATCTGTCCCATCGCCTTGCTCGTGGCCTCGCGCGGCCCGAGCCCCTCCTCGGTCATGAGCCGCTCGACGTTCTCCACCACCACGATGGCGTCGTCCACCAGCAGGCCGATCGCCAGCACCATCGCGAACATCGACAGCACGTTGATCGAAAAGCCGATCACCGCCATCACGCCGAAGGTGCCGAGCAGTGCGACCGGCACCACGATGGTGGGGATCAGCGTCGCTCGCACGTTCTGCAGGAACAGATACATCACGATGAACACCAGCACGATCGCTTCGAGCAGCGTCTTGATGACCTCCTCAATCGAGATGCGCACGAACGGCGTGGTGTCGTACGGATAGTTGACCTGCACGTCCTTCGGCAATTCCGACTGGATTTCGGCGAGCTTCGCGCGCACTTCGCGCGCCACTTCCATCGCGTTCGCGCCGGTCGCAAGCTTGATCGCCAGCGCGGCGGCCGGCTTGCCGTTGTAGCGCGACGAGGTGTCGTAACTGTCGCCGCCCACTTCCACGCGCGCGACGTCCTTCAGGCGCACTTTCGAGCCATCGCTGTTCACGCGCAGCAGGATGTCGCCAAACTGGTCGGCCGTGGTGAGCAGACTCGACGAGCGGATCGTCGCGTTGATCGCCTGCGAGTCGGTCGACGGCGCGCCGCCCACCTGGCCCACGGAAAGCTGCACGTTCTGGTTCGTGATGGCCGTGGTGACGTCGGACGTCATCAGGCCGACGCTGCGCAGCTTCACCGGATTGAGCCAGATGCGCATGGCGTGCTGCGCGCCGAACAGCGTCACGTCGCCCACGCCGTTGAGCTGCGAGAGCGGATCTTCGATCTGCGTGGCGACGATGTTGCCCAGATCGATCGAGTTATAGGTGCCGCCCGGCGAGGACAGCGCGACGATCATCATGAAGTTCGTCGACGCCTTGGCCACCTGGATGCCCTGCTCCTGCACCGTCTCCGGCAGCGAGGAGGTGGCCTGGCTGACCTTGTTCTGCACCTGGACCTGGGCGATGTCGGGATCGGTGCCGGCCTTGAACGTGAGCGTGATCGTGGCCTGCCCCGACGAACTGCTGGTCGACGACATGTAGAGCAGATTGTCGATCCCGCCCAGCTTCTGTTCGATCACCTGGGTGACGGTGGCCGTCACGGTGTCGGCGGAGGCGCCCGGGTAGGTCGCCGTCACCTGCACCGAAGGCGGCGCAATCGTCGGGTACTGCTCCACGGGCAGCGTGGTGATGGCCGCGGTGCCCACGAGCATGATCACGATCGCGATCACCCACGCGAGAATCGGCCGCTTGATAAAGAATTGAGCCATGCGCGCCCCTTAACGCTGCGCGACCGGCGTCGCGCCGGAGGCACCTGAAGCACCTGAAGCCGCACCCGCATGCTCATCGACAACCTTCACCGCCGCGCCCACATGCACGCTTTGCAGGCCGCTCGTCACCACGCGGTCGCCCGCATGCAGGCCGTCCGTGACGATCCATTGATCGCCATAGGCCGTGTCGGCCTTCACGTTCACCTGGCGCACCTTCGAGGCGGCATCGACCACATACACGCTCGCCTGGCTGTCCGAGCCGCGCATGACGGCGATCTGCGGCACGAGGATCGCACGGTCGTCCTCGCCTTCGTCGAGCTTCGCGCGCACGAACATGCCCGGCAGCAATTCGCGCTCGGGGTTCGGGAAAATCGCCCGCAACGTGACCGAGCCCGTGGTGCTATCGACGGTGATGCCGGAGAACTGCAACACGCCGTCATGCGCGTAGGCCGTGCCGTCTTCCAGCGTCAGGCTCAGCTGGGCCCCGTTCTCGCCCGCCCGCTTGAGCTGTCCCGACGCGAGCGCGCGGCGCAGCTTCAGCCACTCGCTGCTTGAGCGCGTGACGTCCAGATACATCTGGTCGAAGGCCTGGATCGTGGCGAGCGCCGTGGTCTGCTCCGATGTGACGAGCGCGCCTTCGGTCACGCTCGATGCACCGATGCGCCCGGAAATGGGCGCGGTGATGCGCGTGCGGTCGAGGTTGACGCGCGCCGATTCCAGCGAGGCTTCGTCCGCCACGACGTCCGCTTCGTCTTCGCGCACGGCGGCGACGGCGTCGTCATAGTCCTGCTGACTGACCGCCTTGATCTTCACGAGATCGGTATAACGGTCGGCCTTGGTCTTCGCCGAGGCGAGCGTTGCCCGCGCCTTCAACAGCGTGCCGCGCGCCGTGTCATAGGCCGCCTGATACGAGGCGGGATCGATCTGGTAAAGCACCTGCCCCGCCTTGACGTCGGCGCCTTCGGTAAACAGGCGCTTTTGCACGATGCCGCCGATCTGCGGGCGCACGTCCGAGACCTTCAGCGCCGAGAGACGGCCCGAGAGTTCCGCGGTCATCACGAGGCGCTGCGGCGCGATGGTCTGCACGCCGACTTCCGCGGGCGGCATGTTGGCCATACCGCCAGCCGATTGGTCATGACGGCCGCATGCGGCGAGGAACAGCACGGAAGCGGCGCACAACGCGGAAAGCAGCCGCCGACGCGGTGCAAAGGCCTGTCCGCCCGCTCTCACGGGAAGCGAGAATTTAGGTTGCATAGGTTGCGAGAAAGGTAGGTTCGCATCGCGCGGGGCGAAGCTCGGCGAAGCGATCGAGCGGCCATTCATGGTGGCCGCCGTCGCCTCGTGTGAACAACGGGTAATACTAAGTGAACACGATGGTTCGGGCGACTAACGACGTGCGCCCGAACCCTGGGTTTTGAAAATCATCGACACAGTCAGCCCGCCAACTTCTCCATTCGCGATGGTGAGCGTGCCGTCCAGATCGCGCACCAGGCGTCGAACGATCGCGAGACCAAGGCCGCAGCCCGCCTTGCCTCCGCGTGCGGGATCGAGCCGCACGAACGGCAACTGGATCGAGGCGAGCGAGTCTTGCGGCACGCCCGGGCCGTGATCGCGCACACGCAGCAGCCAGCCGTCGCGCACCTTGCGCGTGGTGATCTCGACAGGTGGCGCGCCGTGCAGCAAGGCGTTCTGCACGAGGTTCGTCAGAATGCGCTCGATTTCCAGACCTGGCAGGCGAAAACCTTCGCCCGCCTGGAGGTCGAGCACGACGAGTTCCTGCGCGGCGTCGCCGATGTCCGCCGCCTCGGCATTGAGCGCCTCGTAGTCGCGACGGCAAAGCGCATCGACCTCGACCAGCGGCGACGACTCCACCTTGTCGCGCGCGAAGTCCAGAAACTCATCGACGATGCGCGACATCGACTCCGTATCGCGCAGGAAGGCCGCGCGATCGTCGGCGTCGCCCAGCAGGTCCGCGCGCACCTGCATGCGCGTGATCGGCGCGCGCAGGTCGTGGGCGAGCCCGGCGAGCATGATGGCGCGCTCGCCTTCGGCCTCGGACAGATCGCTGACCATTTCGTTGAAATTCGCCGTGAGTTCGCGGATCTCGTTGGGCCCGCTCAAGGGCAGATCGCGAAAGCCGCCGCGCGCGCGAAACTGGCGCGTGGCCTGCGCCAGCGCCCGCACGGGTCGTTGCAACTGCCACGCAAAGGCCAGCGCGCCCACCACGGCGAACACGAGCATCAGGAACGACGCGCCCAGAAAGCGGCCCGGCGGCAGAATGCCCAGCGGCACCACGATGGTGTACGGCGTGCCGCTCACGTCTACCGAAATCATGCCGTCCTTGCGGGCCCAGACCTGGCTGCCCGGCGGCAGGTGCTCGCGCAGCGCGTTCTCGATCGGATGCAGCCCGCTGCTGCAACGGTCCGCGCAGTTCGCGTTGGTCGCCGTGCTGCGGGGCACGTACTCGACGCCCAGTTCATGGGCGATTCTGGGCGCGAGCGCGGCGTCCTGCTCGCGCACGGTCACCGCCGTCATGACGGCCTGCGAAATATGCAGCGATTCCAGCGTCGCCCGCTCGCGATCGACGAGCAGCAAGAACGTGAGGTGCAGAAGGACGATCAAACCGACCGTCATCGCCGCGAGGCGCAAAAACAGCGTGTTAAAGGGGCGCTTCATCGTTTGCCTGGTCTGCTTGCTCCGGCACGAACACATAACCCACGCCACGCAGCGTCTGGATGAAGCGCGGACGCGCCGGGTTGTCCTCGACGATGCGGCGCAGCCGCAGGACTTCGACGTAAAGACTGCGCTCGTTGGCGACGCTGTCCGGCCCGTCGAGCAGGCGGACGATCTCTTCGCGGCTGAGCGACTCCATCGGCCTCGTCGCGAGAATTTCGAGCAGCATGAATTCACGCGACGGGATCTTGACCGGCTGACCGTCCTTCAGCAGCGTGCGCGTGGAGGACACGAGCTCGAACCGGCCGAATCGATGCTGGGGGCCGGTCTGGGCGGGTTGCCGAGGCTGCTGCCGGTGATGGCGCAGCACCGCGTTGATGCGGGCCAGCAACTCCTTCGGGATGAAGGGCTTGCCGAGATAATCGTCGGCGCCCAGTTCGAGACCGACGATGCGATCCACGTCCTCGGCGCGTGCGGTCAGCATGACGACCGGCGTCACCTTGTCGTGCGCGCGCAGACGATTGAGCGCCGTAAGGCCGTCGACCTTCGGCAGCATGAGGTCCAGCACCACGATCGAGGGGCGCAGGCGCGCGATCGTGCGGCACAGATCGGCAGCGGAATGCACGGCGGTGAATTCGCAGCCGTGCAGACGGAAGAATTTACCGAGCAGATTGCAAAGGTCCGCGTCGTCGTCGACGAGCAGGACGTGGATCGGAGCAGGTGGCATGGGAAAACGGTGATGGTCGGGGCTGTCTGTCGAGCCCTCAGGATGCCCGATCTTGCCTGAAGCAGGGACGGCTATGTTAACCGACTCTTTCAATTTCTTGACGATGGGCGTGCGACCTCCCCGTGCGAGCCTGACCGGGCGATGCGTGGTATCGCGTGCCGCCCGGCCTTACTGCGCCTGACCGATGGCCGGCTCGCTTGCTGGCAGGTCAGGCGACGGTTACACACTCGTAACATTGCCGCGCGGTTTGGACAGGCATTGGCGCGAGGGGCGCGAGACGCACGCGCACGTCGATGAAACGGGGCGCGAGCGTACACAGCGGATTATTGGTCGGCTATCCTGCGACCTGCCTCCTTGAAGCCGCACAACCTCGCGTTCCCTACCCCGGATCAGCGCGAGGATCGCAGCAGCGAGGCAGCCTACGCCGCGAAACGCGTCGACGCCGGAGATCCCGGCAGACGGCGCATGTCGGGCATCCAGTCAACGCCGGGCACTGTCCCGGCCCGCCGGCTCGCAGCCACAAGCTGCATCACCGGCCAACCCGGAGATCATTGAACATGATTGCCGCCTATGCACGCGTCCTCGAACGGGCGCACGCCAGGGACCCCGAACTCTCGCGCCTTCACAACGCGACCCGATCGACACTCGCCTGTCTGCTCACGGCGACGCTGGGCATGGTCTGGCTCGCCGGGCATCACGCAGCCGTCACGCTCGCCGCGCTCGGGGCACTGTTCTCGATGATCGCGCCGCTCTTCCTGCGCGAACCGCGTCTGTCCAGCTGGCTCCTTTCGCTCGCGCTGCTTTATCTGTGCACCTGTGCGTGCTTTGCGATTTCCGCGCTCGTTGTCGCGTATCCGCTGGCGCGCGACGCGTTTCTGTTGCTGATCGTCTTTACCGGCATGCTGTGTCACGCGCTGGGCCCTCGCGCAACCGGATGTGCCCTGCTCGCGCTCGTCGCGTTCTATCTGGGGCTTTACCTCCATCCCTCGCACGCCACGCTCGTGGAGATGCTGTCCGTCTCCGCCTTCGCGCCTGCCGTGGTGGCGTTGGTGGGGCGCGTTCTCCTTCCGGTGAGAGGCGCCGCGATGCCTTGGCATGAGATCGCACAGGCCGCCGCGCGCTTCGCGAGCGGTGCGGCGCAGGGTACTCCGGCTCCGTTGGCGCAGCGCGCCAGAGCGCGCTTGCACGCCAAGCTTGAAGCCATCGCACGCCATCGGCACCATCTCGCCTGGCGACTCGCCGCGCTCGCGACCCTGGCCGCGCTGCTTGCGCTCGCTGCGGGCGAGCAGATGTCGAGCGAGCGCTCGATGTGGGCGGTCATCAGCACGTTCGTGGTGTTTCTCGGCACGAATTCGCGGGAAGGCACGCTGGCGCGCGTCGGCAAGCGGCTTGCGGGCACGCTGGCAGGCGCGGCCGCCAGCGTGCTGCTCGTCACGACGCTCGGCGAAGAGCGCTGGGTGCTCGTGGCCTTGATGGCGCTTTCGGTGTTCGGCTGGGCTTATTTCATTCTGCATGCCTATGCACGCGGGGTTTTCTTCATCACGGTGCTGGTGGGGCTGGTCTACGGGCAACTGGGATTCGCCATCGTCCCGCTCGCGCAACTGCGTATCGAAGAAGTGGTCGTGGGCTGTTTCATTGCGTTTGCCCTCGCCGTCGTGTTGATGCCCTCTTGCGCAGCGCAGCGCGACGAGGCGTTGCTGAACTAGCGGGCCGTGGTCCCAGACTTGTCTTCGCCTTTGTCGACGTCTTGCCTAGACTTGAATCGTTCAGGCGCGGACTCGCAGCGCTGAGGGCTGCGAGTCCGGCGATGGAGGCAATCATGATCCGGACACTATGCGCATTCTTTTGGCTGACGAGCCTGTTCGGAACCGGCCTCGATGCGTGGGCCGCCCCCATACGAATCGAGTCCGGCACCTACGGCGCGAATTGCGGCGCTCAAGCGGGCAATGCCACGCGTGAGCTGGCCCTGCACTGTCACGCCGTCGATACCTGCCGTTACCCGGTGGCGTTACCCGCAAGCTTGCACACGCCGGGCGCGTGCCGGGCCGATTTTGTCGCCGAATGGTCTTGCGGACCGGGCGAATTCCACCAGGCCGTGGTGAGGGCCGCGGCGAGGCGCGGCGGGACGCTCGTGCTGAGCTGCGTCCCGTCCACCGGCGCGGGCAAATAGGCCACGCGCCCGATTGCCGTTATCGCGCCGTCTCCTTACGACGCGCGAGAATCACAGCGGCGTCTTCGCTTTCTTCCGCGTGCAGGGCTTCGACCAGTTCGGCACGATGCTGCAACACCGCGCGCTGATTGATCGAACCTTTGTCGGTGATCTCGCCGCGATCGAGCGAAGGCGGCTGCACCAGCAGACACAAACGGGCGATGAACGTCGCGCTCCCCGTCGCGCTCGCGTTCAGACGCGTGAGCAACGTCGCAAAGAACGCGCGCACCGGAGGCGCATCGAATACCTCCTGCGCACTCGCCTCGCCGCTCAGTTTCGCCAGCGCCCGGCACGCATCGAGACGCGCAAAGATCATCGCCCCCACATCGTCGCGATTCATACCGGTGATCACGGCGTCCTGCACATAGGGCGCGCCTTCGCTGACGATACGCGCGCGCATCGGCCCCACGCTCACGAAGGTGCCCGAGCCGAGCTTGAAATCCTCGGCGATGCGGCCATCGAACGCGAGTCCCACTTCCGGCCGCTCAGGATCGACGAAGCGCACGGCGTCGCCGGTGCGGTAGTAGCCTTCGTCATCGAACACTTCGTGCGCGGTGTCCGGCGACGCGCGCCAGTAACCGCCCATGACGTTCGGCCCGCGAAAGCGCACTTCGAGCTTGCCGTCCACCGGCGCGATCTTCGTCTGGCACCCCGGTGCAGGCAAGCCGATGTAGCCCGCACCCGAAAACGGCCCGGTCGTGAACAGGCAGGAAGGCGCCGTCTCAGTCATGCCAAGGCCCGCCATGATGCGGATGCGCTCGCCGCAATACTGCAGCGTCACGCGTTCCAGCCGCTCCCATGCAGCCTTGGAGAGCCCCGCGCCCGCGAAGAAATACATCTTCACGCGCGAGAAAAAGCGCTCGCGCAGCACGGCATCGTTTTCGAGCGCGGCCGTGAGTTCTTCCCAGCCCTTCGGCACGTTGAAATAAATCGTCGGTGCGATCTCGCGCAGGTTGCGCAGCGTTTCGTCGAACTTGCCCGCCACCGGCTTGCCGTCGTCGATATAGAGCGTGCCGCCGTTATAGAGCGCGATGCCCACGTTATGGCTGCCGCCAAACGTGTGATTCCACGGCAGCCAGTCCACCAGCACGGGCGGCTCCACGCCGAATTCCGGGAAGGTTTCGAGCAGCATCTGCTGGTTCGCGCACAGCATGCGGTGCGTGGTAGGCACGGCTTTGGGCAAGCGCGTCGAACCCGAGGTGAACAGAAACTTGGCGATGGTGTCGCCGCCCACGCGGGCATGCGCGGCGTCGATATCGCGCGGCGGGGTATCGAGCAACGAGGCGAAGGACGTCACGCCCTGGGGCGCGCCAGGCGCAGCGCTCACGCGCTCCACATCGGCGGGCAACACCGCATCGAGTGCGCTGGCATAAGTGCCGATGTCGTCGGCGAAGACGAGGCCGGGCGTGAGCAGGTCGAGCACATGGCGCAGCTTGCCGAAATCGCCCGAGATCAGCGAATACGCCGGCGAAACCGGCGCGAACGGAATGCCCGCCCACATCGCGCCCAGCGTCATCTGCATGTGCTCGATGCCGTTGCCCGAGAGAATCACGAGCGGCCGCTCGGCGCTCAGGCCGCGCTGCAACAACGCTTCGCCGATGGCGCGCGCCTGCTCGACCATCTGCGCATAGCTGATGCCTCGCCATGCGCCCGACGCGTCGCGCCGCGCGACGAGCCAGCGATCGGGGTGAGCTTGCGCGCCGCTGATGAGCCGGTCCGTCAAGCGCTCAGGGAAGCTGCCGAGCGGTTCCTGGGCTTCGAGATACCAGCACTCGCCGCGCCGCTCGATGCGCGGCGAGACGGAACCGATCGCGACGCGCCGATAGCCGGGCGCGACGCCGTTTGCGTGGCCTTGGTCCGATTCCAAAACCTGTCTCCTGTTCGAGCCGCCTCGCGCAGCGATGCGCGAGCGGCATGACTACTCTTATAACGCGGTTCGCACGCGGCGCCCGCATGAGCTTCGATGCTTCTGGCTAGATCGGATAGTGACGCGGCGCGGTCTGCACCGTGATCCAGCGCAGGTCGGTGAATTCGGCGATCGACGCCTTGCTGCCAAAGCGTCCGTAACCGCTCGCCTTCACGCCGCCGAACGGCATCTGCGCCTCGTCATGCACCGTCGGGCCATTGATATGGCAAATGCCCGATTCGATGCGTTTCGCCACGTTCATCGCGCGCCCGATATCGCGGCTGAACACCGCCGCCGACAACCCATACTCGCTGTCGTTCGCTACGCGCAGGGCTTCTTCGTCGCCGTCCACGCGCTGCACGGTCACGACCGGGCCGAACGATTCGTCGGCGTAGAGCTTCATCTCGCGCGTGACGTTCTCGACGATCACCGGCTGCATGATCGCGCCGTTGATCTCGCAGCCGAGCGGCAACGTCGCGCCCTTCTCGCGTGCGTCCTCCACGAGCGCGCGAATGCGCCGCGCCGAGGCCTCGCTCTCCAGCGTGCCGAGTATCGAGCCGGGCTGCGTCGGGTCGCCGGCCTTCAGGGTGCGGGCCTTGGCGACCAGCTTGGCGACGAAGGCATCGGCGATCTTGCTATCGACCACCACGCGCTCCGTCGACATGCAAATCTGCCCCTGGTTGAAAAACGCGCCGAACGCGATGCCGTCAACGGCTGCATCCAGATCGGCGTCGTCGAGCACGAGCACGGGCGCCTTGCCGCCGAGTTCGAGCAGCGCGGGCTTCAGATGCCGCGCGCACAGTTCGGCGACGATACGGCCCACGCGTGTCGAGCCGGTGAAGTTCACGCGCTTGACAGCCGGATTCACGACCAGGCGCTCGACGATCTGCGCGGCGTCCTCGGGCGCATGCGCGATCACGTTGACGACGCCCTCGCCCAGGCCCGCTTCATTGAGCACTTCGCCGATCAGCGTATGCACGCCCGGGCAGCCCTCGGAGGCCTTGAGCACCACCGTATTGCCGCACGCGAGCGGCATGGCGAGCGCGCGGGTCGCGAGGATCACCGGCGCGTTCCAGGGCGCCATCCCCAGCACGACACCGCAAGGCTGGCGCACGGCCATCGCGAGATTGCCGGGCACGTCGGAGGGAATCACCGCGCCGTCGATCTGCGTGGTCATGGCCGCCGCTTCGCGCAGCATATTGGCCGCGAGCATGACGTTGAAGCCGTACCAGTTCGCCATTGCGCCCGTTTCGGCCGCGCCGATGGCGATGAACTCCGCCGTGCGCGCGTCCATGCGGTCGGCGGCCGCGAGCAGGCGCTTGCGACGCTCCGTCGGCGTGAGTGCGGCCCAGGCTGGGAACGCGCGCGCCGCCGCCGCGACGGCGGCATCGGCATCTTCCACGGTAGCCGCGGCGGCGCGCGTGGCGACTGCGCCCGTCGCCGGATTGATGCGCTCGAAGGTCTTGCCGTTCGACGCGGCGCGCGCCTCGCCGCCGATCAAGAGCCGGGTTTCGTGCGTCATGAGTGTGTCTCCTCTGTCCGTTCCGATGGGGCGTTGCGCTCAGCGCTTGTAGGTTTGCAGGCCCGGCTTGATGCTCTTGTCGTCGAGAAACTGCTTGAGGCCCTGCTCGCGGCCGCCTTCGGGATCGCGATGGTTGGCCTGGTCGAGCTTCGCGTAGAGGTAGTCTTCGTTCTGCTCCCACGTGAGTTCGCGCGAGCGCTTGAAGCCATGCTTCGCATTCCGAAGCACAACCGGGTTCTTGTCGAGCAGCTTCGCAGCCAGCGCCAGCGTTTCTTCGCGCAGTTGCGCAAGCGGCACGCTCTTGTTCACGAGGCCCATTTTCGCGGCCTGCTGGCCCGTGAACGTATCGCCCGTCATGATGTAGTACAGCGCCTCGCGATGGCCCACCGTATCCGCCATCGCCTTGCTCACGAGGTTGCCCGGCGGAATGCCCCAGTTGATTTCCGAGAGGCCGAACACGGCTTCATCGGCGGCAATCGCCAGATCGCAGGCCACCAGCGGCGAGAAGCCGCCACCAAAGCACCAGCCGTTGACCATCGCGATGGTCGGCTTCGAATACATGCGCAGCAACTGCCATTGCCAGCGGCTCGCGTCGCGGCGAATGCGCTCCTGCAAGACATCCGGGCCTGCATCGACTTCGCGGAAGTATTCCTTCAGGTCCATGCCCGCCGTCCACGCCGAGCCTTCGCCGGTCAGCACGAGCACCTGCGCCTGCGGATCGAGCTCGATGGTTTCGAGCACGTCGATCATTTCCTTGTTGAGCGTCGGGCTCATGGCGTTGCGTTTTTCGGGGCGATTGAGCACCACCCACGCGATACCGCCCTCTACCGTGACCTTGACCGTTTTCCAGCGACCTTCGTAACTCATGCTCTTTCTCCGTAGACAGTGCCGCACTCGCGGCTTGATTCAAAGATACTATCAGGCTACCTGATATGTAAAGTAGAATATGATCTGGTGCGTACAAACCCCTAAATCGCTATTCACCACAGATGGCCAGAAAATCGACTACCGCCGCCCCCGCTGCCTCTTCCGCACCCGCGAGCAAACCGGCCCTGCCGGGCACGGAGGCCGCGCCACGCGCCGTGCCGCCCATGCGCCTGAGTTATCTGATCGGTCAACTGGACCGCGTCATCTCGCGGCGTTTGACCGAGACGCTCGTACGCCACGGGCTGACGCTGCCGCAGTACACAGCGCTTTCCGTGCTGCGCGCGCGAGGTCATTCGTCGAATGCGCAGATCGCCGAGCGCTCGTTCATCACGCCGCAATCGGCCAATGAAGTCGTGAAGACGATGGAGGCGAACGGCTGGGTCGCGCGCGAACCCGATCCGATGAACCGGCGCGTGGTTTTGCTTTCGCTGACCGACGCGGGCCAGACGCTGCTCGATGCCTGCGACAAGGCGGTCGATCAGGTCGAACTCGCCATGCTCGACGACGTGGCCCCCGAAGCCGCGCAAACCCTGCACTCGCTGCTGCATGCCTGCGTGCGCAATCTGCGCGCGGTGTAGCGCACGCGGATTGCACGCGCAATCACCGACCATAAAAAACAGGAGACACGCTTGAAGATCGACCAGCTCGTCGCGATCGACACCCACGTTCACGCGGAAGTGTCGTGCTGCCAGCCGCCGGATCTCTTCGCGAAGGAATTCGACGAAGCGGCGGACAAATATTTCGGCACCGTGCTCAAGCAGGGCCGACGCCCCACGATTCCCGAAACCATCGAGCATTACCGCGAGCGCAATATCGGCTTCGTGATGTTCACGGTGGACTGCGAGGCGAACATCGGGCGGCGGCGCATCGGCAATGAAGAAATCGCCGACTTCGCGCAGCAGAACGCCGACATCATGATCGCGTTCGCGAGCATCGATCCGCACAAGGGCAAGTTCGGCGCGCGCGAGGCACGGCGGCTGATCGAAGAACACGGCGTGCGCGGCTTCAAGTTTCACCCGACCATGCAGGGCTTTTTTGCCAACGACCGGATGGCGTATCCGCTCTACGAGGTAATCGCCGAATACGGCCTGCCTGCGGTGTTTCATAGCGGCCATTCGGGCATGGGTTCGGGCATGCCCGGCGGCGGCGGTCTGCGCCTGAAGTATTCGGAGCCGATCTATCTCGACGACGTGGCCGTCGATTTCCCCGACATGAAGATCGTGATCGCGCATCCGTCGTGGCCGTGGCAGGAGCAGGCGCTTTCGATTGCGCTGCACAAGCCCAATGTCTACATCGACCTTTCGGGCTGGTCGCCGAAATACTTCTCGCCGGAGCTCGTGAAGTACGCGAATACGATGTTGCGCGAGCGCGTGCTGTTCGCATCGGACTTTCCGCTGATCCGGCCCGATCGGTGGCTCGCCGATTTCGATACGCTCGACATCAAGCCGGAAGTGCGTCCGCTGATTCTCAAGGAGAATGCGGTGCGGCTGCTCGATCTCGCGGGCAAGTCTTGAATGCAAAACACCCGTCGCAAGGGATGCCCTTGCGACGGGTGTTCGATACGAGCGATTGACTGAATCGTCAGGACAAGACGTTAAGCAATCCTTTTAATTCTTGCGACACGCCACGAATAGAGCACCCACCGCCGCCACTACGGTCACAGGTATGCTCGCGGCAATCACGGTAGTCGCGCTCGCTCCGCCGGCCAGCAATTGTCCCGCCGCCAGCGGGCCGACGATCGACCCGAAGCGCCCTACCGCCACTGCCGCGCCAACACCGGTCCCGCGCATGACGGTCTGGTAGCTCGCGGCGCAAAGCGCATAGAGCATCGACTGTGCGCCGACCACGCCCATACCGGCCAGCAGGACCGAAAGCGAAAGCCAGAGCATGTTGCCAGCCCCTGCCAGCATGAGAAGCGAAATCGCGATGCCGGCATAGACCGCCGCCACGACGCGCATGGGACGCACGCGATCCAGCAATACCCCCGTCGAAAGCACGCCAATCACGCTGCCGACATTGAACAGGATCTGCGTGATGCCCGCCTGCCCGCGCGTCAGGCCACGACTCACGATCAGCGAAGGCAGCCAGTTCAGCAGGAAATACAGCACGATCAGCGTGCAGAAGAAGCTGATCCAGATGAACGCAGTGGTGGCGGCGCGGCCCTCGCCGAACAGCACGCGCAGCGTCGATGGGGGGCCGCCGTGCGTGGTGTTGGCCTGCGAGCTGGCAGCGGCGTAGGCGTGCGATTCAGGCAACCAGGCCAGAATGGCCGGCGCGATGATCAGCGGACCGAAACCACCCGCGTAAAAGATGTGACGCCATTCGGTATCGCCCGCACTCAGCACGCCGATCAAGGCAGCCAGCGCGCCGCCCAGCGGCATACCGCAGTACATGACGCTGACGGCGGTATTGCGCAGGCGCTCCGGCACCGCTTCCGCCGACAACGCGATGAGATTAGGCATCGCACCGCCCAGACCGAAACCAGTCAACAGCCGCGCCAACAGCAAGGTTGCGAATGTGGACGTCTGCGCGGTCAGCAGCGAAAAAGCGCCGAAAGCCACCATCGAGACCAGCAGCACGCGCTTGCGGCCGATCAGATCGGCGAGCCGACCGCCCAGCAACGCGCCGGGCAGCAGCCCAAACATGCCCGCACTGAACGCGATCCCCAACTGGCTCACGGAAAGCCCGAATTCACGCGCCATGCGCGGCGCGGCCACGCCGGTCGATTGCAGATCGAGCCCTTCCAGAATGGCGACGATCAGACATAGACCGAGCACCCACACGGTCCCCGCCGTGGGGCGCACCTGTACCTGAGTTGTCGATGACGACACGATATCTCCTTGTTTGTTATGGGCTCGGTGCTGAAAGACGGGTCAGCCCGAGCATCGACCGGATTACTGCAACTTGTAGATCCGGATGAGGACCGCATCGCGCCCGGGGCGCAGGCTGTCGAGCGTGCCCACGTAGACGTTGTCGTTGATCCAGCCGTATTTGCCTTCGGGCGCGACCAGTTCGATATTCGAGAACACGGCCTGGCCCGGTGCTCTTTGCGCGGGCGCCAGCACGTGATTCGCCACGCTGATCACCGCGCCATCGTCCGTCTTGAGTTCATAGGTCGCAGACAACTGCTTGAATCCATCGCTGCGCACCAGTTGACGATCGGCGCCGCCGGCGAGCACGACGCCGTGAATCTCGGGACCGGAAAAGCTCCCGCCCACGATGGGCACCATGCGTCGTTCACCGATGGGCGACGTGCCGAGAGACATCGTCGGCGCGAGGTCACAGGTAATTTCCATCACGAGTTGCGCGGACGGAACATGCTGCGGGGGCGCATCTGCCGCGTGCGCTGTCGCACAGGCAATCGCGAACGGCAACGCCGCGATCAGACGTTTGAATGGGCTACGGAATTTCATCGTGCGTCTCCTCCAATACGTATTTATTTGCTGGCGCAGACGAAGCTGCTTGCGTCGTTCTTGTCGCCCTTTTGGTAGCGGGCGCTTTGCGGATAAGGACAGAGCGGTCGCGTCATCCCGGCTGCCAATTTCGAGCCCGTGGTGCTGCCCGCATGCGCGACGATCGACTGCGGCGCCTGCCCGTGCTCCACCCACTTGACCATGGCGTCGAGCGAATCGAAGCTGTCGAGCGCATAGTCGCCGCCGGAGCAATGATTCATGCCGGGCACGACATAAAGACGCGCGAAATCGGCAGCGTGTTTGCCGTAGGCTTTTTGCAGACGCTTGTAATAGTCGATCGTGTCTAGCACCGAAAACACCGGATCGCTGCCACCGTGGTAAATCAGCAGCTTGCCGCCATGCGCCTTGAAAGACCCGAGATCGACCGAATCGGCATCCATGAATTCGGCGGACGATTGGGCATATTCCGGGTCCTTTCGATGGATCGATTGTTCGAGGTCCGCGAGCGAGACGGAAAAGATATCGAACGAGGCGCGCGGCGGGGTCGAGAACACGTATTGCATCGAGCCCGCGCCGAGCGTTTCCGCGCGCGACGGATGATGGGCGTCGCCGAGTTTCCATTCCCGCCAGTTCGCGCTCGCGACGCCACTGTCGTACGGCCACGGCGTATAAAGCGTATGACCGTCCGCCGTTTTTGCGCCGTCGAAAACGGCGTGCAGCGCTTGCACCTGAGTTTCGCTCAGACACTGATCCGTCTTGCCGGCCTTGCATTGCAGAACCACCGGGTCGAAATGGCAGGCGTCCGGGCGGTAATTGAAGCCATCGTGCGTGCCGTCCGAATTGCCGCATTGGCTGCGCACGGCGTCGGAAACCAGATCGAGATCGCCTTGCGAGAAAGCACGTGCGAGTTCGACATGGCCATCGGCTGAACGCGGCGCGGCGCGGCTGAATGACTGGGTATCCGCCACCTGGGCGATGGCGGCATGCGGAAGCCGATAGCCAGGATCGCCGGAGATGATGCCGTCAAACTCGGAGGCATAACGCTGCATGGCCTGCAACGCTTCCTGACCGCCCTTCGAACACCCCGCGAAATACGACCATTTCGGCCGCTCGCCGTAAAAGTCGCGAATCACGAGTTTCGCGACCTGGGCCACCCGGCCAATGGAGGCATAGCCATAGTCCACGCGCGCCTTCGGGTCCACGCCAAAACCGGCATTCTGGTCGGAGCTATGGCCCGCATCCGAGCTGACCACCGCGAAGCCGCGCGCCAGCGCACGCGGACCGTCACGCCACGATGGAATCACGCCGGTAGCCGGATTGACGATGCCGTCGCTGCCGCCACCGCCCTGGTAAAAGAATCGCCCAGCCCAGTCGAGCGGCAGACGCAACTCGAAATGAATCGCATATTGATCGTTCGATCCAGCTTGCCCCGAGACGCTGGTGGGCGCGGCACGGCCGGTGCGTCGATCGAGCACGCCCTCGACGAGACAGTAGGCCGGCAAGGTTTTGGCGGGCTCGCCGGACACGGCCTCCTGCCATTTCGCCGACGTCACGGCGCCATCCGGAAGGGCAAGATCGGCGAGCCGAGCGCAGGTTTCGGGGCTGGCTATCGGTTCCGCCGCCTTGGCGTGCCCGCAGACAGCGAGAGCGAACAGCAGCGCAGCAGCGCATTCACCCGGATGGACTTTGCGTTTATTGAAAGGCGACAATCTGATGTCTCCTGCGAGAGGAATTCATGCGCGCTCGTTCGGGCGCGCCCGTATGAAACCCGCGAGGGCTTAGAAGCGATGGGACAGACCCACGCCAACCGCGGTGGTGTTGGTGCCGGCGACGCCGCCGGTCAGCGACGCAGTCATCAGGTTCGTCAGGCCGTTGGCCTTCTTCTTGGCGTTCATCAGGCCGACAAAACCGTAGATCTCAGTCGTCTTGGAGAGGAAGTAGTCTTCGCTCAGCACATACGAGCTGGTTGCGTTCTGGGTATCCTTGCGATCCTCGGCCCAGTAGTAGGCGAAGGTGAGCATGCTCGTGGGCGTGACGTACCAGTTCGCGCCGGCCTGAATCACGCGAATATCCGATGGCCCCGTCACGCCGAACTGCGAAATTGCATTGCCCTCTGGCTGGTTGTAGTCGGTCCACGCGGCCTTGAGCGTCACCGGCCCGAACTTATAGCCGCCACCCAGCGACCAGACAGTCAGATCGCGATTACCGAGCGAGTCGTTTTTCTGCACGAACGCCCCTTCGCCAATCAGATGCGCGTCCTCGTACGCTGCGCCAACCGAAACCGTGCGGCCTTGAGCGAGACTGCCCGCTTCATTGCCGAAGTGATAGAGCGCGCCGAGATAAACGGTATCGGTCTTATACGTGTAGCCAACGGAGTTGGCCTCGTACACCGTGACGCCCGACGCCGTGCTGGTGCCCTCCAGGAAATTCCAGTATCCGGCTGCACTGAAAGCCTGTTTGAGCGAGCGAGGATCGGCGCGGCCGAATGCGTAATAAGCGGGATCCTGCTGCAAACCCGCCGTAATCTGCCCATAGGACGAACGCACGAATACGTTGGCGTAGTGCCCAAAGATCGTGTTGCTGGGGGACATCGCGCCGCTGCCAATGCTGAATTGCCCTTCGAGCTGGAAGCCGGCCCGAATGCCGCCGCCGAGATCCTCCAGACCCAGCAAACCCCAACGGTTGCTGCTGTTGCCGCCGGAACTGAAGAGGAAGTTGCTGTGTGACGAAGGCCCGCCCGCACCAGGCCCGCCATTCTTGTTCTGATACAACAGGCTCGCATCGACAAGACCATACAGCGTGACGCTACTTTGAGCGTGCGCCAGACTCGCACCCACCGCACATACCGCCATACAAGCAAACTTCTTCATTGCGCCTCCAAACATTTATTAAGTATTACTACGTTATGACGAGTCTTGATATCGCTCGTTTGTCTATTGAGTGCGGTGCTGACCCCGCCAGGGGGCCGTGAAGCCTTGCTGATGCCTGCGATCGCGCAACCCTCATTGCGCGCTGGGTTGCCGCCGGAAGCCCGGCGTTTGAATCATTTTATTATCAGGTAACCTGATCTGACAATCCGAGACAGGGCGTTTACGTGCAAACACCTAGTTCGAGTTGCCGAACGTTCGTTCGCATCGCAATCGGGGAATATGAACGGCATAAAGCGAGGGGGGAGGCCATGCCGGAGGGGGCAGGCAGGCTGCCGTGAACTTCTACTGCTGCTTTAGTTATTTTGGGTAACGCAGCTAGCCGGAAGAATTGCTCTGTACACCGATTCAATATTGCGGGACTTCTGGAGGGTGGCGGCCAGTCGCCCCCTCCTTTGCTTACAACGTCTTTCCGTTACAGCGCCGCGACAACAGCCGCGCCAACATCGGAAGTATGCGAAGT